>LQPB01000077.1 GCA_002102225.1 Mycobacterium interjectum
GTTCTGGTCGACGCACCGGCTCCCGCGCCCCCGGCGCCCCCGGCGCCCCAGCCGCCGCCGCCCGGCGACCCCGGAATTGCGAATACGTAACGAATTGAAGCGCGTCCGATTTGTTTATCGGGAAACATTTCGCAATTTCGTCGCGATTGTGAACTGACCCCCGATCGGGGGGCGTTGTGGGCTGCGTCACTGCCCCCAAGCGCGACAGCTCAATACCAAGGATTTGCCTAGGCGTCAATGCGGACGTCTAGGCAAAACTTTGCTGCGGCCTCGAAATGGTGAGCGCTTGCGCGCGGCACGTATGCTGGCGCTGCCACGGAGCAGCAGGCAAAGGTGGGAAGCGCGCGTGATCTTCATCGTCGTCAAGTTCGAGACCAAACCCGAGTGGACCGACCGCTGGCCGGACCTGGTTGGGCCGTTCACGGCCGCGACCCGCGCCGAGGAGGGCAACCTGTGGTTCGAGTGGTCGCGCAGCCTGGACAACCCGGCGGAGTACGTTCTCGTGGAGGCCTTCCGGGACGCTGACGCCGGAAGCGTCCACGTCAACAGCGATCACTTCAAGCGCGCGATGCGCGAGCTCCCGCAGGCGCTGAAGTCCACCCCCAAGATCATCAACCAAACCCTCGACGCCGCCGGGTGGTCCGAGATGGGGGAGATGTCGGTCGATTAGCCCAGGGCAACGGAGATTTCGTGGCCCAGCTGATAACCCGGCGCAAGCGGAAGCGTGTCGCCGCTCCAGAACGAACCCGGGTCGAACCAGTTCGAGTACTTCTCCGTGCTCAGCAATCCCATCTCCTCATAGGTGATGGCCACCGTCTCCGCGCAGTACGCCGCTTCCAGGCCGCCGCGCTGGCGCAGCTTGCGCCGCCGCGTGGACTCCCGAACCTTGCTGTCCACGACCGGAATTCCCCGTATCCAGTCGTACGCGGTCGGCAGCCGGCCGCGCAACCACCGGCCGGTCAGCCGAGCCGTGGTCGGGAACGCGGTGCCGTCCATCCGCGCGATCACCCGCAGCAGCCTGTTCTCCTGTTCGCGGTTGGCATACGGCGTCAGCTGGCGCAGCCAGCACCGCTGGTGGTAGCGCTCCATCCATTGCTGGACCGCGTCGCGAAGATCGTTGAGCTGCACGCCGCGGTGGTTGGTACCGGTCCACACGTCGAGAAGTTTGTCGCCCAGTTCGGCGTGCCACATCAGCGGCGGCAAGTCGTCGATGGCCACCGTCATCCCGACGTGATTCACCGGACTGTTCGTCAGGGTCTGGATGGCTCGGTCGGGCCCCGAGCTGCCCCGGAACAACCAGATGTCTCCGGTCCGGGTTTCGGTCACGGCCTGATCCAGGGTCAGCATGCGATCAGCTTAGGAACGGTGAAGCACTTCGCGCGCGACCCGGCGCGCGTTGACGGCCGCCGGGTAACCCGCGTAGCCCGTCATGTGGTAGATCGCCTCTTCGATCTCCTCCAGGCTCAGCCCGTTGTGCAGCGCGATCTGGAAGTGCAGCTTCAGTTCGTCGCTGGCCCGCAGGGCGATCAGCGCGCCGAGCGTCAGCAGGCTGCGGGAGCGCCGGTCGAGGCCGGGTCGCGTCCACAAGGCGCCGAAAACATGATCGAGGCTCATGTCACCGAGTTCGTCGGCGATGCCGCCATCGCTCAGACCGGTGGCGCCGTCGCCGATGACTCCGGGCAACATCTCCTTCAGCGCATCGAGGCCCCGGGTGCGGGTGTCAACCATCGTTGTCTGCCTTTCGTTTTCGTGGTTCGCGGGATATCTGGTAGTCGATGTATGCGTCCCAGTCGTCGACGCGGCGGCGCAGCTCCTCGACGACACCGGCGTGGGTGGGCACGAAGAATCGGTTGCCCAGGATCGCCTCGGCGACCAGCTCGCCGACGGGCGCGGGGTCGAGCAACTCGAACTGCTCACCGGGAATCCGCAGCGGCGCCCCGCCGCCGAATGTCGGCACCGCTGCCGCGATGTTGGTCAGCACCGGCCCCGGACACAACAGGGTGACGCCGATGTTCTTGGGCCGCAGATAAATTGCCAGGCCCTCGCTGATCTGCACGATGGCGGCCTTGGTGGCGGCGTACGGCAGCCGGTCGTAGGAATAGGTGAAAAGCCCGGCGAAGGAAGCGGTGTTGACCACATGCCCGCTGCCCTGATCGAGCAACAGCGGCAGGAAGGCGGCGTTGCTGCGCACCACCGACATCAGGTTGATGTCGAGAATGCGTTGCCACTCGGTCACCGGAATGTCTTCGGGGAGGCCGTTTGTCAGCACGCCGACGTTGTTCACCACGATGTCGATCCGGCCGAATCGGCGCAGCGCGGCGTCCCGAATCCGGTCGAAGGCAACCGGATCCGACACGTCGGCGGGCGCAAGGAGCACACCGGCTTGCGTCAGATCGCCGGCGACGGCCGCCAGGCGGGCGTCGTCGATGTCGACGGCCACGATGCGTGCGCCGCGGCCGGCGAGCGCGCAGGCGATGGCGCGGCCGATGCCGCTGCCCGCTCCGGTGATGACGGCGACCTTGTCGCGAAGGGTGTCCATTGCGGTAATAGCCTGTCAACCATGCGCAGCGTTTGGAAGTGGATCGGCCTGGCCGGTGTCGCCGGCGTCGTCGCCGGGGGAGTGGTGGTCGCCCGCGACCAGCGCAAGCGACGCGCTTATAGCGCCGACGAGATCCGCGCGCGGCTGCATCAGCGGCTGGCCGAATCCGATGGGGAGCGGTTTCAGTCCGAGTCGGGGTCGGCGTCGGGCTCGACGGCGAACAGGCGGTAGCTGCCCGAAAAGCCTTTCAGTTCGACGTCGCGGCCCTCGTCGAATCCGATGCCATCACAGTCGGCGACGGCGTCGCGCACCGGTTCGCTCACCAGGATCTGGCCACCGGTCGCTTCCGCGGCGACCCGCGCGGCCATCGCCACGTTGCGCCCGAACAGATCGTCCCCGCGTCGCACCGAACGGCCCATGTGGATGCCGATCCGCACCCGAATTTCCTCACCCCGCCTGCGTTTTGCGTCCTTGCGCAGCGCCTGCTGGACATCGATGCCGCACCGCACCGCCTCTTCGGCACGCGCGAAGGCGATCATGTAGCCGTCCCCCTGGCTTTTCACCACGTGCCCCGAGCGCTGCCGCACGAGTCCCGAAATCAGCTTGTCGTGCGAGCCGATCAGCTTGACCCAGGCGCGATCGCCGATCCGCTCGTTGAGCGCCGTCGACTCCTCGATGTCGGTGAACAGGATCACCACCCTGCCGTCCGGGGTGACGCGGGCCAGGTCGGGCCGCTCCACCTCGGCCCAGTCGGCGAGGTCCTCGATCGAGCTGCGCACCGCGGCGCCGAAGCCCTCCTTGCGCATCAGGTTGGCCGCGTTCCACACCCTTTTGACGGCCTCCCGACCGCCCGACAGCAGCTGGGTCCGGGGGTCGTTGCGGTGCTGCAACTCCTCGATCTCGCGGCGGCTGCGCGCCAGCAGGACCGAGAGAACCGCGATCGCGCCCGCTTCCACCGCGGCGACTCCGGCCAGGACGTAGAGCGCGATATGCAGGACGTCTGCTGCTTGCCCACCCACGCTTGGCATCCTGCCAAAGGCCGCGTTGGATTCAGGTTGTCGGGCCTGTTTGCGGTGTCTAGTGTTGAGGACGACCGCCGCGGGTAGTGATTCTCCAGAGCCAATCGGGTGACTTCGGGAGGTGCGGGCTTGGCCGACGGCGGCGACAGCTCTTCAAACCTGCTGGTGATCTTCGGCATTACCGGCGATCTGGCCCGCAAGATGACGTACCGAGCCCTGTACCGGCTCGAGTCGCGCAGCCTGCTGAAGTGCCCGATCATCGGTGTGGCCAGTGACGACATGTCCGTCGAGCAGCTGGCCGAGCGGGCGCGCGATGCCATCAAGGCGTCCGGTGAGAACCTCGACGACGCGGTGTTCGATCGGCTGGCGGGACGGTTGTCCTACCTGCACGGCGACGTCACCGATCCCGAGCTGTACAAAGAGCTCGCCAAGCGGGTCGACAAGGACTGCCGCCCGCTGTACTACCTGGAGATGCCGCCGTCGCTGTTCGCGCCGATCGTCGAGAACCTCGCGAAGGTGGACCTGCTGGAGCGCGCGCGCGTGGCGGTGGAAAAGCCGTTCGGCCACGACCTGGCCTCCGCGCGCGACCTGAACGCCCGGCTGCGCGCGGTGCTCGACGAGGACCAAATCCTGCGCGTGGACCACTTTTTGGGCAAGCAGCCCGTCGAAGAACTGCAGTACCTGCGCTTCGCCAACAACGGCCTGGCCAAGGTGTGGGATCGCGACAGCATTTCCGAAATCCACATCAGCATGGCCGAGGACTTCGGCATCGAGGACCGCGGCAAGTTCTACGACGCGGTGGGTGCGCTGCGTGACGTGGTGCAAAACCATCTGCTGCAGGTGCTCGCACTCGTGGCGATGGAGCCGCCGGTCGGCCCGAGCGACGACGACCTGAACGACAAGAAGGCCGAGGTGTTTCGGGCGATGCCGGCACTGGACCCGCAGCGCTGCGTGCGCGGGCAGTACCGCGGCTACACCGACGTCGCCGGGGTGGCGAAGGACTCGCAAACCGAGACCTACATCGCGCTGCGGACCGAAATCGACAACTGGCGGTGGGCCGGGGTGCCGATCTTCCTGCGCGCCGGCAAGGCGCTGCCCGAAAGGGTCACCGAGGTCCGGATGTTCCTCCATCACGTGCCCGGGTTCTCGTTTCTGCCCAACCGCCGGCCGCCCGAGCCCAACCAGATCGTGCTGCGCATCGATCCGGACCCCGGGATGCGCCTGCAGCTGTCGGCCCAGGCCGGCAATTCGTGGCACGACGTGCACCTCGATTCGTCCTTCGCCGAAGACCTCGGTGAAGCCGTGCGGCCCTACGAACGGCTGCTCTACGCCGCGTTCACCGGCGATCGCCAACTCTTCGCCCGCGAGGACGCCATCGAGGAAACGTGGCGGATCGTGCAGCCGGTGCTGGACAAGCCCGGCCGCATTCACCACTACGACCCCGGGTCCTGGGGACCCGAGGCCGCGCAGTCGCTGCTGCACGGCCACCACAGTTGGCAGGAACCGTGGCTGCCCCAGACCAAGCAGACGCAAGACTAAGGAGACGGGACACGATGCAGCTAGGGATGATCGGCCTGGGCCGCATGGGCGCGAATATCGTGCGGCGGGTTGCCAAGGACGGACACGAATGCGTGGTCTACGACCACAACCCCGACGCGGTGAAGGCGATGGCGGGGGAGGAGCGCACCACCGGCGTGTCGTCGCTGCAGGAGCTCGCCGAGAAGCTGACCGCCCCGCGCGTCGTCTGGGTGATGGTGCCGGCGGGGACGATCACGACGGGGGTCATCGAGGAGCTGGCCACGACGCTGGAGTCCGGCGACATCGTCATCGACGGCGGCAACTCGTACTACCGCGACGACATAAAGCATGCAAAGACCCTGTCCGACAAGGGAATTCACCTGCTCGACTGCGGCACCAGCGGCGGGGTCTGGGGCCGGGAGCGCGGTTATTGCCTGATGATCGGTGGCCACGAGGAGGCGTTCGCCCACGCCGAGCCGATCTTCGCCAGCGTCGCGCCCGGGGTGGACGCGGCGCCGCGCACGCCCGGACGCGACGGCGAGGTCGGACAGGCGGAAAAGGGCTACCTGCACTGCGGGCCGTCCGGCGCAGGACACTTCGTGAAGATGGTGCACAACGGCATCGAGTACGGGATGATGGCCTCGCTCGCGGAGGGCCTGAACATCTTGCGCGGTGCCGATATCGGCAAGGACGTGCAAGAGGGCGACGCCGAAACCGCGCCGCTGTCCAATCCGGAGTTCTATCAGTACACGTTCGATATCCCCGACGTGGCGGAGGTGTGGCGGCGCGGCAGCGTGATCGGGTCGTGGTTGCTGGATCTGACCGCGATCGCGCTGCACGAATCGCCCGATCTGAAGGAGTTCTCCGGGCGGGTCTCCGACTCCGGCGAGGGCCGCTGGACCGCCATCGCGGCGATCGACGAGGGCGTCCCGTCGCCCGTGCTGACCACCGCGCTGCAGTCCCGCTTCGCCAGCCGTCAGCTCGACGACTTCGCCAACAAGGCGCTGTCGGCGATGCGCAAGCAGTTCGGCGGGCACGCCGAGAAGCCGGCGAATTAACCTCGCTCGACGAAGGCCACCACGGCCTCGCTGAAGGCGTCGTTGTCGTCGCCTGCCGCGGTGTGCCCGGCGTTGGACAGTTCGACGAACTCGGCGCGCGGCACCTGGGTCAGGAAATGCTCGACCCCCTCGGGGCTGACGACGTCCGACAGCTTTCCCCGGATCAGCAAGACCGGGATCGTCAGGTTGGTCGCGGCGTGCTCGAACTTTTCGGTGCGCAGCTCCGGGTCGTCGCCCGGCTTGGTCATGAACGCCGGGTCCCAGTGCCAATACCAGCGCCCGTCGCGCAGCCGCAGGTTCTTCTTCAGCCCCTCGGGGCTGCGCGGCTTCTTCCGGTAGGGCAGGTAGGCGGCGACGGCGTCGGCGGCCTGCTCCAGCGTTTCGAACCCGTCGAGGCCGCTGAACATGAAATCGCGGATGCGGGCGCTGCCGCCCTTCTCGAAGCGGGGCACCACGTCGACCAGGACTAATTGCGTCACCCGGTCGGGGCCGGCGCGGTCGGCGGCGAGGATGCCGGTCAGCCCGCCCATGCTGGCGCCGATGATCGCCACCGGCCGGCCGATGGCATCCAGCACGTGCATCACGTCCGCCGTCAGCGTCTCGACGTCGTAGTCGGCATCGGGCGCGCGGTCGCTGTCGCCGTGACCCCGGGAGTCCAGGGCGACGACGTGAAACCCGTCGTCGGCCAGGATCTGGCCGGTGTTCTTCCAGGAAAACCTGTTCTGGCCGCCGCCGTGCAACATCAGGATCGTCGGCCGGTCGGCGGCCTTGGCCGAGCCGCGGTTCCACTCGTCGGCGACCAGGGTGATCCCGTTGTGGCCGGAAAACTCGACCGTCTCATTGCTGCTGCTCACGGCACTCACGGGCGTCCTCTCGGTAGATCGCCCTTCGACGTTACCTAGGCAATCTATTCACCGCCGACCTGGGCCCCCGGTGGCGGCGGCGCTTCAGGAAACAGCTCCGCGAAGCTGCCGAACAGGATGCGGTCCCGGGTCTTGGCGTCGACGCCGTCGAACAGTTGATGCAGCGTCGCCTGCGTGTGGCCGAAGGTGCCCTCGATGTGGGGGTAGTCGCTGCCCCACAACACGTTGGTGAAGCCCATCGCCGTCATCGCCGCGACGGCCGACGAGTCGTGCTGGAACGACGCGTACACCTGCGAGTAGATGATCTCGCGCGGCCCGCGTTCGAGCTTGGGGCGCACCACCATTGCGTGCTGCCGATAGCCCTCCTCCATCCGGTCGGCGATGAACGGCACCCAGGTGGCGCCGCCTTCGGACACCAGCACCTTGAGATCGGGGTGCCGATCCAGGGCGCCCGACGCGACCAGCTTCACCACCGCGCGCTGCCCGCCGAACGACGTTTCGGTGTAGTTCAGCACCGCGCCGCCGGGGCCGTGGTACGTGACGCCGATCGAGTTGCCCGCGGCGAAATCGATTGGCTCGGTGCCGATGTGGAACGCGACCACCATGCCGGCGCCCTCGGCGGCCGCCCAAAACGGCTCCCACTCCTCGCGGTGGTAGTCGCGCTGCGCCGGATGGGGCGTGACCGGAAGAAACACCGCCTTGAATCCCATTGCGGCGCAACGGTTGAGCTCGGCGACCGCGTCGTCGATGTCCATGGTCGACACCTGCGCCGTCGGGATGAGCCGCGGCGAGTGATCCATCAGGGTCTCTTTGGCCCAGTCGTTGGAGGCCCGCATCGCCTCGCGCAGCAGCTCGGGTGTGCGAAACGAGCCCGACCACATGCCCAGCGACGGGAACACCAACTCCGCCCAGATACCCTCGTCGTCGAGGTCGGCCAGCCGTTTGCCGACGTCGCGCGCACCCGCCGCGGCGATCGTGGCCTGCATGAACTCCTGCTGGGCGAGGGTGGGCAGGCGCCGCCGGAACACCTGGCCGTCGACGTGGATGGACTCCCACCGGCCGTCGGGGTCCTTCTCGGTGCGCGGGACCAGATCGGCCAGGCGCCGCGGCAGCCGCGAGCGCCACAGGTCCTCGGGCTCGAGGAAGTGCGAGTCACCCGAATTGGCCCACAGCTTAGGGGCGCCCATGGCCAAATATTAGAATCGCGTTCTAATACTGTCAATGCCCTTCGGCGATCTGTGGGCGGCGCGATGAGTTCTCGCCGCCGCCGCGGTCTGTCACTGAAACCGCCCACCAACGCGCGCAAAAGGAGTTGCTCATGCCCTCGATCACGCCCTCGCTGTGGTTCGACCACGACCTCGAAGAGGCGGCGGAGTTTTACACGTCGGTGTTCCCCAACTCCCGCATCGAGGGCTTCAACAGGACCACCGAGGCCGGCCCGGGGGAGGCGGGAACGGTCCTGTCCGGCAGTTTCGTGCTCGACGGCACCCGGTTCATCGGCATCAACGGCGGGCCGCAGTTTCCGTTCAGCGAGGCGGTGTCCTTCACGATCGGATGCAAAGACCAGGACGAGGTCGACTACTACTGGGAGCGGTTGACCGACGGCGGCGAGGAATCGCAGTGCGGCTGGTGCAAGGACCGCTTCGGCCTGAGCTGGCAGATCATCCCGGATCGGCTCTACGAGTTGATCGGCGACCCGGACCGCGCCCGCGCGGCGGCGGCCACCCAGGCGATGTACGGCATGCGCAAGATCGTCGTAGCCGACCTGGAGCGGGCCGTCGCGGGCGAGTTCACTCGGTGAGCCGGCCGATCCACTCGATCGTGGCGTCGGTGATCGCCGGCACCTCCTCGGGATCGTCGCAGCCGGCGACCATCAGCGACGACTCCGCCATGGTCGCGACCAGAACGCGGCTCAGGAGTTGTCCGCGCACCGACTTGTCCAGCCCAAGCACCGCCATCCAGCGGCGGAAGGCGGCCTGCATGCGGTCGCGGCGGGCGACCTCGAATCCCGGGGGCGTGTCCCCGGACGTCAGCACCCGGGCCAGGCGCCGGTTCTCCCACATCGCCTCGAGGTAGGCCCGCACGTGCAGTTCGAAGACGCGCCGCGGGTCGGGCGCCTCGCCGGCCTGCCGCATCGCCTCCTCGATGCGGCGGTCGACGGCGGTGGCCATCTGCTCGAAGATCGCCAGGAACAGCTCGTTCTTGCCGCCGAAGTGGTGGTAGATGCTGCCGACGCTGGCTCCGGAACTGGCCACCACGTCGGCCATCGTCGCGGCGGTGAATCCCCTGGTCGCGAAGACGTCGGTGGCGGCGTCGAGGATCCGCTGCTGGGTGGCGCCGGTCTTGGCCCATCGACGGGCCTGCGTTGGGGTCGCCATGCCCTGACGCTATCAGTAGACCGCGGCGGCTCCGAAAGAGATTGGGGCCGTGCGGAACTGGGCAATTCCGTACCGGGGTCGGTGCGTCTCGAGTGAACAGGCGTTAGGTTGGTCGGTGCGGACGCGCGCCGACGAGGGAGTGAACATGGCTGACGACACCGAGCGGGCCCCCGATGGGTGAGCCGGGCTGGCTGGATGTGCCCGGCCCGGCCGGGGATCTGAAGGCCCTGACGTGGGGTCCGGCGGACGCGCCGATCGCGCTGTGCCTGCACGGCTTCCCCGACACCGCCTACGGCTGGCGCAAGTTCGCCCCGCGCCTGGTCGAGTCGGGGTGGCGGGTCGTCGCGCCGTTCATGCGGGGATACGCGCCGTCGTCGCTGCCGGCCGACGGCGATTTCCACGTCGGCGCGCTGATGGACGACGCCCTGCGGGTGCGCTCGGCCGCGGGCGGCACGGAGCATGATGTCGTGATCGGCCACGACTGGGGCGCGATCGCCGCGACCGGCCTGGCCGCGATGCCCGACAGCCCCTTCGCCAAGGCCGTGATCATGTCGGTCCCCGTCTCCGCGGGATTTCGCCGCCGAGGCAGCGCGGCCGACCGGCTGCGGCTGCTCGGCCACCTGCCGCCGCAGCTGGTGCGCAGCTGGTACATCATGTATTTCCAATTGCCTTGGCTGCCAGAACGTTCCGCGTCCTGGGTGCTGCCGCTGCTGTGGCGACGGTGGTCGCCGGGCTACCGCGCCGACGAGGACCTGCGCCACGTGGACGCGGCCATCGGCACGCCGGAGAGCTGGCGGGCGGCGTTGGGAACGTACCGGGCGATGATCCGCCACCCGCGGCCGCCGGCAGAGTATGCCGACCTGAACCGGCTGTGGACCCAAGAGCCCCTGCTGCCGTGCCTGTATCTGCATGGGCGCGACGACGGTTGCATGACATCGGCTTTCACCCGCTGGACGGAAAAGGCGCTGCCCGCGGGCAGCGAGGTCGCCATCGTCGAGCACGCCGGGCATTTCCTGCAGCTCGAACAGCCGGACAAGGTCGCCAACCTGGTGCTGACGTTCATCGGCTCGCCCGGCTGACGCGATGACGGCGCGGCGGATGGCGGCCGTCGATGCGCAGTTCTACTGGATGTCGGCCAAGATTCCCAACGACGAGTTCCTGCTGTACGCGTTCGACGGCGAACCCGCGGACTGCGCGCGCGCCGTCGAGCAGGTGCGCGCGCGGGCGCGCGCGTGCCCGGACCTGGCGATGCGGGTCGCCGAGCGCGGCCGGCTGGCCTATCCGCGGTGGGTGCCGGCCGCCCCCGATTCCGACTGGGTGGTCCGCCACGACCTGCCCGACCCGGGCTGGCGGGACTGCCTGGCGGCCGTCGTCGCCCTCGCCGACGACCAGTTGGACGTTCGGGTGATGCCCTGGCGGCTGCACCTGTTCACCCCGGTGTTCGGCATCCCCGGCATCTCGGGACCGGGCAGCGTCGCGGTCATGCAGGTCGCGCACCCGCTGGCCGACGGCGCCCGCGCCTCGGCGATGGCGGCCTGGCTGTTCGGGCGCGCGGTGCCGGTGCCGGCGGTGTCGGCGCCGTCGGCGGGTTTCTTGCCGTGGCGGGCGATCGCGGCGGCGCGCGCGCATCGCCGGCTGGTCCGCGACACCCACGCCGGGTTGCTGGCGCCCGGGGCCGGGTCGCGGCCGCCGCAACCCACCAACGCCCCGCCCGGCGGCACCCGGTCGGTGCGCACGCTGGTGCGGCGCCGTTCGCAACTGCGCGGCCCGACGGTCACCGTCGGCGTGCTGGCGGCGGTGTCCACGGCGCTGTCCACCCTGCTCGGTGCGGGGTCCGAGACGCTGGGCGCCGAGGTCCCGATGGCCAAACCCGGTGCGCCGCAGGCGTATAACCACTTCGGGAACGTCGTCGCCGGGCTGTACCCGACACTGGGCTTCGATGCCCGGGTCGAGCGGATCGCCGCCGACCTGGCCAACGGGCGGCGGCGCTTCGAACACCCGGCCACGCACGCGGCCGATCGCGCCTTCGCCGCGGTGCCCGCGGCGCTACTGCGGTGGGGCGTCGCGCAGTTCGACCCTTCGGTCCGCCCCACGCAGGTGGCCGGCAACACAGTGGTGTCCAGCGTCAACCGCGGGGCCGCCGATCTGAGCTTCGGGGGCGCCCGGGTGGTGCTGACGGCCGGATACCCGGCCCTGTCGCCGGCGATGGGGTTGACTCACGGGGTGCACGGCATCGGCGACACCATAGCGGTCAGCGTGCACGCCGCCGGGTCGGCCGTCCCCGACATCGACGCGTATCTCGAGCTGCTCGACGCGGCGCTGTGAAAGCTATTGCGCGTCATCGGATCTCGCCGCCTGCGCGCGGGTCAGCCCGACGGCGCCGATCAGCTCCTCGTGCAGCTCGAACCACACGGTGTGATAGGAGTCGATGAGCGGCCGGCTCAGCCAGGCGGTGTCGCCGGCTTGGACTTTGTCCAGCGCCGCAAGCAGTTTCGTCGCATAGGAACCCAACCGCGGCACCTGGGCCGCGGCCGCCTCGATGATCGGCACCACCCGCGCGTGCACCTCGCCGAGCCGGGCCAGCACCGCGGCGTCGTAGTCGGCATCGTCGTGGGCGTTGGGCGCGTTCCCCTTGACCTGCCAATCGGTGACCAGCGACTTGAACTCGGTGTTCAACGGCCGAAAGTCGCGGTAGGCGGCGGCCATCGCGTCCGAGTCGATCCCCCGGCGCTCCTCGGCGAGCAACGTCTCGAGCCGGGCCCGGCCGGCGGGGCTGATCCGCAGGGTCGCCTCGTCGACCAGCAGCCCCGCCGCGGTGAGCCGCTCGACGACGTCGGCGATGTCGCCCGGCTCCCGGCCCAGGGTCGAGGCCAGCTCGACCGGACGCACCCGGCCCTTCAGCCGGACCGCCTGCAGCACCGCCAGTTCGGTCATCCGGCGACCTGTGCCGTCAACCGGATCGCGGTCAGCATGACGGTCAGCGGGTTTGCCGACACCACGTCGCGCCGGCCGGCGTCCAGGGCCGCGCGCACCGCGGCGTCCGAGGTGTCATCCAGCCTTGGGTGAGGGCCGGTGGCATGGGCGCGCAGCGGGCTGACGCGCCGCGCGATGCCGGACAGCTCGCGCAGCTCCGGGGTGTCGTTCTCCGACCAGGCCGACGGGCTCAGATTGCCTTCGCGCACTTCGCCTTCGTAGCCGTCAACGGTGATCTGCCTGCCGGCCAGCGCCGCGGCCGCGCCGCGACCGCAGCCCACCACGGCCACCCGGCCGAGTTCGCGGCTGACCACCGCCGCGTGGCTGGCGGCGCCGCCGACCTCGGTGACGATGCCCTGGGCGGCCAGCATCCCCAGGACGTCCTCGGGCCTGGTGTGATCGCGCACCAGGACGACACGCTCGCCCCGGTCGGCGGCGGCCAGCGCCTCGTCGACGTCGGTGTATGCCGTCCCCGATGCCACGCCCGGACACGCGGGCAGTCCCTTGGCCAAAAGGGGTGCGGCCAAACGTGTTTCGGGCTGCAACGCGGGCAGCAACAAAGCCGCGACGTGCGCCGGCGTCACCCGGCGCAGGGCCTCGGCGTCGTCGATGAGGCCCTCTTCGCGCAGTCGCAGGGCCAGCCGCACCGCGGCCTGCGCCGAGAGCTCGGCCGTCCGCGTCTGCAGCAGCCACAGCTTGCCGTCGTCGACGGTGAACTCGATCTCCTGGATGTCCGACGCGACCCGCTCCAGCCCGCGGGCGGCGTCCGTCAGCTCGTCGTAGACGGCCGGTTGCTCGTCCCGCAGCGCCGAGATCGGCGCGACGTCGACCAGCCCCGAAACGACGTCGTCGCCCTGCCCGCCGGGCAGCCATTCGCCGAAGGGCGCGTCGGCCCCGGTGACGGGGTTGCGCGAAAAGAACACCCCGGCACCGGAATTGGGGCCGCGGTTGCCGAACACCATCGCCTGCACGACGACCGCGGTGCCGCCGCCGCCGTCGAGGCCGTAGTGGGCGCGGTAGGCGACCGCGCGGGGCGAATCCCACGAGGCGAACACCGCCTCGATGCCGGCCCGCAGCTGCACGTAGGGGTCGGCGGGCACGGATTGCCCGACGACCCGTTCATACATCGTGGTGAATCGCCGCCGGGTGTCGCGGGCGAACCCCGGGCCGCCTTCGGCGGTGAGCGCCTGCTCGACGGCGTCGTTCATGCCGACATCCAAGATGGTGTCCATCATGCCGGGCATCGAGTGGGTGGCTCCCGAACGCACGCTGACCAGCAGCGGCCGCGGGCCCCGGCCGAACGTCCGCGAGGTCTCCGCCTCCAGCCAGCGCATCCGGTCGAGCACGTCGCCCCAGACCGCGTCGATGGTCGCCGCGGGCTCGGCGAGGTAGTCGAGGCCCACCCCGGTGGTGAGGCAGAACGCCGGGGGCACCGGCAGGCCCTGCCGGCGCATCGCGTCGATGCCGTGGCCCTTGTTGCCGAGCAGCTCGCGCGGGTGACGCGCGCCGCCGTCCAGCGCGACCACGGGATTGATGCGGGTCGTGGTGTACCCCCCTCGTCGTGCGGGCCGGCCCGTCGGGACCGTCCCGGCAGGCCCCGACGAGTATGTCAGTACCGCCCGCGCAGCAGCCCGAAACCGAAGCTCGTGCCGAACCCGCGGCGCAGCGCCAGGTGAATCCAGAGCAGCCCGTAGGGCTCGAGCAGCCGCGCCAGCGTCAGGTCGCCGACGTCGACCGTCTCGAAACCCAGCTCGGCGACCAGCCCCGCGGTCACCGACTTGGCCTCGTCGTCGTCGCCGCAGATGAACATGACGGGTTCGCCCGGCAACCGCGGCCCGTCCATCATCGCGGCCCCGATCTGGTTCATGGCCTTGCAAACCCGGGCGCCGGGCGCCCACTTCGCCACTTCTTCGGCGCCGGAGGTGACGAACCCGACCTCGAGCCCGGCCGCGTCGGGGGTCAGCGGATTGGTGCAGTCGATGAGGACCTTGCCCGACAGGTCGCCGCAGCCCCGTAACGCCGCGCGTGTGCTCCGCCACGGCGTGCACAGCACCACCACATCGGCAGCGGCCGTGGCGAATTCGTTGGTTTCGACGGCGTCGAGCGACGCGTATTTGGGGTCGTCGGGGTTGCGGACGCCGAACATGACCCGGTGGCCCCGGTTGCGCCACGCGGTGCCCAGCGCGTTGCCGACGTTGCCGGCGCCGATGATCGCGATCTTGAAGTCGCGCTCCTTTCCCGGTTCGCGAGGGCTACCCGCTAGGTTTGCACCTATGAATGTGTATGACGTCGGGTTACTGACCCTGCGGCTGGTGCTGGGACTGACGCTCGCCGCACATGGCTTCAACAAGTTCTTCGGCGGCGGCCGCATACCGGGGACCGCCCGCTGGTTCGAGAGCATCGGCATGAAGCCGGGCAAGTTTCACGCCACCGTGGCCGCGACCACGGAGATGGCCGCCGGGCTGGGCCTGGCGGCCGGGCTGCTGACGCCGATCCCGGCGGCGGGCTTCGTCTCGCTCATGCTGGTCGCGGCCTGGACCGTGCACCGCGCCAACGGCTTTTTCATCGTGAAGGAGGGCTGGGAATACAACCTGGTGCTGGCCGTCAGCGCCGTCGCGGTGGCCACGCTGGGCGCCGGCCGGTTGAGCCTGGACTGGGTGATCTTCGGCAAGAACTGGTACGACGGCTGGCCCGGCCTGGCGATCTCGGCCGGCCTCGGCCTCGCCGGCGCCGTCGGGCAGTTGCTGATCTTCTACCGGCCGCCCGTCAAACAGGCGGGGTAGCCGAGGGCCGCGGCTAGCGACCGTCGACCCCGTTCAGGCCGAACAACAATCCGCCGGCGCCTCCGGTGCCCGGGCCGACGGTGTTGGGGGAGCCCAGGCCGCCGTTGCCGCCGTTGCCGCCGTCGCCGATCAGCCGGGCGTCGCCGCCGTGACCGCCGCGCCCGCCCGCCGGGGCGGTGCCACCCGCGCCGGCATCGCCACCGTTGCCGATCAGGCCACCGATGCCGCCGTTACCGCCGAAACCGCCGGAGACCTGGGCCATCCCGCCGGCGCCGCCGGCGCCGCCGGTGCCGAACAACAGCCCGGCGTTGCCGCCGGTGCCGCCCATGCCGCCCATGAAGCCGCCGAACCCCCCGGCGCCGCCCGGGCCGCCGTTGCCGATGAACCCGCCGGCGCCGCCGGCCCCGCCGGCGCCCGCGTTGGTGAGCCCCGACCCGCCCAGGCCGCCCGCACCGCCGATGCCGAGCAGCCTCGCCGCCCCGCCCGCACCGCCGGCGCCGCCGTCGCCGGGTGTGGCGGCTCCGCCGGTCCCGCCGTGACCGCCGTTGCCGATCAGAGCGGACTCGCCGCCGGCGCCGCCCGCCCCGCCTTGGAAGCCGGCCGACCCACCGGTGCCGCCGTCACCGGCGGCGCCCGCGAGCAGGCCCGCGTTGCCACCCGCTCCCCCATTGCCTCCGGCGCCGGTGGACCCCCCGGTACCGCCGGCGCCGCCCGGGCCGCCGTCGCCGAACACTCCGCCGCCGCCACCGATCCCACCGGAGCCACCGTTCGTCGCACCGGTCCCGCCGTTGCCGCCGGGGCCGCCGGCGCCGAACGGTCCGGCGGCACCGCCCGGCCCGCCGACGCCCCCGTCGCCGTGGAACCCCTGCCCGCCGGCGCCGCCGGCGCCCCCACTGGCGAACAATCCGCCGGCGCCCCCGGCGCCGCCCGCACCGCCGTCGGTGTTGCCGACCCCGCCGGCGCCGCCGGCACCGCCCGCGCCGAACAGCCCACCGGCACCGCCGCTGCCGCCGTTGCCGCCGTTGCCGACCGAACCCTGCGGGATCGACCCGCCTTGGCCGCCGGTGCCGCCGGCCCCGAACAGCCCGGCGGCACCGCCGTTTCCGCCCGGTCCGCCTTGCGGTGTCCCGGATCCGCCGGCGCCGCCGTTACCCCACAGGAGCCCGCCGGGCGCGCCGTTTTGCCCGGTTCCCGGCGCCCCCGGTGCGCCGTTGCCGATCAGGGGGCGGCCCAACAGAAATTCTGTCGGCGCATTCACGGCCTGCAGCACCTGCTGTTCGACGCCCTGCAGCGGATTCGCCACGGCGGCCGCGTTGGCGGCCTCGGCGGACGCGTAGGCACCCGCCGCCGCGTTCAGCGCCTGGACGAACTCTTCGTGAAACGCCCCCACCCGGGCGCTGATCGACTGGAATTCGCGCCCGTGCGAGGCGAACATCGCGGCGACGGCGGCCGACACCTGGTCGGCGCCGGCCGCCGCCAGCGCGGTCGTCGGGGCCGACGCGGCGGCGTTCGCTGCGCCGATCGCCGCGCCGATATGGGCCAGATCGTTTCCGGCGGCCCTCAACACTTCCGGCACCGAGATCAGAAGCGACATTTGCTACCTCCCGAGCGAGTCCACTGTGCGACGTGGCGCGGCGAAAACCTCGGTCGGAGCGCGTGGAGAGAACCGGAAGCGGGTCGTCGCCGCGGCGCCCGCAAAGCGGTCGTGGCGCGCCCCGGCTAGGGCTTCCCGTTGTTGCCGTTCTGGCCGAGCAGCACCCCGGCGGTACCGCCGGTGCCCGGCGTCCCGGTCGGGGTGCCCGGGTTGCCGCCGTTGCCGCCGTTGCCGCCGTCGCCGACCGCCACGGCGTCGCCGCCCTTCCCGCCGGCGCCGCCCGCGCCGCCGAAACCGGACCCGCCGGCGCCGCCGTCACCGCCGTTGCCGATCACACCGGCGTTGCCGCCGGCCCCGCCCGCGCCGCCGGGCGTGAGGCCGCTGGCGCCGGCGAGTCCGCCGCCGCCGCCGGCTCCGCCGGAGCCGCTCAGCATGCCGGCGTTGCCGCCGGCGCCGCCGGCCCCACCCCGGAAAGCACCGTCGCGGACACCGCGGCCTCAAAAGCCGACGCCGCCGCCCGCGCCT
>LQPB01000078.1 GCA_002102225.1 Mycobacterium interjectum
CCGCCGAGCCGACCGCCGAGTCGACCGCCGAGCGGACCGCCGAGTAGACCGCCGAGTAGACCGCCGAGCCGACCGCCGAGCCGACCGCCGAGCCGACCGCCGAGCCGACCGCCGAGCCGACCGCCGAGTCGACCGCCGAGCCGACCGCCGAGTAGACCGCCGAGCCGACCGCCGAGGGATCAGAAGGCAATTCCAACGTAGCCAACGCCTTCAGAATCGCGCGGTGCAGCGCGATCGCGAGCGCCGCGAACGGGGCCGCGAACGCGCCCACCATCGGCGACGACACCCGAATCACGACACCCGGCCAGGGAACCCCAGCGAATTCGTAACACTTGCGGGCGCCAGCCTCCCAAACCGCCCATTCCTCTTCGGTGAGTGGCTGTGTGCGCCAGCCGTATTGGATCCATTCCTGGGCGAAGCTGGCCATGCGGTCGCGCTGCGCGGGTGTGAGTTCGGTGAGGCGCTTGGTCTTGTTCATTACTGAACCGCCAGGACGGTCTTGCCGGTCTGAGCGACGACGGCCTGGGTTACTGCGTACCAGGCTTCGCGGACGATCTGCCGGGTCGGCTTGAGCTTGACTGCCAGCCACAGGGCGCCGTCTTGGACGCGGGTGCGGAAGTAGGACTCGACTTCGTAGGTCTCGGGGTGGCCTTCCCATGGGCGCAGGTCGAGGGTGATGATCTGCGGGATCTCGAGCTGTCCGCCGCGGCCGGCCTTGACCGTGTGTTCCTGCTTGTAGGTGAGCTTTTGGCTGCCGTTGGCGCGTTCGATCGCGGATTCGAATTCGCCGCTGGTGGATGCGCGGATGCTGTCGATGATTTCGAGTAGCTCGGCCTGGTCGGGGCTGGTTACGGTGTGGAGCAGTTCTTCGATCTGGTCGCCGAAGGGTCCTTGCTTCAAGTAGGTGCCGGAGATGCCGTGCCAGGCTGCCCAGTCTTCGTCGGGCGCGAGTTGGAGGGTGAGTTTGTCGTCGCGCCAGCCCGGGTCGCCGGTGGTGTGGTCGTTGTAGATGGCGGTGAGACGTCCGGCGCTGGCTTTGCCCCATAGCGTGCCGCCGTCGCCGAGGGGGCGGCGGTCGAGTTCGGCGAGCAGGGAGTCGATGTCGGCGACGGTGCGTTCACCTTTCACACGGAACGGCTGATGGGCGATGTCGCTCGGGTCGACTTCCAGCTCTTCGACCTGTAGGCCGTGCTGCTCGGTGACGGCCATGACGTGCCGAACGTGGGGCTGCGGGCCGGCGATGATGTCGGCGGGGTGGGGGGTGTTGACGACCGGGGCGAGTTCAGCCATGGGTTATCGGGGTTCCTTTCAGTTGTCGCGGCCGGCGGCGGCGGATTTTCCGTCTGCCGGTGTGTCGTAGGGGAGTTCGCTTTGGTTGGGGTCGTTGCGGTGCAGGCCGCCGTGGTCGTCGCCGAACCACATCGACGTCCGCGGGTCTTCGGGGATCTTCGCGGTGACGGTGTCGGAGATGCGGAACGCGTTGGGGATCTTGTCGACCGGCTTGATGTCGAGCTTCACCGACACCGACGCGGCCTTGCCGGTGCGCTGGACGGATTCGACGGCTTCGCGGAGTTTGCGGGTGGCCTCGTCGTGCGCCCTTCCTTTCGCGTGCGTAAGCAGGACGGCAGCGAATTCGGTCGCTTCATCAGGTTTTTCGGGCATTGCTGGGGTTCCTTTCAGTTTTCGGTGTCGGCGGGTTGTTCGTCGCTGGGTTGCTCGTCGAACTCGCCGTCGATGTAGTCCGGCGCGCTGGTGATCGCGGGCACAATGGTGTGGTTCAATTCGGAGCCGGTGTTCTCGTCGGCGCGCAGCGCCATGTCGAGACGCGTGGTCTTCGGCGCCAGCTTCAGTACCTGCTTGAGCGCTGTCTTGCGTTCCATCCAACGCTGCGGATCGGCGATCTTGCCGGACGGTCCCACCTTGCCATTGCGCAGCCGGCCGATCTGCTTGGGCGTGAACACGTCCCACAGCGCAGCCGCGCCGCGCGCTTTGGCGACCGCGTAGTAGGCGACGACCTCTCCGCGCTCATCGGGGTCACCGGCGAACGGGACATGTTCGAGGACCGGATTCAACCCTTTGGCGTAGCGGAATTCGTCGCGCTCATAGACGGCCTGCGCGTCGATGAATTCGGCGCGCGGGTGCTGCCAGAACAGTTTCACGATGCCCTGGTAGCCGACGACGAGCTGGCACTCGACGGTGCGAGACTTGTTGTCTTTGAACGGGATCAGGTAGCACTCGCCGTTCACGCCGGGCTCTAGCCCGAGCGCTGAGCTGGTGAGCAGCGCACCAGCGAACGACTCTTTGGTGCATTCGTCGAGCGAGCTTATGGCGATGCCGGCCGCTTTGGCGCGCTGGCTCTTGCGGACCTCGGTGAACACCAGGCGGGCGATCCGGTCAGCGTCCATGCCTTTCGGCAGAGCGCGTTCGATTTCGGGTGCGAGCGCGCGGAGCCATGCGTCGACGCCGGGCTGCTTCGGCTGGGTCGCGACGGTCTTGTAGGCGCCGTCCGCCGCTGTTTGCGTGGTCATGGTGGTTTCAGTTCCCTTCGAGGAGGTCGGCGAGGGTTTCGCGGTGGATCGCCCAGGCGGGCAGGCGAATTGGTTGGATGCCAGGCAGGTAGCCTGGCCACTCCCCTGTCTCGACGCAGCGGGCGTACGTGGCCAGTGCTTGGCCGACGAGCCGATCGCCTTCGGCCATCGCTTCGGCGTCCCACTCGACGACGGAAACGAGGTGCGGCGGTTCCTTCTCGACGACGATGAACACGAACGCCGGGTCGGTGTCGAGGCCGAGCAGCTGCGCAACGCACCGGTAGAACGCGGCCTGAATGTGGTAACCAAAATCGGCTGCCTTGCGGGCGAATTCGGCAGGGTCCGCGGTGGTCGACGTTTTCACGTCGGCCATCCACAGGCGGTTGCCGTCTGGGTAGCTCATCGAGTCCGGCCGGGCACGCATCGGCACACCGAACGGGCCGGTCGCGTACAGCGACATTTCGGCCGCCCCGTCGGCGAGAATCCAACCGGCATCGGGGTGGGCGAACACTTCGGCAGCCATGCGCTGCGCCGCCATGTAGTCGTCGGCGTGTATGGGCACCGTGCCGCGCCTGCGGGCGTCCGCTTCGGCTTCTTTCCAGCCTGCCGTTGCGCGCGGGTTGGCCGCCGGCTTGCCGTCTTTCGTCAGGCCGTGGACGTCGGGGTCGAGCACCGTGATTTCGGCGCCCTTGCCGAGGATTTCGCGGTGCGCGACGTGCCCGATGTCGTAGGCCCGTTTCGGCGGCTGTGGGTGATCCTGCACCCACCGGAACCGGGCGGGCACCGACGGCGGTAACAGCAGCCGGGCACCGGTCGACGACAACCGTTTCCTGTCGGCGTGGTAGTCGCCCTCGCTGATCCAGCCGTACTGGCCGTCTGGCAGGTCGGCGAACAGCTGCGGCTGGCCGGGGTCGAGGTAGACCAGGTCGGGGTCGTCGTCGGGCAGGACACCGGGCCGGTCCTCGTCGACCACGGCGACGGTGCCGTAGCGGACGGTGGTCGCGGTGTGCGGCCACCAAACACGGTCACCGATGGCGAGTACGTTGGGCGCGCTCACTCTGCGGTCCTTCCCAGCGGTTCGACCCATTCGAGAAGTTCGTCGCGGGTCAGTTTGACCGGGATTGCGGCCAAGGCGATCACAGCCAGCTCTTTCAGTTGCCGCGCGCTGAGCCGTGTGAGCGCACCCCAAGTTATGCAGGGATCTTCGTCACGAAGTATGGCGGCCAACCGGATCGCAAGGTCGGCGGTGTCTTCGAGTTCGCGGACACGTTCATCGCTGGCCAAGGCCGCGTTATACAGACGTGGCCGTTGCGGCGCTGGCGGCCTCCCGCGGTCACGCTGCACCGTTTGGTCGGAGATCCCGATTGCCTGCGCGATGTCGTCGGCGTCCATCCCGATCCGAGTGAGGTGCTTGACCCGGTCGCGGCGCTCGTAGCGGTCCCGGTGCCGGTCGAAATGCTCGAGTTCGCGGCGGCTTTCACGCAGCGCCGGATGTAGCTCGGCTGGATGGTCGACAGCGGCCGTCATGACCGGGGCGCTCCGGCCGCAGCCCACATCTCCGCGAATGTCCAGCCGTCGCCGCTGATGGCGCGGCGCACGTCGGGCGACAGGCTGTCGCGCAGCTGATCCTCGATCGTGGGTGCGCACGCGTAGTACAGGTGGCCGCTGCGCGGCAGGCCGACGTCGAGCATGAACGTCGAGAGGCCACGCAGGTAAGCAATGTCAACACCGAAATCGTCAGCCTCGTCGACGATCTCAACGTTAGGGAAGACGGCGCGGATCTCGTCGAGCTGCTGGTCGATCACGATGCCACCGCCAACCGGGCGGCTGCGATCCCGGCCCGCACCGCAGCATCGATCTTGTCCCACTGCTCGGCGGTCAGGTGGATGCTGAAGTCCCAGCCGAAATTCAGGGCGTACTTGCCGGGGAAGTTGTCGATCGGCCGCACGGTCGGTAGGTGGATGTCGGCGCTGGTGTGCACGTGCGCGCCCGGCAGGCGGGTATCGTTCTCTTGACTCACGGAAACCGGTTCCTTTCGTGGGGGCTGCCCCTGGCGGTATCGGCCGCCGGGGGCACTTATTTGCTGCCTTGTCACGAGGCCATATGAGTCGTCCACCAACGGGTCAGACGTTTAACGCCACGGTCGATCGCGGGCTGCGGCAAGACATCCGGGGTGTCGATGCTGAGCTTCAAAGAGATGTTCATCAGGCCCCACTAACTTGCGCCAGCGGGCCTCGGTACTCCGGCGGCGAACCGAGATAGCAAGGGCGGCAAAGCACGTGCTCTTCGTCAGGTGTCAGGAACGAGCAGCCACAACGCTCACAGACCCGGCCGATCATTTCGACGACCAATACAGGGTCGCGATCGCGTGCATGAACAACGCCGTGACCGTCCCCGCGGTGAAAAGATCGATCACGGCGCCACCAACCCATCGAGGCGATCCGGCCGGTAGCCGGTATCGTTCCGATCTGATTTGTGGAGGCGGCGGCTTTCTTCCCATAGGTCTCGGAGGATTGCTTTGGCGACAATGCGAACGGCGCGCGCATGCTTGTGCCCATCGCTGAGTGGCGATCCGGCCTGCGCCGGTTTGCCTTTCGGCCCGCAGCGTGGACACGGGCTGCTGTGAAAGGAATTCGCGTACTTGCAGCGGGCGTCGTCATACAGCGGCCGGTAATGTGCGCCGACTCCGATGATCTGCTTGCTGGCCAGATTCCAGATCCGCATTCGCGCCGACTCGTTCCAGGTCGAATGTTGACCGCGGCGGCGAGCTGGTGCGACACCGGCGCCGGTCGTCATTTGGCGGTCGCTGGAACCTTGGGCGCCGGTGTCGCCGTCTAGGACATGCATTCCGCAGTAGGCGTACAGCTCGCGCAGCTTACGGGGGCGGTCATGCAGGTCGTTCCAATACGGGTCCCGGATCGCGCCGAGCAGGCGGCCAAGCTGCTTCTCACCCACGTATTTTCGGGAGCGTTGCCATTTCCCGAGGGGGTGAGCACGCATCGCCAGCTGAAGCGTCTTGACAGCTTTCGCTTCAAGTGCCCGGACGTCATCAGCGAGCGCGGCGAGGCGTTGCACGTCGGGGTTGTGTGGTGTCAGACCGTGGTCAGTGGTGAGCTGGCGTAGCCGGTTTTCGGCGGCCTTGCGTACGTCTTCCAAGTCGCTGACCGTGTCAGCGGCGAGGGCGAGCGCGGGGTCGGCGAGGATCGGACCGAGACCGTCAGGCATCGTGACCACCGACCTTCAAGGGAGAGCGAATAGTTGTCGCCGCCGAAGCGGGGAGGCATACTGGGGGTTGCTGGCTGAGCCGGCCGCATGGCCGGGGTAGGTCAGCCGTCAAGGGAGGCGCTGAAAGGCGCCTCCCCTTCACATTGCAAACGCCGTTGACAGCAAGCGCTGCTGCAGGATTGATCCCCCCACTCCGGCGAGAACATGGCTGATGACGCGCTCGGGCTGGGCGTGGGGGGAAGTTGAACGCTGAGGCCGGGAGCGGCATGGCTACCGCTGGTTCAATGGACCGCAGCAAGTTTGAGTCCAGCACGCCGCAGCAGACTTGGCGTGCGAGCCGAGGGTGGGCGTGCTGGAAGTTGAACACCGGCGCCGGTTGTCTCGTGGCGCGCGTGTCGGCTATGGGCACCGGTGCGTTCATGAGGCCCGCTTCCATTCGGTCTGCGCCGGAATGTCACGGACCCGGCCCGCGCCGTGCTCAACCATCAACTTCTGCAGGTGCTTGTAATTGTCGATCTGCTCCGAAATCTGGCCGATCAACTTCTCACGACTCGCGATACAGAGACCGAGTTCGTCGAAAGTGCAGTCACCCAACGGCTTCAGCGCACCACCAATATTTACGCGCTCGGTGAGCATCTTCTCCCACCAACTAGCACGATCACGCAGCTTCGGCGACTTCTTACCCAAGGCGCCATCTATCGAGTCCCGGCGCGTCCGACCGATCTCTTCACGGACAACGTGCACCAACGCCTCAGCCAAACAAGAACGCAACTCCTTCGCGGGAGCCAAGCCCGCAGCGGCCTCCGCGATCTCACGCACGTCAGCGCTCGGATGCGCGGCAATCGCCTCCACCACATACTCGCGAACCGCCATCAGCCCAAACCTCCTCCACCTTGAAGCACCTCGACCGCAGAAGACGCGAGTTTCTTGCGTAGGAAGTCCAGGCCGGATGGGCGCACAGTCGTTGTGGCGTAGGGGATTTGCTCGCCGGTCTTGGGGTGCTTGTAGGTGCCGGGCACAACCTTGAAATGGTGGCCGTAGCGCTGGTAGGGCAGCCGGTTGCCCTGGATGACGCCCAGTCTGCGCAGTTCGGCGAGCATGGTGTTGCGGCCCCAGCCGAGGATATGCGCGGCGGCGTTCCAGCTGTAGGTGCCGTCGGCTTCCATCAGCTCGTCGTAGAACTCGGCCTTGGGCTCGAGCTCGGCGACACGTTCGGTGAGCTGCGCGACCCGGCGCGCGGACACTTCGAGCGCGCGGTGGATCAACTCGTCATCGGACATGGGCGCTGGCGCGGCGACTTCGGCTTCGCGGGTCTTGACCGCGAAGTAATGCTGCGCGGCGGCGACTTGCGGCTTGCGGGGGTCGCCGTTCATCGCGATCAGGTACGCGGCGTAGCGGGTGACGAGATAGTCGGTCTGCGGCCTGCCGCCAGTCTTTTCACGCTTGACCGTGAAAAGGGTTCGGACGTTGAAGCCCTCGTTGTGCGCGGTGATCTTGGCGCGTTCGATGACCGGCTCGAAGTGCTGCCAAGTCGGGTAGCCCATCTGGTCCATGAGCCAGCGGGCCGACCAGCGGTCCTCACCACCTTGGGGGCATGGGATACGTCCGGCGTCCAATGGTGATGTGGCGACAGCCGTGTCGGCGTTCATCGCGCACCGCCGTGAGGGTGGCCGGCGCCCGGGGTGTGAGCAGGCCCCGGGGCCGGCCGGTCTCCTACGCTCTGGTTGTCCAGACCAACGAACGAAGGAGAGGCATCATGCAGATCAGCGATATCCCCCTGCCGGAGCAAGCCCGCTCGGCACAGAAGCTCAAGAGCACTGCTGTCAGCGCCTTGCGGACCCACGGGGATGTCGTCGCCGACAAGGTCATCTTGTACGGGCTGCTCAGCATCGTCGCGAAACTTGAGGCGGGTGTCGCGAACCTGGAGGCTGGCTTTGAGGGCGATGCCAATCTTCGTGAAACGCTCAAGCAGATCTTCCCGGAGAGCAGCGAAGGGCCGTAACTCCTCGCGCACGATCGCACGCACGCGCGCCTCGGTGAGGCCGGTCATGCGATGCACCCGAGTTCGACGGCTTCGCGGGCGATCCGAAGCACTGCCCTCTCCATGCAGGCTGGGAGCTTGGGGACTTGTTGGACTCGCCAGCCGGCGGGAAACCGGAAGACGGTGATAGTCCCGGTGCGGCCGTCGGCGCAGTCAGCTTTGATATCCAGCTCCCCGACGACCCCGCCGCGGTAGTCGACCGCCTGGAGTGTCCAGGCCTCTCGGGCGGTCATGAGGCCTCCGCCTGGGTAAGCAGCGCCTCGACGTCCCCCCGCCGGAAGCGCCGATGGCCTTCGGGAGTGCGTAGGGAGGTGATTCGACCTTTGGCTTCCCACCGCTTGAGCGTGTCGGGGTGCACGCCGATCAAGGATGCTGCGTCGGAGGGTTGCAAGAGTTCGTCTGGATTCGCAGGATGCTTGCCTTGCATGAGTGCACAGTCAAGCACTCTTGCCTTAGTTACGCAAGGATGACCCGGAGTGTCGTCTTCTCGTTACGTATCCTTAAACGACCGAAGTATTGCGGCACTTTGCAGGTATATGTAATAGTCTGCGGTATGACTGTTCACACGGAGAGTGGTCCGGTGTATCCGGACTGGTCGTTTGCGGACCGACTCCGCAAGGCCCGAATCACAGTGGGTATGACGCAGGAACAATTTGCCGCAGCAATATATGTCAAAGAAGGCACGCTGGCGGCATGGGAAACCGATCGAGCACAACCCAGATCGCGCGAGATCGTCGATATCGTCAAGCGAATCGAGGCGGTGACAAAGATCCCGACCTCATGGCTGCTCGGGCTGGATGAGGGGCCACCCCCGACAACGCCTGCATCGCGTCCGTTGAGGCCGGGACCATCCTCGACATCCGCAGCGCGTCGCTTGCGGGCAATCAACCTCGGCGGTGCGGCCGGCGTTGAAAATGAGGTGAGCGACGACGCGGCGTGGTACGTAACGGCCATAGCCGACTCGGAGGTGGTCAGCCCTCTTCACGGGCCCCGGCGGTCGCGCACTGGGTCGGGGGGCCTATCCGGGGAGCGGCAAGTAGGCGATGTGAGCGATTTGCTCCCCCGCCTGGACTCGAACCAGGAACCTATCGGTTAACAGCCGAACGCTCTGCCAATTGAGCTACAGGGGATCAACACGATCGCGGGACGACTCTAGCGTACTGGTTTGACCGCGCCCAACTAGCAGGATACGGGGATCGACCGCGCACGCACCCGGTCGAGTGAGGCAGGATGGAGTGATCGATCGTCGGGAGGAACGCTTTGATCCGGTATGTCGTGGTGCTGGGACTGGGTTACGTGCTGGGCTCCAAGGCCGGGCGTCGCCGATACGAGCAGATCGTCGGCACTTATCGCGCGCTGACCAGCAGTCCGATGGCCAGGTCGATGATCGAAGGGGGCCGCCGCAAGGTCGCCAACCGGATCTCGCCCGATGCCGGATTCGTGACGCTGGCCGAGATCGACGAGCAAACGGCCGTGCTGGACCGGGGTGCGGAGCGGCCCGCCGAGCCGGCCCTCACACCGTCAGATCGTCCCCGCTAGCCTGCTCCAACAGGCTGCGCCGGTAGGCCTCCATGGCGACCAGGTCGCCGAACAGCGCGTGGTACTCGTCGCCCTGCTCGATGGGCGACATGCGCTGCAGCTTGGACTTGACCTCGGCGATCTGCCGGCCCATCCAGACCTCCTGCAGGCGGGCCAGCACGCCGGCGATGTAGCGCGGTAGCTTCTCGTCGTCGACCGCGATGGCCTCCACCCCCAGCTCGTTGATCAGCCCCGAGGTCAGGGCCGATGTGGTCCGCTGGCGCACCCCATCGATCCACTCCGCCCCGGTGAGGCCGGTGGAGGTGCCGCCGGCGGCCTCGATGGCCGCGCGGACGGCCGCGTAGCCGGGATGGGTGAAGCTCTCGACGGGGAGCGTGTCGAACACCGGGCCGGCCAGCGCCGGGTATTGCAACGCGGACTTGAGCGCCTCGCGCTGCGGCCACAGGATGGGATCGCGCGGGTCGGGCCGGGCGGCGGCCTCGGCCGGGGCGGCGGCGGCAGGGGCGGAAGCACGCCCGCTCCCGCGCAGGTTTGCGGAGACCCGAACCGGGGACCTGGACTTTTTGGCCTCCGTCCGCACGCGGTCGATGACCTGCGCGACGTCGTCCCAGCCCACCCAGCCGGCGAGCTGACGGGCGTACTCGTCGCGCAGCGTGGGGTCCTTGATCTGGCTCACCATGGGTACGCACCGGCGTAGCGCGGTGACCCTGCCCTCGGCGCTGTCCAGGTCCGTTTCGGCCAGCGTGGTGCGAATGGCGAACTCGAACAACGGGGTTCGCCGCGCGACCAGGTCGCGCAGCGCGGCGTCGCCGGACTTCAGCCGCAGGTCGCAGGGGTCCATGCCATCCGGTGCGACGGCGACGAAGGACTGTCCGGCCAGGTTCTGCTCGCCGCCGAACGCCTTGAGCGCGGCGGCCCGGCCTGCCGCGTCGCCGTCGAAGACGTAGATCAGCTCGCCGCGAAAGAAGCTGTCGTCCATCATCAGCCTGCGCAGCATGGCCAGGTGCTCGTCGCCGAACGCGGTGCCGCAGGAGGCGACGGCGGTGGTGACCCCGGCCAGGTGCATCGCCATCACGTCGGTGTAACCCTCGACGACGACGGCCTGGTGGCCCTTGGCGATGTCGCGCTTGGCCAGGTCGATGCCGAACATCACCGCAGACTTCTTGTAAAGCAGGGTCTCGGGCGTGTTGATGTACTTGGCTTCCATCGGGTCGTCGTCGAACAGCCGGCGGGCCCCGAACCCGATCACCTCGCCCGCCGACGTGCGGATCGGCCACAACAGCCGCCGGTGGAAGCGGTCCATCGGGCCGCGGCGCCCCTCCCGGGACAGGCCGGCCGCCTCCAGCTCCTTGAACTCGAAACCCTTGCGCTGCAGGTGTTTGGTGAGCGAGTCCCAGCCGGAGGGGGCGAACCCGCAGCCGAAGTGGCGGGCCGCCGCGGCGTCGAAGTTCCGCTCCTCCAGATACCGGCGGGCCGGCGCCGCCTCGTCGGACTCCAGCGCCGCCGCGTAGAACTCGGCCGCGGCCGCGTTGGCCGCGACGAGCCTGCTGCGGCTGCCGCGGTCGCGCTGCACGCTGGTGGCCGGGCCGGTGTAACTGATGGTGTGGCCCACCCGGTCGGCGAGCAGCTCGACCGCCTCGACGAAGCTGACGTGCTCGATCTTCTGGACGAACGCGTACACGTCGCCGCCCTCGCCGCAGCCGAAGCAGTGGAAGTGGCCGTGGTTGGGGCGGACGTGGAACGACGGCGACTTCTCGTTGTGGAACGGGCACAGGCCCTTCAGGGAATCGGCGCCGGCGCGGCGCAACTGCACGTAGTCGCCGACGACGTCCTCGATGCGGGCCCGTTCGCGGATGGCGGCGATATCGCGATCAGAGATCCGGCCGGCCATCGGCCCAGTCTAGGACGCCGGCCGCGTCAGCTCGCCCCGATGACCCCACACGCGATGCGTTCCATCGCGTTGTTGGTGTTTTGCGCGCCGTGGATCATCAAGGCGGTCTTCTCGCCCGCCAGCAGCTGGTCCCGGGTGAACGCGTCGGTGGTGGTCACCAGATACGCCGAACCGTCCTGGCGGACCTCGAGCATGGTCAAGTCGCCGCTCTCGGGCATCCCGGTGTGGCCGGGGGCCTGGAAGTGCCCGCCGGCGGACAGGAAGTTTCCGGGCGGGCCCCCGGTCGGGGCGACCGAGTTGGGCTCACACTTGCCGACGGCGTGCACGTGCATGTCGTGGAAGCCGGGCGCCAGGATCCCGGCGGCGACGGTCTTGACCGTCACGGTGGCATAGCCGTTGCTGAAATCGAAGGTGGCCGTGGCGACTTCCTTACCGTCGGCCGTCTTCAGGTTCGCGGTGAGCGATCCCGCGGCGGGCGCCGGGCTGGACGCCGCCGACGTCCCCGGCGGAGCGCTCTGGACCGGGGGCGTGGTGCCGGTCTGGCTGGTCGCGTGCTGGGGCGAACTGCAGGCGTTCACCGCCACGACGGGAAGCGACAGCAAGACGGCGACGGCGGCGAGTTTGGTCATGCCGGAAGCCTAACGCTATCCCGTCGCCGGGCTGGTATCGATGCGCTCCAGCCGGCCCTCGGTGTAGGAGGCGACCTGGTCGACGACCACCCGCAGCCGGGCCCGGTCGTCGGCCGCGGTGGCGAACGCCGCGGCGTACACGGGGTCGAGCGTTCCGGGCGCCCCGGCGTACAGCCAGTGCGCCACCCGGTGGACCCGTTCGCGCTGCCGGGCTTGGGTTTCCAGGTGCCGGGGATCGGACATGATGAACTGCAGCGCCAGTATTTTCAGCAGGGCGACCTCGGCGCGCACCAGGTCGGGCACCTGCAGGTCGGCGCGGTAGCGCACCAACGGCCCGGGGCCGGCGACCGCGCGGGTGGTCGCGATGGCGGCCGAGGCGAACCTGCCCACCAATTCACTGGTCAGTCGCTTGAGCGCGACCGACGCCGCCAGCGTGGCGTCGTACTTGCCCACCGCGGCGACCACGGGCAGGCCCGACAGCCGTCGCGCCGCCGCCATGAAGTCGTCGGCGCTGACCCGGGAGAATTCGCTCTCCCCCAGGTTGGCCAGCGCGGCTGCCTCGTCGTCGTCGGCGAGCACGCGCAGGTCGATGCGCTGGGAAACCACGCCGTCCTCGACGTCGTGCACCGAATACGCGACGTCGTCGGCCCAGTCCATGACCTGGGCTTCCAGGCACGTCCGGTGCGCCGGTGCGCCGGCGCGAACCCACGCCGCCGGCTCGCGATCCTCGTCGTAGAAGCCGAACTTGCGTCTGCCCATCCCGCGCCCCTCGTCGCGGGTCCACGGGTATTTTGTGACCGCGTCCAGCGACGCCCGAGTGAGGTTCAGCCCCGCGCTATTTCCTTGCTCGTCAAGCACTTTGGGCTCGAGGCTGGTGAGGATCCGAAAATTCTGCGCGTTGCCCTCGAAGCCGCCGTGGGCGGCCGCGAACTCGTCGAGCGCGCGCTCGCCGTTGTGCCCGTAGGGTGGATGCCCGATGTCGTGGGCCAGGCCGGCGAGCTCCACCAGGTCGAGGTCGCAGCCCAGCCCCACCGCCATTCCACGCCCGATCTGGGCGACCTCCAGGGAGTGCGTCAACCGGGTACGCGGGGTGTCGCCTTCCCGCGGCCCGACCACCTGCGTCTTGTCGGCCAGGCGGCGCAGCGCCGCGCTGTGCAGGACCCGGGCCCGGTCGCGGGCGAAGTCGGTGCGGTGCTGGCCTTCCGTGCCCGGCAGACCCGCAGTTTTCGGCGCTTCGCGCACCCGCCGCTGGCGGTCGAAGTCGTCGTAGGGTTCTTGCTGTCGCGTGGTCACCTGTTAATCACCGAAGCACAGTCTGCCAGGGAAGCCGGGCTACATTGACCTATGCGCACTGCTCGCCCGCTCGGCGTGATGCTGGCGGTCCTTGCGGGTCTGTGCGGGGCACTGCTGCTGGCGCCGCCGGGCGGCGCGCAACCGCCGTTTGCCCTGCCGGATCAGGTCACCGACAGCGCGAAGGTCCTGTCGGATTCCGGCCGCGCCGCGGTGACGTCGGCCACCGACAAGCTGTACGCCGATCGCCACATCCGGCTTTGGGTCGTCTACGTCGACAACTTCTCCGGGCAGAGCGCGGAGGACTGGGCACGGCGCACCAGGAGCGTCAGCGAGCTCGGCGACTACGACGCGCTGCTGGCCGTGGCCACCACGGGCCGGGCGTACGCGTTCTTCGTCCCGTCCGCGATCAAGAGCGTCAAGGCCGGCCAGGTTGACCAGTTGCGCCGCACCAGGATTGAACCCGCCCTGCACAACGGCGACTGGAGCGGTGCCGCGATCGCCGCGGCCAACGGGCTCGACACGTCGCCGCCATCCTCGGGCCGCGTCTACCTGCTGGTCGCGTTAGTGGCCATCGCCCTTGCCGTCGCGGCCCTGCTGGCGGTGATGCGCTATCGCCGTCGCCGGCGGCGCGCCGCCGCGCTGGCCGCGGCGCGGCGCGTCGACCCCACCGACGCCACCGCGCTGGCCGCCGTGCCGCTGGAGGCCCTCGACGACCTGTCGCGCTCGATGGTGGTCGACGTCGACAACGCGGTGCGCACCAGCGCCAACGAGCTGGCCCTGGCGATCGACGAGTTCGGCGACCGGCGGACCCAGCCGTTTACCGAGGCGGTCAACAACGCCAAAGCGGCCCTGTCGCAAGCCTTTACGGTCCGCCATCAGCTCGACGACAGCGTACCCGAGACGCCCGCGCAACGCCGCGAACTGCTGACCCGGGTGATCGTTTCGGCGGCACGCGCCGACCGCGAACTCGAATCACAGACCGAGGCATTCGAAAAGCTGCGGGATCTGGTGCTCAACGCCCCGTCGCGGCTGGACGCGCTGACCGAACAATACGTCGAGCTCACCACCCGCATCGACCCCGCCGAACAGCGGCTGGCCGAGTTGCGCAACGAATTCGACGCTACGGCACTGACTTCGGTGTCCGGCAACGTCGCGGGCGCCAAGGAGCGCCTGACGTTCGCCGACCGCAACATCAGTACGGCCCGTGATCTGGCCGGCCGCGCCGAAATCGGGAAGCAGACGGGATTGGTGGATGCCTACCACGCGGCGGAATCGGCGCTCGGGCAAGCCCGGGCGCTGCTGGACGCGATCGACGACGCGGCCACGGACATCAGGCACGCCATCGCGGCGTTGCCGACGGTCGTCGATGACATCCGCGCGGCGGTCACGCGCGCCGACGAGCAGCTGCGGAGCGCACCGGGCGCGGCGTCGGGTCATACGGCCGAGCTGACCGCGGCCCGCGACGCGGCGACCGGGGCGTTGGACTATTCGCGCAGCACCGGCGGCTCCGCCGATCCGCTCGGCGCGTTCGCCCGGCTCACCAAGGCCGGCGCCGACCTCGATCGGGTCCTGGACGCCGTGGCCCAGGAGCAGGCGAACGCCGAGCGGCTCAACCGGTCCTTGGAGCAGGCGCTGTTCACCGCCCAGGCGCGGGTGCGCGGCGTCTCCGAATACATCGACACCCGCCGGGGCAGCATCGGAGCCGAGGCCCGGACCCGGCTCGCCGAAGCCGGGCGGCACCTGCAGGCCGCGCAGGACAGGAGGGCGACCGACCCGGCCGAAGGGATCGCGCACGCCAACGCGGCGTCGACGCTGGCCGCCCAGGCGCAGGCCCTGGCGAACGCCGACGTGCAGCGGGCCCAGCGGATGTACGCCGGCCGCGGCGGCGGCGACACCGGCGCCATGATCGGCGGGATCATCATCGGAAACGTGCTCAGCGGAGCGATGCGCGGGGGGTTCGGCGGCTGGAGCCCCACCTCGTTCGGCTCGTCGGGCTCATCCGGCGGCGGCCTCATGGGTGGCGGCGGGCGGTTCTGACACCTCCAGACAAACCGATCCCCGGGCACCCAGTGCCCGGGGATCGGCGTTGCACTACTCAACGGTGACGGCGGCGCGCCGCCGTCAGCCGGTCTGCGCTAGGCCCAGCTGGAGCCGACGGCGCTGTCGGTGCTGGCCATGTTGCTGCCGGCGCTTTGCACCTTCTGGCCGTGGGAGTTGGCCTGCTCGTA
>LQPB01000079.1 GCA_002102225.1 Mycobacterium interjectum
ACACACGGCCTACAACCGGAACAACCCGGTCCCATGCTCATGGCAAACCAGAGGTCCCATCACCCTGGCAGGCGACAGTCCGGCATACATCCGGGCGGAATTGACTTCCGGTGGTAATGCCCCGAAATCCATTGCCAACACCTCCCTTAACCGGCCGCGGCGGCGTCGGTGGCTTCATCGGCCAGTGATTCGCTTCGTGCCCCAACGAAAGACATCGGACTTCTCCTTAGATGAATGGTCCGACCCGGCAGCGACCGGATCGGAACGAAACGGTCAGTGGTTTCCCGCATGCGCTGTCAATTCGGCCAGTTCGCCCACCTCCCGTCGGGGCGCGTGGCGCTCCCGAAGGCGCAGCCAAGGTGGTTGCTCACCTCGGCGACCAGGGCGCGAGGCGAAAAGGCGTGGGGCGAGGGGCTGGTTGAAGCCCATCAGCGGGCAGGGGCCGTCCTGACCTTGGGGCGGCTGGCGGCGATCGACCTAAATCCCCTTCTCAAAAACGATTTCCGTGGGGAAGTGCACTCGGCGATGAGCACGCAAAATGATGGTTGCACCACGATTGACCTCGCGCCAACGGAGGCGCTCAGCGTTTTCCGATTAATAGAAAACTCATAGAAGTCGCTGAACCGCCGCGGCCGCAACGCCAATTCGAAGAATTGCCCGGCCGCCGCGAAGAATAGCTGTGCGGTTAGCTCCCGCCGCTACGCGGCTCTATTGCCCCGTCTTATTCTCGGCCACCGCCGCCTGCAGCCCCTCGGCCAGGTCGTCGCGGGTCAGTTCCTTGAACCGGAGCAGTTGGGCCTCGCTGAACTCGGTGAGATCGCTGGCCAGCACCGCGTCGAGGTCCTCGTCGTCCAGGCGGAAGCTGCGGTGATCCCGGGCCTTCTCCACCACATTGCGAACGAAGCCGGCGTTGCCGAGCGTATCGATGCCGCGGATCAGGTCCCCGTCTTCCGAATAGCTCTCGTCGAGGTAGAACTTGGTGTACGCCGGCAACAACACCTCGACCTCGGAGTCGGCGACGATGTCCTCGTTGTTGCGCGCCATCAGCTTGGTCAGGGCGATCAGCTCGTCGGGCGTGTAGCTGAAGAATTCGATGACGGTCGAAAAGCGCCGTCGCAGACCCTGATTCACCTCGAGCATCTTGTCCATGGCCTTGGCATAGCCCGCCCCGAACACCACCAACTCGTCGCGGTGGTTCTCCATGTAGAGCAGCAGGGTGTTGATGATCGCGTTGCCGTAGGGGTCGCCCTGGTGATACCCCGTCTCGTGCAGGGTGTGCATCTCGTCGAAGAACACCGCACCGCCCAACGCGCCCTCGAGCATTTCCTCGGTGTTCTTTTCCGCGTCGGCCATGTACCGGCCCAACAGCTTGGTGCGGCTCGTCTCCACCACCACGGGCTTGCGCAACACCGTCAGCCCGCACAGCTGCTTCGCGAAGGCCCGCGCCACCGACGTCTTGCCCGTCCCGGGCGGCCCCAGCAGCAGGGTGTGGCGCGAGGTCACGGGCACCGGGAGACCCATCTTCTCCCGGGCCAAGTTCACCTTGGTGGTGGATTTGATGAGCTTGATCTCGCGCTTGGCCCGTTCCATGCCCAGCATCGCGTTGAGTTCGGCGTCGCCTTCGGCCAGATACTTGGCGGCCTCCTGGGCGTGGCGGGCGGCCTCCGTCTGCGCGCGCGATGGCGCGCTGTCCGGATCCCACGGGTCGGTGCGGGCCTCGATCGTCTCCGGATCGGTCAGCACCAGCCGATAGTTGGGGTTGTCGAGCGCTTCGCGGGCCGGGGCGAACTTCGGGTCCCGCGAATACACCCGTCGCAACAGCTCGACGGCTTCCTCCTCGCGGCCGACGTGCCGCAGGCACATGCCCTGCGTGTACAGGGCGATGTTGGCCGCCCCGGGGACCCGGTCCCCCTCGACGGCGGCCTCGCCGCGCCGGAAGGCCTCCTCGAAGACGCCCAAGGATGCCAGCGCGGTAGTCGCCATCGCCGCGCCCGCGGCCTTCAGCTCGGGGTGCCGCCAGGTCTTGCCCTCGGGGAACTGGACCAGCACGTCGGGCCAGCGCCCGGTGCGGAAATACAGCACACCCCGCACGTAGTTGACCACTTCCTCGTCAAAGGGGTGCCGGGGCTCGACGCCGTCGAGCAGTTTCGCGGCCTCCTGGTACCTTTTCGCCTCGGCGAGGACGGCGGCGTAGGCGCACGCCAGCGACTCCACGCTGGTGACGGCCAGGCGCAGAAACAACCCGTCGGAGACCTCGGGCCGGAACTGCAGATCGGTGACCCCGAGGCGGCGGGTTTCCCAGCCGAACGTCCGGACCGAGGCCCACGCCCCGGCAAGCACCTCGATGCTCTGCTCCCCTGCCAGCATCCGCGCCAGCCAGCCATCGCACATTCCCGGGTCAAGCGTGGTTGCCGTGGTGAACATCTGCGCAGCCACCTGCGGGTTGTGGCTTGGCTGCAGCCCGTTGACCGATATTCCGGACGCCAAAAGCCCGGCGACCATGGCATTACGGGCGTCTTCGGCGGTGGATTGAGACCGCGTCATTGCGCTGCGGATACGCTCGCTGCGCCATCCCGAACCTGACCGAGCGACAGCACCAGATCCTCGTCATCGAGCAACGGACGGCTGGGCACGACCAGGAGCGGGCGGGCCGCCGGGGCGGGCAAGCTGGCGCGTACCGCCGCCAGTTGGCGGCCGGTGAGCCGGTTGAGGCCGGACGAAACCTTTCGGGCGAGCCGGCCTTCGCTGTGGTAGCGCACCCACGCCGCCAGCTCGGGCCGGCCGCCGCTGGTGCCGAGCCGGACCGTGATCACGGCGGCCCCCACATCGGGCAGCAACAAGTGCTCAAGGGTCTCGGTGGAGATGTCCGACGGCGTCAACCAGAAGCTCGAGGCGAACCCGTTGAAGTGCTTGAGGTGCCGCCATCCGGGACGGCTCCAGGTCGGTTCCAGGTCGGCCAGCACGGCGCTGTCGACCTCGGCGAGCTCGTCGGCGGTCAACGGCCTGGCCACACACGATTGTCCGTCGAGATCCTGGGCGAGCCGCTCGGTGGCCGCCGCCAACGTCGATGCGAGCGAATCGCGGGCCGCCACGGCCGCGACGTTGCGCTGCGGGTTCATCCGCAACACCAGCCAGGTGCGGCGTACGTAGGAGGTGGGCTCGTCGCTCACCAGCCCCCACTCTTCGGGCCCCCAGTCGTCCAGCTTCGATTTCTCGGCGGCCCTGACCTCAGGGCCGCCGCGGCGGACCTTCATCGTGACGACGTCGATGCCGTCGAGGTGAATGTCGAACTGGCGCAAGCCATCAGCGACAGCGTGCACCGGCAGGATGCCGGCCGTCGTCCGGTGCCGGTGGCGCCCGGAGGCGTCCTCCTCCCCGCCGTCGACCGCGATCACGCTCACCAGGTGGCCCTCGTACTGGCGTACGCCGACCTTGTCGCGCCCGAAGCGGCGCTGGTGGTCGATCGCGGGCGTGCATCCCGCCGTCAGGGCGGTGCCCGGGTCGGCGGACCAGTCCCACAGCCACGTGGCCAGGCCGGAGGTCACGGTGAGCCCGTGGTGGGTGACGAGCGACAGCACCGTCACCAAGGACGCCAGCCCCACGCCCACCCAGAACGCGATGTGGTGCTCACCCTGCCAGGAGGCGGGGCAGTGGCTGGCCACCAACAGGATCAGGATGTCGACCAGAAACACCCCGGTGACGCGCGGCCACGCCAAGGACAGTCCAAAACTGCGTTGAGCCTTCATTACTATCGCTGCTCCGACCTCATTGCTGCTTGCGTGTTCGCTTGATGAACACCGCGATCCCGAACACGGCGCCGCCGATCAGTAAGGCCGCGGTCAACCCTCCGGCTGCCACCCATATTGGCACCATATCGCGGTGCGGGGCCGGCTTCGGGATGTTCAGGGGCGCCGACAGTTGCTGCGGCGGCTTTGCCGGACCGTCGGGTACATCCCAGGTCAGCGCCGCGACCGGGTCGATCACGCCGTATCCGACCTGGTTGTCCACCCCGCGCGCCGGCGCCCTGGCGGTGCGCTCCAGCCGGTTGACGATCTGGTACGCCGATAGCTGGGGGTACTTGGCGCGAACGAGGGCGGCCACCCCGGACACGATCGCGGTCGAGAAGCTGGTGCCGGCCGGTACCAGCAGCGTGTTGTCCGGGCCGTCGATGGCGTTGATCAGGCCGTCGTCCCGGGGGGAGAGCCCGATGACGTCGGTGCCCGGCGCGGCGATGCCGACCCACGGTCCGGCGACACTGGTCGAACCCTGCCCGCCGCCCTGGGTGAGCGGCCGGCCCTCGGTGTCGACCGCGCCGACCGTCAGGACGTAGTCGCTGTACCAGGACGGAGTCACCACCGTACTGACACCGCTCCAGCCGCGCGGGTCCTTGGGCTGCATGGGGTCGTAGGCCGGGTTTTGCTTGCAGTCCTTCTTGCTGGTGTCCCCGGCCGCGGCCACGATGACGACGTTCTTGTCGACCGCGGCGTATCGCACGGCGGCGCCCAGCGTGCGCTGGTCGACGATGTTGCGCGCGCTCATGCAGGTCACGTCGGAGATGTTGATCACCGTGGCGCCCAGGTTCGCGGCGTGCACGATCGCCCGCGCCATGGTCTCGACGTCGTCGATCTTTGCCCGCGTCTGCGGATCCTCGTCCCCGGTGTAGGCGTCCTTGAGGCCGAACGCCTGGCTGGACTGCCGGATCGAGATGATGTCGACGTCCGGGGCGATCCCGCTGTAGGCGTCGGGGGCTTGCGGCGACGGCGCCGGGGGTGGCGGCGGAACGTTCGGGTCGAAGCCCACCGGCGCGGGCGCCGGGGCGTCCGGGGCCGGCGGCGGCGGCGCGTCGGGGGCGGCCCCGGCGGCGGGAACGTTCGGGTCAAAGCCCATCGGTTCCGCGGTCGCAGTGGCGGAGGGCACCGTCACCAGGGTGCCGGTGATCGCGGCGAGGACGAGCGTCTTGCGGACGTTCTTCAAATTTCTTCCTTTCGGGGTGCGCGCGCGCCAAAGCAGACCCCCCGGAGGGGGTCGCAGGTCTTGGTTGGTGCTCGAAGGTGCTCTGGGACGTGCCGTCTCGTTCTGGCACGCAGCGGCGGGCGCTCGATATGCCCGGCGGGGTAGAACCCCGGGCCGCGATGCGGCTCTGCCGCCCGCAGCCCCGCTCGCACGCGGGTCCGTGATTCGATTGTCGATTACTTTTCCGTTAACCCGTGTTCGGGCTATCAGGGACCGTACGAAACCCGGCCGCGTTCGTCATCTTCGGAAATCGGATATCTCGGTTCGGTAACGAGCCGATCACGCCGCGATCGCATTACGGTCTCTGCAGGTCAACCGCGCCTTTTCGGACCGCGCCCGGCGGCCACCATAACTATCGGATCGTGAGCCGAATCACGCTCATTTTGTGAGCTGGCACACGCGCTTTCGGGGTCGGGGCGCGGGCTGTGTGGCCGGTTGCCCTATCACCGCGCCGGCGGCGAACCGGCGCACAATACAACAAGATACGCGCGATTGCAGGGCGACACGCCTCTTGGACCTTTCGGTCCCGCTAAAGGCGAAAGAATCAGCACCGCAAGGTCTTTCGCTCAACCCTGGTCGGACGCTCACGACTGCAATGATTTTCACATCTAACGGGCGTCCCCTCGGCCGGACGGCGTTCCGTGCCGGGCGATCACCGATGTTCTTCGCGCGGCAACCGAATGTTGCACTGCGCCAAGGTGATACGGGAGCTGTCCGAAGCGACGCGACCCTCGTCGTTGACGGAATATTCGACGGACGATTTGGAAATGGGCGGCGCCAATTATTCACTATCTAAAAGAATGGCTTTTGAAAAAAATTAATTAATCGGACTGCCAGGCCGCACCACCGCGCGCAGTTCGGCGTCCGTATTGACGTTGGTCAGCGGGCGCGAATCCGGAAGCACGATCTGCTGGGCGTCGGAGGCGTCGATCAGGGCGCTCATCTTGCGCTCGCCGGCGGCGACCAGCGCCTCGATTCGATCGGCCAGATCGGTGCGGTACACCGCCGCCAGGTAGTGGCTGCGACCGTCCCACGGCAATACCACCTCGGCGTCGGTCTCGGTGGCAAGGCGGACCAGATCGTCGATCACATCGGCGCTCAGCAGCGGCATGTCGACGGCGCAGACGAACGCGAGTCGCGCGCCCGCCTCCGCGGCCGCGCGCAGTCCCCGCCCGGTTGCCGACAGCGGTCCCAGCCCGCGCACGTCGTCGCGGATGACGCGAGCCTGCAGCGCCGGCAACGGTTGTCCCGGGGCGGCCATCACGAACACGGGTTCGCAGCGCTGTGCGACGACGCCGACGACATACTCGGCCATCGTGGCGGCCCCCCCGGGGCCCGGCAAGGTGGCCTTGTCGCGGCCCATGCGCCGCGACTCTCCCCCAGCGACTATCACCCCGGCCAGTGACACTGCGTCGGGCATCTGCTCGGCCACGTCAGTCGACGGTCCAGGTGTCGCGCCCGGTCAGCAGCGACTGCAGCGCGGCCGAGTCGAACGGCTTGGATGCTTGCGCGGCGCGGACCTGGGAGCGTGCCGCGTCGTCGTAGGTGGGCCGGCTGATGTTGCGGAAGATGCCCAGCACGGTGTGGTCGAGGTTCTGATCCGACAGCCGCGACAGCGCGAACGCGTAGGCCGAGTCGTCGGCGTGCGCGTCGTGCACGACGATCTCGTCGACGCTCACGTCGGCGGTCTTGGCCACCTCGAGGCTGAAGCCGGACTTCACCACGCAGTATTCTCCGTTGGCGCCGAACACGATTGGCTCGCCGTGGTGGACGTTGATCACCCGCTCCTCGGCGCCCTCCTTGCGCAGCGCGTCGAAGGAGCCGTCGTTGAAGATCGGGCAGTCCTGCAGGATTTCGACCACCGCGGCACCCCGGTGTTCGGCCGCGGCGCGCAGGACCTCGGTCAGCCCGGTGCGGTCGGAGTCCAGCGCGCGGCCGACGAAGGTGGCCTCGGCGCCCAGCGCCAGCGACACCGGGTTGAACGGCTGATCGAGCGAACCCATCGGCGTCGACTTGGTGATCTTGCCGACCTCCGACGTCGGCGAGTACTGGCCCTTGGTCAGGCCGTAGATCCGGTTGTTGAACAGCAGGATGGTGATGTTGACGTTGCGGCGCAGCGCGTGGATCAGGTGGTTGCCGCCGATCGACAACGCGTCGCCGTCGCCGGTCACCACCCACACCGAAAGGTCCTCGCGGGCCAGAGCCAAACCCGTGGCGATCGCCGGCGCGCGGCCGTGGATCGAGTGGAACCCGTAGGTCTCGAGGTAATACGGGAACCGGCTCGAGCAGCCGATGCCGCTGATGAAGACGATGTTCTCGCGGCGCAGACCGAGGTCCGGCAGGAAGTTGCGGATGGTGTTGAGGATGACGTAGTCACCGCAGCCCGGGCACCAACGCACCTCCTGATCGCTGGTGAAATCCTTGGCCTTCTGCGGCTGGTCCCCGGCAGACACCGTGGGGACCCCGTCGTTCTTGGTGAGCCTCGGGGTGACCCCGAGGTCTGCGCCAACCAGGTCGGTCATTCGCTAGCTCCCGCTCCAACCGTTGCTGCCGCCATTCTGGCGACCATCTTCTTGTCTTGCTCGATTTCCGCCAGTGTGCCGCCGAGCGCGGCGCGGATGAGGCGCCCGATCTCATCGGCGAGGAACGCGACGCCCTGCACCTTGGTGACGGATTGCACGTCGACCAGGTACTTGCCGCGCAGGATCAGCGCCAGCTGGCCCAAGTTCATCTCCGGGCACACCACCATCGGGTAGCGCCGCAGCACGTCGCCCAGGTTCGGCGGGAACGGGCTGAGGTGGCGCAGGTGAGCGTGGGCGACCTTGATGCCCTTGCGCCGCGCGCGCCGGCAGGCTTCGCCGATCGGACCGTACGAGCTGCCCCACCCGATCAGCAGCAGCTCGGCATCGCCGGTCGGGTCGTCGACCTCCAGATCGGGAACCGCGATGCCGTCGATCTTGGCCTGGCGGATGCGCACCATGAGGTCGTGGTTGACCGGCTCGTAGGAGATGTTGCCGGAGCCGTTGGCGGCTTCCAGGCCACCGATGCGGTGCTCGAGCCCGGGCGTGCCTGGAACGGCGAACTGCCGGGCCAGCGTCTCCGGGTCCCGGTTGTACGGCTGGAAGGGCTCGTCGGGTTTGGCGAAGGTGTGCGTGATCGGCTGCAGCGAGCCGACGTCCGGGATGCGCCACGGCTCCGAGCCGTTGGCGATCGCGCCGTCGGACAGCACGATCACCGGGGTGTGGTACGACACCGCGATGCGCACCGCCTCGAGGGCGGTCGCAAAGCAGTCCGACGGCGATCGCGGCGCCACGACCGCGACGGGCGATTCCCCGTTGCGGCCGTAGAGCGCCTGCAGCAGGTCGGCCTGCTCGGTCTTGGTGGGCAGCCCCGTCGACGGACCGCCCCGCTGGACGTCGATGACCAACAGCGGCAGCTCGGTCATCACCGCCAGGCCCAGCGCCTCGGACTTCAGCGAGATGCCGGGTCCGGACGTGCTGGTGACGCCGAGGGCGCCGCCGTAGGAGGCGCCGATCGCCGCGCAGATGCCGCCGATCTCGTCCTCGGCCTGGAAGGTGATCACGTTGAAGTTCTTGTGCTTGGACAGCTCGTGCAGGATGTCCGAGGCCGGCGTGATCGGGTAACTGCCGAGCACGACCTGGATGCCGGCCAGCTGACCGGCGGTGACGATGCCGTAGGCCAGCGCGGTGTTGCCGGAGATCTGGCGGTATTCGCCCGACGGCAGGGACGCCCGGGAGACCTCGTAGGTGGTGCCGAAGGCCTCGGTGGTTTCGCCGTAGTTCCAGCCCGCCTTCAGCGCGAGCACGTTGGCCTCGGCGATGTCGGGCTTGCGGGCGAACTTCTCCCTGATGAATTTCTCGCTGGCTTCGATCGGCCGCCCGTACATCCAGGACAGCAGGCCGAGCGCGAACATGTTCTTGGCGCGCTGACCGTCCTTCTTCGACGCGCCGATCGCCTCGACGGCCCCGAGCGTCAGCGTCGTCATTGCCACCGAGTGCACGACGTAGTCGGACAGCTCGTCGGACTCCAGCGGGTTCGTTATGTAGCCCACCTTCGTCAGGTTGCGCTTGGTGAACTCGTCGGAATTCGCGATGACCATGCCGCCGCGCGGCAGGTCGTCGATGTTGGCCTTCAGCGCCGCCGGATTCATGGCGACGAGGACATCGGGGCGGTCGCCGGCGGTCAAGATGTCGTAGTCGGCGATCTGAATCTGGAAGGAAGAGACCCCGGGCAACGTGCCTGCGGGGGCACGGATCTCGGCGGGGTAGTTCGGCTGGGTCGCGAGGTCGTTGCCGAAAAGCGCCGCCTCCGAAGTGAACCGGTCGCCGGTCAGCTGCATGCCATCGCCGGAGTCCCCGGCGAAGCGAATGACAACCTGTTCTAGACGTTGACGGCCGGCCGACCCATTCCCAGAGGAGCCATTATGAGAATCAGACCCGGCTCCGCTGCCGTTCGGATCCACGTATCCGCCTTCCATTCGTCATCCGGATAGGCACTGCGCTGGAGCTTTACGTTACGCGCCGTTGAGGCCACTCCTGCGCGCGCGAGCTTGTGTGTCACTAGTAGTACCAATTATGGCACTCCTTCAAGGCGAGCATGGGCGTCTCGAAAGCATTGCATGCAGCGGTTTTGCGCCCAGTGCCGAAGTCAGCGAAGGGCGGCGCTGCGGGCAACCCAAAACTGTGGTATTGGTCACGTCCGCGGTGAGGACGGGACACCGCGCGCCCGAGGGGCCGTCTCGGGCATCGCCACGAGATACAAGACGAAGCCCGCGGCGGCCAGAGCGCCCAGAAACGCGAAGGCGGCGTTGTAGCCGGCGGCGACCACGATGGCGCCCGCGACGAGGTTCGAAACCGAGGCGCCGATGCCCGTCGCTGCCGTCACCGCCCCCAGGCTGACGTGAACCGGCCGGTTCCGTGCGTCACGTCCTGCACAACGAGGGGAAACAGCGCACCGAACACACCGGCTCCCACACCGTCGAGCAGTTGGACGCCGACCAGCCAATAGCAGTTGCCCGACAACGTGTAGAGGAACCCGCGCGCGGCCACCACCGCGAATCCGGCCAGGAAGATCGGCTTGCGGCCCCACGTGTCGGCCTTGGCCCCGGCAAGGTAGGCGACCGGCACCATGACCACCTGGGCGGCCACGACGCAGCCCGCCATCAGCGCGGTCCCGACGTCTTTGTTGTGCAGCGCCAGGAGCTGGCCGACCAGGGGAAGCATCGCCGCGTTGGCGAAGTGAAAGGCGATGACCGTCGCGGCGAAAATCATCAGCCGCCGGTTGTGCAGCAGCACCGCGAGCCGGGACGGTGGCTGGTGCGGCTGCCCGGAAACGTGGTCCATGCCGCGCGCGACGTCGTGATCGATCGCGTCGCCCGGGATTCGCAGGGTCGCAAGCACACTGCCGGCGGCCATCGCGGCAAGCACCCAGAACACCACCACCGGCCCGAAGACGTAGGCGAGGCGCCGGTGACGGCCGCGGCCGACGCGTTGCCCGCGTGGTTGAACGCCTCGTTGCGTCCGACCCGCCGGGAGAAGAGCCGGGGCCCGACGACACCGAGGGTGATCGCCGCCAGCGCCGGGGCGAAAACCGAGCCGGCGATCCCGGTGAGCGCCTGAAGGACCGAGATGGAGTAGAAGCCGGGGAACAACGGCATCGCCAGCGATCCGGCGGTGACCGTTAGCGCGCCGCCGATGAGCACCGCCCGCTTGGCCGTGGTCCGGTCCACCAGCGCGCCGGCCGGTGCCTGGGCGACGATCGCCCCGATGCCGCCGACCGCCATGACGAACCCGATGGACCTCTGGTCCCAATGGTGTGTCAGCAGAAGGTAAATGGAGAGGTACGGGCCCAACCCGTCGCGAACATCGGCCAGCAGGAAGTTCAGTATGTCCAGCGGGCGCGCCAGCCGACGGGGAACCGCGTCGGAGCTACTCAAGCCTCAGGCGGCCGGGATCGAGAACCCGCTACGCGGTCTTGTCGCGCCGCTCGCTGCGCGACGGCTTGCGCGGCACGATCGTCGGCAGCACGTTGTCCTGCACGGTCTCCTTGGTCACCACGACCTTGGCGACGTCGTCGCGGCTCGGGATGTCGTACATCACCGGCAGCAGGACTTCCTCCATGATCGCCCGCAGGCCGCGGGCGCCCGTGCCGCGGTGGATCGCCTGATCGGCGATCGCCTCCAGCGCCTCGTCGGTGAATTCCAGCTCCACGCCGTCCATTTCGAACAGCCGGGTGTATTGCTTGACCAACGCGTTCTTCGGCTCCGACAGGATCTTGACCAACGAATCCATGTCCAGGTTGGTCACCGAGGCCACGACCGGGAGCCGCCCGATGAACTCGGGGATCAGGCCGAACTTGATGAGGTCCTCGGGCATCACGTCGGCGAAGTGATCGGTGGTGTCGATCTCGGCCTTGGAGCGGACCTCGGCGCCGAAGCCCAGACCGCGCTTGCCGACCCGCTCGTAGATGATCTTCTCCAAGCCGGCGAAGGCACCCGCGACGATGAACAGCACGTTGGTGGTGTCGATCTGGATGAACTCCTGATGCGGGTGCTTGCGGCCGCCCTGCGGTGGCACCGATGCCTGGGTGCCCTCCAGGATCTTCAGCAGGGCCTGCTGCACGCCCTCTCCCGAGACATCGCGGGTGATCGACGGGTTCTCGCTCTTGCGCGCGATCTTGTCGACCTCGTCGATGTAGATGATGCCGGTCTCGGCGCGCTTGACGTCGTAGTCGGCGGCCTGGATGAGCTTGAGCAGGATGTTCTCGACGTCCTCGCCGACGTAGCCGGCCTCGGTCAGCGCCGTGGCGTCGGCGATGGCGAACGGCACGTTGAGCATCTTGGCCAGCGTCTGGGCGAGGTAGGTCTTGCCGCAGCCGGTGGGCCCGAGCATCAGGATGTTGGACTTGGTCAGCTCCACCGGCTCGGACCGGGAGTCGCGGCCCTTCTCGCCGGCCTGGATCCGCTTGTAGTGGTTGTAGACCGCGACGGCCAGCGTGCGCTTGGCGGTGTCCTGCCCGATGACATATCCCTCCAGGAATTCCCGGATCTCGGCGGGCTTGGGCAGTTCGTCGAGCTTCACGTCGTCGGCGTCGGCGAGCTCCTCTTCGATGATCTCGTTGCACAGATCGATGCACTCATCGCAGATGTACACACCGGGGCCAGCAATGAGTTTTTTGACCTGCTTTTGGCTCTTCCCGCAGAACGAGCACTTAAGCAGGTCGCCGCCGTCTCCGATGCGCGCCATGGTGCTGAGGGCCTACTTCCTGTTCGCCGTCCGTCGTGCTATGCCGCATGTATTCCCCGACGCTACCCGCTTGCTCGGGCCCCCCGCGACCATTACCGCTGAATCGCGTCTTTGATATTCGAGGGAGTTCGTGGGACTTTCATGCACTTCCGTCTGATGAAACATATAGCCACACGGCCCCCCTCACTCGCCGAGACGCGCATTCCGTGCCTTTGGCGTGTCGCGGTCGTAACCCGAGCGAGTCCGGTGCGCTCCAACAACCCTACATTTAGCGAGTGGGATTGGCAGTCGGGTTTCGCGGCTTGGCTGGGCCCAACGAATCCGTATCGATCAGCGATGGCGGCCTGGCCACCGAGCTCGAGGCACGCGGGCACGACCTTTCCGACCCGTTGTGGTCGGCCAGGCTACTGGCCGACGCGCCGCGCGAGATCGTCGCCGTCCACGCCGCATACTTTCGTGCCGGTGCCGCGATCGCGACGACGGCGAGCTACCAGGCGTCGTTTCAGGGCTTCGCGGCGCACGGAATCGACCGGCGCGCGGCCGCCGTCCTGCTGCGCCGCAGCGTCGAACTCGCGAGGGCCGCGCGCGACGAAGCCGGCGTGGCCGGGCTCGTCGCCGCCTCCGTCGGCCCGTACGGCGCCGCCCTGGCCGACGGGTCCGAATATCGCGGGCGCTACGGGCTGTCGGTCGCGGCGTTGACGCGATGGCACCGGCCCCGGCTGGAGATCCTGGCCGACGCCGGCGCCGACGTGCTGGCGTGCGAGACGGTGCCCGATGTCGACGAGGCCGAGGCGCTGGTCGGCCTGGTGCGCACCGTCGGTGTGCCGGCCTGGCTCAGCTACACCATCGACGGGACGCGGACCCGAGCCGGACAACCCTTGGCCGACGCGTTCGCCGTGGTGGCAGGGGTGCCCGAGATCGTCGCGGTCGGCGTCAATTGCTGCGCGCCCGACGACGTGGCGCCCGCGATCGCGCTGGCCGCGGCCGTCGGCAAGCCGGTGATCGTCTACCCGAACAGCGGTGAGCGCTGGGACGGCCGCGACTGGGTCGGCCCGTCGCGCTTCAGCGGGGAGCTCGCCGCGCGGTGGGCAGCGGCCGGCGCGCGCGTCATCGGCGGCTGCTGCCGGGTGGGCCCGGCCGACATCGCGGAGTTGGCGTCGGAACTTTCACCAAGCCTGTAATTTTGCAGGACCCTACTCGCTTAGGTTCAAGGGGTGATTGCAACACTTCGTAGTTAGGGGTGTTGATGACTGGGCTGCCTCCGGTGTTGTCGGTG
>LQPB01000080.1 GCA_002102225.1 Mycobacterium interjectum
GACCACCACGCCTCCAACGGACCCACCCACGCCATCAACAGCCGGCTAGAGACACCGCGCCGCAACGCCCTCGGATTACCCACATGGCACCAGGGCCGCTCCATACAGTCGCCCGATACGGTCGAGGTGTCGCTGGAAGGTATCGGCTCGCTGGTCAACAAGGTTGTGGCACAGCCGTGGCGTGAAATGAGCAGATCAGCCGGGCCGTTTCTCGTAGCCGAATAGCGCGAAGTCATCGGCAAACAGCGCGTTGATCTTACCGATCGACGTGCTGCCCATACGGTCTACGTAGCGGTAGCGCGAACCGCCTACGGCGGAATCGGCGGTCACGTTCGCGTTTGGCCGGCGATCGACGTCGATACCTACGCGAGCGCAGAGCCGGTCGAAGTCGCTCTCGAAATTTTCGACCTTTCCGATGAAATCGACCATTTGCTGCCCACAGATGCCCGTCCAGTAATGGGCGGGATGTAGCGGAAAACTTGAGTTGCGGCCGATTTCATAAACTTGGCTCTCTCCGACCAAGCTAAGCCACTTGTCGAATTGGAAGTCGGCGGCGATCAGCTGTGCTTCGTTGTCGGCCAATTGGCGCATGACCAGCGCCTTGATCCACGCGTTTGGAAAAGGCGCGTTCGGCTGCTCGCGGATATCCCTCTGAAGTTGCAAGAAACCCGAATAGACCCGGTCATAAGGGTTTCTTATGAAGGCGCCCGTGACATAGCCTAACCGCGATTCTGGGAGCATCCGGAAATCGGCATAGGTCAGGTGCTGATGCACAACCCTTTGAAGATGCGGGTTGAAATCGTAGAAGCGGCTGTAAGGGCTCTCGTTATAATCATGCAACCGCGCGTGGGTTGTACTGCTCGCGGTCTTCCAAGGGGCCAAAAGCACGAAACGATGGCGGTGGGAAACGATCATCGGCCCAATATTTCACTGCACTCCGAGGCCCTATTTTGCCGTCCGGAGGGCAGAAGTTTCATAGACGGCGTCCTGTCCGCGACCCCCACGAATCCGGTACATAACCGTCATCAGTTTGGACAGCAGGTTCCCGTAAATCATTGACCCGATGCCGCACCCCATTCGGCATATGGTCAGAGAGCCGCGCCGGACTCGTTGTCGTCAACGCCGCCTCGCCCCACCAATGGACAAGATATTACGCGGCGGCGCTTTACGTACTTCGGTGCGGGAACACCACATGTACACCATGCGTCACATTATGGAACAAAAAACACTTCTGCTACAAGACGTGCGGAGAAGCCCGGCGTGGTTGAGTTAAGCGCGATTCCGCGCTTGCTCGGACGGCGGCAGCTTTGGTTGGGTGGCCTCGTACAACCGGGAACGCCTGGACGAAGCCCTGGGCTACCAGTCACCGGCCGAGTACGAGTCCGCCCTCACCGTCACCTCACAGCCCGCGAGCCAGCTAACCGCGCACAAATTCGGCTGACTACATCATGACAGGGAGTATTCGGCCGGGCTCGAATCGCACTTCGAAAGCGAATTGCGGCTCGCCCGGTGAGTTGCTGCCCCGGAAGCTTCAGGATTGTGTGAGTCTTGGTGGCCCCGCTGCGTACCAGGCAACCGGTGATGAATTCTCGGGTTATTTGGTTGACCTATGTGGGTTGCAGCCAGGCGACGCAGTGCGCGACGTTGGTTGCGGCTCAGGGCGGATGGGTCTGCCGCTCACCGGCTACCTGAACCGCGAGGACCGCGACGCCGGCTTCGATGTCGCAAGGGAAGCAATCGCGTGGTGCGCGGAGAACATCTCGGGATCACACCTCAACTTCGATTTCAGAGTCACAGATGTTCAGAACAAAAGATACAACGCGCGAGGAAATACACGCCGTGGGACTTCCGCTTTCCCGTGTCCTCATGGGTCGTTCGATGTAGTGTTGCTTGCCTCAGTATTCACGCACACGCTGCCAGCGGACGTGAAGCACTATATGTACGAGATCGTCCGTGTACTGAAGCCGGGCGGGCGAAGTCTGATCACCTTCTTCCTGCTCAATGAGGAGTCGTCAGCCCTCAGCAAGGAGGGGAAGGGATGGACCAAGTTCGAGCATGAGATGCAAGGTGCACGAACGACCAACGTCGAAAATCCTGAAGCGGCGATCGCGTACCCCGAAGCCCTCGTCAGGGATCTGTATGGGGAATGCGGCCTTGAGCTTCGGGAACCGTTGCGCTACGGCACGGGGTGCGGCCGAACGACCGGTATGAGCGGGCAGCAGGACGTCTTGATGATCGCGGTCAAGACCGCGAGCAGAAATCGCCTAACCCAAGGAGTGCGATGACTGACATCGAACGACCCAAGGGGTCGACCAACCATCCGCGCATTCCGCTGTCGGACGAGAACATCGCCGCCACCGAGGCCTTGGGCGCCAATCCCGTGACTACGCTCGGGGACGCTCGCGTTTCAACGGGTTCGGCACCCGTGTCAGAAGCATTTGGAAGAATGCCGCGCATGAGCCCCGCCGCCGCCGAGGAATACGTCGCCAGCCTCTACGCCACCGTCCTGAAGCGAGATCCCGGACCGGATGAGTTCGCTCACTGGGTAACCACCGCCGCTGCCTTGCCACCCGAGCAAGTCTATTTCGCCTTCGTCAAATGGAAAGAATACAAGCTTCAGCAGGAAAAGTCGGTGCGGACCATGTTTTCGCCCGGTTCTTATGAATTCATCCGCGGCTTGCGGCCGAACCTCGCGGTCTCGGACGGCGACACGATGTATAAGGCGGCGGCAGCGCGCCACTACGAATTCGTAGGCCGCTCCGATCTTTCGGTTGTACTCAACGCGCTCAACCTCCGGGCTACCTACCCTGGTGGCAATGCGGCGATCTCGGACGTCTTCGATTTCGGCTGCGGACACGGACGAGTGGCCCGCTGGTTCCGCGCCGCTTTTCCCGAAGCGGCGATCTGGGTGACCGATCGCGACCAAGCCGGCGTCGACTGGTGCGTCAGGCAGTTCGGTTGCAAAGACACGGGAGGTGAAATCCCGGCGGATCGTTTCGATGTCGTGTGGCTGGGGTCGGTTTTCACCCACCTTCCGCGGCAAGTCGCCGAAGGACTGATGGACAATCTGCTCAAGTCATTGAAGCCGAACGGCCTGCTCATTTTCACGACGCACGGGCGCTTCGCAGTGCGAATGCTGGAAAAATCTCTTGAGGCGAGCGATGTGCCGGGATGGATGCACTACAACCTCGAACGTGACAGCGTCGAGGACCTGATCAGACAATTTAACGAGGGGGGATACGGCTTCGTGGATTATCCACGCCAGACAGACTATGGCGTGTGCGTTGCGAAATCTCACTGGTATTCAGATCGGATCCTTCAGCACGACAGTTACATTCAGATCCTTATGCAGGAGAAGGGGTGCGACAACCACCAGGACGTGCTTGCTTTCATGAGAGCGGACCTCGGCGACCGGCGGAAGGGACCACTCTTCTAGCAACAACGCCGCCTCGGATCTGCGCCATGCCCGCTGGTCAGTGTCGCCGACCCATCGAGCAGTTCGTGGACGTAGATGGTCTTGGCGAGCGGCTTTGGCGTACCTGACCGCCGCGGCGATCGATTGACATCCTGATTTCGGTCGGCGGTCAGCGGGTCCGTCATCTCCAGCCTGGCTGAGGCGATAGGCCGCGAGGCGGCGCCACGTCGGAGCAAGGAACCGGGCAGTACCGATCTGCCCGGTGTTTCAAACCGGCATAAGCAAACAAATAGGGGGCGCTGAATTGAGTCAGCGCCCTGAGGTCGTGCATTGGGTTTTTGCTGTAGGGGCTTTCGAAGCGGCG
>LQPB01000081.1 GCA_002102225.1 Mycobacterium interjectum
CCGCCACCCCCGCCGCCGCCGGCCCCCTAGACCGGTCCGTGGCGGCCTGCGACAACTGAGCGCACACTGGTCAGTAGCGCGTCACTGCGAGGAGGTCCGTGTGGGCGAGTACGGTGCGTTCGGGTTCGATCCCGACGAGTTTGATCGCGTGATCAGGGAGGGCAGCGAGGGCCTGCGCGACGTGTTCGAGCGGGTCAGCAGGTTTGTCGGAGGTCCGGGCGGCCGGACGGGCTGGTCGGCGGTTTTCGACGACCTGTCGCGGCGCCCGCGCCCGGCCCCGGAGACCGCCGGCGAGGCCGGCGACGGGGTGTGGGCCATCTACACCGTGGACGCCGACGGCGGCGCTCACGTCGAACAGGTTTACGCGACCGAACTCGACGCGCTGCGGGCCAACAAAAACAACGTGGATCCCAAGCGCAAGGTGCGTTTCCTGCCCTACGGCATCGCGGTCAGCGTCCTCGACGACGACGCTGAAGAATCCGGCGCCTCCGGCGAACCCGACGCGACGGACTAGCGCCGCAGCCGATCAGCCCTGCTGCACCTCGTTGGAACCGCCGGAGTTGCTGATCTTCGGATTGCCCGAGTGGTAGGTGATCTTGTTGCTGAAGCCGGAGGCGTCGATGCTGTCGACGGAGTCGACGGTGATGGCGTTCTGAACGCCGGACACCGTGAGGCTGGTGCAGTGGCCGGTGATCACGACCGTGTTGGAAACCCCGCTGACGCTGACGATGTTGTTGTTGCAGGCGATCGTTCGATTCTCGTTGATGCCCGAAACGCTGATCCTGGCGCCGGGCGCAGGGGTGGGTGACGTCGACGGCGTCGTCGTCCTGGTCCGGGTGCTCGACGGGCCGGGGCTGCGCGGGCTGGTGGTGGCGCTCGACGGCGGACCAAACGTCGCGGAGATGCTCGGCGGGGAGCTGATGGTCGACCGGACACCTGAGAGCTGGTGCGCGGCAAAGGCGGCGATACCCCCGGCGAGGGCGAGAAACGCGATCACGATGAACGTGCCCACGATCCACCACGTGCGGTTGCCCGAGGACGAGCTCGGCGGTGACCCGTACAGCGGGCCGCCGCCGTAGGTCCATGGGCTCGCCGGCGGCGGCGGCGGCGGTGGCGGGCCGGGCGGCGCGGGCGGATACGGGTAGCCCCCGGGCGGTGGCGCTTGTCCGGGCTCGGATGCGCGTGCCGCGTCGGCCAGTGGGCGCTCGAGTTCCCGGATGCGCTCTTCCGGGTCGTCCTGCGAGTTCATGGACAGATGCTCCCATCCGGAGGTGTCGAATGGGTAGTTTCAGCACCGTGCCCGATTTGCCGAATCGCCAAATCCTGTTGCGTCGCCGCCCCACTGGTCTGGTCCAGCCCGAGGACACCGAGCTCGTCACCAGGCCGGCGCCCGAGCCCGCCGACGGCGAGGCGCTGCTTCGAACCACCTATGTGGGGCTCGATGCGGCGGTGCGCACCTGGCTGAACGACCAGCCGGGCTACCTGCCGCCGGTGCAGCTGGGCGAGGTGGTCCGGGCCGCCGGGATCGGTGAGGTGGTGGCGACGCGCTGCGACGCCTTCGAGATCGGCGACGTGGTCACCACGCTGTCGGGGTTCCAGGAGTACGTGATCATCCGCGACGACGTCTTCAGCACCCCGGTTCCCGGCAAGGGCACGGTGGACCAGCTGGCCGTGATGTCGGTGTACGGCCCCACCGGGGCCACCGCCTACATCGGGATGATGGACATCGGCCGGCCCCAGCCCGGCGAGACGGTGGTGGTGTCGGCCGCCGCGGGTGCCACCGGGTCGGTGGCGGGGCAGATCGCCAAGATCGCCGGCGCGCGGGTGGTGGGCATCGCCGGGGGCCCGCAGAAGTGCCGGGCGGTGGTCGAGGACTTCGGATTCGACGCGTGCATCGACTACAAGAACGACGACCTGGCGTCGGCGCTCAAAGAGCACTGCCCGCGGCGGGTCAACGTCTATTTCGACAACGTCGGCGGGCCGATCCTCGACGCGGTGCTGGGCCGGCTGGCCACCAAGGCGCGGGTGGTGCTGTGCGGTGTCATCTCCAGCTACCTCACCGGCGAGCACCCCGGCCCGGCCAACTACGTCAACCTGCTGTCCAAGACCGCCTCGATGCAGGGATTCAACGCTCTCGACGACTGGGGCCGCTTCGACGAAGCGTTTGCCGCGCTTCGCCAATGGGAAAGCGAGGGCCGAATCAGGGCGCGCCAGACCGTTTTTGAGGGCGTCGAGTCCTGCGTCGACGCCCTCAACGGCCTCTTCACCGGGGCCAACATCGGCAAGATGCTGGTCAAGCTCAGCGAGCCGGGTTCTGGTTAGCTTTCGCCCAGCACGCGGTGCAGCGCCTTTTTGGCCTCGGTCAGGGCTTCGAGCACCTTGGTCCGGGTCTCGGCGAGCTGCTGCTTCTGCTCATCGGTGCCGCTCCAGGTGATGGTGCGGGCCAGGCCGGCGATTTCGAACAGCTCCCTGCGGATCTTGAACGCGTCGCCGAACTTGGCCGCGCGCCCGAGGAAAGCGTGCGCGGTCTCGCTGCTGATGCCCCGCCAGGCCAGCAGGTTCCGGCCCAGTTCGGTCAGCGTCGCGACGCCGTTGTCGACCGTGACCACACCCCGGCCGGCCAGCAGGCCGATCGCGAGCTCCGCCACGTCCTGCGGCGGCGTGAATGCGCCCTCGGTCGCGTCGGACACCCGCTGCACGATCTGCGCGGCGTCGGCCGGCCCGTCGAGGAGCAGCGCCGCGGTCACGAACGCGGCACGCTTGAGGAAGGGCCGCCGCCCGTGGCCGCCGCCGAACCCGCCCTTGAAACCGGGGCCGCCGCCGAATCCGCCTTGCCCCCAACCTTTTTCGGTCCAGCCGCCACCGAATCCGGGCCCACCGAAGCCGGGCCCACCGAAACCGGGGCCGCCGAAACCGCCGAAGAATCCACCAGACATCTCTGTCATTCCTTTCCGCATCAGGACTATCAAGCTCCTTGATACCACCGGCGACGCCAATGTCAAGGAAATTGATGGTTGCGTGCGGCGAACCGCCGGTCGCGTGCCAGCATGGGGGTATGAGCCAAGCCCACCAGGAGCCGCTGGGATTTTTGCTGTACCGGGTGATGGCGGCGTTGCGGCCCCAGGCTGCCGCGGAGCTCAAGCCGCTGGGCATCGGGCTGGCGGAGTTTGTCTGCATGCGGATTCTGGCGAAGCATCCCGGGCTCACCAGCGCCGAGCTCGCGCGCGGCACCAACGTCTCGGCACAGGCGGCCAACCAGGTGCTGCGCTCGCTGGAGGAACGCGGCGCGCTGGCCCGTCCCGTGTCGGCCCCGGCGGGCCGGGCGATGCCGGCCCGGCTCACCCGCGAGGGCAAGGCGCTGCTGAAGCGCGCGGACGCCGCCGTGCGGGTGGCCGACCAACGGATCCTGGCCCGGCTGAGCGCCGACGACCAGGTTCACCTGAAGCGACTGCTCTATGCGGCGGGCTCCGATCCGGGCCGCTAACTGCCGTTCATCCGCCAAATTGGACGGGGTGCGCACGGTCCGGCGAGATGCGCACGGCCCCCGGCACGTGGTTTCATAACACCGTTTGCGAGAGTTGCCTAGGGGAATTCGTTCCGGGTCGCAGGTCCGGGCCCATCAACGATTGGGGAGTGCAGATGGATCGTCGCAGCATGTTGCTGACTACGGGGCTCGGCATGCTGGCGGCCGTGGCCGCGCTTCCCGTCCCGAAGGCGCTGGCCAACCCGTCGCGCCCGGCGCCGCCCGAGGCGCCGTCGGCCGGCCCCGGCGGCTACATCTTCTCCGACGAGTTCGACGGCCCGGCCGGCTCGGCCCCCGATCCGGGCAAGTGGACGGTGCAGACCTGGCAGGACGACGTGTTTCCGCCGGTCGCGGGCATCTACCGGGACGATCGCCGCAACGTCTTCCAGGACGGCAACTCCAATCTCGTCCTGCGCGCCACCCAGGAGGGGGACACCTACTACGGCGCCAAATTGCGCGGCAACTTCCGCAGCATGATCAATCAAACCTGGGAAGCGAAGATCAAGCTGGACTGCTTGGAACCCGGCCTGTGGTCCGCGTTCTGGGGCGTCAACGAGGACCCGCTGCCCGACGGCGAGGTCGACCTCTTCGAGTGGTACGGCAACGGCTCGTGGCCCCCCGGGACGACGGTTCACGCGGCGTCCAACGGCAAAACCTGGGAGGGGAAGTCGATTCCGGGTCTGGTGGACGGCGGCTGGCACACGTGGCGGATGCACTGGGGTGAGGACGGGTTCCAGTTCGCGCGCGACGGGGCGCAGTACTTCACCGTTCCGAACAAACCCATCCACGTCCACGGCGGCGCGCCCGACGACTTCCGGTGGCCGTTCAACAACCCCGGCTACTGGATGACCCCCATGTTCACCCTTGCCGTCGGTGGCGTCGGCGCCGGCGATCCCGCCGCGGCAACCTACCCGGCGGACATGCTCGTCGACTACATCCGCATCTGGTGACTATCGCTGCGCTTTGATCACCTGAACGAGGTTGAACTGCCAGCGTTCGACGAGCCGGAACCCCAGCTCGCGCGGGACCGCGAAGGCCGGAGTCGGGCCGTAGACGGGGCCCGGCGGCAGCGCCGGGCCCTGCTCGTGAGCGGGCAGCGACGCGTCGGCCTGCGTGATGATCCACACGACGCCGCAATGGCTTAACGGCTCGGCGACGACCTCCGGGATGAGGTTGGTGTCGAAGACGTCGTTGCGGTCGGTCGCCCGCTGCCACAAGGTGAGGTCGATCAGCTTGCGATAGGCGTCCGGTCGCGCCGCCAGCAACGGGCGCATCGGGGCGGGCATGAACGTCACCGTGTCGTTCACCAGCAGGCAATCACCCGGCCCCGCCTTCGCGGTGATGAGATCGGCCACCTGGCTGTAGTCCATTCCGTATTTGGCGTACTGGTTGCGTTGCGCGCGAACATAATTCGGCGCCGCCGCGACGGCGAACAGGCCGACCAGAGCCGCCGTCCGCCAAGGCTTGGCAGCCACGGCGGCCGTGCAGACCCCCAGGGCCAGGGCCATCGCCGGCGCCGTGAAGGCCAAATAGCGCGGCGTGTAAATCGGGTGCAGCAGCGCCGACCAGGTGACGATCAGGGTGGTCGGTATCGCCAGCCACGCCACCGCAAGGATCAGCAGTTGCCGATCCCCCCGCGCGAGCCGCGCGGATCCGCTGAGCCACAACACGATAGCGGCCGCCACCACCAGCGCCGACAAGACCGCGAACGGCGGGCTGCGTTCGAAATACTGCTGAACCACCACGTCCTCGATCGTCCGGTGCCCGATCGGCGGGACCCAACGGATCTGATGCGACTGCCCCGCGACCGTGACCAGAAACGGCGCCAGGGCGCACACGACGGCGCCCGACGTAATGGCGAAACGCACCAGGACTTTTCGCGCGCCGCAGCAGGTCCACACGAAGGTGAGGTGGGCCAGCACCACCAGGACCAGGTAGGCGTCGAGCACGATCGATAGGGCCAGGGCCGCGCCGTAGGACACCCAGGCCCAGGCGGTGTTACGGCGCGCCGCGACGACGAGCAGCACCGTCAGCCAGACCGCCGCCATCATCGACAGGGCGTAGGGGCGGGCCTCGATACCCGCCCACGTCGTGCGGGGCAGGATGCCGCACAACGCTCCGCAGGCCACCGCGGCGGCGCGAGAGGAGAACTGCCTGCCCAGCACGACCACTCCGGCGGCGGCCCCGCCGACCGCCAGACCGCTCGGGGCGCGGGACCAGAATTCGGTGGGCGGGAAGATCTGGAACCAGCCGTGCATGAGCGTGTAGTACAGGCCGTGGACGGCGTCGACGTTGCCCAGCATGCGCCAGAGCTGGCCGAGCGTACGGCTGTAGGACGCCGAAATGGTTGCGGCCTCGTCGTACCAGAACGACGGTCGGGCGGCGCCGGCGAGACTGATTGCGGCGCCTAACAATCCAACGATGAGCGGGTCCAGCGCAACCCGCGGCAGTGCCAGCGGGCCGCCGCGGGGATGCCGTGACTCGGCGGTATCGGAGACGCTCACCGCCCGCTATGTTGCCAGAAGCGGGCTGGACGCTTGCGTCAGTTACTCAGCCACACGTGCCAAAACCCGTCGGGACCGAAGCGGCAATCGAAGTGGGTATACAAGTGGTCGTTGGTGATGAGCTCCACGTGCGGGCCGTCGGCCAGACAACCCGCCTGGCTCGAGTAGTTGCCGTCGACTTCGACCTCATCGGCGTTGGCCACACCAGCGGCAATGGTCAGCAACCCCGTCAGCGCCAGGATCCCGGCAGCAACCAGCGTCTTCATCCGGATCTTCCCCTCGGTATCGGTGCCGTGACTGTAGCGAACGGGCCGGGTGCGCCGCGTGAAAACGAAAGGACTCAAGCCCCCAGCCGTTCGAACGTATGATCGATAAATGGGCGACCTCGCGTCGATCGGATACAACGGTCAGCCGGTCCGCAGCCCGTTCCGGGTGGTGCGCCCGCCGATCACGGTGCTCGTCGACCTGACGGTGCTTTTCCCCCGGGAGCCGCACCGGTCGGGGCGGTATCAGCCCAACGGCCTGCAGCTGCACAAGGTCGTCGAGGGCCGGCTCAGCTGCTGGGGCATCTGCGAGCAGGGCGACTGGTGGGGGCTGGTGACCTACCCCATCGCGTACGGGTCGAAGCGGAAGACCGTGACGCACTGGGTCCCCGCCTGGACGCTGCGCCGGAAGGGCTAGCTCGTCGCGCCAACCGGTCAGGGCAATGCGATGATGGCTGCCCGTGGCAGGCAACGTGGTTTCCGTCCTGACCAAGCTCATTCCGCTCGGGCTGGTCATCGCGCTCTCACCGATCACCGTGATCCCGGCGGTGCTGGTGCTGCACGCGCCCCGCCCGCGCCCGGCCAGCCTGTCCTTCCTCGGCGGTTGGCTGCTGGGCATGGCGGCGCTCACCGCCGCGTTCGTCGCTGCCTCGGATTTGCTGGGCGATCTGCACCAGACCCCGCCGACCTGGGCGTCCTGGGTGCGCGTGGTGATGGGCCTGGCGCTCATCGCGTTCGGTGTGATCCGCTGGCTGACCCGGCATCGTCAGGGCAAGACCCCGGTGTGGATGCGGTCGTTTTCCAAACTGACCCCGCTGCGCGCGGGCGTGACCGGGGTGGTGTTGACCGCCGTCCGGCTGGAGGTGCTGATCCTGTGCGCGGTGGCCGGCCTGGCCATCGGCACCGGCGGGCTCGGCCCGGCCGCCGGCTGGGTATCCGGCGCCATCTTCGTCGCCGTGTCCTCCTCGACGGTGGCCATACCGATCCTGGCCTATGTCGCCGCCGGCGGGCGCCTCGATGAGGCGCTGGAGCGGCTCAAGGCGTGGATGGAAGAAAACCACGCCGCCATGCTCGCGGTCATCCTGGTGCTGATCGGTTTGTTGGTGCTTTACAACGGAATTCACGCGTTGTAGCCGCTCGACGGGTTAGATTGCTGCCCATGGCAGGAAGCTGGGCGACCGTGGCCACCGGGCTAATTCCGCTGGGGCTGGTCATCGCCCTCTCACCGATCACGGTCATTCCCGCGGTGCTGGTGTTGCAGGCGCCGCGCCCCCGGCCGAGCGGCCTGGCCTTTCTCGCCGGCTGGGTGTTGGGCATCGCCGCGCTGACGGCGCTGTCCGTCGCGGCGTCCGGCCTGCTCGGCGGTCTGGACAAGTCACCGCCGAGGTGGTCGTCCTGGCTGCGCGTGGTCTTCGGCGCGGCGCTGATCGTCTACGGCATCTTCCGCTGGCTGACTCGGCACGGCCACACCGAATCGCCGGGCTGGATGCGTTCGTTCGGCACCATCAAGCCGCCCCGCGCGGCGCTCACCGGGGCCGCGCTGGCAATCGTGCGACCCGACGTTGCGCTGATCTGCGTGCCGGCCGGCCTGGGCATCGGCACCAGCGGGCTCGGTCTCGGGGGTGACTGGCTGGCCGCGGCGTTCTTCGTCGCCGTCGCGGCGTCCAGCGTCGCGATCCCGATCCTGGCCTACGCGGCGGCCGGTGAGCGCCTCGACCCGACGCTGGCGCGGGTCAAGGACTGGATGGACAAGAACAACGCCGCCCTGCTGGCGGGCATCCTGGTGGTGATCGGTGCGATGGTTCTGTACCACGGGATCCGCGCCCTGTATCACCTGTAACCGCCGTCGGAGAGGCCCGCGTCGGCCTCCAGCCGGTTCGTCTCGCCAAAGACCAACTCGCGCAACAGCTCCCAGCTGTAGTCCCTGAGCATGCCCCCGTAGCCTTTGGCCGCCCATTGCCGACAGTGCCGCTCCTCGTGGTGCAGCACCCGATCCAAATCCAGGTGATGCCAGGCGTACCCGGACCGGATGATCCGGCCAAGCCGCTCCGCGGGGTCGGCCAGCTTGCCCATGTTGACCATGAAGATGTCGCCCCAGGTGGTGCCGCCCCGTCGGCTGAACTGCCGCTGGATCCAATTGCCGCCGGCGCCCATGAGGACGCCGTTCGGGGTCGTCACGAGGCGGCCCCCGTTGCGGTGGACGAACCTGACGTCGCGGGCGTAACTCCAGCGGTTTGCGTTCTGCCGGCTGATGATTCGCCCGACCTCGGCGGCGCCGTAGGGCGTCTCGGGAAAGTCGGCGCGGCCGCGGCCCGCCCCGCCGTAGTCGGTGCCCGCGTTGAGGACGTAGGTCATCAGCGTCGCCGTGCGCGCGTCCTCCCCGCTGATGCTCCGGGGCAGCAGAAAGTAGGACTTGCCCCGTGGGTCCTCGATTTTCTCGAGCCCCTCGAAGACACCGAAGCTGTCCGGCGCGATGGCGTGGCGCCGGGCGATCTCGGCGACGACGTCGGCGGCCACGCCCCGGCGTCGGGCGTTTTGCAGCCACACCGCCGAGTAGTCGTTTGCCCGCACGGTTGCCAATTTAAGGTGTAGCCAATGGACAGGTGGCCCCGGCGACGCGCGCGCGGCATCAGGCAGATCACCCGCGGGCTGGGCACGCTGGATCGAGAGCTCTTCGAGACGATCGCCGAGACGCCGACCCCGCTGCTCGACACGGTCATGCCCCCGCTGACCCGGGCGGCCGACCACTCCAAGCTGTGGCTGGCCATTGCCGCGGCGCTGCTGGCGTCGGGCAAGCCCTCCGCGCAGCGCGGTGCGACCCGCGGCGTCGTGACGCTCGGCGCCACCAGCCTGGTCGCCAACCAGGTCGCCAAGCGAATCCGGCCGCGCCCGCGGCCCGTCTACGACTCGGTGCCGCTGATCCGGCGGGTCCGCCGCCGCCCGGTGTCCAACTCGCTGCCGTCGGGACACTCCGCCAGCGCCGCGGCGTTCGCCGTCGGGGTGGGCCTGGAGAATCCACCGCTGGGGTTCGTCCTGGCGTTGCTGGCCGGCATGGTCGGGTTGTCGCGGGTGGCCACCGGCGCGCACTACCCCGGGGACGTGCTCGCCGGTTTCGGCATCGGCGCCGGGCTCGCGGTACTGGGCGGCCGGGTCGTCCCCCCGATCGCCGAAACCACCCTGCCTAAGACCGAGCCCTTCGTCGTCGACACGCCCCCACGGCCCGACGGCACCGGCGTGGTCCTGGTCATCAACCCGTCGTCGGGAAGCGGCACGGGCTCGCGCGTCGTCGACGAGGTCCGCGCCCAGCTGCCCAAGGTCGAGATCGTCGAACTGGGTCCCGACGACGATCCCGAGGTGGCGTTGCGGCACGCCGCCGAGCGCGCCGAGGTGCTGGCCGTCGGCGGCGGCGATGGCACCGTCGCGGCGGCCGCGTCGGTGGCGATCGAGGCGGACCTGCCGCTGGCGGTCTTTCCCGCCGGAACGTTCAACCACTTCGCCAAGGACATCGGCTGCGACACGGTGGCCAAGACGGTGGAAGCCATCCGTGCGGGCAGCGCGGTCCGCGTCGACCTGGTGTGCCTCAACGAAAGTCGGATGGTGCTCAACACCGCGAGCATCGGGGCGTACCCGATGTTCGTCCGGTATCGCGAGAAGCTGGAGAAGCGCGTCGGCAAGCCGGTGGCCGGCTTCTACGCGATGCTGCACACGCTGCGCAAGGGCGAGCCGGTCAGCATTCGCTACGACAACAAGACCCTGCAGACGTCGCTGTTTTTCCTTGGCAACTCGGTGTATCTGCCGACGGGATTCGCGCCGTCGCGCCGCACTCGCATGGACGACGGCTTGATCGACGTGCGCATCCTGGAGACCGGGCGGCCCTGGGCGCGAACCAGGATCCTGACCGCGCTGGCCCTGGGGCGGCTGCTGCGCAGCCCGCTGTACCACGAGCTGCAGGTGCCCGAGTTCAGCTTCTCCGCCGTCGACGGCCCCACGGTGATCGCCCATGACGGCGAGGTGGGCGACGAGTACGAGCACGCCAGCTTCAGCGCGAAATACCGCGTCCTGCCGGTCTTTCGGCCGCTTACGCCGGCCTGAGCCGGCTCAGGCCGGCGCTACGCGCGCGGGCACAGGTCCACGATGGCGTAGTCGATCAGGGCGTCCGCCTGTCGCGGCGTGAGCCCGCGGGGGCCCAGGTCCATGGTGGACTTTTGCAGCGCCAGGGACTGCAGTTGCGACGGCGGCGCCCCCCAGGCGATCTGTTGGCAGATCTTCCAGCCGGTCTGCACCAGCGCCGGGTCACCACCTTCGAGGTCCTGGATACCGACGGCGTGCAGGCGGTTGAGATAGGTGGCTTCATCCGCGTGTGCCGGACCTGCGCACACAATGCCGGCGGTCACGAGGGGGCCCACTGCAAACGCTGCCCCGATGAACTTGCCATAGAGCCTCTTTGCTGCCATAACTCCTTCTTCGCTGACTGTTTGCCGCCCCCGCCCATATATGAAAGCAGTTCCGTAACCGCGACGCGCGAAAAATTTGCGGCGTTTGAGAAGCGTTAACCCGCGAGTGCGACAAGAAGTTGGAGCCGGTTCGCGAGATCGGTTAGTGGTGGCCGCCGCCCGTTTCGGCGCCACCACCCGAGCTGCCGCCGCCCGTTTCGGCGCCGCCACCGGAGCTGCCACCCCCACCGGTCTCGGCGCCGCCGCCACCGCTGGTGATACCGCCGCCCCCGCCTCCGGCAGAGACACCGCCGCCGCCGCCGACGTCGCCGTGGCTGCCGCCACCCGACTCGCCGCCGCCGCTCACCGGCCCGGCGCCGCCGGGGCTTTCAGAGCCGCCGACGGGGCCGCCACCGCCGTGGGGTTCGCCCCCGCCGACCGGGCCGCTATCGCCGGGATGAGCGCCCCCGCCGACCGGTCCGCCGCCCTCGGGAGGAGGCCCGCCGGGCTTCCCGTGGCCCGGACCGCTGGCGGGTCCGCCGCCCTCGGGAGGGGGCCCGCCAGGGTTCCCGTGGCCCGGGCCGTCGCCGGGACCGCCACGCCCCGGGTTGCCCGGGGGTCCGCCGCCGCTGCCGGGGGGAGTGGACGGCCCCTGCCCCGGGGGAGCTTGGTGGGGC
>LQPB01000082.1 GCA_002102225.1 Mycobacterium interjectum
GTACCGGCGGGGCCGGCGGCAGCGGCGCCACCGGCGGTGACGGCGGCGCGGGCGGTCTCGCGTTCAACCTGGGCTGGGGAACCGCCACCGGCGGGGCCGGCGGAGTGGGCGGTGCCGGCAACGTCGGCGCCGGCGGGAACGGGGGCCACGGCGGCGCCGCGATGATGGGGCCCTTCAACATCGCCGTCGACAATTTCGACGGCCTGCTGACGTATCTCCCCTCCGACTGGGGCACCACCTACGGCGGCGTCGGCGGCGCGGGCGGCGCCGGTGCCACCATCGGCGGCACCGGCGGGATGGGCGGGACCGCCTACAACTTGTTGGCGGGCGGAAACGGCTTCGGCGGCATGGGCGGCATCGGTGGCACCGGTGTTACCGGCGGCAACGGCGGCACCGGCGGCAATGTCTACGCAACCACCCCGGGCAATGCGTTCGTCGGGACCGGCGGCGCGGCCGGCGGGCCCGGCGGAACCGCAGGCGGTCCCGGCAGCGTCATATCGCTGTAGCGAGTCGGACGGCGGCAACCGAAAACAGCCGCGCGTAGCCGAATCGGCGCAGGCCGGGGTGGTCGGGTGACGCCGGCCCGGTCGCGGCGACGTGCCGCGTTTCCCTGAAACGCAGATCTACACGTGTGCAACGAGATAGGTTTATAGTGCCCGTAATTGTGACCGTGGTTAAGGGTGTACTACCTCCGCGGTCTTCGGAGGTCAGCAATGTCGTACGTGGTCGTCGCGCCGAATGCGTTGACGGCGGCGGCGGCGAATGTGGCGACGATCAACTCCTCCCTGAAAGCCGCGAATGCGGCGGCGGCCCTCCCGATTGTCTGGGTGCCGGGATCCGCGGGCGATCAGGTGTCGAAGGCGATCGCGACGCTGTTTTCCGAGGTCGGCCAAGAGTTTCAGGCGCTGCTCAAAGAGGCCCAGGCGGTTGCGGACCAGATTGTGCAGGCATTGAACCAGGCGGGTGAGGCGTTTAGAGAAGCCGAGGTGCTGGCCACCCAGGTGTTGACCCCGGCGCTCTGGCCCGCTGCGGTGGCCGATGCCTCCGGGCCGACGCCGCCGCCCAGGACGGATCCCTTGGGCACGGTGATGTATGAGCTGAATCAGACGAGCCGGCAATTTGTCGGGGAGCCGCTGTTTTTGAACGGGGCGAACGGGACGCAGGCGAGCCCGAACGGCCAAAACGGTGGCTTGCTGATGGGCAACGGCGGCAACGGCTGGGATTCCACGGTTGCCGGTGTCAATGGCGGCAACGGCGGGACGGCCGGGATCCTCGGCAACGGCGGCGCCGGCGGGTCGGGCGGCCCCGGTGCGGTCGGTGTGGCCCCCGGGACAGGCGGGAACGGTGGGGCCGCGGTCTGGGTCGGCAATGGTGGGGCCGGCGGGGCCGGCTGGAACTCCACCATCTCCGGCGTGAATGGCGGTAACGGCGGGGTAGGCGGGCAGGGCGGGTTCTACTTCGGTGTGGGCGGTGCCGGTGGGGCCGGTGGCAGCGCAATCGACGCGACCGGCGGCACCGGCGGGGCCGGGGGCAACGTGGGCTTTCTCGGGGGCGCCGACTTCGGCTTCGGCGTTCCGTCCGGCGGTACCGGCGGGGCCGGCGGCAACAGCGTCACCGGCCTGGGCGGCAATGGTGGGGCCGGCGGGGCCGGCTTTGCGCTCGGCGGTACCGGCGGGGCCGGCGGCAGCGGCGCCACCGGCGGTGACGGCGGCGCGGGCGGCGTGGCGTACAACCTGGGGTGGGGAACCGCCACCGGCGGGGCCGGCGGAGAGGGCGGCGCCGGCACGGTCGGCGCCGGCGGACACGGCGGCCACGGGGGTGCCGCGATCATCGGCCCCTACAACTTCGTTGACACGTTTGACGGCCTGTTGCAGTACCCCGCCAACTGGGGCACTGCGACCGGCGGTATCGGGGGCGCGGGAGGCAGCGGTGCCACCACCGGCGGCACCGGGGGCACGGGAGGGACCGCGTACGACTTCATGGCCAGCGGACCCGCCTACGGCGGTGCCGGGGGCGCCGGCGGTGGCGGCGGCAGCAACGGCGGCGACGGTGGCGCCGGCGGCAACGTGTTCGCGATTACGCCGACCAATGCCCACTTCGGCAGCGGCGGGCCCGGCGCGAGCGGGACCCTCACCAACGGCAACCCCGGCGCCCCCGGCCAGGTCATATCGCTGTAGCGAGTCGCCCGGCAGCCACGGGCGGCGATCGGGCGGGAGGGGCACGGCGCCGATCAGCTCCGCGAGGAACGGGCTGTCCGCGTTCTCGTAGGCTCTAGGTCCATGAACGCCCACCGGCAGGCGCCGACCGAGGTATCGCCGCTGGCCTGGCTGGAGGAGGTGGAGCGGCAGCGCCGCGAGGCCGGGCTGCGCCGCTCGCTGCGGCCGCGGCCGGCCGTCGCCACCGAGCTCGACCTGGCGTCCAACGACTACCTCGGCCTGTCGCAACACCCCGACGTGATCGAGGGAGGCGTCGCGGCGCTGCGCATCTGGGGCGCCGGCGCCACCGGCTCGCGCCTGGTCACCGGCGACACCGAACTGCACCAGGAATTCGAGACCGAGCTCGCCGAGTTCGTCGGGGCCGCATCCGGCTTGCTGTTTTCGTCGGGATACACCGCCAACCTGGGCGCCGTCGTCGGGCTGTCGGGCCCCGGTTCGCTCCTGGTGTCCGACGCCCTGTCGCACGCGTCGCTGGTTGATGCGTGCCGGCTGTCGCGCGCCCGCGTGGTGGTGGCGCCGCACCGCGACGTGGACGCCGTCGACGCGGCCCTGGGCGCCCGCGACGAGGAACGCGCCGTCGTCATCACCGACTCGGTGTTCAGCGCCGACGGCTCGCTGGCGCCGGTGCGCGAATTGCACGCGGCGTGCCGCCGCCACGGCGCCCTGCTCATCGTCGACGAGGCGCATGGGCTCGGCGTGCGCGGCGGCGGCCGCGGCCTGCTGCACGAGCTCGGGCTGGCGGGCGCGCCCGACATCGTGATGACCACGACGCTGTCCAAGGCGCTCGGCAGCCAGGGCGGAGCGGTCCTGGGGCCGGCGGCGGTGCGCGCGCACCTGATCGACGCGGCCCGGCCGTTCATCTTCGACACCGGCCTGGCCCCGGCGGCGGTGGGCGCCGCGCTGGCCGCGCTGCGCGTCCTGCGGGGCGAGCCGTGGCGCCCGCAGGCCGTGCTGACGCATGCGCGATTCCTGGCCGAGGCCTGCGGCGTGCCCGACGAGCCGGCGTCGGCGGTGGTGTCGGTGATCCTGGGCGATCCGGAGGTGGCGCTGGCCGCGGCCACCGCCTGCCTGGACGCCGGCGTGCGCGTGGGCTGCTTCCGGCCGCCGACCGTGCCCGCCGGAACGTCGCGGCTGCGCCTGTCCGCGCGCGCCTCCCTGAACGCCGCCGACCTGGAGATCGCGCACCGCGTGCTGACGGACGTCCTCGCCGTGGCGCGCCGTTGACCGTCCTGGTCGTCACCGGTACCGGCACGGGGGTCGGCAAGACCGTCGTCACCGCGGCGCTGGCGTGCCACGCCCGTGGGGCGGGCATGGACGTGGCGGTCTGCAAGCCGGTCCAGACCGGCACCGACTCCGGCGACGACGATCTGGCCGAGGTGGCGCGGCTGTCCGGCGCCGGGGAGCTCGCCGGGCTGGCGCGCTACCCGCTGCCGCTGGCCCCGGCCGCCGCCGCCGCGCAGGCGGGCATCGGGTTGCCCACCGGTGAACAGGTTTTGCGCCTCGTCCGGGACCTGGACCGGCCGGGGCGGCTAACCCTGGTGGAGGGCGCCGGCGGGCTGCTGGTCGAACTCGCCGACCGGGGCGTCACGCTGCGCGACCTGGCCGTCGAGCTGGGCGCCGCGGCGCTCGTCGCGGTCACCGCGGAGCTGGGCACCCTCAACCACACCGCGCTGACACTGGAAGCGCTTGCCGCGCATCGGGTTTCGTGCGCCGGGCTGGTGATCGGCAGCTGGCCGGCGCGGCCGGGCCTGGTGGAAACGTCGAATCGGGCCGCGCTGGGGCAGCTGGCGCCGGTGCGGGCGGCGCTGCCCGCCGGTGCGGGATCGCTGGGCGCCGCCGAGTTCGCGGCCATGAGCGCCGCGGCGTTCGACCGCGACTGGGTGAGCGCGCTGGTGGGCTGATGGTCCATTCGATCGAGCTGGTCTTCGACCCCGACACCGAGGCGGCCATCCGCCACATCTGGGCCGACCTGGCCGGCGCCGGCATCCCCAGCCAGGCCCCGGCCAGCCGGCCCCACGTCACGCTGGCCGTCGCCGAACGCATCGACCCCGACGTCGACGCGCCACTCGCCGCGGTTGCCCGGCGCCTGCCGCTGACCGCCACGATCGGGGCCCCGGTGCTGTTCGGGCGGGCGAACGTCGTGTTCGCGCGGCTCGTGGTGCCGACGGGCGAGCTGTTGGCCCTGCACGCCGAGGTGCACCGGCTGTGCCGTCCGCATCTGTCGCCCGGCCCGATGCCCAACAGCCTGCCCGACCAATGGACCGCGCACGTCACGCTGGCCCGCCGCGTCGGCGGCCCCCAACTGGGGCGGGCGCTGCGCATCGCGGGCCGGCCGGCGCAGATCGACGGCCGCTTCGCCGGCCTGCGCCGCTGGGACGGAAAGGCGAAGGCCGAGTTTCCGATCGGCTGACGTCGGGTGTTTGCGTGTGCGGCCTGGGCTTCCGGTGTGAACCCAGGGCGGGATCCGGGCGATTTCTCCGCCGTGGGCTCACACCGAACGCCCAGGATTCACACTCAGCCCGGCGCTACCGACGCACGCTCTAGCCGCCGAACAGCAGATACAGTCCGGTGAAGGTGTAGCCCACCATCACCAGCATCATGGTGAGCTGCCCGGTCAGCTGATGCCCCGCCGGCAGCAGCCGCAGCGCCTTGTCGTGGGCGGCGATCACCGCGAGGATGTGCCCGGTGACCACGCAGGCCACCTTGACGCCGGCGAGCACCGGGGGATGGCTGGACAGCACGTAGGCGACGTGAAAGTGCGCCAGCCCCAACGGGTTCCAGCCGCGACCGAGCGGATCGGCCAGGGCGAAGACCGCCTGCTGCCCGCGTTCGACGAGGTAGCTCAGGTAGTGCGCGAAGATGTAGCCCACCACGATCGGGATCAGCGAATGCGCCAGCTGGCCGGGCAGGGCGCGGCGCTGCTCGCGGTCGACGCCGCCGGTCGCCCGCGCGGCGAGCGAGAACGTCAGCGCCACAACGGAAATGAACACGCACAGCCCCAACGTGCGCAACACCGACGACGACAGCGTCGGCGACAGGCCGATGCCGCGCGACATCCCGTCGGCGAACCCGCGCCACGTCGGCGACGACGAAAAACTGTCGAAGGCGGTCGACCCGAGCAGCACCGCCAGCAGCACCACCACCCCCGGGCGCACGGGCAGCGACGGCAGGTGGTCGAGCGGATTGCCGACGACGATGCGACCGGTGTCCGGGTTGCGGCGGAACGGGCACAGCCGCGACACCGCCATGCTGTACACGCCGAACGGGTCGGCCCGCGCCAGCCAGCGCTGCCCGCACAGCCACGCGCCACCCAGCATCAACACGGCGTAGCTCAGCAGCCACGCCTTGACCAGCGGCAGCGACGCCGAGTTGGGGCTGGCCAGCTCCAACCACACGAACGCGAACAGGCCCAGCGCGGCGGGCCGGTATCCCCAGCGCTCGGGATATGACCACCGCGGACGCCCCAGGCTCTCGGGCGCGAAGCGCCGCAGCAGCGCATACACCGTGCGCACCGGGGAGAGCACCCGCCAGACCGGCCCGAACGCCAGCGACAGCGCCACCAGCCCCACCCACAGCAGCACGTAGAACGCGCCGAGCATCGCGTTGGAGTCCGTTTGCGGCCCGCACACCCCGGCCAGCACCACCCACGCCGCGAACAGCAGCGCCAGCCCGGCGGCCGCCGCGCGGGTGGCGCGGGCGTCGACGAAAGACGCCAGTGCCCCCGGCAGCGCGCGCCCGGGCTTGCACGGGTCAAACCGCGGGCGCCGCCAAGCGAACGCGACCAGTGCGAACGTGAACGTCAACGCCCATGCCGCGCCGACCATCGCGTACAGGTACGGCACCGGCAGGTCGCCCGAGCCGCCCAGACCGTGCGCGAGCACCACCGTCGCGCCGCGGTCGCTCACGGTTGGACTTGGATGGTCGCGATCGTGCGGTCCAGGCGATGCAGCTCGACCTCGACGTTGCCGGGCACGTCGACGCTGAACCGAAAGGTCTGGTCGGGCGCCGCCGCGACCTGGAACTTGTGGTCGGGGGTGGAGTGCACGTGCAACTCGTCGGTGGTGTCGCTGCTGACCCGGATGGTGATCTGCTGGTGCACCTTGGCGAGCAGGGTGGCGTTGGTCGGGGTGACCTGGCCCTTGGCGATGGTGACGTCGACGACGGGAGCGGCGCCGGCGGGCTGGTTCGATGAACCACCGCAGGCCACCAGGGCCCACATCAGCGCCGCCACCCAGGCGAGGGCGCTCCGAACCCGCATCGGGTCAGGCCGCTCGGGGAGCGCCGGGCACGGGCTGCTTCTCCTCGACCGGCTCCGGTGCGCCCTCGGCGTAGCCGAGCCGACCCGCACCCCACGTCAGGCCGGAGATCACCATCAGGGTCAGGATCAGCACCACGATCCCGCCCGCGGTGAACAACCAGGTTGGCGCGCCCTGGTCGCGTTCGCGCTGCAGGATCGTGACCTCCAGGACGAACGGCCGCGTGCTCGACGCCAGCGCGGGGACCTCCGGCGCCGGGATGGCGTCGTCCGCCGGCTCCCAGATGGGCACGGCCGTCATGGTGCGGCCGTCCTGAACCCGCAGCAGCGTCTTCCATTCCCCCCACACCGGGACCGGCTGGGTGGACCGGTAGTGCCCGGGTCCCACCTTGGCGAGTCGGTCGATCATCAGGCCGCGGTTGTTCTGCATCCGGCCCTGCCAGGACAGGATGGTCAGCCAGTCCGGGTTGTCGCTCACGAACGGCGGCGTCAACTGCACATCGGCCGACACCATGCGCTCCCCGGGCGGGCTGGGCAGGTCCGTCAGGTTGACGGTGGCGGTGTTCTGTCGCGGCACGAGGATGTGCAACCCGTTGGCCACCGCGCCGCCGATCACCAGCACGGTCAGCGCCACGGCCGCGATGCCGATCTTGCGGCCGGGGAGGCGCTGTCCCGTCAGCACCAGGCCGAACAGCGCCCCGCAGACGCCGGTCAGCATCGCCACCGGCACCGCCATCGCCAGCGCCTCGCCCCACATCCTTGTCGGCCAGGGGTAGTGGTACACGGCCCCGATCCACAGCGACTCCAGCCACAGCCCGACGGTCGCGACGGCCAGCCCGGAGACGGCGCCAAAGGCGATGGGGCGCTTCAGCAATGGGGTCAGCGCCACCAGTTCGACGACCAGCGCGGGTCCCAGGTACAGCGGGAACCAGTTGATCGGAGCGCCCAGGATCGGCCCGACCAGCAGTGCGACCAGGCCGCGCAGCGCGATGGCGAACACCGCCGCGATGATCGCGGCTCCTCGTCCCATCGTGTAGCGGGCGGCCACCCCCGCCAGCGCGGCCGCCGCGGCGATCAACATCGGCTGGAACACCAGCCGGAATTGCGGGACGCCGAAGTCGAATTCGATCTGGTAGACCGACAGGCCGATGAACAAGCCGCCGAAGGACAGGTAGCGCAGGAACGTGATGAACACGCCGTGTGCGAGCTGCTCGCCCGCATCCGCCTCGCCCTCGCGTTCCAGCATCAGCACCGCGAACAGCGAAAAGCAGGCGCCGCCGATCATCATCAAATGCGTTGGGCCCCAGAGGGTTACGTCTTGGCCGAAGATCCGGTGCCAGATGTCGTCGAGCGGGAACCCGATCATCGCGTACAGCCCGCAGCCGGCCATCAGCACGCCGCCGACGGGCGCGTACCAGTTACTCGTGATGCGCACCGCCGCCGGTCCGGGCTTGTCGAACGGCAGCACGACCGCCAACATGCCGCCGACGAAGATCCCGAACAGGCCGATGATGATGAAGTAGTGCGCCGGGTTGGCCAGGGGGCCCGGGTCGCGGCCGTTGCCGATGTGCCAGCTGACGTCCCAGATGAAGCCGAACAGCGCGCAGATGATCGAGGTGGTGAACACCAGAACCGGCAGCGCCACCCAGTTGGGGCGGTGGAATTTCTCGCCCATCTTGTCCGCGATCCGGGTCAGCCACTCGATGCGATGCGTGCGGTGGGCATGTCCCACCCACAGCATCACCGCCGCGATCACCACCGCGGCGATCGATAGGCCGATCACCTGGTTCAGACCCGCGCCGCGCGCCGGTGCCTCGGCAACAAAAGTCAGATCCGCCGATCCCATCGTCAAACCCTCCCAACACGCCCGACCTCAAGGTGTGATCCAACTCGCAGGAACCGGAATGCCCCGATAGAGGGATGGTCAATCACCGTGTTGCTCGGCGTCGTCGCCGCGCGGGGCGGCCTGCTGGGATTTGCCGCCGTTGCGCCGGTCTTTCAGCGCGACGTACAGGATCACCGCGACGACGAGGACCGCCGGCAAGAACGCCGGGATGGCCAGCAGCAGCATGTGGTGGGACAGGTATTCGACCTGCGGCGCGGTCTCCCAAGCGGTCATGAACCAGGCATACCCCGGCGGCCCCCATCTTCTGCGGCCGTTACCCTACTTTGAACACCGAATTTATTCAGGCTGCCAGCCATGGCGGGTGCGGCTGCGCGCGCACGGACAAAGGATGCAGGGGAGTACCTGGTGACTCAAGCGGCAACTCGGCCGACGACCGACGCCGGCGAGGCAAACGACGACATTCTCGCGGTGGCGCGCCAGCAGGTGCTGGAGCGCGGCGAGGGACTCGGCCGCGATCAGGTGCTCCGGGTGCTGCAACTGCCCGACGAGCGGCTGGATGACCTGTTGGCGCTGGCCCACGAGGTGCGGATGCGCTGGTGCGGGCCGGAGGTCGAGGTCGAGGGCATCATCAGCCTGAAGACCGGCGGATGCCCGGAGGACTGCCACTTCTGCTCGCAGTCGGGGCTGTTCTCGTCGCCGGTGCGCAGCGCGCGGCTGGACATTCCGAGCCTGGTCGAGGCGGCCAAACAGACCGCCAAGTCGGGGGCCACCGAGTTCTGCATCGTGGCCGCGGTGCGCGGGCCCGACGAGCGGTTGATGGCACAGGTCGCGGCCGGCATCGAGGCCATCCGCAACGAGGTGGAGATCAACATCGCCTGCTCGCTGGGGATGCTGACGGCCGAGCAGGTGGAGCAGCTCGCCGCGATGGGGGTGCACCGCTACAACCACAACCTGGAAACCGCCCGCTCGTTCTTCACCAACGTCGTGACCACCCACACCTGGGAGGAGCGCTGGCAGACGCTGTCGATGGTGCGTGACGCCGGCATGGAGGTGTGTTGCGGCGGCATCCTCGGCATGGGCGAGACCCTGGAGCAGCGCGCGGAGTTCGCCGCCGACCTGGCCGAACTCGGGCCCGACGAGGTGCCGCTGAACTTCCTCAACCCGCGGCCGGGCACCCCGTTCGGCGATCTCGAGGTCATGCCCGTCGCCGAGGCGCTGAAGTCGGTGGCCGCCTTCCGGTTGGCCCTGCCGCGCACCATGCTGCGCTTCGCCGGGGGCCGCGAGATCACCCTGGGGGACCTCGGCGCCAAGCAGGGCATCCTGGGCGGCATCAACGCCGTCATCGTCGGCAACTACCTGACCACCCTCGGCCGCCCCGCCGAGGCGGACCTGGAGCTGCTCGACGACCTGCAGATGCCGATCAAGGCGCTCAATGCCAGTTTGTAAAGCCAGTTTGTAAAGCCACTTTGTAAGAGACTGGGAGACTGTGGTTCGCGATCTGGGCGCTCCGGTCAGCGCCGGCGTGTACAACGTCTACACCGGGGAATGCGGCGGCACCGCCGTGCCGACGGCCGCGCAGTTGGGCCTCGAGCCGCCCCGGTTCTGCGCGGAATGCGGACGCCGCATGATCGTCCAGGTCCGGCCCGACGGCTGGCGCGCCCAGTGCTCACGGCACGGGCAGGTCGACTCCGCGGACCTGGAGGCGCAGCGGTGACCGAGCCGGCCGGCCCTCGGACCGTCGAACCGGCGGGCGTCGCCCGCGCGGTGCGGGGGCGGGGCATCGTCGTCGCGGCGCTGGCGGTGACGGCGACGGGCGTGGCGCTCGGCGCGTTGTGGGCGTGGATTGCCCCGCCGATCCGCGCGGTGGTGGCGATCACCCGCGCGGGCGAGCGGGTGCACGACTACCTGGGCACCGAATCCGAGCACTTCTTCAACGCGCCCTGCCTGATGCTGGGCCTGTTGACCGTGCTGGCGGTGGTGGGCACGGTGCTGGCCTGGCAGTGGCGGCAGCGTCGCGGGCCCGCGATGGTGCTGGCGCTGGCGCTGGGCATGGTGGCCGTCGCCGCGGTCGCCGCGGCGACGGGCGTGTTGCTGGTCCGGTTGCGCTACGGCGCGGTGAACTTCGACGCGGTGCCGTTGTCGGGAAGCCCGTCGGTGGCGTACGTCACCCAGGCGCCGCCGGTGTTCTTCGCGCAAACAGCGCTGCAGGTCGCGGTGACCTTGTTGTGGCCCGCCGGCCTCGCCGGGCTGGTGTACGCCCTGATGGCGGCCGCCGACGCCCGCGACGACCTGGGCGGACCTCCGGTCCCCGCCCGGCCGGCCACCGCGCTGCCGATGGAGCCCGAGGCGCCCGAAGCCGCCGTTTCGTAGCGGCCGTGAAAGCGGAAGCCGCCCTTACAGCGGGCGGTGCGGGATTTTGCGGCCCGTGATGACCTTGGCCGCGATCTTGACCAGCCGCGCCATGCCGACATAGGTCATCGGGTTGAACATGGTCGGCCACGTGGTCCTGATCAGGTGCTCGGTCAGCGGCCGGCCCTCGAAGCGGTCGGTGAGCCAGCGCAGCGTCATCGGGGCGGACAGCGGGTGCAGGCATAGGTGTTCGTTGAACGCGTCCCGGTGGTAGGTGACCCGGGCGCCGCCGGCCGAGTAGGCGTCGGCCAGCGCGTCGATGTCGTGCACGTCGATCAGGTAGTCGTGCACGGCCTGCACGATCAACACCGGCGGCGACGGCACCGCCGCGCCCAGCTTGATGCTCTCGAACACGTGCATGATCTCGGGCGTCGACAGGATGTCTTCCAGCGGCTCGTCCAGGTAGTCGCCCATGTTCTTGCCGGCCATCCGCAGCACCGCTTCCACGGTGGTCATCGTCTCCAGCGAGTCCAGCAGGGCGCGCCCCTCCTCATTGGTGTGCTCGCGGATGACGCGCTCCAGGTCGGGGTAGATGTGGGCCAGCGCGGCCACCACCAACGCGGGCAGGCCGGCGAGGAAGCCCCCGTTGAGCCTGCGGAACGTGTGGCCCAGGTCGCCGACCGGCGACCCGAGCACCGCCCCGACGATGTCCAGGTCCGGCGCGTAGTCGGCGCACACCTCGGCGGCCCAGGCGCTGGCCAGGCCACCGCCGGAGTATCCCCACAGCCCGATGGGGGCCGACGGCGACAACGCGAGACGCTCGAAACTCAGCGCGGCACGGATCCCGTCCAGGACGCGGTAGCCGGGCTCGTACGGCGCGCCCCACGAACCGTGGATGCCTTCGTGGTCGGGGACCGAGACGGCCCAGCCCTCGGCGACGGCGGCATTGATCAGCAGAAACTCCAGCTGGCTCACCGATCCGAGGGCCTTCGCCCTGCGCCGCAGCGCATAGGACGGGAAGCAGCGCGAGGTCATCGCGTCGATCGCGCACTGATAGGACAGCAGCGGGCAGGTCTGCCCCGGGGCCAGCTTCGCCGGGACGATCACGGTGGTCGCGGTCGCCTCGGGCTGGCCGTTCATGTCCATCGTCCGGTAGAGCAGCTGCACGGCCGTGGCGGGCTGTGGGATCAGGCCCAGAAACGCCAGCTCGACCTCGCGCGAGCGAAGCACCGTGCCGGGCTCGGCGTGCTGGAAGCCGGGCGGGGGCTGGTAGAACGGGTCGTCCGAGGGCAGCAGCGGCCGCACCTTGCGCCGCAGTTCCTCGTGCGGTGGCTTTGCGATCCACTGCGCGCCGTGCGTCCCCGCCAGATTGCCGAGCTCAACCATTCGTCGATCCCTTCTTGGCCACCCGGCATTGTCGCGCATGAACGGGTGGTGGCCAAAACGTCATCACCGCGGTGTGAGCCGGTTCTCGTCGGTCTCTGCAGCTCAGCGGCGAAGGTCTGCCGCCTAATCTACCGGCGTGTCGAGGCTAGGAGGCTCAAAGCTGGCCGGGCGGCCGGAACGCGGCGAATTCGTCGGTGACCCGCAGCCGGGAGTCGGTGAAGTGGTAGAGCGCCGCCGGGCGCCCGCCGCTGCGGCCGGACTGCGCGATCGTGCCGGTCTGGCTGATGACGCCGCGCCGCACCAGCACCCGCTGCAGGTTCGTCGCGTCCACCTGGTAGCCCAGCGCCGCGCCGTAGATGTCGCGCAGCGCGGAAAGGGCGAATTCCCTTGGCGCCAAAGCAAACCCGATGTTGGTGTAGGACATCTTGGCGACCAGCCTGGTCCGGGCGTGCTCCACCATCGGGCCGTGGTCGAACGCCATCGGCGGCAGGGAATTCACCGGGTGCCAGCGGGTGTCCGGCGGCAGCTCGGGGATCGCGGGGGAGGGCACCAGGCCCAGGAACGTCGACGCGATCACCCGGGCGCCGGGCACCCGGTGTGGGTCGGAAAACACAGCAAGCTGCTCCAAGTGAGCCAGCTCTCGCAGGTCCACCTTCTCGGCCAGTTGCCGGCGCACCGAGGTGGTCATGTCCTCGTCGTTGCGCAGCCGGCCGCCCGGCAGCGCCCACGCGCCCTGCTGCGGGTCCTTGGCACGCTGCCATAACAGCACGTTCAGCTGGGGTTTCTCTCGGCGCGACGGCCCCGTTACCTGGCGAACCTGGAACACGACCGCGAGCACCTCGTGTTCAGTGCTAGTATGGCGCATGTTTTCGATTGTAAGTCGAAAACCTCCCGGCGCGAAAGGAGCCGCCATGACGGTTTTGACTCGCATGGGCACGCTCGACGGAGACGGGGCCGACCTGACCGGCCGCATCACCGACACGCCCGCCGGCTACGCCGGCCTCGAGGGCGACCGGCAATGGGCGGCCGAGGTCCGGCGGCTGGCGAAGCTGCGCGGCGCCACCCTGCTCGCGCACAACTACCAGCTGCCCGCCATCCAGGACGTCGCCGACCACGTGGGCGACTCGCTGGCGCTGTCGCGGATCGCCGCCGACGCGCCCGAGGACACCATCGTGTTCTGCGGCGTGCACTTCATGGCCGAGACCGCCAAGATTCTCAGCCCGGACAAGACCGTGCTCATCCCGGATCAGCGAGCCGGCTGCTCGCTGGCCGATTCCATCACCGCCGACGAATTGCGCGCCTGGAAGGAGGAGCACCCCGGCGCCGTGGTGGTCTCCTACGTCAACACCACGGCCGCGGTGAAGGCGCTCACCGACATCTGCTGCACCTCGTCCAACGCCGTCGAGGTGGTCGAGTCCATCGATCCCGACCGCGAGGTGCTGTTCTGCCCGGATCAATTCCTCGGTGCCCACGTGCGCCGGATGACGGGTCGGAAGAACCTGCACGTCTGGGCGGGTGAATGCCACGTACACGCCGGCATCAACGGCGACGAGCTTTCCGAGCAGGCGCGGGCCAACCCCGATGCCGAGCTCTATGTCCACCCCGAATGCGGTTGCGCCACTTCGGCGTTGTACCTCGCCGGCGAGGGCGCCTTCCCGGCCGAGCGGGTGAAGATCTTGTCCACCGGCGGCATGCTCGACGCCGCGCACGAGACCCGCGCCCGCAAGATCCTGGTCGCCACCGAGGTCGGCATGCTGCACCAGTTGCGCAGGGCCGCACCGCAAGTCGACTTCCGCGCGGTCAACGACCGCGCCTCCTGCAAGTTCATGAAGATGATCACCCCGGCGGCCCTGCTGCGCTGCCTGGTGGAGGGCGCCGACGAGGTGCACGTCGACCCGGAGATCGCGGCGGCGGGCCGGCGCAGCGTGCAGCGAATGATCGAGATCGGCCAGCCGGGCGGCGGCGAATGATGGGCCGTACCGACTGGACCGACGCCGCCGACGTCGTCGTCATCGGCACCGGCGTGGCCGGACTGGCCGCCGCGCTGGCCGCGCATCGCGCCGGGCACCGCGTGGTGGTCCTGTCGAAGGCGGACCAGGCGCGCGGGGTGACCGCCACCCACTACGCCCAGGGCGGCATCGCGGTGGTGTTGCCGGACAACGACGACTCGGTCGAGGCCCACGTCGCCGACACCGTGGCCGCCGGTGCGGGCCTGTGCGATCCCGACGCCGTGTGCTCGATCGTCGCCGACGGCTACCGCGCGGTGTCCGAATTGGTCGGCGACGGAGCGCGATTCGACGAAGCCGTCCCGGGGCGCTGGGACGTGACGCGCGAGGGCGGCCATTCGCGGCGCCGCATCGTGCACGCCGGCGGGGACGCCACCGGAGCCGAGGTGCAGCGCGCGCTGGACCACGCCGCGGCGACGCTGGACATCCGCACCTGCCACGTGGCCCTGCGGGTGCTGCACGACGGCGCCGCGGTGACCGGGGTGTGGGTGGGCAACCCGGAGGGCTTCGGGATCGTCAGCGCGCCGGCGGTGATCCTGGCCTCCGGCGGGCTCGGGCACCTCTACGGGGCGACCACCAACCCCGACGGCTCCACCGGCGACGGCATCGCGCTGGCGCTGTGGGCCGGCGTGCCGGTCAGCGACGTCGAGTTCATCCAGTTCCACCCGACGATGCTCTACGGTGGCGGAGCCGGCGGCCGGCGCCCGCTGGTCACCGAGGCCATCCGCGGAGAGGGCGCGGTTCTGCTTGACAGCCAAGGCAATTCGGTCACGGCCGGCGTCCACCCGATGGGCGACTTGGCGCCGCGCGACGTCGTCGCGGCGGCCATCGACGCGCGGCTGCGGGAGACCGGCGACCCGTGCGTCTTCCTCGACGCGCGCGGCATCGCCGGCTTCGAGGCCCGATTTCCCACCGTCACCGCCGCGTGCCGCGACGCCGGGATCGACCCCGTGCGCCAGCCCATCCCGGTGGTTCCCGGCGCGCACTACAGCTGCGGCGGGGTCGTCACCGACGTGTGCGGGCAGACGGAGCTGCCCGGGCTGTTCGCCGCCGGCGAGGTGGCGCGCACCGGAATGCACGGCGCCAACCGCCTGGCGTCCAACAGCCTGCTGGAGGGGCTGGTGGTCGGCGGCCGCGCGGGACGCGCGGCGGCGGCGCACGCGGCGGCGGCCGGGCCCGTGAGAGCGGTGACCCCCGAGCCCCCCGGGTCCCTTGCCCCCACCGCCTTGCATCGTGGCGACCTGCACCGCGCCATGAGCCGGCACGCCTCGGTGGTGCGCGACGCCGCCGGGCTGAACCGCTTGTCCGACAAGCTTTCCGGGGCGCCGGTGCGCAACATCGCCGGCCGCGGTGATTTCGAGGACGTCGCGTTGACGCTGACCGCCCGGGCCGTTACCGCGGGGGCCTTGGCGCGCAACGAAAGCCGCGGTTGCCACCACCGCGCGGAGTACCCGGACGCCGCGCCGGAACAGGGCCGCAGCAGCGTGCTCCGGCTGGCCGGCGACGGTAACTCCGTGCTGGTGGAGGCGCTGGCGGCGGTGGGCTGACGATGCTGTCCGACTGCGAACTCGAGGCCGCTCGGGACGCCATCCGGCGCGCCCTGGACGAGGACCTGCGCTACGGGCCCGACGTCACCACCCAGGCGACGGTGCCCGCCGGGGCGCTGGCCACGGCATCCATGGTGCCCCGCGAGCCCGGGGTGATCGCCGGCGTGGACGTCGCGCTGCTGGTCCTCGACGAGGTGCTCGGCGCCGGCAATTACCAGGTGCTCGATCGCGTCGAGGACGGCGCCCGGTTGCGTCCGGGGGAGTCGGCGCTGACGGTGCGGGCGGAGACCCGGGGGCTGCTGACCGCGGAGCGCACCGCGCTGAACCTCATCTGCCATCTGTCGGGGATCGCCACCACGACCGCGGCGTGGGTCGATGCGGTGCACGGCACAAAGGCCAAGATCCGCGACACCCGCAAGACCCTGCCCGGCCTGCGGGCGCTGCAGAAGTACGCGGTGCGCGTCGGCGGGGGCGTCAACCACCGCCTGGGGCTCGGCGATGCGGCGCTGATCAAGGACAACCACGTCGCGGCCGCGGGCTCGGTGGTCGACGCGCTGCGCGCGGTGCGCGAGGCCGCTGCCGACCTGCCGTGCGAGGTGGAGGTGGACTCGCTCGAGCAGCTGGACGAGGTGCTGGGCGAAAAGCCCGAGCTGATCCTGCTGGACAATTTCCCGGTGTGGCAGACGCAGATGGCCGTGCAGCGCCGCGACACCAGGGCGCCCGCCGTGCTGCTCGAGTCGTCGGGCGGGCTCACCCTGGAGAATGCCGCGACCTACGCCGCGACCGGCGTCGACTACCTGGCCGTCGGGGCGCTGACGCACTCGGTGCGCGCGCTCGATATCGGCCTGGACATGTAGGACCTTCCGCTCAGCCGCGCAGCAGGCTGCGCGCGGCGGGCTTGGCGGCACCGTGCACACCACCGGGGATCCGGCGTTGTTGTCGGCCACACTGCGCGCCACCTGGCCGGACGGCGTGTGCACCGACACCGGGATCTACCCGCAATACAAGGTCGAGATGCCGTTGCTGCCGATGTACACCCGCGGGGTGCGATTCATCACCGGACGCGTCAGCGCCCGAACGGCCATCCCGCCGGTGCTCGAGCTGCTCGCCGGCGGCCTGGACCTGTCGCCGACCGTCGACCGCGTCGTCGCCTGGGAGGACGCACCGACGGCGTGGCCGGCGATGACCGGCAACACCGTCTTCAGCCGGGCGCAAGCGCGCATTGAGTGTGAATCCTGGGCCTTGAGTGTGCGCCCTGGGAGCCAAGACCGCCGAAATCGCGCCCCCCGCGCACACGCAAAGCCCTCAGTGCACACTCGACCGCGGCGGCGACCCGAAATCAGGCGATATCGCCGACGAAGACCCCGACCCGGCCCAGCTGCATGCGCGCCATCCGCGGCAGGTTTTGCGCCTCCGGGCCGTCGTAGCCGGCCGGCAGGATCCGGGTATTGGTGATGTGCACCTGACGGCGGGCAAAGCGCAGGTCGGCCTCGCCCGCGGCCAGCACGTTCTTCACCCAATCGGTCTTGCCGTGGGCCAACGCGATCGCCAGCACGTTTCCCTTGCGGTAGGCCGTCACGATGGTCTTGTACGGCTTACCGGACTTGCGGCCGCGATGCTCGATGGTCCCGGTGCCGGGCAGGAAACGCGCGATCGGCTTGAGCGCGTTGTTGAGGTACTTGACCTGAAGGTTCTCAAACCAGACTGGGAAAACCATCGGAACGCCCGGGGCGTTGTTGGGGTGATCCTTTTTGGACATGACGGCACTGTACCGGCCGGATAACGACTTGAGCTGCTCTGGGACAATGAACAACGTGACCCCTTCCCAACCGTCGCCGATCGCGCGCATTGACCTGCGCGGCGCGGAGCTGACGGCCGCCCGGCTGCGGGCCGAGCTGCCCCGCGGCGGCGCCGACGTGGACAGCGTGCTGCCCACGGTGCGCCCGATCGTGGAGGCCGTCGCCGAGCGCGGGGCCGACGCGGCGCTGGAGTACGGGGCGTCGTTCGACGGGGTGCGCCCCCCGGCCGTGCGGGTGCCCGGCGCGGCGCTCGACAAGGCGCTGTCGGAGCTGCACCCCGACGTGTCCGAGGCGCTGCGGGCGATGATCGAACGCGCCCGCGCCGTGCACGCCGACCAGTGGCGCGCCGACGTCACCACCACCCTGGGCCCGGGGGCGACGGTGACCGAGCGCTGGGTCCCCGTCGAGCGCGTCGGCCTGTACGTGCCGGGCGGCAACGCGGTCTACCCGTCGAGCGTGGTGATGAACGTGGTCCCGGCGCAGGCCGCCGGCGTCGGCTCGCTGGTGGTGGCCAGCCCGCCGCAGGCGGCGTTCGACGGCCTGCCGCACCCGACGATCCTGGCCGCGGCCCGGCTGCTCGGCGTGCAGGAGGTGTGGGCCGTCGGCGGCGCGCAGGCCGTCGCGCTGCTGGCCTACGGCGGCACCGACACCGACGGTTCCGAACTCGCGCCCGTCGACATGATCACCGGGCCCGGCAACATCTACGTCACCGCGGCGAAGCGGCTGTGCCGCTCGCGGGTGGGCATCGACGCCGAGGCGGGGCCGACGGAGATCGCGATCCTGGCCGACCACACCGCCGATCCCGCGCACGTGGCCGCCGACCTGATCAGCCAGGCCGAGCACGACGAGATGGCCGGCAGCGTGCTGGTGACCCCGAGCGAGCAGCTGGCCGCGGCCACCGAGGCCGAGCTGGCCGCCCAGCTGCGGACGACGGTGCACCGCGAACGCGTGACGACCGCGCTCGGTGGGCCGCAGTCGGCGATCATCCTCGTCGACGACCTGGACTCCGGTGTCGAGGTGGTCAACGCCTACGCGGCCGAGCACCTGGAGATCCAGACCGTCGACGCCTCGCAGGTGGCCGGGCGAATCCGTTCGGCCGGAGCGATTTTCGTCGGCCCCTACGCGCCGGTCAGCCTCGGCGACTATTGCGCCGGGTCCAATCACGTGCTGCCGACCGGCGGCTCGGCCCGGCATTCCAGCGGCCTGTCGGTGCAGACCTTCCTGCGCGGCATCCACGTCGTGGACTACACCGAGGCGGCGCTCAAGGACGTTTCCGGACACGTGGTCACGCTGGCCAAGGCCGAGGACTTGCCGGCGCACGGCGAGGCGGTACGCCGGAGGTTCGAGCGATGACCGAACCCAAAAATCCGACGCTGGACGACCTGCCCCTGCGCGACGACCTGCGCGGCAAATCGCCCTACGGCGCACCGCAATTGGCGGTTCCGGTGCGGCTGAACACCAACGAGAACCCGCACCCGCCGACCCGGGCGCTGGTCGACGACGTCGTGCGGTCGGTGGGCGAGGCCGCCGCGGACCTGCACCGGTACCCCGATCGCGACGCCGTGGCGCTGCGCCGCGATCTGGCGGCCTACCTCACCGCGCAGACCGGCACCCTGCTGACCGTCGAAAACCTCTGGGCCGCCAACGGTTCCAACGAAATCCTGCAGCAGCTGCTGCAGGCGTTCGGCGGGCCGGGGCGCACCGCGATCGGGTTCGTCCCGTCCTACTCGATGCACCCCATCATCGCCGACGGCACTCGCACCGAGTGGCTCGAGGCCGGGCGCGCCGACGACTTCAGCCTCGACGTGGACGCGGCGGTCGCCGCCGTCGCCGAACGCCACCCCGACGTCGTGTTCATCGCCAGCCCCAACAACCCGTCGGGACAGAGCGTTTCGCTGCAGGACCTGCGCCGGCTGCTCGACGTGGTGCCGGGCATCCTGATCGTCGACGAGGCCTACGGCGAATTCTCCTCGCAGCCCAGCGCGGTGGCGTTGATCGAGGAGTATCCGACCAAGCTCGTCGTCACCCGCACCATGAGCAAGGCGTTCGCCTTCGCCGGCGGCCGGCTCGGATACCTCATCGCCACGCCGGCGATGATCGACGCGATGCTGCTGGTGCGCCTGCCCTATCACCTGTCGTCGGTCACCCAGGCCGCGGCCCGGGCCGCGTTGCGCCACGCCGACGACACGCTGGGCAGCGTCGCCACCCTGATCGCCGAGCGGCAGCGCGTCACCAAGGCGCTGAGCGGCATGGGATTTCGGGTCATCCCGAGCGACGCCAACTTCGTGCTGTTCGGGGAGTTCGCCGACGCCCCGGCCACCTGGCAGCGCTACCTGGAGGCCGGCGTCTTGATCCGTGACGTCGGGATTCCGGGCTACCTGCGGGCCACCACGGGGCTGGCCGAGGAGAACGATGCGTTCCTGCGCGTCAGCGCTCAGATCGCGGCCACCGAATTGGCCCCCGCCACACCAGTAGGAGCCCAGTGAGCACCGAAGCACGACGCGCGCGTATCGAGCGGCGTACCAAGGAATCCGACATCGTCGTCGAGCTGGACCTCGACGGCACCGGCCAGGTTGACGTCAACACCGGCGTGCCGTTCTACGACCATATGCTGACGGCCCTGGGCAGCCACGCCAGCTTTGACCTGACCGTGCGCACCAAGGGCGACATCGAGATCGAAGGCCACCACACCATCGAGGACACCGCGATCGCGCTGGGTCAGGCGCTCGGCCAGGCCCTGGGCGACAAGAAGGGCATCCGCCGCTTCGGGGACGCCTTCATCCCGATGGACGAGGCGCTGGCGCACGCCGCGGTCGACGTGTCCGGCCGTCCCTATTGCGTGCACACCGGGGAGCCGGATCACCTGCAGCACACCACGATCGCCGGCGGCTCGGTGCCCTACCACACCGTCGTCAACCGGCACGTGTTCGAAACGCTGGCCTCCAACGCCCGCATCGCGCTGCACGTCCGCGTCCTGCACGGTCGCGACCCGCACCACATCACCGAGGCCGAATACAAGGCGGTGGCCCGCGCGCTGCGCCAGGCCGTCGAGCTCGATCCCCGGGTGTCGGGCGTGCCGTCCACCAAAGGTGTTCTGTGACGAAATCGGTTGTGGTCCTGGACTATGGCTCGGGCAACCTGCGGTCGGCCCAGCGCGCGCTGCAGCGGGTCGGCGCGTCGGTGGAGGTGACCGCCGACGCGGACGCCGCGGCGGCCGCCGATGGGCTGGTGGTGCCCGGCGTCGGCGCCTTCGAGGCGTGCATGACGGGGCTGCGCAAGATCGCGGGGGAGCGGATCATCGCCGAGCGGGTGGCCGCCGGGCGCCCGGTGCTGGGGGTGTGCGTCGGCATGCAAATCCTGTTCGCCCGCGGCGTTGAATTCGGGGTGGAGACCAAGGGCTGCGGGCAGTGGCCGGGTGCCGTCACCCGCCTGGACGCCCCGGTGATCCCGCACATGGGCTGGAACGTGGTGGATTCCGGGCCGGGCAGCGTCCTGTTCAAGGGGCTGGACGCCGCCGCCCGGTTCTATTTCGTGCACTCCTACGCCGCGCAGCGTTGGGAGGGCTCTGCCGGGGCGGTGCTGACGTGGGCCACCCATCAGGTGCCGTTTCTGGCCGCGGTCGAGGACGGGCCGCTTTCGGCCACCCAATTCCACCCGGAAAAGAGCGGCGATGCCGGCGCGGCCGTGTTGAGCAATTGGGTCGAGGGACTGTGAACACGTTCGCGACAGTGCAACCGGCGACGCAAAAGCCGAGAAGAGGTGTCGCCCGTGGCACTGTCGGCGCTCGGGAGGGGCTGTGTTGATTCTGTTACCGGCGGTCGACGTGGTCGACGGTCGCGCCGTGCGCCTGGTGCAAGGCAAGGCCGGCAGCGAAACGGAGTACGGGTCGGCGCTGGACGCCGCGCTGGGCTGGCAGCGCGACGGGGCCGAGTGGATCCACCTGGTCGATTTGGACGCCGCGTTCGGGCGCGGCTCCAACCGTGAGCTGCTCGCCGAGGTGGTGGGCAAGCTCGACGTCGAGGTGGAGCTCTCCGGCGGCATCCGCGACGACGACTCGCTGGCCGCCGCGCTGGCCACCGGATGCGCGCGGGTCAACCTGGGCACCGCGGCGCTGGAGAACCCGCAATGGTGCGCCCGGGCGATCGGCGAGCACGGCGACAAGGTCGCCGTCGGCTTGGATGTGCAGGTCGACAAAAACAATCCAGCGGGCGGGCACCGGTTGCGGGGGCGCGGCTGGGAGACCGACGGCGGCGACCTGTGGGAGGTACTGGAACGCCTTGATGCGCAAGGGTGTTCGCGGTTCGTCGTCACCGACGTCACCAAGGACGGCACGCTCGGCGGCCCCAATCTCGAGCTGCTGGCCGCGGTGGCGGACCGTACCGAGGCGCCGGTGATCGCGTCGGGTGGCGTGTCCAGCCTGGATGACCTGCGCGCCATCGCCACCCTCACCGACCGCGGGGTCGAGGGCGCCATCGTGGGCAAGGCGCTCTACGCCGGGCGGTTCACCCTGCCGCAGGCGCTGGCCGCGGTGAGGGCGTAGGCGCATGGACCTCAGCGCATTGGTGTCGGTGGCGGCAAAGATCCTCGATGCCGCCGTGCCGCGCTTCCTGGACGGGCACCGTGCCGACTCCGCGGTTGCCAAGAAGGGCAACGACTTTGCCACGGAGATCGACCTCCAGATCGAGCGGCAGGTGGTCACCGCGCTGCAGGCCACCACCGGGATCGGCGTGCACGGGGAGGAGTTCGGCGGCACCGACGTGGACTCGCCGTGGGTGTGGGTGCTGGATCCCGTGGACGGCACCTTCAACTACGCCGCCGGTTCGCCGATGGCCGCGATCCTGCTGGCCCTGCTGCACGACGGCGATCCGGTGGCGGGCCTGACCTGGTTGCCGTTCATCGACGAGCGCTACACCGCGGTCGCGGGCGGACCGCTGGTCAAAAACGGGGTGCCGCAGCCGCCGCTGGAAACCACCGAGCTGGGTGAGAGCCTGCTCGCGGTCGGCACGTTCAGCGCGGACTCGCGGGGCCGCTTCCCGGGGCGCTACCGCATTGCGCTGCTGGAGAACCTGAGCAGGGTGTCTTCGCGGTTGCGCATGCACGGCTCGACCGGGATCGACCTCGTCTACGTCGCCGACGGGATAGTCGGCGCCGCAATAAGTTTCGGTGGCCACGTGTGGGACCACGCCGCCGGGGTGGCGCAGGTGCGCGCCGCCGGCGGCATCGTCACCGATCTGGCCGGAAAACCGTGGACCCCCACGTCCGATTCGGTCTTGGCCGCCGCACCCGGCGCGCACGCCGAGATCCTCGACATCCTGAGCGCCGTCGGCGATCCGGGGGACTACTGAGATGTACGCCGACACCGGCCTTGCCGTGCGCGTGATCCCGTGCCTGGACGTCGACGCCGGGCGAGTGGTCAAGGGCGTCAACTTCGAAAACCTGCGCGACGCCGGCGATCCCGTCGAACTCGCGGCGGCCTATGACGCGGAGGGCGCCGACGAGCTGACCTTCCTCGACGTGACCGCGTCCTCGTCGGGCCGGGCGACCATGCTGGAGGTGGTGCGCCGCACCGCCGAGCAGGTGTTCATCCCGCTCACCGTCGGCGGCGGGGTGCGCACGGTCGCCGACGTCGACACGTTGTTGCGCGCCGGGGCCGACAAAGTTTCGGTCAACACCGCCGCGATCGCCCGCCCCGACCTGTTGGCCGAAATGGCAACGCAGTTCGGCTCGCAGTGCATCGTGTTGTCCGTCGACGCCCGCACGGTTCCCGCCGGGTCGGCGCCCACGCCGTCGGGCTGGGAGGTCACCACTCACGGGGGCCGCCGGGGCACCGGCATCGACGCCGTGGAGTGGGCGGCCCGCGGCGCCGACCTCGGGGTGGGGGAGATCCTGCTCAACTCGATGGACGCCGACGGCACCAAGGCCGGGTTCGACCTGCCGATGCTGCGCGCGGTGCGCGCGGCGGTCACCGTGCCGGTGATCGCCAGCGGGGGCGCCGGGGCGGCCGAACACTTCGCGCCCGCGGTCGCCGCCGGGGCGGATGCGGTGTTGGCCGCCAGCGTCTTTCACTTCCGCGAGCTGACGATCGGCCAGGTGAAGGCCGCCATGGCCGCAGAAAAGATCACGGTCCGATGACACTCGACCCGAACATCGCCGCGCGGCTCAAGCGCAACGCCGAGGGGCTGATCGCCGCCGTCGTGCAGGAGCGCGGCAGCGGCGACGTCTTGATGGTCGCGTGGATGGACGACGACGCGCTGGCCCGCACCCTGGAAACCCGCGAAGCCACCTACTATTCGCGCTCCCGCGGCGAACAATGGATCAAGGGGGCGACGTCCGGCCACACCCAGCGCGTCCACGCGGTGCGCCTGGACTGCGACGGCGACACCGTGCTGCTGACCGTCGACCAGGTCGGCGGCGCCTGCCACACCGGCGATCACAGCTGCTTCGACGCCGACGTGCTGCTTCAACCGGACAGCTAGCTCGGCGCGACGTCCAATCCCTGGGCGGCGGCGATGGCCGCGCGGGCCCATTCGTGCCGGAACACCGCCGGCGAGATGCGGTCACGGCGAATCATTTCGAGGTCAATGGCTTTCCCGGTGATCACCGCGTTGGGTACCCGGAAGGAGAAGGCGGGCCCCTCGGTGGCGATGGCCAGGATGGCGTCGCTGTCCGTGAAATTGTTGGCCACCATGGCATTTTCGGCCCACTTGAACGGCTTGAGGCCGCCGAAGTTGGGGACGTACACCACCCAGAGCCGGGTGCTGCGCCCGTCGTAGAGCCTGGTGAGCGCCCGGTTCACGGCGTCGTACTCGAGGGGGCCGAGCACGCCCACCTGGTCGGTGATCTGCCCCGACAGCTTGATCGGCGCGGGCCCGGCGTTGCCCGGGGCCGCGGCGGTGCCGCCGGGTGCCGGCGGGGCGGCCGACTGCGCGGGCGCGGTGGCGTTGTTGTGCTGGTGATTTCGGGTGGCGAGCGTGCGAACGCCGAAGTAGGCGCCCACCGCCACCACCGCCACGGCGACCAGCGCCCCGATCGCCACCGCCGGTCCCCGGGACCCGCCGCGGGCCCTGGGCGGGGTGGCCGGCGCGCCGCGGGGCTTGGCGATGACCTCGGTCGGTGCCGCGATGACCTCGGTGGCACCGGCCGTCACCTCGGACGCGGCGGTGCGCAGCTGGCTACCGAGCGCCGCCGCGAAGTCGGCGCACGTCGGGTAGCGCTCTTCGGGCTTCTTGGCGAGCGCTTTGGCGATCGGGCCGTCGAGGTCGGCCAGCTCGGGGCGGCGTTCGCTGATGTTCGGCGGCGGCGCGGACAGATGCTGGGTGATGACCACCGCCGGGTTGGAGTGGCGGAACGGCGCCGACCCGGTTAGCAGGTCGAACGCGGTGCAGCCGAGCGCGTATTGATCGGCCCGTCCGTCCAGATCCGCGCCCTGCAGCTGCTCGGGCGCGCAGTAGGCGGTGGTGCCCACCAGCATGTTGGTCGCGGTCAGCCCGCTGATGTCACCCAGCTCGCGGGCGATGCCGAAGTCGGCCAGCAGGATCCGCCGCCGGGGGCTCGCGTCGGTCAGCAGGATGTTCGCCGGCTTGACGTCGCGATGCAGCAGCCCGCGTTCGTGGGCGTAGTCAAGGGCGTCGGCGACGGCCGAAATGATCTCCACCACAACGGCTTTCGGCATTCCCGACGGGTATTTCGTGCGCTGCAGCCGTGCGGCGTCGGTTCCCTCCACGTAGTCCATCGAGATCCACAGCTGCCCGTCGTACTCGCCGCGGTCGTGGATGCCGACGATGTGCTCGTGGTACAGGCTCGCGGCCAGGTCGGCCTCCCGGTTGAACCGCTGGCGGAATTCGTCGTTCGCGGTCAGCTCGCGCGGCAAGATCTTCAGGGCGTCGCGGCGGGGCAGCCGCGGGTGCTGCGCCAGATACACCTGGCCCATGCCGCCCGACCCGAGCCGCCGAATGATCGTGTACCCGGCGAACACCTGCCCCTCGGTCAGGCCTTCGCTCCGGCCTGCCGCGCCCGCATCGCTGTTCGGCATGTGAGCATGTTACTGAGGGCCGAGGCCCGAAGATGGCAGAAAGGACCTGCCGTGGTGTACCGACCCACGCTCTACCGGCCGCCACCGCCCCTGGCCGAATACGTCGAATTCTTCGGGCATTGGCGACACCGCGGGCCCAGCTACCGGAGCCGCGCGCTGCCGCGCGGCGCGGTGACCATTGTCTTCGACGTCGGTCGGCGCCAGCAATTGGACTTCTACACCGCCGACGGGAGCACCCGCCTGCCGGTTCCGCCCGCGGTCGTGACGGGGCCGCACCGCGCGTCGTACATCACCGACATCGCGGCCGACGAGCCCGCGATGGCGATCCACTTCCGGCCCGGCGGGGCTTTTCCGTTTCTCGGGATTCCGCTCGGCGACGTGGCGGACGTGGCCGTCGGCCTGGAGGAGATTTGGGGGCGCGGCGGGCGCGCGGTGCACGAGCGCCTGATCGCGGCCCCGTCGGTAGCCGCCCGCTTCGGCATCCTCGAACAGTTTCTGCTGTCGCGGGCGCGGTTGTCGGTGCGCCGCGATCCCGGTGTCGCCGCCGCGCTGGCCGCGATCGAGGCCGACCCCTCGGTGCGGATGGCGGAGGTGCGCCGCCTGACGGGGTGGTCGACCAAGCGGATGATCGCGCGGTTCCGGGCCGAGGTCGGCCTGGCGCCGAAAACCTATGCGCGGGTGCGCCGCCTGCAGGCGGCGCTGCGCCGCCTCGGGGAGGGGACGACGGGCGGGGCGCGCCTCGCGGCGGACGCCGGCTATTTCGACCAGGCGCACTTCGTGCGCGACTTTCGCTCGTTCACCGCGATGACGCCCACGCAATACGGCCGGCAGCGGCTCGTGCTGCCCAGCCATGTCCCGGTCGGGCGGCACAAATATCCAATACCGGCGGCGTCCGGGCGGCCATGATCGGCGCATGGACAGCACCAGAGCCGCGGTAGCGGCCACCGGACTCCTCGCGGCCGCGGTGCGCGCCGAGGAATCCCGGCGCGACGACCCGCTTTTCACCGACCCGTTCGCGGAACGGCTGGCTGGCGACGACGGTCGACGGTTGCTCGCCGACGCCGTCGCCGCGACCGGGCAGTCGCTCGCCGAGATCGCCATCCGCACCCGGTTTTTCGACGAGGCGCTGCTGGACGCGCACCGCGACGGCGCGGTGCGGGTGGTGATTCTGGCCGCGGGCATGGACGCTCGCGCGTACCGCCTGCCGTGGCGGCCGGGAACGACGGTCTACGAGGTGGACCAGCCGCAGGTGATCGCGACCAAGGACCAGCGACTGGCAGGCGCGCCGGCCCGGTGCCGGCGCGTCGCGGTGGGCGTCGACCTGGCCGACGATTGGCCGAAAGCCTTGATTTCGCAGGGTTTTACGTCGTCGGCAACGACGGCATGGTTGGTCGAGGGATTGTTGCAGTACCTCGACGCACCGGCCGTCGACACCCTGTTCGCGCGCATCGACTCGCTGTCGTCGCCGGGGGATGTGCTGTTCTACAACGCGATCGGCCAAACACTGCTGGACGCGCCGTTCCTGCGGTCGACGCAGGAATTCATGCGCCGGCTCGGCGCGCCCTGGACGTTCGGCACCGACGCGCCGGCCGCCCTCGTCGAGCGGCACGGCTGGGCCGCCGTGGTCACCGATGTGGCCGAACCCGGGGCCAGGTGGCACCGGTGGGAGCACCCGGTCGTCCCGCTGGACGTGCCCGGCGTGCCGCGCGGCTACTTCGTGGTGGCGACGAAGGCGACAAAGGTTTGAACAAAGGTATGAACTCGGCCTGACCCGTCGGGCGCAGGCGCGCGTCATCGGTGAGAATGGCGGGCGATGCTGAAACGGCTGTCGTGGGCCTCCTGGACCGCGGTGGTGCCGCTGGTCGCCGTCGTCGTGCTGATGGCCACCTGGCACGAACACCTCGGGCCGGCGCTGATCGCGTTGCAGGCCGCGCTGTTGGTCGGTGCCGTGCTGGCCGCCGTCCAGCACGCGGAGGTGGTCGCGGCCCGCGTCGGCGAGCCGTTCGGGTCGCTGGTGCTCGCGGGCGCGGTGACGGTCATCGAGGTGGCCCTCATCGTCGAATTGATGGCGTCCGGGGGCAACGAGGCGGCCACGCTGGCCCGTGACACCGCGTTCGCCGCGTTCATGATCACCACCAACGGGATCGCGGGTCTGTCGCTGTTGTGGGGCTCCCGCCGGTACGGCGTGACGTTGTTCAACGCCGAGGGCAGCGGAGCCGCGCTGGCCACCATCACCACGTTGGCGACGCTCAGCCTCGCCCTGCCCGCGTTCACCATCAGCCACCCGGGCAAGGAGTTCTCGCCCGGGCAGCTGATCTTCGCCGCGGTCGCGTCGCTGCTGCTGTACCTGCTGTTCGTCTTCACCCAGACCGTGCGGCACCGCGACTTTTTTCTGCCCGTCGCGCAGCGGGGGCAAAAGAAGCTCTTCGAGGAGGACGAGAACCACGCCGATCCGCCGACCGCCCGGTCGGCGCTGATCAGCCTGGTGCTGCTGCTGGTCGCGCTGGTCGCGGTGGTGGGTCTGGCCGAACAGGAATCGCCAGCGGTCGAACGCCTGGTGACCGCCGCCGGATTCCCGCAGACGTTCGTCGGGGTGGTGATCGCGATGCTGGTGCTGCTGCCCGAGACGCTCGCGGCCGTGCGTGCGGCGCGGCGCGGCCGCATCCAGACCAGCCTGAACCTGGCCTACGGCTCGGCGATGGCCAGCATCGGGCTGACCATCCCGGCGATCGCGCTGGCCAGCATCTGGCTCAAGGGCCCACTGGTGCTCGGCCTGGCGCCCACCCAGCTGGTGCTGCTCGCGCTGACGGTGGTGATCAGCATGTTGACGGTGGTGCCCGGCCGGGCCACGCGGCTGCAGGGCGAGGTGCACCTGGTGTTGCTGGCCGCGTACGTGTTCCTGGCGGTGATCCCCTGACAGGTGCCGCGCCGGGCCGGACGCGCTAGGCGGAAGAACGCGCCCGCAGCGTCTCCAGCGCTTTGTCGGCGTGGGTGTCCATGCTGAATTCGCTGGCGATGACGTCGAGCACCCTGCGGTCGGTGTCGATGACAAACGTCGTGCGCTTGACCGGCATCAGCTTGCCCAGCAGGCCGCGCTTGACGCCGAACTGCGTGGCGACGGTGCCCTCGGTGTCCGACAGCAGCGGGTAGTCGAACTTGCGCAGGTCGGCGAACTTGGCCTGTTTCTCGACGGGATCGGCGCTGATGCCGACCCGGTTGGCCCCGACCGCGGCGAATTCCGAGGCCAGGTCGCGGAAGTGGCAGGCCTCCTTGGTGCAGCCGGGCGTCATCGCGGCGGGGTAGAAGAACAGGACCACGGGGCCGTCGGCCAGCAGGTCGCTGAGCTTGCGGGGCGTACCCGTCTGGTCGGGGAGCTCGAAGTCGGCCACGGTGTCACCAGGTTTCATGGGCGTCACGCTACGCCGCATCGCCCGACTTCTCTTCGGCCCGTTGCGGGCCGCGTCGGCGTCGGGCTACGCCGGATCGGCTCGCCGACCCATCTGGGAGGATGGGTCGGTGCACGCCCACCTCGCCGCCACCACCTCACGGGAGGAGTTCCGCCATCTCGCGGCGGAGCACCGTGTGGTTCCGGTGACCCGCAAGGTCTTGGCCGACAGCGAGACTCCACTGTCGGCCTACCGCAAACTCGCCGCGAACCGCCCCGGCACGTTCCTGCTCGAATCCGCCGAGAACGGCCGGTCGTGGTCGCGATGGTCGTTCGTGGGGGCGGGAGCGCCGTCGGCGCTGACCGTGCGCGACGGCGAGGCGGTGTGGCTGGGCGCCGTGCCGCGGGACGCGCCGACGGGCGGGGATCCGCTGCACGCGCTGCGGGACACCCTGGAGCTGCTGGCCACGGCCGCGGTGCCCGGGCTGCCGCCGCTGTCGGGCGGCATGGTCGGGTTCTTCGCCTACGACCTGGTGCGCCGCCTGGAACGGCTGCCCGAGCAGGCCGTCGACGACCTGCGGTTGCCCGACATGGTGCTGCTGCTCGCCACCGACCTGGCGGCCGTCGACCACCACGAGGGCACCATCACGCTGATCGCCAACGCCGTGAACTGGAACGGCACCGACGAGCGGGTCGACGAGGCCTACGACGACGCGGTCGCCCGGCTGGACGTGATGACCGGCGCGCTGGGTCAGCCGTTGCCGTCGACGGTGGCCACGTTCGGCAAGCCGGAGCCGGTGTTCCGGGCGCAGCGCACCGTGGAGGAGTACGGCAAGATCGTCGACTACCTCGTCGAGCAGATCGCTGCCGGCGAGGCGTTTCAGGTGGTGCCCTCGCAGCGTTTCGAGATGGAAACCCACGTCGATCCCATCGACGTGTACCGGATGCTGCGGGCCACCAACCCGAGCCCGTACATGTATCTGTTGCACGTGCCCAATAGCGCTGGGGCAACGGACTTTTCGATCGTCGGCTCCAGCCCGGAGGCGCTGGTCACCGTCGCCGACGGCTGGGCCACCACCCATCCGATCGCCGGAACCCGCTGGCGCGGGCAGACAGACGAAGAGGATCAGCTGCTGGAAAAGGAGCTGTTGGCCGACGACAAGGAACGCGCCGAGCACCTGATGCTCGTGGACCTGGGCCGCAACGACCTCGGCCGCGTCTGCACGCCGGGGACGGTGCGCGTCGACGACTACAGCCACATCGAACGCTATAGCCACGTCATGCACCTGGTGTCGACGGTGACAGGGATGCTCGGCGAGGGCCGGACCGCGCTGGACGCGGTGACGGCCTGCTTCCCGGCCGGCACGCTGTCGGGCGCGCCCAAGGTGCGGGCCATGGAGCTGATCGAAGAGGTGGAGAAGACGCGCCGCGGCCTGTACGGCGGTGTGGTCGGCTACCTCGACTTCGCCGGCAACGCCGATTTCGCGATCGCCATCCGCACCGCGCTGATGCGCGACGGCACCGCCTTCGTGCAGGCCGGCGGCGGCGTGGTAGCCGATTCCAACGGCCCCTACGAATACACGGAGGCCGCCAACAAGGCGCGGGCGGTGCTCAACGCGATCGCGGCCGCCGAGACGCTGACGGCGCCGCAGCCGGGCCGCAATGGCTGAGGCGCGCCCGGCCCGGGCGGGTCGGGTCACGATCGTCGTCGCCCAGCTGCTGCTGGTGGTGGCGGCGGCGGCGCTGTGGGTGGCGTCGCGGCTGCCGTGGGTGGTGGTCCGCTCGTTCGACGGGCTGGGCCAGCCGAAGCAGGCGACGCTGTCCGGGGCGACGTGGTCGTCGGCGCTGCTGCCGTTGGCGCTGCTCATGCTGGCCACCGCGGTCGCGGCCCTCGCCGTGCGCGGCTGGCCGCTGCGGGTGCTGGCGGGGCTGCTGGCGGTGGCCAGCCTCGCCGTCGGCTATCTCGGGGTCAGCCTGTGGGTGATTCCCGACGTGGCGGTGCGCGGCGCCGACCTGGCGCATATCCCGGTGATGTTCCTGGTGGGAAGCGAGCGGCGGTACTGGGGGGCAGGCATCGCCGTCGCCGCCGCGGTGTGCACGCTGGCCGCGGCCGTGCTGTTGATGCGGTCGGCGAAGCTGGCCCGCGAAAGCGCAACGAAATACGCCGCGCCCGCGACCCGCCGATCGAATGCGCGACGCGAAGACGCCGGCGGGGCGATGCTGGAGGGGAGCGAAAAGCCGGAGAACTCGGATATGTCGGAGCGGATGATTTGGGATGCGCTTGACGAGGGACGTGACCCGACCGATCGGGCCCGCGAGTCCGACACCGAGGGTCGGTGACGGGCCGCGCGGTGACGGTCGCTACCCTTCATTCACGTCATCGGAAATCGGCTAAGTAATCGTGGCGACAGTGTGATGGCAGTGGGAAGGAACGACAGGCATGAGTCCGGCATCCGTGCTTGACTCCATCCTCGAGGGAGTCCGGGCCGACGTTGCCGCGCGCGAAGCCATTGTCAGCCTGACGGAAATCAAGGCCGCCGCCGCGGCGGCGCCACCCCCGCTGGACGTGATGGCCGCCCTACGCGAGCCCGGTATCGGCGTCATCGCCGAGGTCAAACGCGCCAGCCCGTCGGCGGGTTCGCTAGCGCCCATTGCCGATCCGGCGAAGCTGGCCCAGGCCTACGAAGACGGCGGGGCCCGGATCATCAGCGTGCTGACCGAGGAGCGGCGCTTCCGCGGCTCGCTCGACGATCTCGACGCGGTGCGGGCCGCGGTGTCAATCCCGGTGTTGCGCAAGGACTTTGTGGTGCAGCCCTATCAGATCCACGAGGCGCGCGCCCACGGTGCCGACATGCTGTTGCTGATCGTCGCCGCGCTGGAACAGTCCGCGTTGGTGTCGATGCTGGACCGCACCGAATCGCTCGGTATGACGGCCCTGGTCGAAGTGCACACCGAGGAAGAGGCCGACCGGGCACTCAAGGCCGGGGCCAATGTCATCGGCGTCAACGCCCGCGACCTCGCGACGCTCGAAGTGGACCGGGATTGCTTCGCCCGCATTGCGCCGGGCCTGCCCAGCAACGTGATCCGGATCGCCGAATCCGGCGTGCGCGGCACCGGCGACCTGCTGGCCTACGCCGGCGCCGGCGCCGACGCGGTTCTGGTCGGCGAGGGTCTGGTCAAAAGCGGCGACCCGCGCGCGGCGGTCGCCGATCTGGTCACCGCGGGCACCCATCCGTCCTGCCCCAAACCGTCGCGCTAGCCGCCGATGAGCTGTCCCCGCGTCGAGAATTGGTGATGGTAGACCTGTCCCGCCCGGAGCTTCCGCTTTCGAGTGCGGCCATCGCCGAACCCACCCGTCACGACCCCGACCCGGGTGGTCATTTCGGCGGGCCCGGTGGTTTTGGCGGCCGCTACGTCGCCGAGGCGCTGATGGCGGTGATCGAAGAGGTCACCGCCGCCTACGAGAAGGAACGCGTCAACCCCGACTTCCTGGACACGCTCGACAAGTTGCAGGCCAACTACACCGGCCGGCCGTCGCCGCTGTACGAGGCCACCCGCCTGTCCGAGCACGCCGGCTCGGCGCGGATCTTCCTCAAGCGAGAAGACCTGAACCACACCGGATCTCACAAGATCAACAACGTGCTCGGCCAGGCGCTGCTGGCCAAGCGGATGGGCAAGAACCGCGTGATCGCCGAGACCGGGGCCGGGCAGCACGGCGTGGCCACGGCCACCGCCTGCGCTTTGCTCGGACTCGATTGCGTGGTCTACATGGGCGCCGTGGACACGGCCCGGCAGGCGCTCAACGTGGCCCGGATGCGGCTGCTGGGCGCCGAGGTCGTCTCGGTGGAGACCGGCTCGCGGACGCTCAAGGACGCCATCAACGAGGCGTTTCGCGACTGGGTCACCAACGCCGACGACACGTACTACTGCTTCGGCACCGCGGCCGGACCGCACCCGTTCCCCACCATGGTCCGTGACTTCCAACGCGTCATCGGCCTGGAGACGCGCGTGCAGATCCAGGCCCAGGCGGGCCGGCTGCCCGATGCCGTCACCGCCTGCATCGGCGGGGGATCCAATGCGATCGGAATCTTCCACGCCTTCATCGACGATCCCGGCGTGCGACTGGTCGGATTCGAGGCGGCCGGCGACGGCGTCGAGACCGGCAGGCATGCGGCGACGTTCAGCGGTGGTTCGCCCGGGGCCTTCCAGGGGTCGTTCTCCTACCTGCTGCAGGACGAGGACGGTCAGACGGTCGAATCCCATTCGATCTCAGCGGGTCTGGACTATCCCGGCGTGGGTCCCGAACACGCCTGGCTGCGGCAGACCGGACGCGCCGAGTACCGGCCCATCACCGACGCCGACGCGATGGACGCGTTCGGCCTGTTGTGTCGCACCGAAGGCATCATCCCGGCCATCGAATCGGCGCATGCGGTCGCCGGGGCGCTGCGGCTGGGTGCCGAGTTGGGCAGTGGCGCGGTCATCGTGGTCAACCTGTCGGGCCGCGGCGACAAGGACGTCGCGACGGCCGCGAAGTGGTTCGGCATTTTGGGGCCCGACGAGCAATGACCGTCCAACAGAGCGAGGCGAGCCGGCTGGGCCCGGCCTTCGAGTCCTGCCGCGGAGACAACCGTGCGGCGCTGATCGGTTATTTGCCGACCGGCTACCCCGACGTGCCCGCCTCCATCGAGGCAATGACCGCCCTCGTCGAATGCGGTTGCGACATCATCGAAGTCGGCGTGCCGTATTCGGACCCGGGCATGGACGGCCCGACCATCGCCCGGGCGACCGAGGCCGCGCTGCACGGGGGAGTGCGGGTCCGGGACACGCTGGCCGCGGTTGACGCGATCAGCGCGGCGGGCGGCCGCGCGGTGGTGATGACGTACTGGAATCCGGTGCTGCGCTACGGCGTTGACGCGTTCGCCCGGGATTTGGCCGCGGCCGGCGGGCACGGCCTGATCACCCCCGACCTCATCCCCGACGAAGCCGGGCAGTGGCTGGCGGCCTCCGACGCGCATCGGCTGGATCGCATCTTCCTGGTGGCGCCCTCCTCGACGCCGGAGCGGCTGGCGAGCACGGTCGAGGCATCGCGCGGCTTCGTCTACGCGGCCTCGACGATGGGTGTCACCGGGGCGCGTGACGCGGTGTCACACGCCGCGCCCGAATTGGTGCGCCGGGTCAGGGAGGTGTCCGACATACCCGTCGGCGTCGGCCTGGGCGTGCGGTCGCGGGAACAGGCCGCGCAGATCGCAGGCTACGCCGACGGCGTCATCGTCGGGTCCGCGCTGGTGTCGGCGTTGGGCGACGGCGGTCTGCCGGCTCTGCGCGCGCTGACCGAGGAGCTGGCCACGGGCGTGCGCCAACGGGCGGCCGCGTCGTGACGCACGTGCTCGCGTATTTCCCCAGCCCGCCGCGGGGTGTGTGGCACCTCGGGCCGCTGCCCATTCGCGCCTATGCGCTGTTCATCATCGCCGGCATCGTGGTTGCGCTGATGATCGGCGACCGCCGCTGGGAGGCCCGGGGCGGCCAGCGCGGCGTCATCTACGACATCGCGCTGTGGGCCGTGCCGTTCGGATTGGTGGGCGGCCGGCTCTATCACCTGGCCACCGATTGGCGCACCTACTGGGGTCCGGGCGGCGCCGGGTTCGGCGCGGCGCTGCGAATCTGGGACGGTGGCCTGGGCATCTGGGGCGCGGTGGCCCTGGGCGGCGTCGGCGCCTGGATCGCCTGCCGGCGCCGCGGAATTCCGCTGCCCGCCTTCGGCGACGCCATTGCCCCGGGAATTATCTTGGCGCAGGCCATCGGTCGGCTCGGCAACTACTTCAACCAGGAGCTCTACGGCCGGGAAACCACGGTGCCGTGGGGGTTGGAGATCTTCTACCGGCGCGACCCCTCCGGATACGTGGACCCGCACTCGCTCGACGGTGTCTCGACCGGGCAGGTCGCGCTCGTGGTGCACCCGACGTTCCTCTACGAATTGATCTGGAACGTCCTGGTTTTCGTGGCGTTGATCTACGTGGACCGGCGGTTCAACTTCGGTCACGGGCGACTGTTCGCGTTGTATGTCGCCGGCTATTGCGTCGGGCGTTTCGGCGTCGAGCTGCTGCGCAACGACACGGCCACGCTGATCGCCGGGATCCGCATCAACGTGTTCACATCGACCTTCGTGTTCATCGGGGCCATCGTGTACATCATCCTGGCGCCGAAGGGCCGCGAAGACCCCGGGAGCCTGCACACCGACTATCCGGTGCCCGAGGATGCGCCGCCGCCCAAGCCGCAGACCGAACCGGAACCGGAGCCGATCACCGGCGCTTCGGTGGCGGCGGCGGCCGCGGTCGCCGGTGTCCTGTCGGCGGGCAAGACTGCGAAAAGGCTGGTTCCGCGTAGGCGGTCGAAACCGGTCGAGGCCGTCGAAGCGGAGGCCGACGCCGAGACCGTGAAAGCCGAGGCCGTCCTTCCGGAAACGACTATCGCCGAGCCCGAAACGGCGGAGACCGAGGGCGCGGAGCCGGTGGCCGGTGAGGCCGAGGCCTCCGAGGCCGAAACCGAAGTAGCGGAGGTTGTGAAACCGGAATCCGAAGAGCCGCAAGGCGAAGCGGTCGAGGCTGCGGAGCCGGAAGGCCAAGCGGAAGAACCGGAATCCGAAGAGTCGGAAGCGGAAGCGGACGAACCGGACGCCCAGGAGCCGCAGGGCGAAGAAGCCGCCGTTGCGGAGCCGGAGAGCGACGCGGAAGAACCGGAATCCGAAGAATCGGAAGCGGAAGCGGCCGAAGCGGAGGTCGAAGAGCCGCAGGCCGAAGAAGCCGAGGCGGAGCCGGAAGCCGAAGCGGAAGAACCGGAGGCCGATGAGGCCGAGGCGTCGGAGCCGGACGTGGCAGAGGCCGAGGCCGCCGTGGCGGAGGCCGGGGAAAGCGAACCCGCGGAGCCGGAGGCCGCGCAGGCCGAGGCCGTCGCGACGGAGGCCGAGGCGGCCGAGGTCGCCGAATCCGAACCCGAAGACCTTGAAGCCGCGCCCGGAGACGAAGGGCCCAAAGACGAAGAGCCCGAAGCGGAATCGGAACCCGAGCCGCACGCCGGGGCCGACGAGGCCGATAAGGCCAATAAGGCCGACAAGGCCGACCAGGCCGACGTGGATGCCTCGGCCGGCGCAACGCGGAGGCGATTGAGCTTCCGACTGCGAAACCGACGCGGCCGCTAGCGTCCAGTGTCGGGTTGTTGCGCGAAGTGCGCGGTTTTCCCCGCAACTACTCGACGTTCGGCGCACTAAGGTTGAGAACGTGAACCGGACGTACGCCGCGGCGGGCACCGGCGCGCTGCTGGCCGGCGCGGTCGGTTACGTCGCGCTGGTCGATCCGCACAACACGCATTCGGTGTATCCGCTGTGCCCGTTCAAGTGGCTCACCGGCTGGAATTGCCCCCTGTGCGGCGGCCTTCGCATGACGCACGACCTGCTGCACGGCGACCTCATGGCCACCATCAACGACAACGTCTTGCTCCTCTTTGCGATCCCCGCGTTAGCGGGTTGGATTCTGCTGCGCCGCCGGCGCGGCCAGCCGGTGCTGTCCACGCCCGCGGTGGTGACGATCACAGTCGTGGCGATCGCGTGGACGGTGCTGCGTAACCTGCCGGGCTTCCCGCTCGTTCCGACCGTCCTCAGTGGGTAGCCGCGCTGCGTCCAGTCGGTTAACTCGGGCTGCGCCCGCGCCGCACGACTATGCTGGTTCGCCGTGAGTAGACGCGGGAAGATCGTCTGCACTTTGGGCCCGGCAACAAACTCCGACGAGCTGATCCTGGCGCTGGTAGAGGCCGGAATGGACGTCGCTCGAATGAACTTCAGCCACGGGGACTACGCCGACCACAAGGCCGCCTACGACCGCGTGCGGGCCGCCTCGGACACGACCGGCCGCGCCGTCGGGGTGCTCGCCGACCTGCAGGGCCCCAAGATCAGGCTGGGACGCTTCGCCACCGGCCCCACGTTTTGGGCGGACGGGGAAACCGTCCGCATCACCGTCGCCGAATGCGAAGGCACCCACGACCGCGTCTCGACCACCTACAAAAGGTTGGCCAAGGACGCCGTGGTCGGTGACCGCATCCTGGTCGACGACGGCAAGGTCTGCCTGGTGGTGGAGGCCATCGACGGCAACGACGTGGTGTGCACCGTCGTCGAGGGTGGCCCGGTGAGCAACAACAAGGGCCTCTCGCTGCCCGGCGTGAACGTGTCCGCCCCCGCCCTATCGGACAAGGACATCGAGGATCTGACCTTCGCGCTGAACCTGGGCGTGGACCTGGTCGCGCTGTCGTTCGTGCGCTCACCGTCCGACGTCGAGCTCGTGCACGAGGTGATGGATCGGATCGGGCGGCGGGTCCCGGTGATCGCCAAGCTGGAGAAGCCCGAAGCCGTCGACAACCTGGAAGCCATCGTGCTGGCGTTCGACGGCATCATGGTGGCCCGCGGCGACCTGGGCGTCGAGCTGCCCCTCGAAGAGGTTCCCCTGGTGCAGAAGCGGGCGATCCAAATCGCCAGGGAGAACGCGAAACCCGTCATCGTCGCGACCCAGATGCTCGACTCGATGATCGAAAACTCGCGCCCCACCCGGGCCGAGGCCTCCGACGTCGCCAACGCCGTGCTCGACGGCGCCGACGCGCTGATGCTGTCGGGGGAGACGTCGGTGGGCAAGTATCCGATGGCGGCGGTTCGGACCATGTCCCGCATCGTGTGCGCGGTCGAGGAGAACTCCACCGCCGCGCCGCCGTTGACCCATGTGCCCCGCACCAAACGCGGCGTGATCTCCTATGCCGCCCGCGACATCGGCGAGCGGCTCGACGCGAAAGCCTTGGTCGCCTTCACCCAATCCGGTGACACCGTCAAGCGGCTGGCGCGCCTGCACACGCCGCTGCCGCTGCTCGCCTTCACCGCGTGGCCCGAGGTGCGCAGCCAGCTGGCCATGACCTGGGGCACCGAGACCTTCATCGTGCCGATGATGACGTCGACCGACGGCATGATCCGCCAGGTCGACAAGTCGCTGCTCGAGCTCGGTCGCTACAAGCGCGGTGACCTGGTGGTCATCGTCGCCGGCGCGCCACCTGGCACAGTAGGGTCGACAAATCTGATCCATGTGCACCGGATCGGGGAGGACGACGTCTAGCGCAGAAGACCAGCAGGACCCGATAGGAGAGGCCGCGATCAGCACCAATTCTGATTTCGACGAACTGCTGGCGATACTCGACCTCCACCGGGTCGCCGACGACCGGTTCGTCGGATCCCATCCCAGCAAGAACCCGATGCGCACCTTCGGCGGGCAGCTGATGGCGCAGTCGTTCGTCGCCAGCAGCCGCACCCTGACCCAGGACGGCCTGCCGCCGAGCGCGCTGTCCGTGCACTTCGTCAACGGCGGGGACACCGCCAAAGACATCGAATACCACGTGACGCGGCTGCGCGACGAGCGCCGGTTCGCCAACCGGCGCGTCGACGCCGTACAGGACGGCATCGTGTTGTCCTCGGCGCTGATCTCCTACATGTCCGGCGGCCCCGGCCTCGAGCACGCCGTCGACCCACCGCAGGTGGCGCAGCCCCACACCCAGCCGTCGCTCGGCGAGCTGCTGCGCGGCTACGAAAAGGTCGTCCCGCACTTCGTCAACGCCCTGCAGCCGATCGAATGGCGATTCACCAACGACCCTTCCTGGGTCATGCGCGACAAGGGCGAAAGGCTGCCGCACAACAGGGTCTGGATGAAGGCGCTGGGTCCGGTGCCCGACGACCCGGTGCTGCACACCGCGACCATGCTGTTCTCCTCGGACACCACCGTGCTGGACTCGGTCATCACCACCCACGGGCTGTCGTGGGGCTTCGACCGTATCTTCGCCGCGTCCGCCAACCATTCCGTGTGGTTTCACCGGCAGGTCAATTTCAACGACTGGGTGCTGTACTCCACGTCGTCCCCGGTGGCCGCGGATTCGCGGGGGCTGGGCACCGGGCACTTTTTCGACCCGGGCGGCCAAGCCATCGCCACGGTGGCGCAGGAAGGCCTGCTGTTATATTTCCCGTCCGCCCAGCGATAGACAGGTCACAGTACGGCATACCCGCAGGAAGACCGCCTGATTTGGGCCCACCGCGGCCGCGATCGGGGGTAAGTTCCAATCAGCCGGGTATTCGGTGCGAGTGGGAGCTGATCGCATCGGGAGGTGAAGTGAACGGACCGGTCGACGTCGCAGCGAAGCCCCGCGCGCGAGAACGCGTTGTCGTCCACGTCGACTCACTGGCAGCCCGCTGGGTCGGGGCGTCGGCGCTGCTCTGTGCGGCGGGCTGGCTCGTTGTCATCCTCGCCCGACACCACCAGCAGCCGGATTGGCACTACACCGATCGGCTGGGCTGGTCGCTGACGGTGCTGGGCGCGGTGGCGTTCATCGCCCGCGGCATCTTCCTGGGCCGCCCGGTGACGACCATGCACGCCACCGCCGCCGCGCTTTTCGTCGTGGCGGGTCTCGGCGCGCACGTGCTGTCCTTCGACCTGCTGGGCGACGTGCTGATCGTCGGGTCCGGGATCGTGCTGATGTGGCCCACGTCGGCGCATCCCCGAGCCGCCGACCTGCCCCGGGTGTGGTCGTTGATCGATGTCACCGCGGACGACCCGCTGGCGCCCTTCGCGATGCAGACCGGCAAGTGCTACCACTTCACCGCCGACGGGACGGCCGCGCTGGCGTATCGGACCCGGCTGGGATACGCCGCGGTCGGCGGCGACCCCATCGGCGACGAAGCCAAATTCCCCGAGTTGGTCGCCGACTTCGCCGCCATGTGTCACACCCACGGCTGGCGCATCGCCGTCGTGGGCTGCAGCGAGCGGCGACTCGGGCTGTGGCGCGACCCCGCGGTCATCGGGCAATCGCTGCGGGCGATCCCGATCGGCCGCGACGTCGTCGTCGACGTGGCCGGCTTCGAGATGGTGGGCCGCAAATTCCGCAACCTGCGTCAGGCCGTGAAGCGCACCCACAACTTCCGCATCACCACCGAAATCGTGGACGAACAGGGACTCGACGACAAGCTGCTCGCGGAGCTGACCGACGTGGTGCGGGCGTCCCCCAGCGGCGCTCACCACGATCGCGGGTTCTACATGAACCTCGACGGCGTGCTGGAGGGCCGCTTCCCGGGAATCAAGCTCATCATCGCCCGCGACGCCGAGCGGCGTGTGCAGGGCTTCCATCGCTACGCGACCGCCGGCGGTGGCAGCGATGTCAGCCTCGATGTCCCGTGGCGTCGCCGCGGCTCGCCCAACGGCATCGACGAGAGGCTCAGCGTCGACATGATCATGGCCGCCAAAGAAGCTGGCGCGCAGCGGGTATCGCTGTCGTTCGCAGCGTTCCCGGAGATCTTCGAGGACAAGGATCGCGGTCGGCTCCAGCGCGTCTTCTATCGGTTGATCCACATCCTCGACCCGCTGATCGCGCTCGAGTCGTTGTTCCGGTACGTGCGCAAGTTCCACGCGATGGATGCCCGGCGCTACGCGGTGATCTCGATGACGCAGCTGCTCCCGCTGGTGGTGGTGTTGTTGACGCTGGAGTTCATGCCACGCCGGCGCCACCTGTGAGCCGCAGCTCGCGGCAGCCAATGCCGTTGGGCAGGTGGTGGGTTGCCACCACGACGGTCCGCTCGGCAGACATCAGCGTGGAGGTTGGGCCCAACAGTTCGCACAGCACCCGTTCGGCGTCGGTCGCGTCGAGGTGCTCGGTCGGCTCGTCGAGCAGCACGATGCGGGCCGGTGCAAGGACGGCGCGGGCCAGCAGCAACCGCCTGCGCTGGCCCGCCGAGAGCGCCTGCGCGCCACCGGTCAACACCGTCGACAGGCCCTCCGGCAAGCCGGCCAGCCACCGGGTGAGGCCGACGGCGTCGAGCGTGGCGGTCAGTTCGTCGTCGCGGCAGTCGCCGCGGGCCACCAGCAGGTTGTCCCGGACGGTGGTGGCGAATACGTGCGCGTCCTCGGCGAAAAAGCTTACCGTCCTGTGTAATTCGTCTTCGTCGAATCGGCTGATGTCGGTTCCGTCCAGCGTCACGCGCCCGTCGAGCGGGGGGATCAGCCCGGCCAGCGTCATCAGCAGCGTGGTCTTGCCGCAACCGCTGGCTCCGGTGATGGCCAGCCGGGCGCCCCGCGGCAGGTCGAGGCGCACCGGGACGGCTCGCGACGCGCCGTCGTGACCGGAGCGGACATCGGCGAAAAGCGTCCCGCCGGCGGGTACCGCCTCGCCGGGCATGGTCGGGCGCTCGGGGGGAGCCAGCTCGAGCAGGCGGCGCGCGGCGATCCGCGACCGCGTCAGCTGCACCGCGGCGGCGGGTAAGGCCGTCGTCGCCTCGAATGCGGACAGCGGCAACAACATCAGCACGGCCAGGATGGTGGGCGCGACCGTGTGCGCCAGGGCGATGCCGGCCGCCACCGCCCCCAGCACGCTGGCCCCGATCGCCGCGGTGGGCATCGCCTCGGCGACGGCGGCCGGTCGCGCCGCGGCATCGAGGGCCGCGGCCCAGTCGCGTTGGCGGCGCTGCGCATCGGCGATGACGCCGGGCAGGGCGCCGGCGACGCGCAGCTCCGGGGCGTGCTCGAGGGCGATCATCGCCGACGTGTCGCGATCGGAATGGTGTTGGCGGGCAAGCTCTTCCTGCGCGCCGGCGGCCCGCCCGGCAAGTCGCGGGGCAACGAAGCCCGCGACGAGCAGGCACATCGCCAGCACCGCCGCGGCCGGCGGCGAAATCACCGCGACCACCGCGGTCGCCGCCAACCCAAGCACCACCGCGACGGCGATCGGCACCACGGCCCGCACCAGGACGTTGGCCAGCTCGTCGACGTCGGCGCCCACTCGGGCCACCAGCTCGCCGCTGTGCAGCCGGACGGCGGATGCCGCGGGCCCGCGGGCGAGCCGGCGATAGATCTGCGCCCGGGCCGTGCCGGCCGCGCGCAGCGCGGTGTCGTGGGTGGCCAGCCGCTCGCAGTAGTGCAGCACGCCCCGCGAAATCGCGAAGGTGCGCACCGCGACGACGGCGATGGACAGGTCCAGCACGGGCGGCATCTGCCAGGCCCGCGTGATCAGCCACGCCGAAATCCCGGCCAGGGCAAGGGCGCTGCCCAACGACAGCGCGCCGAGCGCGATGGCCGCCAGCATCCGCGGCACCCGCGGGCGCAGCAGCGTCATCGCGTCCAAGAGCGCTGTCTGGCGGCGACCCGCGTCGCCCGGCTTCGCGGCGCTTGCGATCGCCGCGAGGGAATCAGACCGCGGCATGATCAACCCCGGCCTCGGCAGTCACCCGGACCACCCGGTCACCGATCTCGACGACGGGCTCGCGGTGGCCGACGACGACCACCGTCGCGCCGGCCCGCGCCCGCTCGACGAGGGCCCGCAGGACGCGCTCCTCGGTGCGTGCATCCAGGTGCGCGGTGGGCTCGTCGAGGAGCAGCACTGGGGCCGCCGACCCGAGCGCACGCGCGAGGCGGAGCCGTTGGCGCTGTCCCAGCGACAGCCCGACGCCCCCGCGCCCGAGCCGGGTGTCCATTCCATCGGGCAGGTCCGCCAGCACCGCGTCGAAACCGGATGCGGCACAGGCCCCGTCGAGGTCGGCCACCGGCCCCAGCAGGAGCAGGTTATCGCGCACCGTGCCGGGTATCAGCACCGGGCGTTGCGGCAGCCAGGACAGCTGCCGCCACCACGCCGCCGGATCCAGGTCGGTGACGTCGGCCCCGCCCACGGTGATGCGGCCCGCGGACGGCACGGTGATCCCGGCGATGGCCGCCAGCGTGGTGCTCTTGCCGGCGCCGTTGGGTCCGGTCAGTACCGTCACCCGGCCGGGTTCGATGACCGCGTTCAGATCGCGCGGCGCGCGGCCGTCCCGGCCCGCCACGCCGAGGTCTTCCACGCGGATCTCGCTGCCGCGCGCATTCACCTTCTGAGCGCGCACGGTCGGGCCGGCGGGCTCGCCGATGAGGGCGAAGGCCTTGTCCGCGGCGGTCCTGCCGTCCTGGGCGGCGTGGAATTCCACGCCGATCCGCCGCAGCGGCCAGTAGACGTCCGGCGCCAGCAGCAGGACGGTCAAACCTGTGGTCAGGGTCATCTCGCCGAACACCAGGCGAAGGCCGATGCCGACCGCGATCAGCGCGACGCCCAGGGTGGCCAGCAATTCGAGCACCAGCGCCGACAGGAAAGCGATCCGCAGCGTCGCCATGGCCGAGCGCCGGTGGGCGGCAGCCAGTTCGGCGATGCGCTGTTCGGGGCCCCGGCCGCGCCCCAGCGCCCGCAGTGTCGGGATGCCGGCGATCAGGTCCAGCAGGCGGGCCTGCAGGGTCGTCATGGCCTCCAGCGCCGCCGCCGAGCGGTCGGCGGTGGCGATCCCGATCAACACCATGAAGACCGGTATCAGGGGCAGGGTGATCGCCACGATCACCGTCGATTTCAGGTCATAGGCGGCGATCACGGCGACGGTCGCCGGGGTCAGGATCGCGGCGAGCAGCAGGGTGGGCAGGTATCCCGCGAAGTACGGGCGCAACCCGTCGAGCCCGCGGGTGACCACGACCGCGGCGGCGTCGCGCTGGGCGGCGAGCTCGCGTGGCTGGCGGGCGGTCACCGCGGACAGCACCTGGCCGTTGAGGTCGGCGATGACCGCGCTGGCGCCCCGCTGACCCAGGCGGGCCTGCAGCCACTGCGTCAGCGTGCGAACGGCCCACAGCGCCAACAGGATCGACACCGGTGCCAGCCAAGAATGAAAACCGCGCGCCGAGGGATCGCCGACGACGCGCGCGACGGTGCTCGCCAGCACGATCGCCGAACCGATCGCGCAGCCCGAGATCACGACTCCGCAGACCACGCTGGCGATCAGATAGCGCCGCAACGCGGTCGATGCCCGCCACAGCCGCGGGTCCAGCGGTGCCCGGCTGCTCAGGACGGACGCCTCGCCAGGCCGATGGGCGGGGGTATCCGGTCGGACGAGATCCGTTGCCGGAACACCCAATACGTCCACGCCTGGTAGATGACGGTCAGCGGCGCCATGATCGCGGTCACCCAGGTCATGATCTTGAGGGTGTAGGGGGTCGACGAGGCGTTGTAGATCGTCACGTTCCACTGGCTGTTTAGCGTCGAGGGCACCAGGTTCGGATACAGCGAGCCGAACAGGAGGATGACAACGGCGGCGACCACCAACGCCGTGCAGGCGAATGCCCAGCCGTCCGAGGCGCGGCGCCACACCAACAGCACGGCCGCCAGCTGCGCGACGACCGCGACGCCCAGCACCAACCACGTCCAGCCCTTGCCGTGCGCCAGCTGCGTCCAAAGCCCAAACGCCGCAACCAGTCCGGTCACCGGAAGCGACAGCCACACCGCGAACCGGTGGGCGTCGTCGCGGATGCTGCCCGAGGTCTTCAGACCCACGAACACCGCGCCGTAGAGCAGGAACAGCCCCGCCGTGGCCAGGCCGCCCAGCAGCGTGTACACGTTGAGCACGTCGGTGATCGACAGGTGGATGCGGCCGGCGGCGTCCACCGGCAGCCCGCGGACCAGGATGGCGAACGCCACGCCCCACAACACCGCGGGCAGCCACGACCCGGCGGCGATCCCGAAATCGGCCCAGCCGCGCCATTTCGTGTCGTCGATCTTGCCGCGCCATTCGATGGCCACCGCGCGCAGGATCATGCCGAACAGGATCGCCAGGAGCGGGAGATACAGCGTGGAGAACACCGTGGCATACCAGCCAGGGAAGGCGGCGAACATCGCCGCACCGCCGGTAATCAGCCAGACCTCGTTGCCGTCCCACACCGGGCCGATGGTGTTGAGCACCGTGCGCCGCTGCAGTTCCGGCTCACCGACGTCCGAAAGGCTGAAGCGGGCCAGCGGCTCCATCAACATGCCGACGCCGAAGTCGAAACCTTCGAGGATGAAGAAACCCAGGAACAGCAATCCGATGATGCCGAACCACAACTGTTGCAATGCCACCGGTCAGCTCCTTAATACGCGAACGAAAGCGGGGCCACCTCGTCGTCGCTGGGTGCGCGAGGAGGTGCCGGCTCGGCGTCGTGTTCCAGCGGGCCTTCGACGACGTAGCGCTTGAGCAGCCAGAACCAGATGACCGCCAGCACCGCGTAGACCAAGGTGAAGGTCACCAGGGACGTGACGACCATGCCGGGGGCGTGGTCGGAAACGGCTTGGCGAACGGTGAACCGGACCTGCTGATCGCCGGTCGGGTTCGGAGCGACGATCCATGGCTGGCGGCCCATTTCGGTGAAGACCCATCCGGAGATGTTGGCCAGGAACGGCGTGGGAATGGTCAGCAGCGCCAGCCAGGAGAACCAACGCTGGTCGGGCGCCCGGCCACCCCGGGTGAACCACAAGGTGGCCAGCGCGAACAACACCGGAATGGCCAGGAATCCGATCATCGCGCGGAACGACCAGTAGGTGACGAACAGGTTGGGCCGGTAGTCGTTGGGTCCGAATCGGTGCTCGAAGTCCTGCTGGATGTTGCGCACCCCCTGCAGCGTCACGTCGCTGGTCTTGCCCTCGGCCAGGAACGGCAGCACGTAGGGCACCTCGATGACGCGGGTGATGCTGTCGCAGTTGTTGTGCGTGCCGACGGTCAGGATGGAGAAGTTGGGATCGGTTTCGGTGCTGCACAACGATTCCGCCGACGCCATCTTCATCGGCTGCTGAACGAACATCAGCTTGCCCTGGCGGTCGCCGGTGAAGAACAGGCCGACGGCGGCGAGCAACACCACCCAGCAGCCCAGGATGGCCGCGGGGCGAAACACGGCGCGGGCATCCGATTCGGGGGTGGCGGGATTGCGCGACGACCGGACCAGCCACCACGCGCTGACGGCGGCGACGAACGTCCCGGCGGTCAGCAAGGATCCGGTCACGGTGTGCGAAAACGCCGCGAGGGCAGTGTTATTGCGGAGCAATGCGGAGATGCTGTCCAGCTCGGCGCGGTGGGTCGCCGGGTTGTAGTGCGCGCCGACCGGGTGCTGCATGAACGAGTTCGCCACGATGATGAAAAAGGCCGACACGTTCACGCCGATCGCGACGATCCAGATGCACGCCAGGTGCACCAGCCGCGGCAGCCGGCTCCAGCCGAAGATCCACAGGCCGATGAAGGTGGACTCGAAGAAGAAGGCGAACAGGCCTTCCATCGCCAGCGGGGCGCCGAAGATGTCGCCGACGAAGCGGGAGTACTCGCTCCAGTTCATGCCGAACTGGAATTCTTGAACGATCCCCGTCGCCACGCCGATGGCGAAGTTGATCAGGAACAACTTGCCGAAGAACTTGGTGAGGCGGTACCACGCGGCGTTGCCGGTGGCCACCCACACCGTCTGCATGATGGCGAGCAGGGGGGCCAGGCCGATGGTGAGCGGCACGAAGATGAAGTGGTAGACGGTCGTGATGCCGAACTGCCACCGCGAAATATCGACGACATTCATTGTCATCTCCTGAGACTACGTGCCGGCTACGACACAGTGTAGTAGTTAGGTCAGGCCGGCGCTATGCCTTGCCCGTCGAGTTGTTTGGACGCTTTCCGAATGCCGAACGAGGACACGATCTCGAAGACGCCGATCACCACGAACCACACGCCGACCACGAGCGCCAGGGTGACGATCGAATCGAACGGCGACGCCAGGACGACGATGCCGGCGAGCAGGCTGATCACGCCGACGAAGATCGACCAGCCGCGTCCGGGCAGCGCCGGGTCACTGATGGCCGAGACCGTCGTACCGACCCCGCGGAAGATGAAGCCGATGCCGATCCAGATGGCCAGCAGCAAGACGGCATAGCCCTGGCCGAAATGACGAAACGCCAAGACTGCCAGGATGAGTGACGCCGCCCCGCTGATGAACAGCAGGATCCGGCTGCCCGCCGAGACATGCAGGCTGAAGGCGAACACCACCTGCGCCACGCCGGTGATCAACAGGTAGACGCCGAACGCGACGGCAGCTGCCAGGATCGTGATCCCCGGCCACGCCAGGATCACGCCGCCGACGATCAGCGAAAGGATTCCCGATACCAGCGTCGATTTCCATAAGTGCGGCAACAAGCTTGGAACAGGAGCGGTTTGCATGGCCGCAGTCTGACACAGCCCACGGTGCGCAGGATAGGGACTTTCGGCTCACACGCGCGCAGTGCGCGGTTCCTCGGAACGCAGGTCCGTGGACTGCTCGGTTGCCTTGCGGCCGATCAGATACCAGGTGCGCATGGGGCCCTTGCCCTTGACGTCGATGCGGCCCCGCTCCTGCAGCACGAATTCGTCTTTGAGGCGCTGATACAGCTCCTCGGGCACCTGGATCCGCCCCACCGAGTCGGTGGCTTCCATCCGGGAGGCGACGTTGACCGCGTCGCCCCACACGTCGTAGAAGAACCGGCGCGAACCTACCACACCCGCGACCACGGGCCCGCACGCCATTCCCACCCGCAGCGGCACCGGCTCGCCGTGCGGATCCTTCAGTCCCGCAACGACGTTGGCCATGTCGAGCGCGAAATCCGCCAGCGCCTGGGCGTGATCCGGCCGCGGCCGCGGGACGCCGCTGACCACCATGTACGAGTCGCCGCTCACCTTGATCTTTTCCAGCCCGTGCTTGTCCACCAGCGCGTCGAAAGCGCCGTACAGGCGGTCGAGGAAGCGCACCAGGTCGGCCGGCGGGGTGGCGCTGGCGCGTTCGGTGAACCCGACGATGTCGGCGAACAAGACCGTTGCGTCGTCGTACTTGTCGGCGATGACGCCGCGGCCCGGTTCCTTGAGCCGTTCGGCGATGCTGGCGGGCAACATGTTTTCCAGCAGCGTCTCCGAGCGGTCGTACTGGGCCTCCATCGCGGCCTCGGCCCGCGCGGTGTCACGCAGGGCGAACCACACCGTGACGACGACCATCACCACGCTGGAGATGGCGGTGACGACGAATCCCGTCGACGTGACCCAGGCCGGTTGCAGCGGGGTGGTGCGCGGGACCAGGAATTCCACCGCGATGATCAGGCCGGCGGCGATGGCCGCCAGCACCGACGCCAACACGATGTGTTCGATTCCCAACAGCAGCACCACCAGGCAGGCCCCGACCAGGAAGAAGAATTGGCCCCCCGACCCGGTGCCCACGTCCCACATGCTGGCGAAGACGGAGACGTAGGCCGCACCCAGAAAGGTAAGCGGCGCAACCAAATCCCCGAACCGCTGCAGCCACGGCACCATCGCGAAGACCATGGCGCCGACGACGTTGATCGAGCTGACCTGCCAGGTCCAGGAATCGGTGGCGATCTGCACCACCACGAAGCTCACGCTGACCGTCACAGCCAGCCATGCGGTGATCATGAGGATCCGGCCCCGGCGCGCGGCGCTGGCGGCGTAGTGCTGATTGCGGTCGCGCGTTTGCGCCCGCACCGCGGCCACGCAGTCCGGGCGATTCGACGAGCCGTCTTTCCGGGGTGGGGCCCCGCATTTCTTGGCCACCACCCTCAAAGCGTAACCGTTGACCTTGCTGTTTGTCCTAGCCAAGCTCGCGGGTGAGCCACTCCGACGGGTAGTGCGGCGCCAGCGAGCCGTTGGGCATGATGTGCTGCACCGGGTGCCCGTCGCGGGCGGCCAGGTCGGCGATCATCCGCCGGTGACAACTCCACCAGGTGGGTTCGCCGCACATCACGGCCACGTCGCCGGCCTCGGCGTCGCGCAGCAGCCGACGGTATGCCGCTTGGAAGCCCGGTGTGCGGGTGTGCGCCGCGTAGTTGGCGAACGACGGGTTTTCCCACCACTGGTCTTGGGGCAGCGGGTCGGCCGGCGGCCTGCGCCGCCCACCGAGGTCCGGTTCGTGGCGGTAGGCGATCCCGGCGGTGCCCAGCCATTGCGGCATCGCTTCCTTCGACACGTCGGGGTTGCGCCGCGAGCCCGGGAACCTGCGCACGTCGACCAGCAGCGTGATGCCGTGGTGGCACAGCGCGGCGGTGAGTTCGTCGGCGGTCTTCGCGCCGTGTCCGATGGTGTACAGCATTGCCAAGGTATGCCCGCGGTGGGATTCGAACCAACACGGGACAGGCTTTTATCCCGATTCCATTCTCTGTGAGCCATTCTTTACTAACCCGGGCGAATCAGGGATGGTGAATTAGGTCGCCAAATGCCAGGACGGGCAAAACACCGACGGAGTCGCGCTGGCCGGGTCGGGGTCCAGCGTCCCATAGGACGGGGCGGCGGAGCGGGCGGCCAAGCTCAACCCGTCCTGACTGGAAAGATGCGAATGAAAAAGATTGCACTGGCGCTATTGTGGATCGCCGCGCTGGGGTGCGCCCCGACGGCCGCGGCCGACGTAGCCGGAATAGCCCCGTTCACCGGTTCCTGGCACGCTCACGCATCGAAACTGACCGTCGATAGCGACGGGTCCGGTCGGTTAACGTATGCCGACATCTCCGCCTGCCCAAGCGCCTGCGCCGGGCACGACGACTACGCCGACGCACCGTCAGCCACCGTGGATTTCATGCTGGTAGCAATCGTGGGTGACACGGCCACCGGAAAGGTGAGCGCTGCCTCGAATCCGAGCGAGCACGCCGTGGGCGAGCCGGTGAAGATCAAGCTCATTACCGGCATTGGTTACCCGTTTACCGGACCGCCGGCTTCGGTGTCGGACAACAACGGTGTGGCGCTGCAAGTGACCATCGGCGCGATGGGCTCAAATTATTGCAATGACACGACGCATAACTACTGTGGCGGCTGACGTCGGAACTGCTACCGGCATCGCGGGTGCACGACACCGAATATGGCGCCCAAAGCCCCCCTATCGGTAGGGATTTAATGGCCCCGGTTTTGGCTTCCCCGTCGGCGGGTGATCCCGGAAGGCGTCGAGGCAGCCTCTCATGTAGTCGTCTTGATTGGCCGGATGATCCGCATCCTGGATGGACGCGAGGTTGGACTCGTTGTTGATTGCCCTGCTGCAGGCATTGTGTTCCATCTCGGCGACCGTGGCGCCGGTGTTGTACATGTCGTCACCGTAGCCTTTGCGGGCAAGGCCCGAAGTGCCACTGTTGTAGCCCTCTTGGTAGTACGGAGACTGGGACTGCTGGGAGCCCGGTGAACCGGGGGCAGGAGAAGATGGGGCATGGAGTTTCGCCACGACCCCTAATGGATATGCGACAAACCACAGCCCGGCAACAATTAGTAAGAACCCGCCGATCATCAGTGCGGCTATCTTGTTCCCAGAACGTGTCTCATCGGCGGCCTTGGGTGTTGCGCTTCCCCACCTTCTGACGGCCATGAGCACCAAGCCGACGACGAGCACCACCAAGCCCACGGTCCACAGGATCGGGATCGCGAGCAGAAACCCCACCACGAGAAGCCCGATTCCCAAAACGGTGATCAGCGGCGGCAGCTGTAGGCCTGCGCGAAGGTCCAACGGCGGCGGTGGCGAGGTGCCGGCCGCGGATGTCGCGGGGAGGTCGCTCTGGGGTGTGGCCGCGACGTCCGGAGCGAGTCGGTGCCACGCCTCGCCGTCCCAATACATCTCGCCGGGGTTTCCAGTCGGGTCCGGGTACCAGCCGGCGGGTGGCTGCGGTGGCGGTGGTGTAGTAATTTCGCCTTCCCCTCTCTGCTGAAATTTGTCGTCGGACGCCGGCATTACGGTGCGCCTTCGAGGTTCGCTTCGTAATTCAGGAGGGCGGCGAACTGCAACGCGCGCGCTTGGTTCAAATCAGCGTCAAACGCCTTGCGGTAAACGAACCTCGTTTCTGGCCCTTCGATGGTGATATAGACAGTTTGGCCCGTCGTGACCGTGGCGGTGAGACCGCGCAGAGGAATGCGCTGGGCGTTCTCCTCGTAGCCTCTGATCAATTCGGTTCTGGTGATACGAAGATCGTGAAAGGAGAAGATGACACCCTCCGCGCGGTCCTGTTTTTTCGGGTTAATTCCGACGGCGTTCTTGTCGGCCGCGCGGTCCCCGTGGTACCGGAAGGCTCGCAGATTGGGGGGAGGAGGGACTTGCAGAGCCGCTAACACGCCGTGGCCCAATGTGCGGCCGACGACTTCACCGCCGCCGACCCTCGACGCTCGACGAACGACCGCCATCTCTGCGCTATCGAGCTCACTGCCGCCCCTCGCGATCCTGCCTGCGATCAGGCCGCCCGTGAGGAAGATCATCGGTACGCCGAATACCACGATCAAGGTCCACCAGGCGCTGCTCATTTGGTGATCCTTTCTCGCGAATGCGCCCCATCATGCTCCGAGGTCGGTCGTGGTGGCCGACAATGCGCAAAGGTAAGGCAGGATTCTCGAAGGATTCTTGGCGCGGCCGCTGCCGTGGGATCGATGTGGCGGATCTGCCGTAGAGCGCGCGGTGCCGTCCGGCGGAAATGCTCCTGAAATGGTGTTTCTTGGTGCCCTCGGTGGGATTCGAACCCACACTGGACGGGTTTTGAGTCCGTTTCCTCTGCCAGTTGGGATACGAGGGCTGGGCAGCCTCCCACCATAGAGGATCGGTAGGCCGATCGATTCTCACCGCCCCCGAGTGCGCTGGTCGCGGGCATGCACGACAGAATGTCCGTCATGACAGGCCCCACGACCGACACCGACACCGCTGCGCCGCGCCGGGTCCTGATCGCGGAAGACGAAGCGCTCATCCGGCTGGACCTGGCAGAGATGCTCCGAGAGGAGGGGTACGAGATCGTCGGCGAGGCCGGCGACGGCCAGGAAGCCGTCGAGCTGGCTGAGCGCCACAAGCCCGACCTGGTGATCATGGACGTCAAGATGCCGCGGCGCGACGGCATCGACGCGGCCTCGGAGATCGCCAGCAAGCGCATCGCGCCGATCGTGGTGCTGACCGCGTTCAGCCAGCGCGACCTGGTCGAGCGCGCCCGCGACGCCGGCGCGATGGCCTACCTGGTGAAGCCGTTCACCATCAGCGACCTGATCCCGGCCATCGAGCTGGCGCTCAGCCGGTTCAGCGAGATCACCGAGCTGGAACGCGAGGTGGCGACGCTGTCCGACCGTCTGGAGACCCGCAAGGTCGTCGAGCGCGCCAAGGGCCTGCTGCAGACCAAGCAGGGCATGACCGAGCCCGAGGCTTTCAAGTGGATTCAGCGCGCGGCCATGGACCGGCGGACCACGATGAAACGGGTGGCCGAGGTCGTCCTGGAAACCCTCGGCGACGCGCCCAAGGACGCCGCTTCCGACTAGCCGCGAGACTGCGCCCAGTCTTGGGCATTGAGTGTGATGTGACGGCGTTGCGTGTGAGTCCAGGGCGGCAAAACCGCCCAGATCCCGCCCTGGGTACACACCGAAAGCCGCGAGTTCACACTCGACGGGAGACGGCGACTAGCGCGCGACGATCACCGACGAGCCGTGGCCGAACAGGCCCTGGTTCGCGGTGACTCCGACGGTGGCGTTCTCGACCTGGCGGCCGGTGGCCTGGCCGCGCAGCTGCCAGGTCAACTCGCACACCTGCGCGATGGCCTGGGCCGGGATGGCCTCGCCGAAGCAGGCCAGCCCGCCAGACGGGTTGACCGGGATCTTGCCGCCGATCGCCGTGGCGCCGCTGCGCAGCAGCCCCTCGGCCTCGCCCTTGGCGCACAGCCCCAGGTGCTCGTACCAGTCGAGCTCCAGCGCGGTGGACAGGTCGTAGACCTCGGCCAGGCTGAGGTCCTCGGGCCCGATGCCCGCTTCGGCGTAGGCCGCATCGAGGATCTGATCCTTGAAAACCCGCTCGGGCGCGGGCACCGCCGCGGTGGAATCCGTTGCGATGTCCGGCAATTCGGGTAGGTGCTGGGGGTAGCGTGGGGTCACGGTGCTGACCGCGCGCACCGACGGCACGCCCGCGACCGAGCCGAGGTGCTTCTCGGCGAACGACTTGCTCGCCACGATCAGCGCCGCCGCCCCGTCGGAGGTGGCGCAGATGTCCAGCAGCCGCAGCGGGTCGGAGACCACCGGGCTGGCCAGCACGTCCTCGATCGAGTTCTCCTTGCGGTAGCGGGCATTGGGGTTGTTGAGCCCGTGCTTGGAGTTCTTGACCTTCACCTGGGCGAAGTCCTCGAGCGTGGCGCCGTAGAGGTCCATCCGCCGCCGCGCCAGCAGCGCGAAGTACACCGTGTTGGTGGCGCCGATGAGGTGGAAGCGCTGCCAGTCGGGGTCGTTGCGGCGTTCGCCGCCGACGGGCGCGAAGAAGCCCTTCGGCGTGGTGTCGGCGCCGATCACCAGCGCGACATCGCAGAACCCGGCCAGGATCTGGGCCCGGGCGCTCTGCAGCGCCTGCGAGCCGCTGGCGCACGCGGCGTAGCTCGAGCTGACCGGAATGCCGTTCCAGCCCAGCTTCTGCGCGAACGTCGCGCCGGCGACGAAGCCCGGGTAGCCGTTGCGGATGGTGTCGGCCCCGGCGACGAGCTGGATCTGGTTCCAGTCCAGGCCGGCCTCGGCCAGCGCGGCGCGCGCGGCGACGACCCCGTATTCGGTGAAGTCGCGGCCCCATTTGCCCCAGGGGTGCATCCCGGCGCCGAGGATGTACAGCGGTTCGGGTGTGCTCATGAGGCGATCCTCCACGCGTGCACGATGCGCTGCACGCCGTCGTCGTCGGTGAACAGCGGCATGGTGGTCAGCTCCATCTCCATGCCGACCTTGAGGTCGGCCGCCAGCGTCCCTTCGACCACCTTGCCCAGCACGATCAAACCCTCGTCGGCCAACTGCACGGCGGCGACGGCGAACGGCTCGAAGGGGTCCGGGGAGGGGTACGGCGGGGGTGGCGCGTAACGGTTCTCGGTGTAGCTCCACAGCGTTCCGCGCGTCGACAGCGCGACGGACTCGAGGGTGTCGTTGGCACAGGCCGGGTTGGGGCAGTTGTTCTCCCGGGGCGGGAAGACGTAGGTGCCGCACACGGGGCACTTGCTGCCGATCAAATGGGGGCTGCCGGCCTCGTCGGTGGCGAACCATCCGTCGATCGCGGGTTCTTGGCTGGTGACCTCGGGCACCCGCCAACACTACCAAGCGCTTGTTTGGGCACGCCAGGGCTCGTCACACCAAGTGCCTAGAGTGAATGCCGTGCCCGCCGCCACCCCTCAAAAGACAGAGGAACAAGCCAAACCGACACTCATGCTGCTGGACGGCAATTCGCTGGCGTTCCGGGCGTTCTACGCGCTGCCCGCCGAAAACTTCAAGACCCGCGGCGGCCTGACCACCAACGCGGTGTACGGCTTCACCGCCATGCTGATCAACCTGCTGCGCAACGAGGCCCCCACGCACATCGCGGCCGCGTTCGACGTGTCGCGGCAGACCTTTCGCTCCGAGCGCTACCCCGAATACAAGGCCAACCGGTCGGCGACCCCCGACGAGTTCCACGGCCAGATCGACATCACCAAGGAAGTGCTCAACGCGCTGGGCATCACGGTGCTCTCCGAGCAGGGCTTCGAGGCCGACGACCTCATCGCCACGCTGGCCACCCAGGCCGAAAACGAGGGCTACCGCGTGCTGGTGGTCAGCGGCGACCGCGACTCGCTGCAACTGGTCAGCGACGACGTCACCGTGCTGTATCCCCGCAAGGGCGTCACCGAACTGACCCGGTTCACCCCCGAGGCGGTCGTCGAAAAATACGGCCTGACCCCCACGCAGTACCCCGACTTCGCCGCGCTGCGCGGCGATCCCAGCGACAACCTGCCCGGCATCCCCGGGGTCGGGGAGAAGACCGCGTCGAAGTGGATCGCCGAATACGGCTCGCTGCAGGGGCTGGTCGACCACGTCGACTCGGTGCGCGGCAAGGTCGGCGACGCGCTGCGGGCCAACCTGGCCGGTGTCATCCGCAACCGGGACCTCACCGAGCTGGTCAAGGACGTGCCGCTGGCCCAAACCCCCGACACGCTGCGGCTGCAGCCCTGGGACCGCGACCAGATCCACCGGCTCTTCGACGACCTGGAATTCCGGGTGCTGCGTGACCGGCTGTTCGAGACCCTGGTCGCGGTCGAGCCCGAGGTCGACGAGGGTTTCGACGTGCGCGGCGGCGCCCTCGAGCCCGGGACGGTCGGGCAGTGGCTGGCCGGGCACGCCGGCGACGGGCGCCGGGCCGGCCTGGCCGTGGCCGGCACCCATCTGCCGCACAGCGGGGACGCCACCGGCCTGGGCATCGCGGCCGCCGACGGCGACGGCGCCTACATCGACACCGCGACGCTGACCCCCGACGACGACGCCGCGCTCGCGGCCTGGCTGGCCGACCCCGCGAAGCCCAAAGCGCTGCACGAGGCCAAGCTCGCCATCCACGATCTGGCGGGCCGCGGCTGGACGCTGAACGGCATCAGCTCCGACACCGCGCTGGCGGCCTACCTGGTGCGGCCCGGGCAGCGCAGCTTCACCCTCGACGACCTCTCGCTGCGCTACCTGCGCCGCGAACTGCGCGCGGAAAGCCCTGAACAGCAACAGCTTTCGCTGCTCGACGACATCGAAGGCACCGACGAGCAGGCCGTCCAAACCCTGATCCTGCGGGCGCGCGCCGTGGTGGACCTGGCCGACGCGCTGGACGCCGAGCTGGATCGCATCGACTCCACCGCGTTGCTGGGCGAGATGGAGCTGCCCGTCCAGCAGGTGCTGGCCGACATGGAAAGCGCCGGCATCGCCGTCGATCTGCAGCTGCTGGGCGAGCTGCAAAGCCAGTTCGGCGATCAGATCCGCGACGCCGCCGAGGCGGCCTACGCCGTGATCGGCAAGCAGATCAACCTGGGCTCGCCCAAGCAGTTGCAGGTGGTGCTGTTCGACGAGCTCGGGATGCCCAAGACCAAGCGCACCAAGACCGGTTACACCACCGACGCGGACGCCCTGCAGTCGCTGTTCGACAAGACCGGGCACCCGTTCCTGCAGCACCTGCTGGCCCACCGCGACGTCACCCGGCTCAAGGTCACCGTCGACGGGTTGCTGAACTCGGTGGCCGCCGACGGCCGCATCCACACCACGTTCAACCAGACGATCGCGGCCACCGGCCGGCTGTCGTCGACCGAACCGAACCTGCAGAACATCCCGATCCGTACCGAGGAAGGCCGCCAGATCCGGGACGCGTTCGTGGTCGGCAAGGGTTACGACGAGCTGATGACGGCGGACTACAGCCAGATCGAGATGCGGATCATGGCGCACCTGTCCCGCGACGAGGGCCTCATCGAGGCGTTCAACACGGGGGAGGACCTGCACTCCTTCGTCGCCTCGCGGGCGTTCGGCGTGCCGATCGAGGAGGTCACCGGCGAGCTGCGGCGCCGGGTCAAGGCGATGTCGTACGGGCTGGCCTACGGGTTGAGCGCCTACGGGCTGGCCGCGCAGCTGAAGATCTCCACCGAGGAGGCCAAGGTCCAGATGGACCAGTACTTCGCCCGCTTCGGCGGGGTGCGCGACTACCTGATGGACGTCGTCGAGCAGGCCCGCAAGGACGGCTACACCTCGACGGTGCTGGGCCGCCGCCGCTACCTGCCCGAGCTGGACAGCAGCAACCGCCAGGTGCGCGAGGCCGCCGAACGGGCGGCGCTCAACGCGCCCATCCAGGGCAGCGCCGCCGACATCATCAAGGTGGCGATGATCGAGGTCGACAAGGCGATCAAAGAGGCCGGGCTGGCGTCCCGCATGCTGTTGCAGGTGCACGACGAACTGTTGTTCGAGATCGCGCCCGGCGAGCGGGAGCGGGTCGAGGCGCTGGCCCGCGAGAAGATGGGCGGCGCCTACCCGCTGGACGTCCCGCTGGAGGTGTCGGTGGGCTACGGGCGCTCCTGGGACTCCGCCGCGCACTAACGCCGCCGGTGTAACGTGAGGGCGAAAAATCGGCCGGAAATTCGCCGTGGCGTTACATTCCCTTCAGCATGTAGCGGCCGAGTTTGTCCAGCTAGTGCCCTGTCGAGTAGCCTCGACAGGTAAATCCCAGTTTTATCCCTACGACCTCACCTGTCCGGAGCAACCCAACAACATGCCGAGTCCCACCGTCACCTCGCCGCAAGTAGCCGTCAACGACATTGGCTCGAGCGAGGATTTTCTCGCCGCAATAGACAAAACGATCAAGTACTTCAACGATGGCGACATCGTCGAAGGCACCATCGTCAAAGTGGACCGGGACGAGGTGCTCCTCGACATCGGCTACAAGACCGAAGGGGTCATCCCCGCCCGCGAGCTCTCCATCAAGCACGACGTCGACCCCAACGAGGTCGTTTCCGTCGGCGATGAGGTCGAGGCCCTCGTCCTCACCAAGGAGGACAAAGAGGGCCGGCTGATCCTCTCCAAGAAGCGCGCGCAGTACGAGCGCGCCTGGGGCACCATCGAGGCGCTCAAGGAGAAGGACGAGGCCGTCAAGGGCACGGTCATCGAGGTGGTCAAGGGTGGCCTGATCCTCGACATCGGGTTGCGCGGCTTCCTGCCCGCCTCGCTGGTCGAGATGCGCCGCGTCCGCGATCTGCAGCCGTACATCGGCAAGGAGATCGAAGCCAAGATCATCGAGCTGGACAAGAACCGCAACAACGTGGTGCTGTCGCGGCGGGCCTGGCTGGAGCAGACCCAGTCCGAGGTGCGCAGCGAGTTCCTCAACCAGCTGCAGAAGGGCAGCATCCGCAAGGGTGTGGTGTCCTCCATCGTCAACTTCGGCGCGTTCGTCGACCTCGGCGGTGTGGACGGCCTGGTGCACGTCTCCGAACTGTCCTGGAAGCACATCGACCACCCGTCCGAGGTGGTACAGGTGGGCGACGAGGTCACCGTCGAGGTGCTCGACGTCGACATGGACCGCGAGCGGGTTTCGTTGTCGCTCAAGGCGACCCAGGAAGATCCGTGGCGGCACTTCGCCCGCACCCACGCCATCGGCCAGATCGTGCCCGGCAAGGTCACCAAGCTGGTTCCCTTCGGCGCGTTCGTGCGCGTCGAGGAGGGCATCGAGGGCCTGGTGCACATCTCCGAGCTGGCCGAGCGCCACGTCGAGGTGCCCGACCAGGTGGTCGCGGTGGGCGACGATGCGATGGTCAAGGTCATCGACATCGACCTGGAGCGCCGCCGAATCTCGTTGTCGCTCAAGCAGGCCAACGAGGACTACACCGAGGAATTCGACCCGGCGAAGTACGGCATGGCCGACAGCTACGACGAGCAGGGCAACTACATCTTCCCCGAGGGCTTCGACTCCGAGACCAACGAATGGCTGGAAGGCTTCGACAAGCAGCGCAACGAGTGGGAGGCCCGCTACGCGGAGGCCGAGCGTCGGCACAAGATGCACACCGCGCAGATGGAAAAGTTCGCGGCGGCCGAGGCGGCCGGGCACGGCGGTGGCGAGCAGTCGCCCGGCAACGGCGCTCCGCCGGAGAAGGCGGCCGGTGGATCGCTGGCCAGCGACGCCCAGTTGGCGGCCCTGCGGGAAAAGCTCGCCGGCAACGCGTAACCGCCTTCGCGCATGCTCCGCATCGGGCTGACCGGCGGCATCGGCGCCGGCAAGTCGGCGGTGTCGGCCACCTTCGCGAAGTGCGGTGCGGTCATCGTCGACGGCGACGTCATCGCGCGCGAGGTGGTCCAGCCGGGCACCGAGGGCCTCAAGGCGCTCGTCGAGGCGTTCGGTGACGACATCCTGCTTCCCGACGGATCGCTGGATCGTCCGGCCTTGGCCGCCAAGGCTTTTCGCGACGACGAGGCGCGCCAGCGGCTGAACGGGATCGTCCACCCGCTGGTGGGCAAGCGGCGCGCGGAGATCATCGCGTCGGTGCCCGACGATTCGGTGGTCGTCGAAGACATTCCGCTGCTGGTGGAATCCGGGATGGCACCGCTGTTCCCGCTCGTGGTCGTGGTGCACGCCGACGTCGAGGTGCGGGTGCGACGGCTGGTCGACCAACGCGGGATGCCCGAGGAGGACGCCCGCGCCAGGATCGCCGCCCAGGCCAGCGACGAGCAGCGCCGCGCGGTCGCCGACATCTGGCTGGACAACTCGGGCAGCCCGGAGGACCTGGCGCAGCGGGCCCACGACGTGTGGGACAACCGGATCGTGCCGTTCGCCCACAACCTCAGCGCGCGCCAAATCGCGAGGGCGCCCGCGCGACTGGTGCCGGCCGACCCGAGTTGGCCCGACCAGGCGCGGCGCATCGTCAACCGGCTGCAAACGGCCTGCGGCCACCGGGCGCTGCGCGTCGACCACATCGGTTCCACCGCGCTGCCCGCCCTGGACGCCAAGGACGTGATCGACATCCAGATCACCGTCGAATCGCTCGCGGTCGCCGACGAACTCGCCGAACCCTTGTTGGCCGCCGGTTACCCACGCATCGAGCACCTCACCGAAGACGTCGCCAAGGACGATGCGCGCAGCACCGTCGAGCGCTACGACCACAGCGACGATCCGGGACTGTGGCGCAAGCGCATTCACGCCTCCGCCGACCCCGGTCGGCCCACCAACGTGCACCTCCGGGTGGACGGCTGGCCCAACCAGCAATTCGCCCTGCTGTTCGTCGCGTGGCTGCGGGCCGACACCGGCGCGCGCGCCGACTACCTGGCCGTCAAGCTCAAGGCCGAACGGGCGGCGGGCGGTGACATCGCGCCCTACGTCGACGCCAAGGAGCCGTGGTACCCCGACGCCTACCGGCGGGCGTGGGAGTGGGCCGACTCAACCGGATGGCAGCCCTAGCCGGTCCGGCGTCGCGCCGCACTGCAGCACACCGTTCTTGGGGTCCGCATTGCCGGGCGTTGGCCTGACGAACTGATCGAGCTGGGTGAAGACGTTGTCGTCCACGTCGATCTCGCAATGCACATTCGCCGAGTAGGGGAAATGCAGCACGATCTGCATGCCGGCCTGCTCTGGATCGGGCAACACCGTGTTGGCCTCGAACACGTTGCCGGGCATCGAGGGAAGGTTGGTGCTGTTCGTCCGGTTGCCGTTGATCACGAAGATGGCCTGGCTGCCGGTGGTCAGCGCATCGATCCGGGCGCGGTAGGTGATGTTGTGCAGGTCCGCCCGGGCGGTTGCCGGGGTTAGCTGGGAGCACGCCGCGATCACGGTCAGGGCGGCGATCGGCATCCAACTGCGCTTGCTGGGGCTCATAGCAGCCGAGATTACCCGGGCTGGCAGCGTGGGCACCACAGCGACGTCCGGCCGCGGCAGTCCCGGGACCCGGCGGTGCCGCAGCGCGGACAGGACGGGTCCGGCTCGTCGCGCACCCCGGTGAGCCATCGCGGCAGACCCGGGACCCGGCGGTACCGCACCGACGTGCGCAGCACCGACGCCATGGCCGCGTGCAGGCGCTTGACGCGGCCGGGGTCCAAGCCGGCAACCGGGCGGCGCCGTCGGCGGTGTAGTACGGGTGCCCCGTCATGCCGCTGTGCACCAGAAGCGTCGGGCCGTCCGTCGGCAGCATCAGCCACTTGCCGCGCCGTCGTGGGGGATCGAAACGCCGGCCACCCCGGTGCCGGCCCAGCGCCGCGGCGGTGGTGTTGCGCAGCACGTCGGGATCGTGAACCTGCACCCGCCGAATCCGCCGTCCCGGCAGCATGTCGGCCTGCCGGCGCCGAAACCCTTCCACGTCGGGCAGTTCAGGCATGCAGCTTCGCCAGGCGCCGCGCGGGACCGGTCAAGGAGCGGGCGTGCCGGAACATGCCGGCCCACGGATCCGGCCGCCCGGCAAGCCTTTTGGGAATATCGCCGATCGTGAACCGATCCGCCCGCAGGCCGCGGGCGTCCATCTCGTCCCACTCCAGCGGCGTCGCCACCGGCGCGCCCCGGCGGGCCCGGACCGAGTACGGCGCAACCGCGGTCTGCGCGTAGGCGTTTCGCATGATGTCGAGGTACACCCGGTCGCCGCGCTTGTTCTTGCGGGCTTCCACGGTGCGATGCGCGGCGTCGTCGGCGGCCACCACCTCGGCCACCCCGCGGGCGAATTGCCGGGCGGCGTCGAAATCGGCGTCGGGGCGCAGGGGCGTCACGACGTGCAACCCCCGCGATCCGGTGGTCTGCACGTAGCACGCCAGCCCGAGGTCGTCCAGGACGCCTGCCACCGTGCGTGCCGTCGCGCGCACCACGGCGAAGTCGCTGTCGGACGGGTCGAGGTCGAAAACCAGCCGGTCGGGGTTATCCAGTCGCTGCCGCCGCGACTGCCACACGTGCAGCGTGACGCAGTTCTGGTTGGCCAGCCAGCGCAACGCTTCCGGGCGTTCTGCCACGGGATGCACCACGGTGCCGCCGTCCTCTTTGGCGACCTCGACGCGGCCCATCCAGTCGGGCAGCGAATCGGCGAAATCCTGCTGCACCCAGCCTTGCTCGCCGATGCCGCGTGGGAACCGTTGCACGGTGAGCGCCCTGCCCTTGAGGTGCCGCAGCATCGTGTCGGCCACCTCGCCGTAGTAGTCGACCAGTTCGCCCTTGGTGATCCCGTCCGCCGGGAACACCACCCGGTCCGGGTGGGTGACCTCGAGCGCGATGCGGGGCATCAGCGCGTCTCCCGCACCACGTCGGCGGGCTCCTTGTCGGTGCGCAGGCCAAGATAGCGCGGGTGGCGCAGCTTGCCGTCGCGCGTCCACTCGGTGAAGCCGATCTGGACCACCAGCTCCGGACGCACCCAGCGGGCGCCGTTCTCGCGCACCAGGCCCCGGGTGAACGGCGCGGCGTCCTGCTCGATGGGCGACAACCGCCCGTGCAGGCGGCGCAGCGTGGCTTCGTCGAAACCCGTTCCCACCTTGCCGGCGTACACCAGGTCGCGCCCGTCGTGGTAGCCGAGCAGTAGCGCCCCCAGCTCGATGCGGCTGCCTTTGGGGGCGGTGTAGCCGCCGACCACGAACTCCTGATCGCGAACGCACTTGAACTTCAACCAGTTCGGCGAGCGCCGGCCGTCATACGTGGAGTCGGCGAGCTTGGCGATCACCCCTTCGTCGCCGCGTTCGCAGGCTTGTCGGTAGGCGGTGATGCCATCCCCGACGCGGTGGGGCGTGTAGCGCAACGGATCGCCGAATTCGATGGCCTTGCGCAGCAGCCGTTTTCGCCACAGCAGGGGCACGTCAGTGGTGGACTTGCCGTCGAGGTGCAGCAGGTCGAACAGGTAGTAGAAGACGCGCACCGGCGACGCCCGGGCCACCTCGGGGTCCGTGATACCCAGGCGGCCCTGCAGCCGGGCGAAGCTGGTGCGGCGCCCCTCGAACGCCACCACCTCGCCGTCGACGACGAACCGTGTCGAGGGCTGGGCGCCGAGCGCGTCGGCCAGTTCGGGGTAGGTGCCGTTGAGCGGCTGGCGGTTTCGCGACAGCAGCCGCACCCGGTCGCCGTCGCGGAATGCCAGGCAGCGCATCCCGTCGAACTTGCGCTCGAAGATCCAGTCGGGATCGGAGAACCGCTTCTCGGTCAGGGTGGCCAGCGTCGGGGCCCGCCAGTCGGGCACCGGCTCGTCGCGCAGGGCCGCGCGCACGGACGCGGGCAGCGCGGCGCGGCCGGTCATGACCAGTCGTCCTCTTCTTCCTTGCGCCTGATCAGCAGCCACGTCTCGTCCTCGCCTTCCCTTACCCGGGTCAGCGAGTAGCAGCAGCGCAGCCGCTCGCCACTGAGCCGAAACGAAAGGTGGCCGCACTCAAGGCATTCGGCCATCTCGTACCGCGTCGCATTGGCGTAGGTGCCGGTGTCGGCGACGGCACCCGCGGTGTCGCCCAGCGGTCGGTCGTCGGTGCGGCGGGCCAGCCGGCCGTCCTTGGGTATCGCCCACGACACCAGCACGCCGTCGATCTCCAGGCGAAGGTCGTAGTGGTCGCCGCCGGCCGCGTCGTGCTGGATGACGAAACACGGCCGGTCGCCAGGCCGGCGCCTGCGCCGGTGGTCGGTCAAGCTCAAGCGCATCCCGTGGGAATACCCGTCGGTAATGTGCGGAAACGACCCGGAGACGGTGTGGAAACGGCTATCTCCCATGCCAGGTCAGCTCCATGCCGCGGGTGGCCAGCCACCGGCAAAGGTCATAGTCGTTGCGGGCCAGGCCCTCGACGGCGGTCACGGCGCGCCGGATCGCCCGCTCGGCGACCTCGGGAGTGAGCAGGCCGTGGCGCACCGCGTCCAGCAATTCGTCGACGTCGGCCAGTGCGACCCCGGTACCGGTGCGCACCTCGATGTCGAGGTAATGGTCCTCCGAACGCCACACTTTCGGCCCGGGTGTGTATTCGCCCACATCGAGGTAGTAGTCGTGGTCGCGTTCATGGCCGGGATTGAAGTGAAAGACGGTGGCGCGCAAGCCCAGCGACGGCAGCAGCCACGATTCGAGGTAGCGGAACTGGGCGCGGCCCGGGGTGGGACGGGCCAGGTAGAGGCCCCACGGTCGCACGACGTACTCGTCGACGGCCCGCACAATGCCTTTCGGATCGGTGTTGGTGCCCTCGAACAGGTCGAACGTCTCGTGCTTCGGCGGATGGATGGTCCCACCCTAGCGGCGCTCAGCGTCTGAGCCGGATCTTCCACCGCACGAAGCCGGCGTAGAACAGCGACAGCGCGGCCAGCATGCCGATGTCGAGCAGCCACACCGTCGACGTGTGCTGCCAGAACCGGTCCTGGGACACCAGCGAACCGGGCACCAGGTTGCGCAGGTCGACCGTCGACGCCGCCGCGGCGTAGCCCCAGCGCGCGGGCATCGCGAAGGAGAGCTGGTCGAGCCCCAGCCGGCCGGTCACCGGGACCATCCCGCCGCACAGCACCAGCTGCGCCATCACCGTCACCACGAACAGCGGCATGATCTGCTCGCTGGACCGCACCAGCGACGAGATGGCCAATCCGAGGATGGCAGAGGCGACACAGGTCGCCGCGACGGTGACGAACAGTTCGGCGGTGGCGCCGAAGGTGGAGTGCCCGAGCAGGACGCCGCCACGGGTCGGGGCGCTCTTGCCGACCACCACGATCGCGGTGATGATCGCCGATTGCAGAATCGCGAACCCGCAGAACACCGCGGTCTTGGCGAGCAGGTAGGCGGTGGTCGACAGCCCGACCGCCTGCTCGCGCTGGAAGATGGCGCGCTCGCCGACCAGGTCGCGGATGGTCAGCGCGGTGCCCATGAACGCGGCGGCGGGCAGCAGCAGGGCCAGGATCTGCGCGGCTTCGTCGGGTGTCCCGGCGGTGGGGCCGGGCGCGTGGAAGCCGTTGCCGCCGGGAACGGTCAGCGACAGCGAGCCCAGGATGAACGGCAACAGCGCCAGGAAGACGAAATAGGCGCGGTCGGCGACGACCAGGCGGACCTGGCGGCGCGCGACCGTCGAAATCTGGCGCCGCACGCTGGTGTGCACCGGTTCGCCCAGCGCGCCGGGCTCGTCGGTCCGGTCCGGGACCAGCTTCTGGGGCCGCTTTTGGGCGTCGCGCTGCTCCAGGAACCGCCGGTTGGCCTCCTCGGGGTCGGCCCCCACCTGGGTGAAGATCTTGGCCCAGTTGGTGGTGCCCATCGCGTCGCCGATGTGGTCCGGCGGGCCGAAGTAGGCGGTCTTGCCGCCGGGCGCCACCAGCAGCAGCTGGTCGCACACGTCGAGGTAGGACAGCATGTGCGTCACCACGATCACCACCCGCCCGGCGTCGGCCAACTGGCGCAGCATCGTCATCACCTGGTGGTCCAGTGCGGGATCGAGGCCGGAGGTGGGCTCGTCGAGGATGAGCAGCGACGGCCCGGTGAGCAGCTCGAGCGCGACCGAGGCCCGTTTGCGCTGGCCGCCGGAGAGCTTGTCGACGCGGGTGTCGGCGTGCTTGGTCAGGTCGAGCTCGTCGAGGACCTGGGCGACCACCTTGGCGCGATCGGCCTTGCTGGTGTCGGGGGGCAGTCGCAGCTCGGCGGCGTAGCCCAGCGCCTGGTTGACGGTGAGCTGGCGGTGCACCACGTCGTCCTGGGGCACCATGCCGATCCGGCTGCGCAGCGACGCGTACTCGGTGTGGATGTTGTGGCCCTCGAACGTCACCGAGCCCGACGTCGGGGTGGTGTAGCCGGCGATCAGCCTGGCCAGCGTGCTCTTGCCGGCGCCCGAGCCGCCGATCACCGCAGTGAGCGTCCCCGGGCGGGCGGTCACCGAGATGTCGTCGAGCAGCTGCTTGCCGTTGTCGACGACGTAGCGGACGTTGCGCACCTCGAGGCCGCCGGTGCGCGACGCGGCCTCCCCGCGCTGCACCAGGGTGCCGTCGCGGAACACCAGGTCGACGTTGCCGATGGTGACGATGTCGTCGTCGGTCAGGATCGCCGACCCGACCCGGGTGCCGTTGACGAACGTCCCGTTGACGCTGTTGTCGCGGATCTCGGTGCCGAGCGGCGTCTGCAGCAGCGTCGCGTGGTGGCGCGACGCCAGGACGTCGTAGACGACGATGTCGCTTTCGGCCGCGCGGCCGATCGTCATGGCGCCGGCCGTGCCCGCGGCGGCCGACATGCGCGGCGAGAGCAGCTTGACGAAGCGCGTGGCCAGGTTCGACACGTCGGCCGTCCTGGCGTCGATCACGGTGGACTCGGCGGGCGGCGACGCGTCCGGCCGTTCCGCCGCCTCGGCGTTGACCACGGTCAGCGGGTCGGGCGGCGCGGTACGGAGCGGCCCCTTGGCGGGTGGCATCCCCGACGTCTGGATTCGCGCGGGCGGCGCCTGGCGGGGCGGCGCGACGGGCGGCCGCGGCGGGGGCGGCGCCGGCGGTCTGGCCGGCTGCCGGGGCGGCATGGGCCGCGGCGGCGCGGGCTGGGGACCACCGCGCATGGGCTGGCTGCGCGGCTGGCTGCCGGTCTGGCCGCGCGGCGGTGCCGTCGGGTTGGTCTGCTCCGGCAGCGCGGACCACGCCAGGGTCGGCGGCCCGGAGTCCCGTGCCGGCCTCGGCTGGGGTGGCCGGTTGGCCTGGCCCTGCTGCGGCCCGACCGCGAAGGTCAGCCGCGGTCCCTGCGGGTTGCCGACGTTGATGCTCTGGCCGTCGTGGATGTCGATCACGGGCATCCGGTAGCCGTTGACATAGGTTCCGTTGAGCGAGCCGTTGTCGATCGCCAGCCACCGGCCCTGCTCGAACCGCACGATCAGATGGGACCGGGAGATCCGCGGATCCGGAATCCGCATGTCGGCGTTGGCGTCACGCCCCACGACGACCTCGTGGCCGGCCGCGAACGAGCGTTGAGACCCGTCGTGCCGAATTGTCAGGACAGGCGGGGCGGGTCGGGTCACATAATCAAGTATCGGTCCGCGGTTCGAGTGGTCTCCATGGGACTCGCCTGTGATTTGTCTTTATTTCGATTCGGCCACTCATAGCTCATTCATAGCCTGCGGAGACCCGCCGCCTACCGAGATCCGGCATGATTCCAGCGTGAGGGGAGTGAAGGCAGGGAAACGAGGGGACAAGCATTGACGGACGGACACAAGGGGACGACCCGGCGCATTGACGTCGGGCGACGGCTGCTCAGCAATCCGCGGCTGGCCCGCGAGGCCCTGCGCGCGGGCTTCGAGTCGATCCCCTCGGCGACCGTCGCGCACCTGTTTCGCCGCATTCCGCCCGTCGCCTCCACCCCGAACGCCCAGCCCCTATCGGCGCCCCCCGCCGAGGTCAGCGGGTCGCGGCTCGCGCTGAGCAGCGGCGCGCCGTTCGCCGGCTACACGATCCTGCGCCAACTGGGTGCCGGCGGGATGGCCGAGGTCTATCTGGCGCTACACCCGCGGTTGCCGCGGCGTGACGTGATCAAGGTCCTGGCCGAGGCGGTCACCGCGGATCAGGAATTCCGGGAACGGTTCAACCGGGAGGCCGATCTCGCGGCGACGTTGTGGCACCCGCACATCGTCGGCGTGCACGATCGCGGCGAATTCGACGGCCAGCTCTGGATTTCCATGGACTACGTCGAGGGCACCGACGCCGCCCGGCTGGTCAGGGAGCGCTACCAGAACGGGATGCCGATCGACGAGGTGTGCGCGATCGTGCAGGCCGTCGCGGGCGCGCTCGACTACGCGCACGATCGCGGCCTGCTGCACCGCGACGTCAAACCCGCCAACATCCTGCTCACCCACCCCGAATACGGGGAACGGCGAATCCTGTTGGCGGACTTCGGCGTCGCGCGCCACCTGGCTAACATCAGCGGGATCACCGAGACGAATGTCGCGGTGGGGACGGTGGCCTACGCCGCTCCCGAACAGCTGACGGGTTCCAACATCGACGGCCGGGCCGACCAGTACGCGTTGGCCGCCACGGCTTTTCACCTGCTGACCGGCGCGCCGCCGTTCCAGCACTCCAACCCGATCGCGGTGATCAGCCAGCATCTGCACGAGGATCCGCCGCGGCTCAGCGACTACCGCCCCGAGCTGGCGCACCTCGACGACGTCTTCTTCAAGGCCCTTGCCAAGCAACCCGCGGAGCGGTTCGAGCGGTGCCGCGCCTTCGCCGCCGCGGTCAGTGAGGGGGTCTCCGGCGCGGAGCCCGACTCCGAGGAGGCCGCCGCCGGATCCGCCGTGCTGACGCCGCCGCGGCGGCGCGGACCCCGCGGGGCGATCGCGGCGATCAACCGGCGGTTCTCCTCGCGGGCCCGGTGGGCGACCGCGTTGCTGTGCGCGGTGCTGATCGCCATCGCGGCCACCTGGTCCACCCTGTACTCGTTTCAGCCGGATAACCCCCCGGCCAACGTCCCCGCGCTGGCCTCCAAACCGTCGGTGCCGGCGCCGAGCGCCGCTCCCGCCAGGCCCGGCGGGCCGGTGCTCGACGGCACCTACCGGCTGACCTACGACCGCAGCAAGCAGACCACCAACGGCATCCCGATCCGTCACGACGGCCCGGTTACCAGCTGGTGGGCGTTCCGCTCGGTGTGCACCACCAACGGGTGCGCGGCGACCGGCACCCAGCTCGACGACGCCAACCACCAGGTGGCCAGCACCACCGACGGCGGTCACACCTACGCGCTGCGCTTCGTCGGCGGCTACTGGCAGGGCGGGTTTCAGCAGGAGCGCGCGGGCTGCACCCAGCCCAACGGGCAAGTGCTGGCCACCCAGCAGGAAACCGTCGCGGGGTCGTTGGCACCGCAGGCCGACGGCACCCTGCGCGGCACGGTGACCCAAACGGCCCTGTCCAATGAGTGTGGCGCGCAGGGCGCGGTGGTGCGGGTGCCCGTCGTCGCCACCCGGGTCGGTGACGCGCCGCCGAACGTGCCGGTGGCCGACCCCACTCAGGTGATCAGCGCCTCGACCGCGCCGTCGCACCCCGCGGCGCCCGTCCTCGGCGGGGCCTGCAGCGACGTCGACAAGCTCGCCTATGACCCCACCAACAACGAGCAGGTCGTCTGCGAGGGCAACACCTGGTCCAAGGCCCCGATCACGATGGGCGTGCACGCCTCGGGCAGCTCCTGCGACAAGCCGAGCACCTCGGTGTTCGCCATGACCACCTCCAACGACGGCCACCTGCTGCAGTGCGATCCGGTGACGCGAACCTGGACGCGCCCCTCGGCGTAGGCGCGTCGGCTCCGGGACAGTTGTCGGTGCCCGCCTCTACCCTGGTGGCATGGCCTTCGCCACGGAACACCCGGTAGTCGCGCATTCGGAATATCGCCCCGCCGCCGAAGAGGTGGCGGGGTTGGTGCGCGCCGGCGGCCGCTTCGAGGTCGTCAGCCCGCACGCCCCGGCCGGCGACCAGCCGGCGGCCATCGACGAGCTGGAGCGCCGGATCCGGGCGGGGGAGCGCGACGTGGTGCTGCTCGGCGCCACCGGCACCGGGAAGTCGGCCACCACGGCCTGGCTCATCGAGCGGCTGCAGCGGCCCACCCTGGTGATGGCGCCGAACAAGACGCTGGCCGCCCAGCTGGCCAACGAGCTGCGAGAGATGTTGCCGCACAACGCCGTCGAGTACTTCGTGTCGTACTACGACTACTACCAGCCCGAGGCCTATATCGCGCAGACCGACACCTACATCGAGAAGGACAGCTCGATCAACGACGACGTGGAGCGGCTGCGGCACTCCGCGACGTCGTCGTTGCTGTCGCGCCGCGATGTGGTGGTGGTGGCCTCGGTGTCGTGCATCTACGGCCTGGGCACCCCGCAGTCCTACCTGGACCGCTCCGTCGAGGTGCGGGTCGGCAGCGAGGTGCCGCGGGACGGGTTGCTGCGGCTGCTGGTCGACGTCCAGTACACCCGCAACGACCTGTCCTTCACCCGCGGCTCGTTCCGGGTGCGCGGCGACACCGTGGAGATCATCCCGTCCTACGAGGAGCTCGCGGTCCGCATCGAGTTCTTCGGCGACGAGGTCGAGGCGCTGTACTACCTGCACCCGCTGACCGGCGAGGTGATCCGCCAGGTCGACTCGCTGCGGATCTTCCCCGCCACCCACTACGTCGCCGGCCCGGAGCGGATGGCGCACGCCATCTCCACCATCGAGGAGGAACTCGCCGAGCGGCTCGCCGAATTCGAAAGCCAGGGCAAGCTTTTGGAGGCCCAGCGGCTGCGGATGCGCACCAACTACGACATCGAGATGATGCGCCAGGTCGGGTTCTGCTCGGGCATCGAGAACTACTCCCGCCACATCGACGGCCGGGGGCCCGGCTCGCCGCCGGCGACGCTGCTCGACTACTTCCCGGAAGACTTCTTGATGGTCATCGACGAGTCGCACGTCACGGTGCCGCAGATCGGCGGCATGTACGAGGGCGACATGTCGCGCAAGCGCAACCTGGTCGAGTACGGCTTCCGGTTGCCGTCGGCCGTCGACAACCGCCCGCTGACCTGGGAGGAGTTCGCCGACCGGATCGGTCAGACGGTGTATCTGTCGGCGACCCCCGGCCCGTACGAGCTCAGCCAGTCCGGCGGCGAGTTCGTCGAACAGGTGATCCGGCCCACCGGGCTGGTGGATCCGAAGGTGGTGGTCAAGCCCACCAAGGGCCAGATCGACGACCTCATCGGCGAGATCCGCAAGCGCGCCGACGCCGACCAGCGGGTGCTGGTGACGACGCTGACCAAGAAGATGGCCGAGGACCTCACCGATTACCTGCTGGAGATGGGCATCCGGGTGCGCTACCTGCACTCCGAGGTCGACACGCTGCGCCGGGTGGAGCTGCTGCGCCAGCTGCGGCTGGGCGAGTACGACGTGCTGGTCGGCATCAACCTGCTGCGCGAGGGCCTGGACCTGCCGGAGGTGTCGCTGGTGGCGATCCTCGACGCCGACAAGGAGGGCTTCCTGCGGTCGACGCGCAGCCTGATCCAGACCATCGGCCGCGCCGCCCGCAACGTGTCCGGCGAGGTGCACATGTACGCCGACTCGATGACCGACTCGATGAAGGAGGCCATCGACGAAACCGAACGGCGCCGGGCCAAGCAGATCGCCTACAACGAGGCCAACGGCATCGACCCGCAGCCGCTGCGCAAGAAGATCGCCGACATCCTCGATCAGGTGTACCGCGAGGCCGACGACACCGAGACGGTCGAAATCGGCTCCGGGCGCAGCATGTCCCGCGGCCGCCGCGCCCAGGGTGAGCCCGGCCGCGCGGTCAGCGCCGGCGTGTTCGAGGGCCGCGACACGTCGAACATGCCGCGCGCCGAACTGGCCGACCTGATCAAGGACCTCACCGCGCAGATGATGGCCGCCGCGCGCGACTTGCAGTTCGAGCTGGCCGCGCGGTTCCGCGACGAGATCGCCGACCTCAAGAAGGAACTGCGCGGGATGGACGCCGCCGGCCTCAAGTGACGCACACCGCCAACCTCACCGGCAGCTGGCGCGAGCTGCTGGGCGCCAGGTACCTGGGCACGTCCGTCGTGCTGGCCGGTGGTGTCGGGCTGTACGCCACCAACGAGTTCCTCACCATCAGCCTGCTGCCCAACACCGTTGCCGAGATCGGTGGCAGCCGCCTCTACGCCTGGGTGACCACGCTGTACCTGGTCGGATCGGTGGTGGCGGCGACCATGGTCAACCCGATGCTGGTGCGCGTCGGGGCGCGGCCGTCGTACCTGATGGGGCTGGCCGTGTTCGGTGTCTCCAGCCTGGCCTGCGGGGCCGCCCCCAGCATGGAAGTGCTGATCGCCGCGCGGGCCCTGCAGGGCGTGGCCGGCGGGCTGCTGGCCGGCCTCGGATATGCGGTGATCAACGCGGCGCTGCCGCGCTCGCTGTGGACCCGGGCCTCCGCGCTGGTGTCGGCGATGTGGGGGGTCGCGACGGTGGTCGGGCCCGCGACGGGCGGCCTGTTCGCGCAGTTCGGGTTGTGGCGGTGGGCGTTCGTCGCGATGGCGATCCTGACCGCGCTGATGGCGACGCTGGTGCCGGTCGCGCTGCCCGCGGGCCGGGTCAGCCCGGGCGCCGAGACGCCGGGGCTGCGGGTGCCGGTCTGGTCGCTGGTGCTGATCGGCGCGGCGGCGCTGGCGGTCAGCGTCGCCCAGATCCCGCACCACATCGTCGCGACCGGCGGGCTACTCGCGGTCGGCGTCGCGCTGGCCGGGCTGTTCGCGATCGTCGACCGGCGGATGCGCGCCGCGGTGTTGCCGCCCAGCGTCTTCGGGCGCGGACCGTTGAAGTGGATTTACCTGACCATGGGCCTGCTGATGGTCGGGGCGATGGTAGACACGTACGTGCCGCTGTTCGGTCAGCGATTGGCGCATCTGACGCCGGTGGCGGCCGGGTTCCTCGGCGCGGCGCTGGCGGTCGGCTGGACCGTCTCCGAGATCGTCAGCGCGTCGCTGGAGAGCCCGCGGGCGATCGGTCGGGTGATCGCGGTCGCGCCGGTGGTGGTGGCGTCGGGCCTGGCGCTGGGCGCGTTCACCCAGCGCGACAACGCGTCCGGCGGGCTGGTCGCGGCCTGGGCGCTCGCGTTGCTGGTCGCCGGCATCGGGATCGGGATGGCCTGGCCCCATTTGTCCGTGCGCGCAATGGATTCCGTCGACGACCCGGCCGAGGGCGTCGCGGCGGCCGCGGCGATCAACACGGTGCAGCTCGTCTCCGGCGCCTTCGGCGCGGGGGTGGCCGGCGTCGTGGTCAACACGACCCAGGGCGGTGACGCGATGGCGGCCCGCTGGTTGTTCGCCGTGTTCACCGCGTTGACCGCCGCGGGTGTGGTGGCTTCCCATCGCGCCACCCGCGGCGGCCGCTGAGCTCAGTCCGTTTCCTCGTCGGCGCGCAGGACGGGCAATCACCCCGTCGAGTTCGGCGAACACGCCGCGCGCGTTTCCCTTCTGCTATGCCGCCGTCATCGCGTCGATTTGAGCACCTGCGAGTAATGGAACTGCCAACGCTCCACGATGCGGAACCCGAGGTAGCTGGGGAATCGATACGCCGGGGCTCGCCCGAACGCGGTTCCCGGCGGCAGTGCCTGGCCGGCCTGGTGATCGGGCAGCGACGTGTCCCGATTGGTGATGGTCCAGATCGTCGTGCACTTGTTGATCTTGGCCGTCGTCAGCCACACCGCGACGTGTCCGTCCCACAGCCAGCCGACCTTGGGGCCGTAGGCGCCGCGCTCGACGTCGATCAGCGACTTGAACGCCGCCGGCCGGGTGGCCAGCAGGGCGCGGATCGGGCCCGGCCGCCACGGCACGGTGTTGTCCACCATCAGGCAGTCCCCGGCCGACGCGTGGGAGCTGATCAGGTCGGCCACCTGGCTGTAATCCCAGCCCTCCTTGGCGTAGGGCCAACGCTGGATGAACAGGTAATTGGGCAGCGCGGCCCCGGCTAACACCAGCACCACGGCCGCAATCGGCCACGGCTTGCGGGCGATCGTCACGATGCAGACGGCCATCACCACGGCCGCCGCCGGCGCGGTGAGGATCAGGTAACGCGGAAAGTAGATCGGTTCGATGGCCGCGGAGTACACGACGACGAGGGCGGTGGGCAGGACGATCCAGACCAGGCACATGGTCAACAGGCCACGGGTGTCGCCCGCCGGCCCCCGCGCGCCCCTGAGCCGGGCCGCCAGCGCCGCGACGATGAGGACGCCCGTGAGGATGGCGAACGGGACGCTGTGGTCGAAGTACTGCCGCAGGATGATGTCGAACGCGTAATGCCAGCTGACCGGAAAGATCCAGTTGACCTGGTACACCTGCCCGTGCGCGAAAACGATGAACGGCGTCACCGCGCCGACGGCCACGACCGAGGCGACGGCCCACCGGATGACCACGGGCTTGCGGGATCCCTTCGGCGCCAGCGCGGGCAGGGCCGCGGCGTACACCGGCACCAGCAGGACCAGGTTGAGGCTCAGCACGACCGAGACCGCCAGCGCCGCCGCGTAGCACACCCACAGCCGCGCCCTGTGGCGCCGGACGGCGGTGACCAGCAACACCGTCAGCCAGATGGCCGCGGCGGCCGCGAAGGCATACGAGCGCGCTTCCATGCCCGCCCAGGTGGTGCGCGGCAGGATCGCGAAGACGGCACCCGCGCACACCGCCGTGGCGCGCCCGGGGACGAACTGCTTGGTGAACACCGTGACGCCGGCGGCGGCGACCCCGACCGCCAGGGCGCTGGGCGCCCGCGACCAGAATTCGGTCGGCGGAAATATCGCGAACCAACCGTGCATGAACAGGTAATACAGCCCGTGAACGGCGTCGATGTGGCCCAGCAGCTTCCACAGCTCGGGCAGGGTCCGGCTGGCCGAAGCCGAAATCGTGGCGCCCTCGTCGAACCACAACGACGGCCGGCAGGCCCAGGCGGCGCTGACGACGGCGGCGAACGCCGCGACCGCCCACGGATCGAGCCACCCGCCGCGCGGGCGCGCGGGCTCGGGCCGGTCAGCGACCCCGGGAGCGTCGCCGGCCCGCGGCTCGGCGGTGGACATGGCCATGATGCTTGTCACTGTAGGGCGCGCCGGATGAACCGGCTCACGATCAGCCCGCCGCGCCGGACCGGGCATTCACGCCGCGGCGCCGCGCTCCGCGAAAAGGTCCGGAATGCAAGGCTTTCCGGTTTGCCGTGGTCAATCGGCCGTTTCGGCTCCGGGCAAACTGTTCCTCGGCGCAGCATGGCCCCGGAATTGACGGTCGCGCCACGCCGCGCTGACCCACGAATGAGATCCCTCTTTTTCCGGCAAACACGATACTGTCTTGGGTTGGCGGACCAACCGAAACTGGGAGGGTAAATGAGTGCCTATCGGACCGTGGTGGTCGGGACGGACGGCTCGGATTCATCGTTTCGTGCGGTAGACAAGGCAGCGCAGATTGCCGGAGACGACGCCAAGCTGATCATTGCGTCGGCCTACCTGCCGCAGCACGAGGATACCCGGGCCGCCGACGCTCTGAGGGACGAAAGCTACAAGGTGTCGGGCACCGCCCCCATTTACGCGATCCTGCAGGACGCCAAGGAGCGCGCCCACAAAGCGGGCGCCAAGAACGTGGAAGAGCGGTCGGTCGTCGGCGCCCCGGTCGACGCGCTGGTCAAGCTGGCCGAAGACGAAAAGGCCGACCTGCTGGTGGTCGGCAATGTCGGCCTGAGCACGATCGCGGGCCGGCTGCTCGGATCGGTGCCGGCCAACGTCTCGCGTCGCGCCAAGGTGGACGTGCTGATCGTGCACACCACGAACTAGGTTGACGGTGGCGACCCGCGTCGCCCGGCTACGCCGCGCTCGCGATCGCCACAAAACTAGGTCCTACCAGCCCCGCTCGCGCCATTCGCCCAGGTGGGGGCGTTCCGCGCCCAACACGGTGTCGTCGCCGTGGCCGGGGTAGATGACGGTGGAGTCGTCGTACACGTCGAACACCCGGGTGGTGACGTCGTCGAGCAGCTGGGCGAAATCCCCGGCCTGCCACGTCTTGCCCACCCCGCCCGGGAACAGGCAGTCGCCGGTGAACAGCTGCGTAACGCCGCCGGTCGCGGGCCCGTCGAGGGCCAGCGCGATCGATCCCGGCGTGTGCCCGCGCAGGTGGATGACGTCGAAGCTGAGCTTGCCGATGTGCAGGGTGTCGCCGCCCGCGAGCAAACGCTCCGGCTTGACCGGCAACGGCTCGGCGTCGATCTCGTTGGCGGCGGTCGGGGCGCCGGTGGCGGCCGCCACCGCCTCCAGCGCCTGCCAGTGATCGAAGTGCTGGTGGCTGGTCACGATCAGCGACAGCTTCGGCGCATAGCGCCGGATCAGGTCGATCAGGAGGTCGGCGTCGTTGGCGGCGTCGATCAGCAGCGTCTCCCCGGTCTCCGCACACGTGACCAGATAGGCGTTGTTGTCCATCGGGCCCACCGACGCCTTGAGAATCGTGGCGCCGGGTAGGGTCCGGCGGGCCGCGGTACCAGGGTCGACGTGTCCGGTGTAGTTGGCCAACTCTCCAGCGGGCGTATTCTCGGCCGTCATAGCGGCCACGTTACTGGTCAAACGTTGCTTGTCGGTATGGACACATAGCATGGAATGCGCCGTGCGCATCAACGGCTAAAGCACGTAATGGATTCGCTGATAATTCCTGAAAGAGGGCAGCGTGGCTGACCGCCTCATCGTCAAGGGCGCCCGCGAGCACAACCTGCGGGGCGTCGACCTCGACCTGCCGCGGGACGCGTTGATCGTGTTCACCGGGCTGTCCGGATCGGGTAAGTCGTCCCTGGCGTTCGACACCATCTTCGCCGAGGGCCAGCGCCGCTACGTCGAATCGCTGTCGGCCTACGCCCGCCAGTTCCTGGGTCAGATGGACAAACCCGACGTCGACTTCATCGAGGGTCTGTCGCCGGCGGTGTCGATCGACCAGAAGTCGACCAACCGCAACCCGCGGTCGACCGTCGGCACCATCACCGAGGTCTACGACTACCTGCGGCTGCTGTACGCCCGCGCGGGCACCCCGCACTGCCCGGTCTGCGGCGAGCGGATCGCCCGCCAGACGCCGCAGCAAATCGTCGACCAGGTGCTGGCGATGCCGGAGGGCACCCGTTTCCAGGTGCTCGCCCCGGTGGTGCGCACCCGCAAGGGTGAGTTCGCCGACCTGTTCGAGAAGCTCAACGCCCAGGGCTACAGCCGGGTGCGGGTCGACGGCGTGGTGCATTCGCTGACCGATCCGCCCAAGCTGAAAAAGCAGGAGAAGCACGACATCGAGGTGGTGGTCGACCGCCTCACCGTCAAGGCCAGCGCCAAGCAACGGCTCACCGACTCGGTGGAGACCGCGCTGAACCTGGCCGACGGCATCGTGGTGCTGGAATTCGTCGACCACGAACACGACGCCCACAACCGGGAGCAGCGGTTCTCCGAGAAGCTCGCCTGCCCCAACGGGCACGCGCTGGCCGTCGACGACCTGGAGCCGCGGTCCTTTTCGTTCAACTCGCCCTACGGTGCCTGCCCGGAGTGCACGGGCCTGGGCATCCGCAAGGAGGTCGACCCCGACCTGGTGGTGCCCGACCCGGAGCGCACGCTGGCCGAGGGCGCGGTGGCGCCGTGGTCGACCGGCCACACCGCCGAGTACTTCACCCGCATGATGGCCGGGCTCGGCGACGAGCTGGGCTTCGACGTCGACACGCCCTGGCGCAAGCTGCCGGCCAAGGCCCGCAAGGCGATCCTGGAGGGCTCCGATCACCAGGTGCACGTGCGGTACCGCAACCGGTACGGCCGCACCCGCTCGTACTACGCCGATTTCGAGGGTGTGCTGGCGTTCCTGCAGCGCAAGATGGCGCAGACCGAGTCCGAGCAGATGAAGGAGCGCTACGAGGGCTTCATGCGCGACGTGCCCTGCCCGGTGTGCGAGGGCACCCGGCTCAAGCCGGAGATCCTGGCGGTCTCGCTGTCCGCCGGGGCGCGCGGCAAAAAGTCCATCGCCGAGGTGTGTGAGCTGTCCATCTCGGACTGCTCGGACTTTTTGAACGCGCTCACCCTGGGGACGCGCGAGCAGGCGATCGCGGGGCAGGTGCTCAAGGAAATCCAGTCGCGGCTCGGCTTCTTGCTCGACGTCGGGCTGGACTACCTGTCGCTGTCGCGTGCGGCGGCCACGCTGTCCGGCGGCGAGGCCCAGCGCATCCGGCTGGCCACCCAGATCGGGTCCGGCCTGGTGGGCGTGCTCTACGTGCTCGACGAGCCGTCCATCGGCCTGCACCAGCGCGACAACCGTCGGCTCATCGAAACCCTCACCCGCTTAAGGGATTTGGGGAACACCCTGATCGTCGTCGAGCACGACGAGGACACCATCGCCCATGCCGACTGGATCGTGGACATCGGCCCGCGGGCCGGCGAGCACGGCGGCGAGATCGTGCACAGCGGAACCTATGCCGACCTGCTGGCCAATAAGGACTCGATCACCGGCGCCTACCTGTCGGGCAAGGAGAGCATCGAGATCCCCGCGATCCGGCGGCCCGTCGACCGGCGTCGCCAGCTCACCGTCGTCGGCGCCCGCGAGCACAACCTGCGCGCCATCGACGTGTCGTTCCCGCTCGGGGTGCTCACCTCGGTGACGGGCGTGTCCGGCTCCGGCAAATCGACACTGGTCAACGACATCCTGGCCACGGTGCTGGCCAACCGGCTAAACGGCGCCCGGCAGGTCCCGGGCCGGCACACCCGGGTCACCGGCTTGGACCACCTGGACAAGCTGGTCCGGGTCGACCAGTCGCCGATCGGGCGCACGCCGCGGTCCAACCCGGCCACCTACACCGGGGTGTTCGACAAGATCCGCACGCTGTTCGCCGCCACCACCGAGGCCAAGGTGCGCGGGTACCAGCCGGGCCGATTCTCGTTCAACGTCAAGGGCGGTCGCTGCGAGGCGTGCACGGGCGACGGCACCATCAAGATCGAGATGAACTTCCTGCCCGACGTGTACGTGCCGTGCGAGGTCTGCCACGGCGCCCGGTACAACCGCGAAACCCTGGAAGTGCACTACAAGGGCAAGACCATCTCCGAGGTGCTGGACATGTCGATCGAGGAGGCGGCGGAGTTCTTCGAGCCGATCACCGGCATTCACCGCTACCTGCGGACGCTCGTCGACGTCGGGCTGGGCTACGTCCGGCTCGGCCAGCCCGCCCCGACGCTGTCCGGTGGTGAGGCGCAGCGCGTCAAGCTGGCCGCCGAACTGCAGAAGCGCTCGACCGGGCGCACCATCTACATCCTCGACGAGCCCACCACCGGGCTGCATTTCGACGACATCCGCAAGCTGCTCAAGGTCATCAACGGCCTTGTCGACAAAGGCAATACGGTCATCGTCATCGAACACAACCTGGACGTCATCAAGACGTCGGACTGGATCGTCGACATGGGCCCCGAGGGTGGCGCCGAGGGCGGAACCGTTGTCGCCGAGGGCACCCCCGAGGACGTCGCCGCGGTGCCCGAAAGCTACACGGGCAAGTTCCTCGCCGAGGTGGTGGGCCGGGCGCCGGCGCCGCGGCGGGCGACCCGCCGCCGCAAGGTCACCGCCTGAGCCGAGTCGCGTCGCGACACATAAACGTCGCACACGACACGCCCGAAAACTTGGCAGCCGTTTATGTTTCGCGGCCCGCGGCCCCACCGGCTTTCGACAGCGGCGACGGGAAGCGGGGGTTGATGCGCACGCCGTCCAGCCACAGGGTGAGCTCGTCGGCGCGGCGCTGCAGGGCGCGTCGCCCGTCGCGACCGGGATCCTCGAGGAGCTGCAGCCGGACGCGGGCGCCGTCGTCTTGATACCAGCCGCCCACCATGCGTCCGTTCCACCACGCGGTGGGACCCGCGTTGCCGTTGCGGTCGAACACCTGCGCGCGATGGTCCCCGAGATACCACTCACGGTGAAACCAGCCCATGCTGGTGGCGTCCAGCCCGGGCAACAAGGCGCACCACGGGGGCGCCTGGGGTTCGGGATCGAGGTCGTCGGGTAACGCCCAGCCGGTGCCGCCGGGTCCGCCCTGCAGCTCGACCTCCACCGCCCCGATATCGCTCAGGGCCTTCCGGGCCGCGGTCAGCGTGGTGCCGAACCACCACTTGACGTCAGCGGCGGTGGCCGGTCCGAAGGCAGCCAGCCAGCGGCGGGTCAGGTCGGCCTGCGCGGCGTGCTGGGGCGGGGCGTGCGCGGGCGCGCCGAGCCAGTCCCCGGTCTTGGCCCAGCGCGGCCGCGACGTGGTCCAGGCCCCGTCATTCGGCCCGCGCACGATCTCGCCCCGCGCCGAGAGCACCGTGAGCACCCGCGGGGCGAGCGGGACCTGGCCGCCCCAGCGCTTTCCGGGCGCGGGGTCGTAACTGCCGGCCAGCTCGGGCAGCGCGGCCCGCAGTGCGGTGCTGCTGGCCGGCCCGCTGTCACTGAGATGGCGCAACACCGCCGAACAGGCGCGGTCCAGCCAGCGCGCGCCGTCGTCGGCCACACCGGCCTTCTGCACGTCGGCGACCAGCCGGCGCCGTTCGTTGTCGGCGACCCGCGCGCTGGACGCCGACTGAATGACGGGCAGGTCGTCGCTGCTGACCAGCCACAGCGTCCGTCGCATCGCCAGGTGCTTGACCGCGGCGCGCTTGCCGTACAGCTGCAGGTCGAGGTCGTCGGTCACGAAACCCGGGGTACGCGCCCACAGCGACAGGTACGGGGTGGCGGGGTCGGTCGCATGCAGCCCGACCAGCCCGGCGACCGCCCGCGCCAGCGGCGGCGGGTCGCCCGCGGACAGGAAATGCCTGCGCGCCAGGCGGTTACGTCGCTCGTCGATGGTGAATCTGCGCACCCTCAACGCTCGTCGGAGCGCATCGACTCCCGGATCCGCCTCAACCGCTCCGCCGCGGCGCGCTCCCGCTCCTCGTACTGCTCTTCGACCGAACGGCCTTCCGCCGTATCGGCGTCGAGCTCGGCCGCGCCCTGCGCCGTCGCGTAGCGGGACTCGATTTTCTCCCTGACGGATTCGAAGGTCGGCACGCCGGCCGCGTCGTACCCGGGTTCGGGAGTCGTTGGTTCGTCGGGCATGCCGTCACGCTACTGCGCGCGGCGATCGAAATACCGCACCATCTGCTGCCAATAGACCAGGGTGAGGGCCATCTGCACCGCGGTCGCGATCGCCGCCGGCCTGCGGCGGTGACGGCGGGCGGCGACGACGGCGCTCAGCGCGGCCGCGGATGTCACCGCGCTGACGAGCATGGCCGCGTCCCGGGGACGACGGCTGATCCACAGTTCCTCGCCCAGCATCGCCCTGGTTGACCAGGCGCGTTCGTGCGCCGGCTTGCCGAAGACGAACGGGTTGGCGGCGAACCACAACGCGACCAACCCCGCGTGGCTCCAGCGCCGCGTCCACACGGGCACCAGGGTCAGCGGCGTGCTCGCCCAGCGCGTCCAGGCGCTCCACGGATTGCAGTGCCGGGCAAAGATCGCGCGCCTGAGGCGGGCGGCGCGCGAGGGTGGGACCACGGGTTCGAGTGTGCGCCCGGCACGGCGGTTTGGCGAAGTTTCCGGCGCCGGCTGGACAATCGATTTGGTGGGCGGGCGTAAACGTCTCTTCACAATTGCGCGGGCCGAAATTCGTTGTCTTCGGGGGGCCGCCGCGACAACTTCGCCGATTTGTGGTCGCCGGAGCCGATGCCGCGGTCAGAAACCAGCTAACTCCGCGGCGCCCGGTGGCCGCCACGCGGAAAAATTAGAACTAGAAGCAGCCCGCTTCGTCCGGTTAAATCATCTAAGTGAGAAGGGGCCTAGGGGCCTCGAACAGGCCTAATCGCCCCGTTCGTACCCAGCCACGCGGACGCGGACACGCGTGGTTAACCGAAATGCAGCCCACGTGGCGATCTCCCGGTTCACGGCGCAGCGAGCACCGCTGTACCGTTACAAGCAAATTTTCGTTCACAGCAGTTCAGGAATGTGGACAATGATCTCGGCTAAAGCGGCGGTGTCGTCACCACAAGCGGGGATCCATCGCGCAATTGCGGCGGTAATTTATTGCGCTGAGATAACGAAATACTTCAAGAGCGTTCGCACAAATGGTCCGAGCAGCACAGATCGGGAATGAAGGGACAACTATGGAAGCGGCTCAACTGGCGCGTAGGGCCACCGACGGCCCTTGGCTGGAGGGCAGTTGGGGATGGCGGGATGACGCGACGGGATGCCGGGTCACCGCGTCGACGCCGCAGGCGCAGCCCGAACTGTGGGAGCAATACCTGGACGGCGCGTTCCAGAGCTATCGGCGGCACGGACTGGAATGGGTGCTCGACGTCGACGCGGTTCGGGACGGCGCCGACACGGCGCTGTTCTTCGCCGCGACCGACCCCGAAGGCCGGGTTGTCGGGGGCACGCGCGTCGTGGGGCCGCTGCGGGCGCCCGAGGACTCCCACGCGCTCGAGGAGTGGGACGGCAACCCCGGCGCCGCGGTGCTGCGTTACATGATCGCCAACCGCATCCCGTTCGGCGTCGTTGAGGTCAAAAGCGCCTGGGCAAACTCGCAGGAGTACGGCAGCCGGGCGCTGTCCAGGGTGTTGGCCCGCACCGCGCTGCCGACGATGACGCTGATGGGTGTCCAGTTCGTCATGGCCACCGCGGCGGCCCATGTCCTGGAACAGTGGCGATCCTCGGGGGGCGTGGTGGCCTCGCGGATACCGGCGGCCGCCTATCCCAACGACAACTACCGAACAAAAGTCATGTGGTGGGATCGCCGGACCCTGGCCACGCACGCCGAGCCCGACCAATTCAAGCTGATGTGCACCGAGGACGCGGTCATCCTTCGCCGTGCTTCGGCGTAGCGGCCCGGCGCCCGCTCGGCACGCCTATCTCGCTGCCACTGAGCGGAATTGGGCCGGCGCGGGCGCACCGGTGAACGCCGGGCCGATGCTGCCGACGGTCTAGGGTCAAGGGGTGTCCATCACCGAGCGGCCCGTGCGAGACGTTGCGACGTTGCCGTTGGCGCCGAAAAATCCGCTTCCGTATCGCGAACGGGTGAAGGCGATCAGGGAATTCCACACCGGCACGAACAAGCTTCGCGACGCCGGCGGGCCCGTCACCCGGGTCACCTTGGGGCCCAGCTGGCTGATTCCGCCGATCGTGCTGGCGACCTCGCCGCAGGGGATCCGCGACATCGTCAGCGTGAGAGACGGTTCCGTCGACAAGACGAGCACGGTGACCACCGAGCTGCGCCGGCTGTTGGGCGGGAACCTGTTCGTTTTGCCCCACACCGAGTGGTTACCGCGCCGGCGAACGCTGCAGCCGGTGTTCACCCGCCAGCGGGTCCGCCAGTTCGGCGGCCACATGGCCGAGGCCGCCGAAACGGTGTGCGCCGCATGGACGGACGGCGCCGAGATCGATCTCGACGCGCAGTGCCGCACGCTGACATTGCGGGCGCTGGGTCGCTCGGTGCTGGGTTTGGACCTCGATGAGCGATCCGACGCGATCGCCGAGCCGCTGCGGGTGGCCACGAGTTACGCGGTAAGGCGGGCCCTGCGGCCGCTGCGCGCGCCGGAGTGGCTGCCCACACCCGCGCGGCGGCGCGCCCGGGCCGCCGCCCGCGCGATTCGCGAGCTCGCCGACGAGATCCTGCGGGCGTGCCGCGCCGACGCCGACAGGGAGGCGCCGCTGGTCCACGCGCTCATCGCCGCGACCGACCCGGAAACCGGGCAGTCGTTGACCGACACCGAGATCCGCGACGAGATGATCATCTTCTTGTTCGCCGGACACGACACGACGGCGACGACTCTGACGTACGCGCTGTGGGCGCTGGGCCGCCATCCCGGCATGCAGGAACGGGTGGCGGCCGAAGTCGCGGAGCTCGGCGACCGCCAGCTCACCCCCGACGACGTCGCGCGGCTTACGTTCACGGTCCGGGTCCTGCAGGAGGCGCTGCGGTTGTGCCCGCCGGGGCCGACCGGAACCCGCATGGCGACGCGCGATGTCGAAGTCGCGGGCTATCGCGTCAAGGCCGGCACCATGCTGGCGTTCGGAAGGATGGCGGTACAGACGGATCCGACCCTGTGGGACGATCCGCTGCGGTTCGACCCGGACCGGTTCAGCCCCGAACGTGACCAGGGCCGGGACCGTTGGCAATACGTTCCGTTCGGCGGGGGCCCCCGCTCCTGCATCGGAGATCACTTCGCGATGCTGGAGGCCACGCTCGCGCTGGCGACCATCGTTCGCCGAGTCGAAATCGAGTCGCTGTCGGATGATTTCCCGCTGGCCGTGCCGTTCACCATGGTCGCGGCGGCTCCGATCATGGCCAAGGTCCGGCTGCGGCACTGACGCCGGCGCTAGGCCCGCACGCCGTGGTGGGCCTGGTTTCCGCCCCGGCGTTTGGCCGCGTACATCGCGGTGTCGGCGATCACGATCAGCTCGTCGACCAGCCACGCGACATCGCGTCCGGTCAGCAGGCGCAGTTCCGCGCTCGCGGTGCCGATGCTGGCCGTGATCTCGGGGGAGAGCTCGGCGAGCGCGGTGCAGAACTCGGTGGCCAGCGGCGCGACGTCCGGGGTCGCCGAGGTCAGCGCGACCAGAAATTCTTCGCCGCCGGCGCGGCAGATGACCGCGTCGGAGGGGGTGCGCTCGCGCAGCAGGTCGGCCACCTGCTGCAGGGCGCGGTCACCGGCCGAATGACCGAGGGTGTCGTTGATGCGTTTGAAGTTGTCGAGGTCGACCATCACCACCGCCAGGTGGCGGTGCTCCGGCGGCGGATTGATCAAGCGGCTGCCGACCTCGTCGGTGAACGCCCGCCGGTTCAGCAGTCCGGTGAGGGGATCCTCTTGGGAGCGAAGGGCATACGTTCCCATGGCCCGGGAGATGCCCCAAATCCCAAGGGGCAACCATAAGTTGAGAAAGGTGTTGAGCCAGAACGCGGACGCGGCGCTGGCCACGTTTGCCTCTTCGGTCAGCCGCACCACCGCCACGGTGGTGACCGTGACGGCGACCACACCGTTGAACACCAGAAGCCTGGGGCCGTGGAACAGCGCGATGTAGCTGCCGGTGATCGCCATGGCCGTACAGGCCAGGGCGGCGAGGGCCGCGGTGGGCTGTACGACGCTCCACCCGCCGACGCACAACGCGCCCACCGCAACGCCGATCTGCGACTGCCGGCGCGTGGGCCAGCGCATCAGCCACAACGCGGTCACGGCGGCGGTGAACGCGGCGGCGAGGGCGCCGGTGAGCACCTCGACGGGGCTGGGGTTGTGTTGACTCGGCAACACGGTGAGCGGCACCAGTGCCGACGAACCGGTTATGACGGCCATGATCGTTCGCGCCGGACGCAGCATCCCGCGCTGGCGCAGGAAGGTCGTGATCCAGTCGTACTGGTCGGGCTGGTTCCACCACGCCTTCAGCCGTGACATCGGTCAGCGAACCTTTCTCGCGCCCGCAGCGGCGGCCGCGACGCGCGCCCGCGAGCGGGAATGCCATGATTGCGGCTATGGCTTCTCGACACACGCGATTTCGGTTGTTTTACCGCATCGGTTTCACGCCGTGGGAAGGTCATGCGATCGGGCAGGGTCTGCGCGATCTGATCGAGGGAACCGTCGATTCGCCCGCGCTGGCCACGGGGTCGGCCCTGGACGTCGGATGCGGTACCGGGGATTGCGCCATCTACCTTGCCCAGCACGGGTGGAAGGTCACGGGGGTTGACTACGTCGCGAAGCCGCTCGAGAAGGCGCGCGCCAAGGCCGGCGCCGCCGGTGCCTCGGTCAACTTTGCCCGTGCCGACGTCACACAACTGAGCCAGGAGGGGATCGGTAGCGGTTTCGACTTGATCGTCGACAACGGCTGCATCCACAACATGAGTGGCAGCGATCGTGAGGCGTACGTCCGGGAGATCAGCGCCGTGGCGGCACCCGACGCGCGGCTGTACATCGTGGCGTTCCCTCCCGGCGGGAGGTTCGGGGTGCCGGGCATCGACCACGCCGAAATGGAACGACGATTCGCCCCTGGCTGGACGCTGCTGTCCACGGGTGACGAGCGGGAACTCGACGACAAGACCCCGACGTACTACTACCTGTTTCAACGCCGCCCTTAAACCTCGATCGGCCGTGCGTGCGTGGGGAATTGGCCGCCGCAGGCTCCGCATCCCGAGGGCCTAGACAACGTCCTTTTTCCCCGGTGTTTCAGACTGCGGCGCATCGCCCGCGTCGGAGAAATCCATCGGGATGACGCGCTTGGCGAGCAGCGCCTCCATCGCCGCGCTGTCGAGCGGACGTGACAGCAGAAAGCCTTGCGCCCGAGAGCAACCCAGGGCCAACAGTGTCTTGGCCGCCGCCACCGTTTCGACGCCTTCGGCGACGACGTCGAGCCCGAAGGCGTCGGCCAGTGCCAGGGTCGACCGCACGATGGCCAGGTCGCCGGCGTTGGTGTCGAGATGGTGGACGAACCCCTTGTCGATCTTGAGTGCGTCGACCGGAAGGGACTTCAGATACGTCAGCACACTGTAACCGGTGCCGAAGTCGTCGATGGCGATCTGCACTCCGATGTCCTTCAGCCCGAACAGCGTTTTGCGGGTCGCATCGATGTCTTGGACCACCACGCTTTCGGTGATCTCCAGGCACACGGTGCTGGGATCCAGGCCGAACTCGTCGAGGGTCGTCGCGACGGTGTCGACGATGCCCTCCGTGACGAGCTGCACGGGCGACACGTTGATACGCAGCACGGCACCTTTGCCGGCCCCGCGTGATTGCCATAGCCCGAACTGCGCACACGCCGAACGGATTACCAGACGGCCGAGCTTTGCACCCAGGTTGATCGATTCCACCACCTGGATGAACGAGTCGGGCATCAACAGGCCCAGAGTGGGGTGTTGCCAACGGATCAGCGCTTCCGTGCCCAGGATCTCGCCAGTGCGCATGTCGAACTCGGGGAGGTAATGCAGCACCAGGGCATCGCTGTCGTTGTCGATCATCCCTTCCAGGTACAGCTCGATGTCGTTGCGGATCATGTCCGTTCTCGACATCTCCGGGCTGAAGATCGCGACCTTGTTGCCGCCGGAACTCTTGGCCGACCTGGTGGCCTGATCGACTCGGCGCAGTAGATCGGACGTGCTTTCCGACCCCGGGATCCCGGCCGCGACGCCGATACTCACGGTGCGGCTGAGCATCTCGCCGTCGATCACGACCTGCCGATGAACCCCGGTGTGAATCGATTGCGCGAACGCCTCGGCGGCCTCGACGTCCATGGATGCGGCCGGCACGACGACGAACTCGTCACCGCCGAAGCGGGCGATCACCGAGGGAATGTCGGTGGCGGCGCGCAGCAGCGCGGCGAAGGCCTCGATGAACCGGTCACCCGCGTTTTGCCCGAGGCGTTCGTTGATCACCTTGAACCGGTCCAGCGCGAGGAACACGACCGCGACGGAACCCGGCTGCCCGGCGGCCAGCCGCTTGTCGAGGTAGGCGATGAGCGCCCGGCGGTTCAGCAGGCCGGTCAGGTCGTCGTGCTCGGCGAGGTAGTGCAGTTGCTCCTCGGCGACGATGCGGGCCTGCAGCTGAGCGAACAGCGCGGCGACCGCCTGCAGCGCATTGAGCTCTTCGGGTAGCCATTCGCGGTCGCCGACCTTGCCGAACGCCAGGGTGCCGGTGGTCACATCGCCGGACAGCAGCGGGACGGCGGCAAGCGAGACCGCGCCCCACCCGGTTCCCTCGTCGATATTGCTCTGATAGTCGGCGTTCGCGGCCTCGGGGCGCACCACCTCGGGCACCTTGAGGTTTTCGGCCCTCGTGAACACCGAGTCGGCGTCGGCGAAATACACCACACCGATCGGGTCGGGGTCGGCGTTGCGCGGCGGCCACTCGGCGACGAGCACCGTGGCGCGGATCGTGTGGTCGTTGTGGCGCAGGAAGCTGAAGTCGACGCCCAGGTCGCTCACCAGGTTGCCGAGCACCCGTTGACTGATCGCGGCGGAGTCAGCCGCGCTTGCCGCCATCAACTCGGCGGCAGCAGCGGTGACCAGGTAGTCCAATGAGCCCGACATTGCCCTTACCGTAGCCTCAACTGGGGCGCGGCGACGGCATTAGCTAGCGCGTCTAGCAATGATTCGCTCAACTCAGCACCCGGGCCCTGTCCAGGTTGCGCCTGCTCGGTACCGATGCCGGTGGCCCGGCCGTGAACCGTAGGACCAGCACGATGAATTCTCCGGGGGGCATGTCGATCAGGCCGCGGAAGTCCCGCTGCAACTGTGTTAGCTGGTCGGCGAACTGGGGTGAGAGCTCGTCGAAGTCTGCCCGGGTGTGGGCGTAGAGGAAGACCGGCGAGACCGGCTGGACAGCCAGCCCGTGCTGCTGGGCGATGATCCAGACCAGCTCTACGGCCGAGCCTCCCGTGGCGTAGTCGCGCAGCGACCCGCCGGGCACGCTGACAACGGCCAGGGCCGAGCTGGCCATTATCCGGTCGCGAGTTTCCTCACCGAGCGCGCTTCCCGCGTCCCATCGGGCCAGGTGAGCCATGACGTCCGGGCGGCGCAGCACCTCGAGCAGTTCCAGATCGCCGGCATCCAATTCCAGGCTCCGCACCTCGATGCCGGTGTCGGGGTCGGCATCGCCGGGCCAGCGCAATTCGGAAATCATCTCTCGGTGCAGGTGCGGCGTCAGGTAGCGGGTACGGTCGGATGCGGCGAGAATCGTTGCCGCACGCGCGATGTCGTCCCTGGCGGTGATCATGCGCAGCCGCGCACCTTCCCGTTCAGCAGCGGCGGCGAGGGCTTCGATGGTGGTGGCGTCGATCGGCTCGGGTGTTCCGTGGTGGCGGTTGGTCGAACGCTCGAGCATCGGTTGATAGAGGTCGGCGAGTGTCGGGTCGGTGCCGTCGTCAAGCGTCAGGGTGGCGCGCAGTGGCGTTTCGTCGACGTCGTCGTTCAGCGCGGCAGCCCCCAGGACGTGGTGCTCCGCCGCGGCGATCCTGGCGTTCAGGAGCGCGGCGCCGACCGCGACGGCGCTGCCGCGAAATCCGACGTCCATGGTCGAAGTGTGTTGGGCGGCAACGTCTATGGTGATTGCAGTGGGTCCGGCCTGAACGTACCAGGGCTGCACGTTTCCGCCGGATGGGGCGCGGATCGCGGCGGCTGCGATAACGCCGGGTATCCCCGGTAGCTCCGCGGGCTCGTGATTCTCTGTCGGCGCCGGGCGGTGCCGGGCCATGTCCGGCTCGTCGAGTTGGTCGAGCGCCCAGGCGATATCGATGCGCGTGCGGCCCGAGCGCAGTTGTTCGCCCAGCCCGATCCTGCGTACGCCCTCCGCCAGCGCCGACGCACCCAGGATCACATCGGAGGCCAGCTGGGGCCAGGTCGACACGGTGCGGTCGATCTCTATCAGCGAAGCGGCCGTCCGGGGCGAAAGTCGTTCGGCCTCAAGGTGTCGCAGGATATGCGGGACCTTTTCGCGGCTGCTCATGCCGGGTAGCAGTCCGATGTCGAGGTCGCCGAGCAGACCGTGCAGAATCGGGCGCTGCGGCTCTTGATCGAAGCGCTCCACGTCCACGAGACCGCGGTCGCTGGTCGCCATCAGCACCGGGATGCGGCGCGCCCGGGCGCCTTCGCGCAGCACCGCCTTCATGTCGAGCGAATCGCATTCTTCGACCACGATGTCGAGCCCGTCCACGAACGCGTCGACCGTGTCGAACGTCAGGCCGGCGTCCACCACCTCCACCGATAGGTACGGGTCGAGTTCGGCGATCCTGCGCGCGGCCACACAAGCTTTGTTGACGCCGATGTCGAACACGCTGGCGGGCACCCGATTCAGGTTCGACAGCTCGAGATGATCGAAGTCGGCCAGGCGCAGACCGCCGCACAATCCCTGTGCGGCCAGCGTGTGCGCGATGACGTGACCGACGCTGAGGCCGGCCACGCCGATGCGCAGCCGCAAAAGCCGGTCCTGCTCGGGTGGGGTGATGTTGTTGCGGTTGCGGTCCAGGCGCACCGCGCGATAACCGCGGGGGCCGAGCACCGCCACGACCGCGCGCCGCCACGGGTAGTACGCCCACCGACCGCCTTCGGCCAGCAGCGCGGCATCCGGGGGCGGCCGAAGGCCGCGCAGGTTGGCCAGCTGGGTGTCGCGGTGGTCGATGAACTCCACGGTGGGGTCGGCCCGGAGCCGTTGCAACACCAAACTGTCGTCGGGGTCGTCGGGGTCGAGAATCTGCGCGGTGTAGGCGGTTTTCTCGGACGCGTCCATGGTGGTTCGTGTATAGCACCTGGCCGGTGGCTCGGCGGCTCAGACGTCGCGCTCAGACGAAAAATGTGACGCGGGCAATAAACGGTCGCCGAATGGGCTCATCAAGCGTCGCTGTCGCCGCCTGGACGTTCGGTTTCCTCGAGGAATAGGCCGTGCCGGAGCAGGCTGGTGACCGAGGCGTCCCAACGTTGCAGCTGCGGCCTGCTGAAGAACGAGTTGCCCAAGTAGAGCTCGATGTAGGGATGCAGAATGATGGCGCCAATGCGCAGGATAACTACGTTGATTGCCGCCCAATCCGGGTCGAGGTCCGGGTGTGTATTGCCCTGCGCCACGAAATATTCGCGCTGAGCGGTACTGATACCCAGAAGACCCTCGAAGATGACCGACCCGAATGCGCCGCCCTCGGCGAGCACGCGCCCGAGATAGGTCATGACGTCGGGACGTTCGACCATCAGTGTGGTCAGCCGGCGCCCGGCTTCGTTGAGCCCGTCCGACGGCGGCTCGGGCAGCGCCGCCGGTGCCAATGCCTCACCGACCACCTGCAGCACGTACTGGTCGACGGCCGCGACAAGCGTGGCCTTGGTGCGAAAGTGGTGCTGGACCAGCCCGATCGACACCTCCGCGGTCTCGGCCACCACGCGCAGCGACGTGGCGACAACCCCGTGGGCGGCGAACCTACGCAGGGCGGCGTCGCGAATCCGTTCCTTGGGCGTCGGCTCGAGCGGAGGGGGCGGATCGAATGGAAACAGTCGGCCGGGCTCCACGGCCCGACAATATACCCACATCGCGACGCGATACGGTCATATCGGATTACCAGATCCGAGTATTGTCCGGCTCTTTCGATTTCCGGTGAAGGTGTGCGTGCGATGACAGTTCGCAGCCGAATGGTCGAGCGGTGATGCGCCATGCCTGACATCGCGTACCCGGGCGCCGACGGCCCGCTGCCGGGCTACCTGGCCGTCCCCGAAGGGCAGGGCCCGTGGCCGGGGGTGGTGGTGGTGCAGGACGTTCTCGGCATGACCGTGAACCTGCGGCAAATCTCGGATCGCTTTGCCCGCAATGGTTATCTGGCGCTGGCCCCGGCTCTCTACGGCGGACACGGCCCCAAGATCAGGTGCATGATCAGCACGCTGCGCGCGCATTTCGCCGGCCATGGGACCGCCTACGACGACCTTGTCGCCGCCCGCGATCGCCTCGTCACCGACGAGCGGTGCTCCGGCAAGGTCGGGCTGGCCGGGTTTTGCATGGGTGCGGGGTTCGTCCTGCAACTCGCCCCCCGGCGCCTGTTCGACGCGACGGCGCCGAACTATGGCCTGCTCCCCAAGGATGTCGAAGCGCTGCGCGGATCATGCCCTGTGGTGGGAAGTTTCGGCGCGAAGGACCCCATCGTTCGGCGCGGCACGGCAGCCCGGTTGGAGGCCTTGCTGGCGGAGGGTGAGGTACCGCGGGATATCAAGGAATACCCCGGCGTCGGCCACAGCTTCATGAACGACCACGCCGTGCCCGCGCCGATTCGCCTCATCGCGGGCGCGGCCGGGATGGCTTATTCCGAACGCGAGGCGGACGACGCCTGGCGGCGGATGGTCAGCTTCTTCGATGAGCACCTCACGTAGCGACGGCGGCTACCTGCTGGCCGTGCTGGAGCGCTCGGCCGGGACCACCACCTGGCTGGGTGGCGCGGGCGGGGCGGAGGCGGTCGGCAGCGGGATCCGGGTGACCCCGGGGGTGCCGAGCCGGCCGGCCAGCCACGGCAGCGCGGCCGCGAAAGCCCTGTCCGCGAAAGGCCAGTCGTGCTTGCCCGGCTGGGGGAGGACCGCGCAGTCGATGCCGTTGGCGCGGCCGAGCGCGCACAGCGAATAGGCGGCCGCGGTCTGGTTGCTCGGGTTGGCCGCGGCCTCACGACTCACCAGGCGCATGGTGCCGGCGTCGGCTACCGACGTGTCGCGCCGCGGTGCCGGCGGGCCGTCCGAGGAGATGGCGAACCACCCGGACACGTCGCGGTACTGCCCGTGCCGGTTGATCACCGTGGTCGGGTCGAATGCCGCCCAGGCCTCGGCCTTTCCGGCGAACAGCCTGGCGATGGTCTGGGTCTTGGTGCCCGCGTTGGGGTAGAAGTCGCCCGCGATGTCGACGAACGCGCTGAACATCTCGGGGTGCATGACGGTCAGATCCACCGCGCAGGTCCCGCCCATCGACCAGCCGGCGATGCCCCAGCCGGACCGGTCGGGGCTGACGCCGAACTTCGAAACCATGTAGGGGACAACATCCTTGGTGAGGTGGTCGGCCGCGTTGCCGCGAACGCCGTTGACGCATTCGGTGTCGTTGTTGAAGGCCCCTCCGGAGTCGACGAACACCAACACCGGCGCCTTGCCGGCGTGCGCGGCCGCGAAATCGTCGACGGTCTTGACCGCGTTGCCCGCTCGCGTCCAGTCCGCCGGCGTGTTGAACTGCCCGCCGATCATCATCACCGTCGGCAACGCCGGCGGCGGGCTGCTGGTGAACCATTCGGGCGGCAGGTACACGAGTTCACCGCGGTGCTTGAAATGCGATGCCTCCGAAGGGATCACCACCGGCACCACGCTGCCATGCGATGGCCGGACCCGCTTTGCGACCATCGCCGTGACGGTGGCCGGGTCGGTCTGATCGGGCAGCGGGCCGGAGGTGAGCTGGCTCCACGCCGCCTGCACGGTCGGGAAGTAGCCGACCCAGAGGTTGAGCGTCAGCGCCGCGCAGAGCAAACACAGCGGCACCGCCAGCACGGTCGCGCCGCGACGCCACGGCGGCGCGCTGCGCCAGCCCAGCACCAGCACCGCTGCGGCCAGGCCGGCCGACGCGATCCACATCCACAGCGCCGGGGGCGCCGGTTCGTCGGACAGGCCGCGATCGACGATGTACCAGTGCGTCACATACGCGGCGGCGCCGCCGACCAGGCCGGCCAGCGGCAGCCAGATCGTCCGCCAGCGTCGCGACCGCCAGCCGACGGCCAGCGTCAGCACCACCGCGGCACCGATCTGGACCGTCGCCGGCACCCAGCCGTGCATCAGGGACGTGTGAGCACTCGCCAGCAAATGCGCCGTCCCAAGGGTCGCTGGGGGCGCGGTGGCGGTCACGTGACTCATTGTGATCGATCGTTAACCGCGCCGGAACGTAATCGCCGAATGTCGGCCGCGCCGCCGGGAGGAGTTAAGGGATCGTTCAGTGCGGCTTGGCCAGCGGGAATGGCAGGGTCTCGCGAATGCTGCGGCCAGTTATGAGCATGACGAGCCGATCGATGCCCATGCCCATCCCGCCGGTGGGCGGCATCGCGTATTCCATGGCCTGCAGGAAATCTTCGTCGAGTTCCATCGCCTCGGGGTCGCCCCCGGCGGCCAACAGCGACTGCTCCTGCAGGCGCCGCCGCTGTTCGACCGGATCGGTCAGCTCGCTGTAGGCGGTTCCCAGCTCGACGCCCCAGGCCACCAGGTCCCACCGCTCGGCGACGCCGGGCTGGCTGCGGTGCGGCCGGGTCAACGGCGACACCGAGGTGGGGAAGTCGATGTAGAAAGTCGGCTCCTCGGTCTTGTCCTCCACCAGGTGCTCGTACAGCTCGAGCACGACCGCGCCGGAGTCCCAGTGCGCGCGATACGGAATGTGGACGGCGTCGGACAGCTTGCGCAGCGCGGCCAGCGAGGTCTCGGTGTCGACGCGCTCGCCGAGGGCCTCCGATACCGCGTCGAACACGGTCTTCACCGGCCAGATGCCGGAGATGTCGACCGGCTCGAGGCGCCCGTCGGTGCCGTCGCCGCCGCGGCGGGGCCGCAGCACCGTCTGCTCGCCGTTGGCGGCCTGCGCGGCATTCTGGATGAGCTCCCGGCAACCATCGATCCACGCCTTGTAATCGGCGTGCGCCTGGTAGGCCTCCAGCAGCGTGAACTCCGGATTGTGGCTGAAGTCGACGCCCTCGTTGCGGAAGGCTCGGCCCAGTTCGAACACCCGCTCCACGCCGCCGACGCACAGCCGCTTCAGATACAGCTCCGGCGCGATGCGCAAGAACAGGTCCATGTCGTAGGTGTTGATGTGGGTGACGAACGGCCGCGCGGTGGCACCACCGTGGATCTGCTGCAGGATGGGCGTCTCGACCTCGATAAAATCCTTGGCGAACAGCGTTTCCCGCACGGACCGCAACACGCTGCTGCGGGCCCTGATCAGATCACGCGACTCGGGGTTGACCGCCAGGTCGACGTAGCGGGTGCGCACCCGCGCCTCGGGGTCGGTCAGCCCCTTCCACTTGTTCGGCAACGGCCGCAAGCACTTACCGATCATCCGCCAGTCGCGCACGATCAGCGAGCGGGTCCCGTTCTTGCTGTAGCCCATGTGCCCGGTCATCTCGACCAGGTCACCTAGATCGATGGCCGCGGTGAAATCGGCGGTGCGGCTGCGCTCCAGATGCGAATTGTCCAGCAGCACTTGAAGTTCGCCCGACCAGTCACGCACCTGGGCGAACAGCACGCCGCCGTAGTCGCGTATCCGCAAGATGCGGCCCGCCACCGACACGCTTTCCTCGTCGTCGGCATCCAGCGCGCGGGCGATGGTGTGGCTGGGCGGGGTCCCCACCGGGTACGCGTCAACGCCGTTGCGCTGCAAGATCTTCAGCTTGGCCAGGCGCACCCGCACCTGTTCGGGCAAGCGGGACCTGGACTCCTCGGCCTCGACGGCACTGGCGCGGCGCTGCAGGCTGCTGACGTCGGGAGCCGACCCGTCGTGATGCAACAGCCCGGACTCGGCCAGCCTGGCCGGGACGGCGGGGTGATGCCCGGTGTGCGTCTTGCGCCGGCTGAAGGGGAACGCGAGGAACCCCTCGGCCAGGGCCGACGCGACGCCGACGCGGGGGATCAGCCGGGCGTCCTCGTAGCAGGCGTAGCGGGGCACCCAATCGGGTTGGTACTTCATGTTGGAGCGGTACAACGTCTCCAGCTGCCACCACCGCGAGAAGAACAGCAGGAAACCGCGCCACAACCGGGCAACCGGGCCCGCGCCCAACTGGGCGCCCTGCTCGAACGCGGAGCGGAACATGGCGAAGTTCAGCGAAATACGAATGATGCCAAGGGTTTCCGCGTTCAGGGCCAGCTCGCTGACCATGAGCTCGATGGTGCCATTGGGGGATTGCGGGGAACGGCGCATGAGGTCCAGGGAGACGCCGGTGCTTCCCCACGGGACCAGCGACAGCATCGCGACCACCCGGTCGTCGCGGTCGAGGGCCTCGACCAGCAGGCAGTCCCCGTCGGCGGGGTCGCCGAGCCGGCCCAGCGCCATCGAGAAGCCGCGCTCGGTTTGGGTATCGCGCCAGGCGTCGGCGCGCGAGATCGTGTCGGCCATCTCGTCGGCGGAAATGTCGCGGTGACGCCGGATGCGCACGGTCAGACCGGCCCGGCGGGCCCGCGTCACCGCCTGGCGCACCCCGCGCATGTCGGGGCCGGACAGCTTGAAATCCGACGCCAGCAAGATGGCCTCGTCGCCCAGCTCCAGCGCGTTGAGGCCGGCCTCCCGATAGGCCTGGGCCCCCTGCGAACTGGCGCCCATCACCCCGGGCGCCCAGCCGTAGGTCTGGCACAGCCCCAACCACGCGTCGATGGCCTGCGGCCACGCCCTCGGGTCGCCCACCGGATCGCCGCTGGCCAGGCAGACGCCGACCTCGACACGGTAGGTGACGGCGGCGCGGCCGCTGTGCGCGAACACCACCGACTTGTCGCGGCGGGTGGCGAAGTACCCCAGGGAGTCGTTCTTGCCGTACAGCTCCAGCAGCCCGCGGATCGCCGACTCGTCCTCGCCGGTGAGCGCGTTGTCGGCGCGCTGGGACTGGAACAACACGATCGTCGCCGCGATGAGCGCAAGCGCGCCGAACAGTCCGAAGACGGCGTTGAGGAGGACGTGCGGCCGGCCGGTAAACGCGTCCGGATCGACGAGCGAGAACCCGACGACCCGGTTGACCACGTACCAGAAGCGGGAGTCCGGCGCCAGGGTGCCCGGGAACATCTCGACCAGGCCCCAGGAGGCCAGGATGCCGATCACCCAGCCGGCGACCAGCACCGCGGTCGCCTTGACCAGGGCGGCCCTGCGGACCTTGGCCCAGAACTGCCGATAGGACAGGACCAGGAGCACGATCGCGACGATGTGCACCGCAAAACCGAGATTCTCGCCGAAGGATTCGGCCGCGGTGTTGTCCCCGGCGGCGATGTCGGCGGCGTTCAAGGCGGCGGCCAGGATCATGTTGCCGAGCAGCAGCACCCAGGCGATGCGTTTGCGCGCGGTGAGCGCGGCGGCCAGCAAGGCGAGCACGAACGACCATGCGATGCTGGTGTCGGGGAAGTTGAACAGGTAGTCGTTGATGAATTCCCGCGGGACCTTGATCAGCCACCGGATCAGGGGCGACACGCTGGCGACCAGCGACACGGTCGCGATGACCCCGACCGTCCAGCCCGCCGCCGCCGGCACCCACCGATACCGGGAGTTCGGCTGACTGCCCGAACGCGGGCCGAAGCGGGACGTAGCTACAGTCACAGACCGCGAGGATAAGCCCTCAACCCATGAAAATCCTGGCGAAGCGCCAAGAGCGATGGCGGGCAGTTGCGCGCGGTACCGGCGTGGCGTCGTCGGGCCGAACTCCCGCCCCGGGCGCAGACGTGCTGGAAGACGCCCCACGGCTGCTAAACTGTGGGCTGCGACCATCCCGGTGAACGCCGGGGAACAGTAAGTGGAGTCCCACTCCCACCGCTAGCCGCGAGACAGGTTTCGATCCTCTTTCAGGCGACACGGTCCGGTCACAGGCGTCGTGGATGCCTGTTCCGCGGATAGCGCGGGCGGCTGGTACCAGCCGCGATCGGTCGGCATTGGGCCCTGCTTGTGCAGGGCTTTTTTGCTGGTGTGTGGGTTTTCGCCGCTGAACCTCCGACGGGCATGGGGACTGGCCGCCACCGGAGAAGTAGAAGCCCAACAAGGGAGGCCCCATCAGCACTGAGACCCGCGTCAACGAGCGCATCCGCGTACCTGAAGTCCGGTTGATCGGCCCAGGAGGGGAGCAGGTAGGCATAGTGCGCATCGAAGACGCACTGCGCGTCGCCGCGGACGCCGATCTCGATCTCGTCGAAGTTGCCCCGAACGCCAGACCACCGGTCTGCAAGATCATGGATTACGGCAAGTTCAAATACGAGGCGGCGCAAAAGGCGCGCGAATCCCGCCGGAACCAGCAGCAGACCGTCGTCAAAGAACAAAAGCTGCGACCCAAGATCGACGATCACGATTACGAGACCAAGAAGGGCCACGTAATTCGCTTCCTGGAGGCGGGATCGAAGGTCAAGGTCACCATCATGTTTCGTGGACGCGAGCAGTCGAGGCCCGAGTTGGGCTACCGATTGCTGCAGCGGCTGGGCGCGGATGTCGCCGAATACGGATTCGTCGAAACGTCCGCCAAGCAGGACGGCCGCAACATGACGATGGTGCTGGCGCCGCACCGCGGTGCGAAGACCCGCGCCAGGGCGCGGCATCCCGAGGGACCGGAGAGCAGTGCGGCGACGGACACCGACGCGGCGCCGGACACGGACCCGTCGGCCAACTGAGCTGACAGCGCGAGCAAGTACGAGCGGTACGAGAAACTAAGTAGAGGAAACATGCCCAAGGCCAAGACCCACAGCGGGGCTTCGAAGCGGTTCAGGCGCACTGGTAGCGGAAAGATCGTGCGCCAGAAGGCGAATCGGCGCCACCTGCTCGAGCACAAGCCCACCAAGCGAACCCGGCGGCTCGACGGCCGCACGGTGGTCGCAGCGAACGACACCAAGCGCGTCAACAAGCTGCTCAACGGCTGACCAGCCGACCAGACCCTGACGAACCAATTACTGCCTGAACGAGAGTAGGAACATCCAATGGCACGCGTGAAGCGGGCGGTCAACGCCCACAAGAAGAGGCGCAGCGTCCTGAAAGCCTCGAAAGGCTATCGCGGCCAGCGATCCCGGCTCTACCGCAAAGCCAAAGAGCAGCAACTGCATTCACTGAACTACGCCTACCGCGACCGCCGTGCGCGCAAGGGCGAGTTCCGCAAGTTGTGGATCTCCCGGATCAACGCGGCCGCGCGCGCCAACGACATCACCTATAACCGGCTGATCCAGGGCCTCAAGGCCGCCGGCGTCGAGGTGGACCGCAAGAACCTCGCCGACATCGCGATCACCGATCCGGCGGCGTTCACCGCGCTGGTCGACGTCGCCCGGGCGGCCCTGCCCGACGACGTCAACGCCCCCTCGGATTCGGGAGAGGCCGCTTAACCCGCGACGATGCCCGCCGCCCTCACGGAACGCTCGGCCCGGGTGGTCGCGGCGGTCAAATTGCACCGGCACGTCGGTCGCCGGCGGGCGGGCCGATTCCTGGCCGAAGGCCCCAACCTGGTCGAGGCCGCGTCCGCTCGCGGGTTGATCCGCGAGGTGTTCGTCACCGAAGCCGCCGCGCAACGGCACTCCCGGCTGCTGGACGGCCAGCGCTGCCCGGTCCATCTGGTCACCGACCGGGCCGCAAAAGCGCTGTCGGACACCGTCACTCCGACGGGGTTGGTCGCGGTGTGCGACATGCCGGCGACCCGGCTCGAGGATGTGGTGGCCGCCCCGCCGCGGTTGGTCGCGGTTCCCGTCGCGATCGGTGAGCCGGGCAATGCGGGCACGCTGATCCGCATCGCCGACGCCATGGGCGCGGGCGCGGTGATCCTCGGCGGGCACAGCGTCGACCCGTACAACGGCAAGTGCCTGCGCGCCTCGGCGGGCAGCATCTTCTCGATCCCGGTCGTCGCCGCGCCGGACGTCCCCGCCGCCGTCGCCGCCTTGCGCGGCGCCGGGCTGCGGGTGCTGGCGACCGCGACCGACGGGGCGACGCGCCTCGACGAGGCGGACCTGGGGGCGCCGACGGCCTGGTTGTTCGGCGCCGAGGCGCACGGGTTGCCGGCCGAGCTCGCGACGGTCGCCGACGATCGCGTGTGCATCCCGATGTCGGGCGGCGCAGAGAGCCTGAACGTCGCCGCCGCGGCGGCGATCTGCCTCTACCAGAGCGCACACGCTCTGGGTCTGCTCAGGCGGCCCTGACGCGTCCGCGGGCCGGGCGCAGACCCGCCAGCGATAGCGTGCCGTGCACCAGCGAGCCGGCCCGCTCCATGAGCGCCTTGGCCGGGTCGAGAGCGGACCTCGGCCGCGGCGGAAAGTAATGCATCGGCAGCCCGCGGCGGTCGCGCGGCGGTCCCATGAACGCCGGAGCCTCGACCAGTGGCGCGTCGCTGGGCAGCCGCCCCTGGGCGCGGCGATAGGCCGCCAGCGCGCGCGGGTGCAGCCGGATCTCGTCGGGGACCGCCAGGAACGCCAGCTCGACGGCCTTGCCGAACAGGCGCAGCAGCACCTCGTCGCCCGCGGTCCAGTGCATTCCCGCCTTCTCGCGAACCGCGGGCTCGAACAGCCCCGCCGCGATCCAGCGTTGGCCGGCCACCAGCGGCTTGAACAACTGGTCCCAGATCGGCGTGGGCATCAGCACGAACTTGGGTTTGGGAATCCGGATCTTGAAGATGTCCAGCGTCGCCTGGTTGATTTCCAGCTCGTCGCGACAGACCCGCTCCCAGTACTCCTGGAACTCCTCCCACGATTTGGGCACCGGCCGCATGCTCATGCCGTACATCCGGTACCACTGCACGTGCTCGTCGAACAGCTGCCGCTTCTCGGCCTCGGTCAGGCCACCGCAGAAGTAGTCAGCGACCTTGATGATGAGCATGAAGAACGTGGCGTGCGCCCAGTAGAACGTCTCGGGGTTCAGCGCGTGGTAGCGACGTCCCGCGGCGTCGACGCCCTTGATGGTGCGGTGGTAGCCCTTGATCTGCTGGCCGGTCTCGGCCGCCCGGTCGCCGTCGTACACCACGCCCATGATCGGGTACACCGAGCGCGCCACGCGCTGCAGCGGCTCGCGCAACAGGATCGAATGTTCCTCGACACCGGCGCCCAGTTCCGGATACATGTTCTGAATCGCCCCGATCCAGACGCCCATCATTCCGGTGCGGAGGTCACCGAAGTACTTCCAGGTGAGCGAGTCGGGCCCCAGCGGATCGGCGGATGTCGTTGCCATGGCAGTCATCTCGGCCTCCTGCGCCTAACTGGGCTCACGATAAGCTCTGACAACATGCGTTGTCTAGAATTTCGGCGGGCGCGTCGGGCGACGTTGTCGAGTCGCAACTTTTGCGTGACCGCGGCCGGCTCCGGGGGCGTCCAAAAAATGCTGCAAAGACACCTGAGCACGCCTATTTTCAGTTGCGTTGTCGGCTGTTACCCTTTGTTCTCGCCGCTGATTCGGCGGTCTGCTTCGTCGGTTTGTTAGCCAAGGAGGCACGCCAGTGTCGTCGCTGAATGTAATCCCGGAAACGGTGTCCACGGCGAGCGGGAATTTGCAGAACTTGGGCTCCGCGTTGCGCAGCGCGAATGCGGCGGCGGCGAGCCAAACCACGGCAATTGCGGCGCCGGCCGCTGACGAGGTCTCGTCGGCGATTTCGGCTGTCCTGGGTGCGCATGCCCAGGAATTCCAAGCCCTCAGCGCCAGGGCGGCGGCCTTCCACGACGAGTTCGTGAATTTGTTGAACGGTGGTGCCGCGCAGTACCTCAACGCCGAGGCGGCGAACGCTCAGCAAGCTTTGGCGAATGGGGTGACTGCGCCCGCTGGCGGTGTCGCAGGCGCCGCCGCCAATGCGGCGGACACGGTCGACAACACCCTCGGCGCCATTAATCTCAACTACCCACTGGGTCCCTTGGAAATGTCGCTCAGCGCGACCCCGATCTTCGTCAGCGACGGCATGGGCGGATCGATGCTTAGCGGGCTAATCGGAGCCGGCGCCGTGACCTATAACCTCCCGTGGGCCTCCGGGGTATTGGCGTCGGCGAACGTCAGCGAGGGCTTCTCGCCCACGGGCGGGTGGTTTGGCCATATCCTCGAAACTTGGCCGCTCGGCGCCTGGGTATCGGTCGATGGAACCGGGTCCTTCTTCCCCCTCGGAATCAGCAGCCTGGCTTACAACTTCGACGGTTTGGAGATTTCCATTCCGGGAACCGGCCGGTTGGGCCCGTTTGTCCCGAACGTGACCTGGAATCCCAACCCCTGATATCGGGCAGTGCAGGGACCGGACAGCGCAGCCGTTCGACAACCCATGACCAACGAAATTCGGGCCGGCCAAACGCTGCCGGAAAGGTAAATCCCTCGCCGCTGAAAGAACTTTTGTCCCCTGTCGAGAGGGTGCCTTCGCTGTTAAGATCACTCGGTAATCTGCGCGGTGAGCTCTTTGTCGAAGAAAGGGTGCTATGTCATTTATCAGCGTCGTGCCCGACGTAATGACTACGGCGAGCGCGAATTTATCGGATATCGGATCTTCACTGCGGGCGGCCCATGCAGCGGCCGTGGCCCAGACGACTGCGATCGCGGCACCGGGCGCCGATGAGGTGTCGGCGGTGATCACTTCGTTTTTTGGTTCGGCCGGCCAAGAATTCCAAGCCCTCGGCGCGCAGGCGGCGGCTTATCACGACAACTTCGTGGGTGCATTGAATGCCGGGCTCGGTCAGTACGTCAGCGCCGAAGCCGCCAATGTCCAGCAAACGTTGGCAAGCGCAGTGAATGCTCCGGTGGCCGCCGCCGCGCAGTCCATCAGCACCCCGTTTGGTCCCGTATCGCTCACCCTCGGCGGGAGTCTGCCTAATCCCGGCCCGAACGGGCCGTTCTCCGGATTCGCGAATGCGACCAACGCGCTGTTTGGCACAGCGACCGTCACGGTGTCCGGGAATGTTTTAACGAGCCCCATCTACGGTCCCGGAACGGAATTCCAAGTTACCGGGGGGACCTTCAGCGCGCCCCAGCTGCTCTCGTTTCTCACCGCTACCGCGGGTCCCACCGTCACGGGCAATGTGTCACTCATGAATAGCGTCAACACACTCATCACCGATTTGCAGACGGGAAACTTGCCGGGCGCCGCCTTGGCGCTCATTAGCACTCCCGGCAATTACTTGACCGCCGTGACGATCGGCTCTACTTCGGTCAACATTCCGATCGATACCACGGCCTACGGTGGGCCGGTCGGCACCCTGAGTATTCCCTTCGAGGGGGTTTTCGCCTCTCCCCAGCCGATAACGGCGTCGTGGCCGACGTTTACCGTTACGACCGGTGGGCCTACTTACGTCGTCGACGGCGCCAACAATCTTCCGATTGGCAGCACCAGTGGCTTCGTTCCCTATCTTCTGGGCGGAATCGCGAGCTTACTCGGTTTATAGTCGCTTCCCCGGCGCGGCGGCGTCACGTTGCGAGATGCGACACAACCGCAGCGACCGTCGTTGCCCGCTTCTCCCGGTACCACCTAACCTGGCCAAGTGGAACTCGCGCCTCGCGATCCGGACCAGGGCGAGCCCTCGGACTCGGACCCGAGGTCAGACTCGGAGGCGGTGACGACGGTTTCGCCTCTGGATTCGAAACGGCGCTCCCCGGCCGCCACGGCCGGCCAGTGGTTGCGCAGCAGCAATCACAGCCCCGGCGTCGTCTCGTTCGTCCGGCGCGCCCGACGGCTGCTTCCCGGCGATCCCGAGTTCGGCGACCCGCTGTCGACCGCGGGCGAGGGCGGCCCGCGCGCCGCCGCCCGCGCCGCCGACCGGCTGCTGGGGGACCGTGATGCCGTGTCGCGCGAAGTCAGCCTCGGCGTGCTGCAGGTGTGGCAGGCGCTGACCGAGGCGGTGTCCCGGCGCCCGGCAAACCCCGAGGTGACGCTCGTGTTCACCGACCTGGTGGGCTTTTCGACCTGGTCGTTGCACGCGGGCGACGACGCGGCGCTGGTCCTGCTGCGACAGGTGGCGCGGGCCATCGAGCCGCCGCTCCTGGACGCCGGCGGGCACATCGTCAAACGCATGGGCGACGGGCTCATGGCCGTGTTCCGCGACCCGACGGTCGCCCTGCGGGCGGTGCTGGCCGCCAAGCAGGCGCTGAAATCGGTCGAGGTGGCGGGCTACACACCGCGGATGCGGGTCGGCATCCACACCGGTCGCCCGCAGCGCATGGCCGCGGACTGGCTCGGCGTCGACGTCAACATCGCCGCGCGGGTGATGGAACGCGCCACCAAAGGTGGAATCATGGTGTCGAGCTCGACGTTGGACCTCATACCGCAAACCGAGCTGGACGCGTTGGGCATCGTCGCCAAGCGTGCACGCAGGCCCGTCTTCGCGGGCAAGACCGCTGGCATCCCCTCCGACCTGGGGATATACCGCCTGAAGACTCTTAAGGAGTTAACAGCCTTTGATCACGCTGACGAAACAAATTAGCCCGCATAATGGATGTCAATGATTGGGGGCATCTTCGCCCGGCTCGGCCGGGTCAGGTTCACCGTGGGGTATGTGGCAGCGCTGCTTGCCATCAGCTGCGCCGTCCTGGCGCTGGGCCCGCACGCGCATGACGTGCTCGTGCAGCGCGCCAGCACCAACCTGCACAACCTGGCCCACGGCCACGTCGGGACCCTGCTGGGCAGCGCGCTGGTCGTCGACGCCGGGCCGTTGTACTTCTGGCTGCCCTTCCTGACCTGCCTGCTCGCGCTGGCGGAGCTGCATTTGCGCACCATCCGGCTGGTGGTGGCGTTTTTGGTCGGCCACATCGGCGCGACGCTGGTGGTGGCCGCCGCCCTGGCCGCGGCCGTCGAATTCGGGTGGATGCCGGTGTCGATCACCCGGGCCAGCGATGTCGGGATGAGCTACGGCGCCCTCGCGGTGCTCGGGGCGATGACGGCGGTGATCCCGCAACGCTGGCGGGCCGCCTGGGTCGGCTGGTGGGTGGCGGCGGGCCTCGCTTCGGCGATCATCGGCGGTGACTTCACCGACGCGGGTCACACCGTCGCCGTGGTGCTGGGCGTGCTGGTGTCGGCCCGGTTCCGGCAGCCCGTGCACTGGACGCCGCTGCGGATGTTGATGCTGGCGGCGTCAGCGGGATTCGGCTTCCTGATGTTGGCGCACCACTGGGGCACCATGGCCGCCGCGCCGGTGTTCGGTGTCCTGGGTGCTCTGGTGGCCCATAAGGTCTTTCAATTCGTCACCGGACGCGCGGCCCTGCCGGCTTTGCCGATGGCGGATGACACGCTGGCCGCTCCGCAGCCGGTCGCGACCGGCTAACCACGGGTCCGCCCGCCCCGCGCGGCACGCGCCCGGTGCCGTGCACCGAATCGCCTATGATCAGCACTTGCGCTGGGCGCATCCAGCCGTTCGGAACAGCCTCGTTAGCAAGGAGAGTGCCGCCGCGTGGGCGATCAACCCGTCGACCTGTCGCCGGAAGCCTTGGCCAAGGCGGTCACCGCCGCCCGGCAGGCCATCGCGGCCGCCGGCGATCTGGACGCGCTGGCACGGGTCAAGACCGAGCACCTCGGTGACCGCTCGCCGTTGGCATTGGCCCGGCAGGCCCTGGGCAGCGTCCCCAAGGACGCTCGCGCCGATGCCGGCAAACGCGTCAACGTGGCGCGCGGCGAGGCCCAAACCAGCTACGACGAACGGCTGGCGGCGCTGCGCGCCGAGCGCGACGCCGCGGTCCTGGTCGCCGAGGGCATCGACGTCACGTTGCCGTCGACCCGGCAGCCGCCCGGCGCGCGGCACCCGATCACGATCCTGGCCGAGCACATCGCCGACACCTTCATCGCGATGGGATGGGAGCTGGCCGAGGGGCCCGAGGTCGAAACCGAACAGTTCAACTTCGACGCCCTCAACTTCCCCGCCGACCACCCCGCCCGCAGCGAGCAGGACACCTTCTACATCGCGCCCGAGGACTCGCGCCAGCTGCTGCGCACCCATACCTCGCCGGTGCAGGTGCGCACCCTGCTCGAGCGGGAGCTGCCGGTGTACATCATCTCGATTGGCCGCACGTTTCGCACCGACGAACTCGACGCCACCCACACCCCCGTCTTCCATCAGGTCGAGGGCCTGGCGGTGGACCGGGGCCTGTCGATGGCGCACCTGCGCGGGACCCTCGACGCGTTCGCGCGCGCCGAGTTCGGACCGACCGCGCGCACCCGGATCCGCCCGCACTTCTTCCCGTTCACCGAGCCGTCCGCCGAGGTGGACGTGTGGTTTGCCAACAAGAAGGGCGGCGCCGACTGGGTGGAGTGGGGCGGCTGCGGCATGGTGCATCCAAACGTGTTGCGCGCCGCGGGAATCGACCCCGACGTGTACTCGGGGTTCGCGTTCGGCATGGGCCTGGAACGCACGCTGCAGTTCCGCAACGGGATCCCGGACATGCGCGACATGGTCGAGGGCGACGTCCGGTTCTCGCTGCCGTTCGGGGTGGGTGCCTGATGCGCGTCCCCTACAGCTGGCTTCGCGAGGTCGTCACGGCCGGCGCCCCGGGGTGGGACGCGTCCCCGGGTGACCTGGAGCAGACGCTGGTGCGCATCGGCCATGAGGTCGAAGAGGTCGTCACCCTGGGCCCGGTCGACGGGCCCCTTACGGTCGGGCGCGTCACCTCAATCGACGAACTGACCGAATTCAAGAAGCCGATCCGGGCCTGCCTGGTGGATGTCGGCGAGGACAAACCACGCGAAATCGTTTGCGGAGCAACCAACTTCGTGGTCGGCGATCTGGTTGTGGTGGCACTGCCGGGCACCACGCTGCCCGGCGGCTTCGCCATTACCGCCCGCAAGACCTACGGGCGCACCTCGGACGGAATGATCTGCTCGGCGGCCGAACTCGGTTTGGGCACAGAGCATTCCGGGATCCTGGTGCTGCCGCCCGACACGGCCGCGCCCGGCACCGAGGCGGCCGGGGTGCTCGGGCTGGACGACGTGGTTTTCCACCTGGCCATCACCCCCGACCGCGGCTATTGCATGTCGGTGCGCGGCCTGGCCCGGGAGATCGCATCCGCCTACGACCTGAACTTCGTCGACCCGGCGGACGTCAAGCCGCTGCCGGCCGAGGGAGAGGCCTGGCCGCTGACCGTTGACGCGGACACGGGCGTGCGCCGCTTCGCGCTGCGCCCGGTCACCGGGATCGACCCGGCGGCCGTCTCGCCGTGGTGGCTGCAGCGCCGGCTGCTGTTGGCCGGCATCCGCGCGACGTCGCCGGCGGTGGACGTCACCAACTACGTGATGCTCGAGCTCGGCCACCCCATGCACGCCCATGACCGCAACCGCATCACCGGGGGCCTCGGCGTGCGGTTCGCGCGGGCCGGCGAAACCGTCGTCACGCTGGACGACATCGAGCGTCGGCTCGACCCGGCCGACGTGCTCATCGTCGACAACAAGGCGACCGCCGCGATCGGCGGCGTGATGGGCGCTGCCACCACCGAGGTGCGCGACGATTCCACCGACGTGCTGCTGGAGGCCGCGGTGTGGGACCCGGCCGGGGTGTCGCGCACCCAGCGGAGGCTGCACCTGCCCAGCGAGGCCGCCCGTCGTTACGAGCGCGCCGTGGACCCGGCCATCTCGGTGGCCGCCCTGGACCGCTGTGCCGCCCTGCTCGCCGAGATCGCCGGGGGAGAGGTGTCGCCGACGCTGACCGACTGGCGCGGCGATCCACCGCGCGACGATTGGGCCGGGTCGCCGATCGGGATCGCCTCCGACCTGCCCGACCGGGTCGCCGGGGTCGCCTACCCCCCGGGCACGGCGGCCCGGCGTCTGGCGCAGATCGGCGCGGCGGTGGCCGAGGAGGGCGAGACCCTCACCGTGACGCCGCCGAGCTGGCGCCCGGATCTGCTGCAGCCCGCCGACCTCGTCGAGGAGGTCATGCGGCTGGAGGGGCTGGAGGCCATCCCGTCGGTGCTGCCGGCGGCCCCCGCGGGCAGGGGCCTCACGGCGCTGCAGAGGCGCCGGCGCGCCATCGGCAAGTCGCTGGCCCAGTCCGGCTACGTGGAAGTGCTGCCGACGCCGTTCTTGCCGGCCGGTGTCTTCGACCTCTGGGGGCTGCCCGCCGACGACCCGCGGCGCGTGGCGACGCACGTGCTCAACCCGCTGGAAGCCGACCGTCCGGCGCTGGCCACCACGCTGCTACCGGCGCTGCTGGAAGCGTTGGGCCGCAACGTGTCCCGAGGGCTCGTCGATGTTGCGCTGTTCGCCCTGGCGCAGGTGGTTCAGCCCACCGAGCAGACCCGCGGAGTCGAGCTCATTCCGGTCCACCGCCGGCCCACCGAGACCGAAATCGCCGCGCTGGACGCGTCCCTGCCGCGGCAGCCGCAGCACGTCGCCGCGGTGCTGACCGGACTTCGTGAACCCCGGGGCCCCTGGGGACCCGGCCGCCGCGCCGAAGCCGCCGACGCATTCGAGGCGGTGCGAATCGTGGCGCGCGCCAGCGGGGTCGACGTTCGTCTGCGGGCGGCCCAGCAGCTGCCCTGGCATCCGGGCCGCTGCGCGGAGGTGCTGGTGGGGGAGATTTGCGTCGGGCACGCCGGCCAGCTGCATCCGGCCGTTGTCGAACGTTCGGGCCTGCCCAAAGGCACCTGCGCGATGGAGCTGAACCTCGATGCGATCCCCCTCGTCGACGCCCTGCCGGCGCCCCGGGTGTCGCCGTTCCCGGCCGTGTTCCAGGACGTCAGCCTCGTGGTCGCCGCGCACGTGCCGGCCCAGGCGGTGGCCGACGCCGTCCGGGAGGGCGCGGGCGAACTGCTGGAAGACCTGCAGTTATTCGACGTGTTCACCGGCCCGCAGATCGGCGCGGACCGCAAGTCGCTGACCTTCGCGCTGCGCTTCCGCGCGCCGGATCGGACGCTCACCGAGGACGACGCCAGCGCGGCCCGCGATGCCGCGGTGCGCCGCGCCGCTGAGGCCGTCGGCGCCGAACTGCGCGCCTGAGAGCGCGCCGAGCTGGGAACGGCCCGCCGGCTTGCCTGTGAGTCTCAATCCGCACCGTGCTTTCCCTGCCGCCGCCGTTTCTGGTGGCCGACGGGCTGTCACAGCGGCTCACCCTCGCGGGTGGCGCCGGGTTCGGCGGCCTGATCGCGGGGAACATCGAATCGGAACTGGCGCAAACGAGCGCATCGCCCGCGCCGACCCTGCCCTCGTTCCCGTTCTAGCCGCGGACGGGAAACTGCGCGCGAGTTGGCGCTGGCGATCGGCGCGCCGCCTTCGCGGTGTCCCGGCTCGACTCTCGCGCCGGCGTTTGTACGCGGTTCTACGGCTCCCTGCGATCTACGACCCCCTGCGCCGATTTCTACGCCCTTTGACCGATGGTCTTCATGCCCAACCCCGAAAAGATCTTACTTTCAAGTAAGGAAGATCTTACTTTCGAGTAAGGAAGCTATTAGACTCGCGTCTAACCCGCGGGAGACCGTTGGTCATCGGGCAAATCAGTCAAAGGAGATCGATATGTCGTTTGTGTCAGTGGCGCCGGACCTGATACAGGGCGCGGCCCAGGACTTGGCGGGGATTCGCTCGTCGTTAGCCGAGGCCACCGCGGCGGCGACGGGTCCGACGACGGGCATTGCGGCCGCCGCCGAAGACGAAGTTTCCGTCGCGCTGGCCTCGCTGTTCGGCAACTTCGGCGCGGAGTTTCAGGCCGTCAGTGCGCAGGCTCAGGCGTTTCACCAAGAGTTCGTCAGCTTGCTCAACGCGGGGACGAATGCCTACCTGAGCGCCGAGGCCGCCAACGTCGAGCAAGCCCTGCTCGGTGACATGGGCGCGCCCGCCCAGTCGCTGCTGGGGGGCGGCCTCCAGGCGCCGGCGGCCGTGGACGCCATCACCGGTTTCGGCGCCACCGTCGCCGCCCCGTACCAGGCCCTGGTCTTCAACACCGCCACCAACCTGCAAAGCCTTGGCGGGGGCATCTCGGCCAACCCGGCGCCTTTCCTGCGCCAATTCCTCGCCAATCAGGCGTTGTATGGGCAGACGATCGCCACGGGATTCCAGTCCGCCGTCCAGAACCTGCCCGCCGAATTGGCCAATCTGCCGGCCACCATTCAGACCGGCCTCCAGGGGGCGTTGCCCGCCGTGCAGCAGTTGGTGAATAACCAGATCGGCTACGCCCAGCTGATCGCCACCTCGTTGCAGAACGCAGGCAACGACTTCGTGGCCGGGCTGACCGCGTTCCCGGCAAACCTGCAAACCGGGATCCAAACGATCATGTCCGGCGACGTCAGCGGCGGACTACTTGAAGTCGGCGGGGCCTTCCTCGCCCCGATCTTCTCCGGCCTCAACGTCACCGTCGACCCCGTCACCGGGCTTCTGGACATCACGCCGGCGGGCGCGCTGGGAGACCTGCTACCGATACTCGGCATCCCGGCACAGATGGCGCAGAACTTTACGAATCTGCTGCCTCCCGGCTCGGTTCCCGCAATGGTGGCGCAGAACGCGACCAATCTCCTGTCGACCGTGACCGACGTGTCGCAGACCCTCGACCTCAACACGGGCAATCTGCACGTCGGGTTGCCGCTGGTGCTCGCGCTCGACGCGATCGGTCCGCCGGTCACCACGCTCGAGGCGATCGGGTCCAGCGCAACCGCGTTTTTCGGCGCGGTGCAGACCGGCGATGGGCTCGGTGCGCTTGCCGCGTTGATCGACGCGCCCGCGGTCGCCGCCAACGGCTTCCTCAATGGCCAGGCCTCGGTGGGCCTGCCGGCGTTGCTCGGGGGTCCCGGACCGGAGGGGATCTTGACGATCACGGCGATCCCGCTCGGCGGTATCCTCACGCCCCCGCAGACCGCCTCCCTCTTCATCCCGCTCCTCGGGCCGGGATCACTCCAGCTCTCCGGCACGGGCTTCGGAGGCATCCTGCCCGCGTTGCTGACTTTCCTGCCCGAGACCCTCGCGCAGGCGATCGGCGCGCCGCCGCTCGCGTAGAGGTAGGCCCGGTGGGCGTCGCTTGATCCGGCATCGGGTCACGGCGATGCCCACCCGGTCAGGCCGTGGGTTGTCACGCCGCCGTGCGCCCGAAGCGCGCGGGGGGTGCCGTGAGCTGCGGTGATGGTCTCGTTTGCCGCCCAAGCTGTTCGTCAGCGTAACGAATGCTGTGAACCGCTCATTGTCATGTTGACAAAAGCGCTCCGCTTATTAGACTCACGTCTGTCTTGGTTACCGCCGGGTAAGTTTACCGGTCGGTAACCGGCTGCATCGAGATTCGAGGGGGGCCTCGCGCGCTTTGGCGTGCGGGGCCTTGCTCGACTTTGCGTCGAATTGAGTGACCGTCGGTCATCGCATTGGTGGCCCAAGGAGAGGGTGGACATGTCATTTGTGATCGCAGCGCCGGATCTGGTCGAGAGCGCGGCCACGAGCCTGGCGGGCATTCGTTCGTCGCTGGCCGAGGCCGCGGCAACCGCCGCCGGTCCCACAACCGGGATCGCGATCGCGGCGCAGGACGAGGTATCGGTTGCGATCGCATCGATGTTCGGGAACTACGGCGAGCAATTCCAGGCGCTGAGCGCCCAGGCTCAGGCGTTCCACCAGCAGTTCGTCTCGGTGATGAACGCGGGCGCTAGCGCTTATGCCGGCGCGGAGGCCGCGAACGCGGCGCAGACCCTGTTGGGCGATGGCGCCGCTGGGGGGATCTTCGGCGGTGTCGAACAAAGCCTGAATGGCGCGGTGACCGCGCTGGGCAACGGTGGCCTCGGCGGATTCGTCGGTGGGCAGATTCAGACTGGCGCGCAAGCCATTTCGAACGCGATCGCCGGCTCTCCCATCGGGCTCGGGACGCTGCAGACGGGCGGCGCGTCGGCGCTGGCCGACGGGATCGGCTCGTTCGGCGCCACCGTGGCCGCGCCGTACCAGGCGCTCGTCTCCAACACCGTCACCAACCTGCAGGCCATCGGGAACACCGTCGTCTCCAACCCGTTCCCCTTCCTGCACCAACTCGTCAACAACCAGATCTTCTACGGCCAGACGATCGCCTCGTCGATCGCCACCGGCATTCAGAACCTGCCGGCCACGTTGGCCAATCTGCCGGCGAGCATTCAGGCTGCGCTGCAAGGGCTTTCGACAATCAATCCCGGCGCTTTGCTGCAGCAGTTGATCACCAGCCAGGTCGCCAACGCCCAGACGGTCGTCACGTCGCTGCAAAGCGCCGCCCACGACTTCGTCACCGGGGTGCAGACCCTGCCGGCCGGCTTCCTGACGGCAGCCCAGGACCTGTTGGCCGGCGACAACGCCGCGGCGTACACCGCCATCAACCAGACCCTCACCAACGCGTTCCTGCCTGGCTTCAACGGCGTCCAAGTCGGGGGGGACGGGGGATCGACGCTGGTCACCAGCATCGTGCCGATAGGGCCGCTGGGCGACCTGGCACCCATCCTGGCCATCCCGGGGCAGATCGCGCAGAACTTCGCCAACATGTTGCCCGCCGGCAGCGTCCCGGCGATCCAGGCGCAGCACGCGGCCAACCTGATCGGCGCACTCACCAATTTCGGCACCACGATCTCGATCAGCAATGTCGCCAATCTGGACTTCGGGATCCCGCTGCAACTCCTTTTGGACGGGATCGGTGCGCCGGCGAACGCATTGAGTGCGCTCAACTCCACCGGGGCGGCGCTGGTCAGCGCACTGCAGGCCGGGAACGCGTCGGCGGCCGCCGCCACCCTCCTGGATGCCCCGGCCGTCATCGCCGACGCGTTCCTCAACGGCACGACCGTCGTAACATTGCCTCCGGCAATGGTCTCGCTGCTCGGCCTCACGCTGCCGTCGACGACCTACTTGCCGCTCGGCGGGCTTCTTACTCCGCTCGCTACCCCGCAAGTCCTGGTTGATCTGTTCGGGACCACGTTGCCGCTCGAACTCTCGGGTGGGACCCCGATCGGTGGCCTCATTCCGGGGCTGCTGAGCATCCCCGCCCAGTTGGCGGCGGACATCGCGGTTACTTAATCGGCCGCTCGCTTGGTCATCGAGGGTCGGGACGTCGGCGTCAGCCGGGGTCCCGACCCTCACTCGTCGTTGGGTTGATTCCGGCCTTCGCACCGTAATAAAAGCTGTGAAATCACCTGTTGTCTTTTGTTGCGGGCGTCGCTGCTGGTTACGCTCATTTTCGTCTTGGTTACCGGGGGGTAACCGCCTGCAAAGATATCGAGCCCGGGGACTCATATCGAACATTGGATGACCACCGGTCACCTCTTAGTGAGCCAAGGAGAAAGTCACATGTCGTTTGTGTTCGCAACCCCGGAGCTGGTCGAGAGCGCGGCCCAGGACCTGGCGGGTATCCGCTCGTCGCTGGCCGAAGCCGCGGCCGGCGCGGCGGCCCCCACGACGGGGATAGCGACGGCGGCTCAGGACGAGGTGTCGGTCGCGATCGCGTCCCTGTTCGGCAACTTCGGCCAGGAATTCCAGGCCGTCAGCGCCCAGGCCCAGGCATTCCATGAGCAGTTCGTCAGCTTGATGAACGCCGGCGCGGGCGCCTACGTCAGCGCGGAGGCCGCCAATGCGGCGCAGACCGCGCTCGGCGGCGAAATCCAGGCCGGCGCGCAGGCAATCTCCCACGCGATCGCCGGCTCTCCCGTCGCGCTCGGGTCGCTGCCGACCGGTGGCGCCGCCGCGCTGGTGGGCGGGCTCAACTCATTCGGTGCCACGGTGGCCGCGCCGTACCAGGCCCTCGTCTCGAACACCGCCACCAACCTGCAGGCGATCGGGGCGACGTTCTCGGCCAATCCGTTCCCGTTCCTGCACCAGCTGGCCACCAACCAGATCGGCTACGCGCAGACGATCGGGTCTTCGATCGCGACCGGCGTACAAAACCTGCCCGCGGAGCTGGCCAACCTTCCGGCGACCCTTCAGACCGGCATCCAAGGCCTTGCGACGTTCAACCCCGGCGCCTTCGTGCAGCAGTTCGTCAACAACCAGCTCGGTTACGCCCAGACCGTCGTCACGGGGCTCCAGAATGCCGGCAACGATCTCGTGACCGGCCTGAGCGGCTTGCCCGCGAGCTTCCAGGCGGCCGGCCAGGCGCTGGCGGCGGGCAACGTCCAGGGCGCGGTGAACGCCGTCGCGCAGGGCCTGGAGAATGTCGTGCTCCCCGGCTTCCAGGGCGTGAGCTTCGACATCGGCGAACTGGGATCGCCGACGGCGACGCCCCTGGCCATCACCCCGCTGGGTCCGCTGGGGGATTTGGCGCCCATCTTCGCCATCCCGGGGCAGATGGCGCAGAATTTCACCAACCTGTTGCCGGCGGGCTCCATCCCGGCTCAGATGGCGCAGAACTTCACCAACGTGGTCGACACGCTCACCAACTTCGGGTCGACGTTCAATCCGGGGACCCTCGGCATCACCTTCGGCCTGCCGTTGCAGCTCGTTTTCGACGGGATCGGTGCGCCCGCCAACGCGCTGAGCGCGCTGAATTCCAGCGCTCAGGCGTTTGTCACCGCGGTGCAAACCGGCGACCCGATGGGGGCCGCGGCGGCGCTGATCGACGCCCCCGCCAATGTGGTGAACGGCTTCCTCAACGGCCAGACCTTCCTCAGCCTGCCTCCGCTCACGACGACGGTCACCTCCGGCGGTTTCCCCCTCCTGGACCTGACCGCCACTGCCGAGCTTCCGCTGGGTGGCCTGCTCACCCCGCTGAGCCCGGTGACCCTCGGCGGCGGCTTGGGCGTGGTCCCGGGCACGCCAATCGGTGGGTTGATCCCCGGGCTGTTGAGCTTCGGGTCGCAGCTCGCGGCGGCGATCACACCCCTGGCGTAGTGGTCGGGGATGACCGCACGCAAAGCGGTTGTTTTGCGGCGCGGAGGACCGGCATGTGACTAGGCTCACATTGTCTCGATAGCTATCGGGCGGCCGTCGTATCAGCGATGGGGGGCTGGATATGTCGTTCGTCACCACGGCTCCCCAAGAGGTGCAGGCGGCAGCGCGAAACCTGGCGGGTATCCGCTCCATGCTCGCCGAGTCCAGTGCGTCGGCCGCGGCGCCCACCGCGGGGGTGGTGGCGGCCGCCGAGGATCAGGTGTCGGCCGAGGTCGCGGCGCTATTCAGCGCCTTCGGGCAGGACTACCAGGTCATCAGCGCCCGGGCACAGGAATTCCATGAGCAGTTCGTCAGCCTGTTGAGCGCGGGCGGGGGCGCCTACCTCAGCGCCGAAGTCGCCGCCGAACAAAGTCTGCTGGGTGCCGGCGGGCGCGGCGGGACGCCCGCAGCCCAGAGCATCGGCGGCGCCGTGGCCGCGCTGCAAAACGGCGGGGCCCGTCTACCCGCCGCGGTGAGCGGATTCCAGCAGGCGCTTGCGCCCGCGCTGCTTGCGCCGGCGGCCGGCACCGGGCTCGCCTCGATCGCCGGTCCGTATCAGACGCTCTTCCAGCACACGGCCGCCAACCTGCAAATACTCGGTAACGCCTGGCTGGCAAACCCGGCGCCTTTCCTGCACCAGGTGCTCGCCAACCAGGTCGGCTACGCGCAGACGATCGCCGCGGCAGCGGAATACGTCATCCAGAACTTTCCCGCCGTGGTGGCCGGCTTGCCGGCAAACGTGCGGGCGTTCGTGCAAGCCCTCCTGGCGTTCAACCCGGCGCCGTACGTACAGCAGTTCATCGCCAACCAGATGGCCTACGCGCAGATCGTCGCGACATCGCTGCAGAACGCGGCCCACGACTTCGGTGCTGGCTTGCAGGCTCTGCCGACGGCCTTCCAATCCGCCTTCCAGGCGCTCCAGACGGGCGATATCGCCGGCGCGGTGGCCGACGTCGCCCAGGGCTTCGTGGGTCTGCTCGCGCCCGGCCTGGACGTCACGACCACCGGGAGCATCGGCGTCGCCCCCGGGCTGATTGCCGCGTTGACCCCGACCGGCGTGGTGGGAGATCTGCTGCCCATCCTCACCATTCCGGGGATGATGGCGCAGAACCTCACCGACCTGCTGCCGTCCGGCTCCATCCCGGCACTGATTTCGCAAAACGTCACCAACGTGATCGACACGGTCACCGACACCTCGCTCGCTGCGCAGGTGCTCTTTACGACGACCGTCATCCCCAGGCCTCCGTTCATCAGCGCGAACCTCTCCGTGAGTCTCGCCGCGGGGCTGCCGGCGGCGCTGACCCTCGACGCGGTGGGGGCGCCCTACAACGCGGCGAACGCGTTCGGATCCACCGTCACCACGTTCGTCGACGAGGTGCAAACCGGGGACTTCGGCGGGGCGATCGGTACCCTCCTCGACGGTCCGGCCGTCGTTGCCGACGCCTTCCTCAATGGCCAATCGACTCTGCCCATCGGCTTCGATATCAACGGCATGCCCGCCGTGGTGAACCTTCCGTTGAACGGGGTTCTCGTTCCCCCCACCGCCTACACCGCGTCGTTGAATACGGGCATTCCCGTGATTGGGACCATCACCGTTCCCGTCGGGGGCACGCCGCTCAGCGGCCTGGCGACCGGCCTGCTGATCTACGCGCCCCAGCAGCTCGCGCTCGCCATCGCGTCCGGGGGGTAGTCGTCACCGCACCCGACGTCGAGGAGGGGTAAGGGTGAGCGGGAGCGCACGACCCGGCAGACTCCGGTCGACGGTTGCCGAAATGGGCTGGCGGCAAAGGCAATTCCGTCGAACAGCGCGGGCGTCGTCACCGGTACCGCACGCCGATGGGCCTTCGCCCGGGCGGGCGCTCAGTGCCGCAATTCCGCGAGTCCGCGATTGACCCCGTCAGCTCGCCGCGGGGCAGTCGCGACGGGAGGGCGGCGTTTCTTCTCCGCTGGCGGGCCCTATTGAGCTCGCGTTTAGTTGGGTTTTTTCCGGGTAGCCCCGTCGATGTTTCGACGGGAGGAGCTGCTATGTCGTTCCTGACGATGGCACCAGAAATGGCCCAGCAGGCCGCCGAAGATGTGGCGGGCATTCGCGCGCAGCTGGTCGAGGCGGCGTCGAGCGCCGCCGCCCCCACGACGGCGGTGGTGCCCGCCGCCGCGGACGAGGTTTCGGCGGCGATCTCGGCCATATTCGGCCATTTCGGTCAGGAGTTCCAGGGGGTCAGTGCCCAGGCCCGGGCGTTTCACGCCGAGTTCGTCAACCTGTTGAACGGCGGCGCGGCGGCTTACATCACCACCGAGATCGCCAACGCCGAGCAGGCCGTGGCGAGCGCGACGAACGCGCCCGGCGAGGCGACCGTGGCCTCCCCGTTGGGGGCCGGCTGGGTAGGGGCTGCGACTGAGAGTGTCGGCGCCAGCGGCCTTCTCGGCGGCCTCGGTTCGCTGGGAGCCGTCCCTCCCGTCCTGCCGTCGATCCCTGGTGGGCTAACCAATTCGTGGACCGGCCTGCTGAGTCCGCTACTGCCAGGAATCCTGGAAGTACAGGCCGGCGCGGGCGCATTCTTCACCGGCATCGCGGGCCCGTACGAAGCGCTGGTCTACAACACGTGGAACAACCTGAACAGCCTGACGGCCGGATGGTTGGCAGACCCCTTCCCGTTCCTGCGCCAGATCGTCGCCAACCAGATGGGCTACGGACAGACCATCGCGACCGCGCTTCAAACGGGGGATTTCCAGCCGGTCGCCGCCATACCGGGCGACATCGTGCACAATGCCGCCAATGTTGTAGGGACGCTTACCAATACGAGCGTCACGTCGTCATTGGTGGTAGACCAAGTAACGCCAAGCCCCAGCTTGGCCCTGGACAACGTCGTCGGGTTGCCCCTGGTGTTCGGCGCCAGCCTGCTGGGCCCGGGCGCCGCCATGCTCGACGCGGCCGGCTACAGCGCGTCGACGTTCGCGTCTGCGGTCCACGCGGGGGACGGCGCCGCCGCGATTGCGTCTCTCATCGATGCGCCCGCCGTCATCGCCAACGGTTTCCTCAACGGGCAGGCGACTTTCCCCTATGCGCTAGACCTTTCGAGCATGACCGGGCCTGCGGTCGAGGATGTGCTGAACGCCACGGTGGTGGGCAGCTTCCCGCTCGACGGAATCCTGCACCCACCCGGCTACTACCCGGTGACGGCGACGATCACCGCGGTGGGCGGGGACGTTTTGCCGCCGGTTGAAGTCGACTTGGGTGCCGGAAGTACGGCCTTCAGCGGGCTCCTGCCGTTCCTGGTGAACTACGCGCCCCAACAGCTGGCCCAGGCAATCGGCGCACTGGCCTCACCACCGCCGGTGATCGCGCTGCCCCTTTTCACCTTCTAGCGCTGCGGCCGCTTATTTGACACGTATACAGAAAGCGTTTGGGGTGCAGCGCTTTCCATTGACCCAAGCCGCGGGGGCGTGTCTACTAGACGGGGTCGACGCGGCCCACCCAAAACGTGGGCCCTTGGATCCCACGGTTGCCCGACCGATAGAATTGCCGCTCCGCCGTATCCGACCAAAATGCCTCTGCTGCAGGCGTTTTGCGGTCTAAGGTATTGGAAAACGGGCCTTGGTGCGGTGTCGGGTATCGCGTTCGTCACATCCGCCAATCCGGGAGCGGCAGACGGCGCGGGGCTAACGACGTAGACACGCGCCGAACAGCGGAAACACCTTCCGAGGGACCATATTTCGGTACCACCGTCCAGTTGCCGGAGGACTGGAGAGTACGCAGACGCGCCGAACTCTCATGAAAACAACGGTTTTCGAATCTGCTTGTTGGTACGCCCTTACGCTCAGCTTGCCTCGATCATTCGGGCTCATAAACGTATATATGTCGTTCATTCGCGTGGGGAGATGAACATGTCTTTTGTGGTCGCAGTTCCGGATCTTGTCGAGGTGGCCGCCCAAGATCTCGCCGGTATCCGGTCAGCACTAGACGAGGTCACTCAAGCCGTATTCGCCCCGACGACCAGCCTGGCGCCCGCCGCGGCGGATGAGGTGTCGACCGCGATCGCCGCGCTCTTCGGCTCTTTCGGCGAGGAGTACCAAGCGCTCAACGCGGAAGTCGCGGCATTCCACAACGCCTTTGTCGGCGCGTTGAGTAGCGGCGCCGCCGCGTACGCAGGGGCCGAAATCGCCAACGGCGCCGCGCTGCTCTCGGGCGGTGGGAACCTGGCGGCCGAACTCGGCGGCGCGATCTCCGGACTGGGCGCCGCGATCAGCGGATCCCTCTCGGCCGGCCTGAGCAGCAGCCTGGGAGCTTCTCTCGGCGCCACGCTGGAGACGCTCCTCGGCGCCGGGCTCGGCGGACTCGCCTTCCAGACCGGCGGTTTCATCCTGTCCGGCATCGGCAACGGGATGGTCCAGACGGGCAACGCCATCATTCAGGCCGGCCTCGCCCTGGAAAACAGCGGCGCCGCGCTATCGGCCATGGGCGCTCAGATGCTCGCCCAGGCCAACGCCGCACTGAACGCCCTGCTGAACGCCAACTTCGGTCTCGACCTCGGCGCCGCGTTGTCCGCGAGCCTGGGCGGCAGCCTGAGCGGATTGGCGGCCAACCTTGCAGCCGGGCTGAACGGCTTGGGTAACTTGGCCGGCAACCTCGGGGCGGGCCTGAACGGGGCGCTGCAGACCGGTGCCACGCTGGCGGGTAACTTCCTGGCCTCGTTGCCGGGTCTGCCGGCGCTGACGTTCCCGAACCTGGGTGCGCTGGGTGTGCAGCTCGG
>LQPB01000083.1 GCA_002102225.1 Mycobacterium interjectum
CCCAACAACCCCCCGACGCCGCCCGTGCCGCCCAAGCCGCCGACCGCGCCGGCGCCACCGGTTCCACCGGTGCCGCCCGCACCCCCGCTACCGAACAGCCCCGCCGGACCGCCCGCACCGCCCAAGCCACCGGCGACACCCGGCGCGCTGCCCGCCACGCCCGACCCGCCGTTGCCACCGTTGCCCCACAAGATGCCGCCCGGCCCACCGGCCTGCCCGGTCCCCGGCGCACCGTCGGCGCCGTTACCGATCAGGGGCCGGCCGAGCAGCGCCTGGGTGGGCGCGTTGATCACACCCAGCACGTCTTGCTGCAGTGTCTGCAGCGGCGAGGCGTTGGCGGCCTCCGCGTGGGCGTACGCGCCCGCGCCGGCGTTCAGCGTCCGCACAAACTGCTGATGAAACGCCGTCACCCGCGCGCCGAGAGCCTGATAGGCCTGGCCATGCCCGCTGAACAGGGCCGCGATGGCCGTCGATACCTCGTCAGCACCCGCCGCAAGCACCTCGGTGGTCGCGCCCGCGGCCGCTAGCCGGGCCTCACTCAGCGTCACCCCGATGCCTTGCAAGTCCGCCGCCGCCGACGTCAAGAACTCCGGCGCCGCAACCACAAACGACATCCCGCGCCTCCCGATGATGCAGCCGTATTCGGCGCGCCCGGACGGCGTCGCGGCAGCATCGCGCCGCGTTGTGGGGGTCGCGGAAGGGTGCAGCCGTGCCGGCCGTCCGGAGCGCTCGCTGCGTAGTCTGCGCTGGCGGGAAGGCGCGGCGGATCGGGAATTTTCCCTATATTTGGGGCCCCGGCGTCAGACCGTCCGCTGGCCCCCGGCGGTCGACAGGGCCTCGAACTCCTCGTCGGTCAGCGTGATCTCGGCGGCGGCGACGTTCTCTTCCAGGTGCGCGACGCTGGACGTGCCGGGGATCGGCAGCATCACCGGCGACCGCTTGAGCAGCCAGGCCAGCGCCAGTTGCGACGGGCTCGCGTCGTGGTCGGCGGCGATGCGCTGCAGCGGCCCGTCGGGCGCCGCCAGCGGCCCGGCCGCCAGCGGAAACCAGGGGATGAAGCCGATGCCCTGCCTGGTCGCGGCGTCCAGCAGCGGTTCGGCCCCCCGCGACGCCAGGTTGTACATGTTCTGCACCGACACGATCTCGGTGATCTGCTGCGCGGCGGTGAGCTGGTCGACGTCGATCTCGGACAGGCCGATGTGGCGGATCTTGCCCTCGTTCTTCAGCGTCAGCAGCTCACCGACCTGGTCGGCCAGCGGGTAGTTGGCATCGATGCGGTGCAGCTGGAACAGGTCGATGGTCTCGACGCCGAGGCGGCGCAGGCTCATCTCGCATTCCTGGCGCAGGTAGCTGGGATTGCCCAGCGGGACCCAGACGTCCGGGCCCGTGCGCAGCAGCCCCGCCTTGGTGGCGATCACCAGGCCGTCGTAGGGATGCAGCGCCTCGTGGATGATCTCCTCGGAATAGTAGGGCCCGTACGAGTCCGCGGTGTCGATGAAATTCACCCCGAGCTCGACGGCCCGGCGCAACACCCGGACACACTCGTCGCGGTCGGCCGGCGGGCCCCACACCCCCTTGCCGGTCAGGCGCATGGCGCCGAAACCGAGTCGGTTGACGGTCAGATCGCCGCCGAGGGTGAACGTTCCGGATGCTTGGGCAACAGATTTTTGCGCGGTCACTTTTACGACCGTACGCCGCAAACGTGACGACGCACCCCGGCGTGGCAAGCTGGGGCGGGTGGACCTGGAAACGCTCGAGGAACTTCCGCTCACCTACGCCGAGGTGGGCGCGACCGCGGCGGGCGAATTGCCCGCCGGCTACGACCACCAGCACGTGGAGCGCCAAATCGGCACGGGCCAAGAGCGTTTCGAGCGGGCCGCGGACGCGGTCATGCGCTGGGGCATGCAACGCGGATCCGGGCTGCGCGTGCAGGCCAGCTCCGAGGTCGCCGTCGTCGACGCGGTGTTGGTGGTGCGGATGGGTTTTCTGCCCGCGCCCTGCCGCGTCGTGTACGTCATCGACGAGCCCGACATGCGCGGCTTCGCCTACGGCACCCTGCCCGGACACCCGGAGTCCGGCGAGGAGCGCTTCGTGGTGCGCCGCGACCCGAACACCTCCGCGGTGTACGCGGAGGTGTCGGCGTTCTCCCGGCCCGCGGCCTGGTGGAGCAAGGCGGGTGGGCCGCTGGTGAGGGCGGCCCAGCGCGTCATCGCCCGGCGCTATCTGCGGGCGGTGTAGCCGACACTGCCTCCGACATGGCGCCGCGTAGGCCTCAGGGCCGCCGGCCCCACGCGGTGAGCAAACGCTCTGCGCCCGTGCACATCTGCTCGATGACCTCCCCCACCGACGCGTCGTCGCGGATCATGCCGACGCCCTCGCCCGCATCGACCGGGGCGACGCGGCGATCGTCGGCGGCGATCGCCGCGGACAGTTCGTCGCACGCCGGCGGATCGAGCGCGTCCTCGTGGCCCGTCCAGCGCGCGACGAAGTCGTTGGCCAGCACCCGCGCCGGGAACCGGGCCGGCCAGGGCAGCCCCTTGGCCACGTCGAAGGCGCGGGTGACGGCCGTGTCGGTGGCCTGGGCGGCGATCAGCGCGCGCCGGCTGCCGTCGCCGGTGAGGGCTTCCGGGCAGGCCGCCAGGCGGGTGCCGACCCACGCACCGCTCGCGCCGGCGGCCAGCACGGCGGCCAGGCTGCGCGGCGAGGCGATGCCGCCGCCGGCAAGGACCGGCGCGGCGCCGTTGACGGTGTCCAACACGGCGTCGAGCAACGGCAGCGTGCCGAGCTTGACCTCGCCGTGACCGCCGCCCTCGGCGCCGCGTGCGACCAGGACGTCGACGCCCGCGTCGACGGCGCGGCGGGCGCCCATGGCGTCGTAAACCTGTGTGACGGTGGGGATTCCGGTGTCGTGCGCGTGGGACACCCACGACCAGTCGGTGCCGAAACTGACCGACAGCAGGGCGGGCGCCGCGGCCAGCGCATCCTCGAGCAGCCCCTGCTCGTTGCGCATCACCCAGTCGACCAGGCCGATGCCGAACCTCCCTCGCACGTGCCGCAGCTGGGCCCGCAGCAACTCCCGGCTGCCGTTGCTGCCCATGCCGACCATGCCCAACCCGCCCGCGGCGGTGACCGCCGCGGCCAGGCGACCGCCGGCGACCCCTCCCATTGGGGCGTTGAGGATCGGCACCCGCAGCCCGAAGCTGCTCGACCAGGGCGTGGACAGCATCGGAGCTAGTGGGCCCCGGGCTGGCTTTTCAGCACGGTCAGCATCACCACCGAATCCTCGACGGCGTGCAGGGCGTGCCGGTCGGCCGGGATCGCCAGGTAGTCACCGGCCTTGCCCTCCCAGGCGTCACCCTCGGTCGTCAGGCGCACGTGGCCCTGCAGCACCTGCAGCGTCGCCTCACCCGGGCTGTCGTGCTCGGAGAGGTCATGGCCGGCGAGCAGCGCCAGCACGGTCTGCCGAAGTTCGTGGGTGTGGCCGCCGTGAATGGTGTGCGCGGCCCGTCCGCTGTGCGACTTCCCCGCCTCGGCCAGCTTTTCGGAGGCGAGCGCGGTCAGCGAGATGGATTCCATAATCGACCCCTTCGGTCTTGAAAGCCGGCAATCAGACGGTCAATAGCAGTATCCCCGCCACGAGCAGGGCCGCGGTTTTGACCGCCTCCAAGCCGATGTAGACGTAGTGGGCGTGGGACCGCGGTCCCTGTGACCCGGCGAGCACCTGATCGGAGCGGCGGGTCAACCGCGGGCGCACCGCGATCAACTGGATGGCCAGCGCGGCGACGGCGACGGCGAACGCCACGGCGATGCGCGCGGGCGTCGGCCCCGCGGAGCCCGACGCCAGGATCGCCACGATGACGAGGGCGAAGGCCACCTCGACGGTGTTGAGCGCGCGAAAAACCAAGCGGCCGATGCCGAGTCCGATCTGCAGCGTCACGTTGGGCGCGCGGAACTTCAGCGGGGCCTCCAGGAACGAGATGGCCAGCACCATGCCGAGCCAGACGAAGGTGACCGCGACGACGATCGCCGGTCCGGTGTTCACCGACCGGCCCCGACCGGCGCCACGTGCGCCAGGCACAGGTCCGGTTCGACGAACGCGTCGAGCCGATCGACGGACACCGGCGCCGCCATCGTCTCCAGCGCGCCCTGCATCAGCCCGAGGTGGATGGGGCACACGACCGCGCCGCGGGTCTCGGCGAGTTCCAAAAAGGGGCAGTGCCGCAAGCCGACCAGTTGCCGCCCGTCCGACGCCCGGCGCTCCGGGGCGAATCCCAGCTCGTCGAGCACCCCGACCAAGTGGTCGATCGCCTCCTCGGCGCCAATGGCCTTCGCCGACGGCGCCGGGGCCGATTCCAGGTTGCGCCCCCACGCCCGGCCGGCGGCCATCGCCTTGGCGCGCGGATCGCGGTCGTTGGCCAGCGCCTCGGTCAGGATCTGTGCCAGCAGCCGGTAGTGGCGCGTCCCGCCGCGATCCATCTGGCGGACCGCGGCGAACATCAGCGGCGGCCGCCCGGGCCCCTTGCGTCCGTGCTCGACCTGCTCCACCCGCCCGTCGGCGACCAGGCTGTCGAGGTGGAAACGCACCGTGTTGGGATGCACGCCGAGTTGCTCGGCGATCGCGAGGATGCTCATCGGGGCGGGCGACGACCGCAATAACCGCAGCACCTCGCGGCGGCGGTGACCCGTGGGTTCTCCGACTGACGTAATCCCGCTCACGCTCCTTTGATCTCCCTGGGCTGGGCGGCGACCAGCGGTGTGTCGACGCCCAGGGCGCCGATCTTGGCCGCCCCGCCCGGCGACCCCAGCGGCTCGTCCCGGCCGGGCAGCACTTCGGTGAAGAACGCCTCATTATCGGCCAGGTATGGTCTCAGCACCTCGGGGAGGTCGTCCTCGTAGTAAATCGCCTCCACCGGGCACACCGGTTCGCACGCGCCGCAATCCACGCATTCGTCCGGATGGATGTAGAGCGACCGGCCGCCCTCGTAGATGCAGTCCACCGGGCACTCCTCGACACAGGCCCGGTCCATCACGTCAATGCACGGCTTTCCGATCACGTACGTCATGCGCTAGAGTTTACACAAACAATTTTGTAAAAACTAGAGGACTACGGAGACCCGGTGGAAGACAACGAACTTGACGTGCGCGAGCTACGCAAGCCGGACAAGCACCCGACGATCTTTGCGACCTTCGGCGCGCTGGCGGTCGGCGAATCCTTCGTGCTGATGAACAATCACGACCCCAAGCACCTGCGGGAAGAGTTCGACGCCGACCACCCCGGCGGCTACGGCTGGGAATACCTCGACAAAGGACCGCGGGTCTGGCGGATCCGGATCACCAAGCTCACCTCCACCCCGCTGCCCCGAATCCTGGCCGACACCAACGACTTTGTCCCCAGCGGCGAGCCCGATGCGACCGGTGCGGTGTGGCGGCTCGAGGCCAGGGACCGCGATTTGGACTCGAACGTCATCGCGCTGCCCGCCGGGGGCGGCATCGACGCCCACGCCGGGCCGGACCTGGACGTCTTGATCCACGTGCTGTCCGGCGGCGGGCGCCTGACCACCGAGGCGGGCGCCGTCGAGCTGTTCCCCGGCGCCCTGCTCTGGTTGCCGCGGCGTTCCCGGCGGCAGTTCACCGCCGGGCCCGACGGGCTGCGCTACCTCACCGTGCACCGGCGCCGCCCGGCGCTCGTCGTGGAGCCGGCGGCGAAAACTTCTGTGCCGCGGGCGGTCTGACCCCGACCGCGAAGGACCTCTGCTTGCCCGAACGGTGACAAACGGCTCTGACGCCGACGCGTCCGCCTTACTACCGTCGTGCGTGACGAACAACGCCCGACAAACGCAAGGACACGCCATGTCATCGCGCAACGCAGCTACGGGACCTATGGGAATCGTCGTCGGCATCGACGACTCACCTGCCGCGAGGGTTGCGGTGCAGTGGGCGGCACGCGAGGCCGCGCTCCGCAACATTTCGCTGACGCTCGTTCACGCCGTTTCACCGGAGGTTTCGACATGGCTGAAGACGCCGTTGCCGGCCGGGGTGATGCGCTGGCAGCAGGATCACGGCCGCCGACTCATCGACGGCGCCCTCAAGGTCGTGGAGGAGGCGACGGCACCCGGTGGTCCCGCCGGGGTGCACACCGAAATCCTGGCGTCGGGCGCCGTTGCCACGTTGATCGACCTGTCCAAAGAGGCGGACATGGTGGTAATGGGCGCACAGGGAAGCGGGCGCTGGCCCGGTCGGCTGCTCGGCTCGGTCAGTTCGGCGCTCCTGCGGCACGCGCATTGCCCGGTCGCGATCGTGCACGACGAGGACCCGTCCGCGCCCGCCGACGGTCAGTCGCCGGTCGTGGTCGGCATCGACGGTTCATCCGCATCGGAGCTGGCCACGGCGATCGCCTTCGACGAAGCCTCGCGCCGCCGCGTCGGCCTGGTCGCCGTGCACGCGTGGAGCGATCTCGACGTCTCGGAGTGGCCCGGCATCGATTGGCCCGCAACACAATCCATGGCCGAAGAGGTACTGGCCGAGCGGTTGGCGGGCTGGCAGGAACGGTACCCCGACGTGCAGGTGACGCGGGTCGTCGTGCAGGCCCAGCCCGCGCGCCGGCTCGTCGAGGCCTCCACGGAGTCCCAATTGGTCGTCGTCGGCAGCAGGGGCCGCGGTGGATTCGCCGGGATGCTGGTGGGCTCGGTCGGCGAAACCGTCGCCCAAATGGCCCGGGTTCCGGTCCTCGTGGCGCGCGAGGCGCCGGCGTAACCTCGCGGACCCTGCCTAGCGGACGACGAGCACCGAGCATTCGGGGTGGTGGAAAAGCGGATGCCCGTGGGGCCCGACGAGCCGCGCCAGCTGGTTGGCCTCGGCGCCACCGATGACCGCGAGCTGGACCCGCTCGTCATTGGCGGCCAAGAAACCGGCGATCGCGTCCCTCGTGGTGATCGGGTAGACGCGCACCTCGGGATGGCGCCGTCGCCACTCCTGCACCCGTCGTTCGAACTTTCCGTCGGCGCGGTCGCCGAGGCCCTCCGGCGCGCCGCCGAGCACGAGCATGGGTGCCCGGCGCAATTTCGCTTCCGCCACGGCGTATTTGACGACGACGTCGTTGTCGGGTTCGTCGGTCATCCGGACCACGATCCAGTTGATGTCGGGCGGTGCCTGCTCGACATCGGTGCGCAGCACCGCCACCGGGCAATGCGCCTTCTCGGCGAGCTCGGTCGCGGTCGAACCCAGGATCGAGCGGGCATAGCGCCCGATCCCGACGGAACCGACGCAGATCATCTCGGCGTCGGAGGAGGCCTCCACCAGCAGCGGTGCGGGTGGACCGCGAAGTATGTCGGTTTCGACGGTGACCGTCTTGCGGGCACCTTCGATCGCGGATCGCGCCTCGCGAAGCGCCTTCTCGGCGTGCGAGAGGTCGCGGGCGTAGTCGTCGGTGGACGGGTGCGTCAGCTTCATGACGGCGAGGAGGCGCACCGGCACACCGCGGCTGATGGCCTCGTCGGCACCCCACAATCCGGCCGCGATCGCCGCCGGCGAACCATCGATGCCCACCATGATCGGTTTCATAAGCCTGCCAACACCTTTCGACCCGTTAGGAATGGCCCGCCCACGCCGGTCCCGGTTGGGCGAGCCGGTAGATATCCATCAGCCGGGTGATGTCGCTGGGTGTCACGATGCCGACAACGCCGCCTGCGTCGACCACCAGGGCACGGCTGCGGGCGCCGACCGGTCCCATCCGCTCGAGCAGCGCGGTCAGCGGCTCCTGCGGCCCCGCGGTCGGCACCGCGTCCAGCGGCAGTGCGATCTCCGCGACGGTGGTGGTGTCGCGTCGTCCCGGCGCAACGTCGCGCAGCTGGCCCAGCGTGACCAGCCCCACGATCGCCCCGTTTCGGTCGGCCACCGGGTACGCCGAGTGACGGTCCCCCAGCACGTAGCGCTGGATGAAATCCTCGACGGTGATCCATCCCGGAGCGGTGTGGGGCCGGGCGGTCATCGCGTCGCAGACGCGCACCCCGGCGAAAAGCTGTTGGGTGGTTATCCGGGTCTCTTCCTCGCGGCTGGCGGCGAAGATGAACCAGCCGATGAACGCCAGCCAGACGCCGCCGACGAGGCCGCCCGCCACGAACTCGGCCAACCCCAGGGCGATCAGGATGAACGCGAGCACCCGTCCGGCATGCGCCGCGCCGATACCGGCGCGCACCATGTCGCCGTGGCGGCGCCACAGGTAGGCCCGCAACACCCGGCCGCCATCAAGCGGGGCACCCGGCAGCAGGTTGAACAGGCCCAGCAGCAGATTGATGACGGCGAGCCAGGAGGCGACGCCGACGACGACGGGAGCGGCCCCCACGCTATGCAGCGCCGCGACCAGCCCGCCGAACGTCGCCGCCAGCGCGAGGCTGGTGGCCGGGCCCGCGATGGCGATCCGGAAGGCCGCTTTCGGCGTCTTCGCCTCTCCGCCGAGCGCGGTCACCCCACCGAACAACCAGAGCGTCACGCTTTCCACGGCTACCCCCGCGCGGCGGGCGACGATCGCATGAGCAAGTTCGTGGGCCAACAGCGAGGCCAGCAGCACCGTGGCGCCACCGGCTCCGGCCAGCCAATACGCCAGGGGGGAATAACCTTTGGCGGTGCTTGGTAGCGTGCTCGCCAGGCTCCACGTGAACAACCAGAGGATGACCAGGACGCTCCAGTGCACCTTCACCGGGAAACCGGCGACCCGTCCTAGTGGGATCGCATCGCGCACTTTCTGACCTCCAACGTCACGGGCGGAAGAAGGGCTGCGTTCAGCCGATTTCGACGCCCGGCTGTTCGGGTGTCGTGACCTGGGACCGCTCGACCCGGTGCTTGACGCGAAGCAGTAAAGCCCGAGTGCCCAGGGCGATCGCCGGCCTGAGCATTTCCATGGCGAATACCTCGCCAGGGTGGCGCAGCGCGATCCTGACGCGGGTGAGGAGCCGAACCCGGTCCTCCCAGTGCGGCTGAACGTGGAAGGACCACACCGCGTTCCATCGCCGATCCGCCAGCGCGGCGGTGAGCACGACGTACTTTTCTCCGACGATCTCGGCGACGCTCAGCGTCACCCCGTCGGCGAGGCCCATCCAGTCGTCGGGCGCCAGGCGCACGACATCCCCGACGGCAAGTTGCTGCGATTCCGGTGCTGAATCCGCCTCGCGGCGCCGATGAGCCACCTGCAACAGCTCGGACCACACCGCCGACACCGGCGCATCGATGTACACCGCCTCGGTTGTCTGAATGGCCGGGTCGCTCACCAACTTGTCGCCGGGCAGCACCATCCGGCACTCCGCCTTGGTCGCACCCCAGTTGCGGTAGTACTGGCGCGCGGCGTAAAGCAGCCCGATCAGCGTCGCCGTCCGGGTGATCGGTCGTATCGCGTTGACCATGACGCAAGTCTGGGTGCGCCGCCACGCCGTCCGACAGGGCCAATGGTCCTCGCGCCGACGCCAATGTGCCCCGCACGCTGTCGAGGACTTTGGACCCTATCCGCAACGTTCGCGTGACGGAATAATGACCTCGTCTGACGTAACTTGGCTGCGGCGGTTGCGGCTGAACAAAGGAGCATGACGGTTATGGGTCTAAACCCACCGTTGTTATTGACCGATACTGACGTAGACGCCCTCGCGCGGGAATTTCTGGTTTCGCGCTACCTCGGCCCCATTTATGCCGATTGGTCACCCGATCGGCGCCTGGACACCTTTTTGCGGCGGCGGGGCCTTGCCCGCGTGGCCGACGACGGTGACCTGTCCATGATCGTGCTGGATCGCATCATGGCTCAGGTAAGCGCCGCGCCGCGCGGCTAGCCCCGGCATCCCGCGGCGGACTCGAGCTCGGTCAAGCACTCCTCGGTGAGCGGGATCAGCGTGTCGATGTCGGGCATCAGCTCGGCGCCGGCGACATAGCCGAAGCCGATCCGGTCGGCGTAGGAACACGTCGTCACGTTGAGGGCCATCCCGTCGAAGACCGTCGACACGGGATAAATCTCCTCCAGATGGGCTCCGTTCCAATACATTTCGGTACCGGGGCCGGGCACGTGCGAGATGGGCAGGTTGCATCCGGTGCGGATCTTCGGCGTGAACGGTAGCAGCGGAGAAATCACCGTCGCCGCGATGCTCGCCGCGTTCGTCAGCAGCGATGCCGCCGATCCGCGCTCGGCAACCCAGCGCTTTCCTTCCGACATCGACCGGTGGATCAGGTCCAGCCGCGCGGCCGGGTCGTCCACGTCGGTGCCCAACGGGCACAGCCAGAGACCGAACATGTTGCCGTGCCGGTCATTTGCGGCGTCGTACTCGCGATCGCGCACCGTGATCGGGCAGATGGCCACCAGTGACTGGTTGGGCAGCTCGCCGTGCGCAAGCAGCCAGCGGCGCACCGCGCCGGCCACCATCGCGGTCACCACGTCATTGCCGCTGACACCCGTGGCCCGCTGCAGGGCCAGGATGCGATCCTTCGCCCAGCTGCCGGCCGCGACGGCGCGCTCGGGTCCCAGGCGGCCGTTGAACCGCGTGTAGGGCGCCTCGAAAGGCAGCACTGTCGTGTGCCCGACCAGCCTGTCGACGACGGTGGATATCTCACCGGTGACGGTGCGCCCGATCAGTCCGACGCTCGACCCCGCCGTGCCGAGCAGCGAACGCAGCGGTGCCACAACGCGAGACACCAGCCCGTTCGGCGCCGGCGGCGGCGGGGAGTCATGACGGCGGTCGGCGTAGAAGGGCGGCATCGACCGGTGCCCGGGGTCGGTGCTCAGGGCGTCGGCGATCATCTGGAAACCTGCCACGCCGTCGACGACGGTGTGGTGCACCTTGATGTAGAAGGCGAACCGGCCACCGTCGAGCCCGTCGATCAGATACGACGTCCACATCGGCCGGGACCGATCGAGCCGCTCGGCGTCCAGCTCGCCGATGAGCCGCCAGAACTCGTTGCGGTCCGCGGACACGGTCCTGCGCCGGCAATGTTGGCTCAGGTCAAGGTGATCCATCCGACGCCAGACCCACACGCCGCCGGTGTCCACGCCGCGGTGCGGATACCGGCACAGCCTGGGATCGATCGGATCCTTGCCGGCGAGCGCGTCGCGGTACAGCTCCTCGACATAGTCCGGGCCGGCGTCCTCCGGCGGCGACAGGATCAGCACGGCGCCGACGTGCATCGGGCTGGCCACCAACTCCCCGGCCATCATCGCCACGTCCAGCGGGTCCAGCGGATCCATTTTGCACCTACGCGGGTCGGTCACGCCGCGCCGTCGGCGCGTCGAGGAGCCCCGACTGCCGCAGCGCATCCCACACGAACTTCTGCACCGGCCGCGACCGGAAAAATCCCGTGTGACCGCCGGGATACCAGACGATTTCGGGTTTACCCCAGTGCTCCCAGAGGCGCACCACCTGCTCACGCGGGTGCACGACCCGGTCGGCGACGCCCGCATAGATGAACCGGCCGGCCAACGGCACGAGGGGGGTCAGCGACAGCGGCGACGTCATCCGGCCGATGGGTTCGGCCAATGCCATGGTGCGCCGGCGGGGATCGTCGGCGGCGAGACCGGAATGACGCCCCAGCAGCTGCACCAGGTCGGCCACCGGAACGCCGAGGATCGCGCAGGTGAGACCCTTTTCGAGGCTGGCCACCAGCGACGCGATGTAGCCGCCGAGCGAAAGACTGTTCAACCCGATCAGCGAGTCGGGCTCCTGCAACCGAATCCAGGACAACAGCCGCCGGATATCCCACACCGCCTGGCCCGTCGCATGCACGTCGTCCAGGATGTCCTCGCCCGGGAACACCGCGCCCTTGGGCAGGCCGCGGGCACGGGGGCCGTGCATCGGCAGGACCGGCATCACGACGTTCAACCCGAGTTCGTCGTGCAACTTCCAGGAGCGAAACAGGGCGAGGTCCATGGCGGCGCGTCCCATTTCCGTCCCGTGCACACACACCAACCAGGGCCGCGGTTCGGGGTGGCGAAGCACCAGGGCGTATTCGCGGTTGTTCGCGGTGTAGCTCATCCACCGCTGTGCGCCCGGCTCGCCGGGCCGCGGCAGGTACCCGCTGTCGAAGGAGATGCGGTACAGGGAGCGGGTGCGCCCCTTGACCTTTCGGACGGTGACGTCGGAAAGCGGCGGCGGCGCGCCGAAGAATCGCTTCGGGTGCTCGAGCCATCCGCGCTTGCCGTAGAAGTCCAGCCCCGCGGCCACCTCGCTGGAGATGCGCTCGAAGGCCTCGGGCCGGCTGACCGGGCGGCGCGCCTTGAGGCCCATCAGGACGATCTCGTCGCGAAAGGCCTGCGCGGCCAGGGCGAGGGTGGGCCGCGCGATGGGGAGTTCGCCGGACGCCTTGTCGAGGTAGTCGCGCCACGACTCGGCGACGTAGCGGCCGGTGCTGGTGAACGGCTCGACGGCCCTGCCCAAACCGTCGACGGCCGGCACGCTCCAGTGGGGAGCGCCCGGTCCCCCGCGGTCGTGGCTGTCGGGTGTGGCCATGGCCGCACGCTAACACCCCGCCGATTCGGCGCGTTAGGGACCTACGGCCCGGCGAAAGACCCGAAAGTCCTTGACCGGCAGGCGCGAACCATCGGGGCGGTTTGGAAAGAAAAGATCCGATGCGCGGGGACTTTAGGCACTCGTGCGGGGGGCCTGAGAGTCGTAGCGTCAGGGTCCGTCGGCGCAACGACCGACCACGAATACCCGAACAAGGAGTTGACAATGACCGCACCGGAGAAATCCGAGCCGCGCTGGGCCGAACTTTCCGACGACGTGCTCGAATCCGTCGAGAGCGGCCGCAAGCAGGCCATCGAGGCCGTTCGCAAGTTCGTCGATCAGATCAGTCCCGTGCTGCCCGAGCAGTCGCGACGCAAGACCGTGGTCGACGCCGCCCTGAACCTGGCCGAGGAGCTGGGCGCCGCGCGCATCGAGTTCTTCCGCAGCGTGGTGCACAGCGCCGGTCAGGCGGTCAGCAAGCCCAGCGAGTGAACCGGCTCCACCCGGCCGTCTGCTGTCATGAAGCGGCGGCCGACCCGTCGATGCGTTTGCGGATGCGCGCCGCGAAGGCCGCGGCCCGATCGAGGTCGTGGTCGTTGGGCCGTCCCCGGTTAATCCCGCCGATGAACCCGAACGGCCCGACCGTGTCGAAGCCCCGGCAAGAAAACGAACCGATCACGTCAAAGCCTTTGGCTTCCAGGCGCTTGCGAATCGGCTTGGTGTAGTCCAGCAGCGGAATTTCCCGGGCGCCGCTGGTGAAGAAGGTGAACGCCCGACTGCCGACGAAGCCCGGGACGCGGCGTATCAAGTTCCGTAGCCTGTCGTCCATCGCCATGTAGTAGATCCCCGATCCAAAGCCGATCAGGTCGTACTGGCGGAGCGCTTCGGGCTCGATCGACTCGGGTTCGACGACCTCGGCGCCCAGCACCTCGGCCATCCGCTCGGCCACCCGGCGGGTGTTGCCGTGCGATTTGGAAACGCAGACGATGAGCGACTTCATGGGGTCCATGCTGGGCGCGCGCCGCGGTATCCGATAAGGGCGCAAAGGCACGAGGGCGCGGGGCATTAGTCACTTCGGGTCACCGACAGTCGCGTCAGTCGAATGCGTGGATCACCTGCCGTGCCATGCGCTGGATCTTCGAGCGGGTTTTGCGATCGAGGGGCAATTTATCGGGGGCCGGGATCTCCCCGGTCGTCGTGATCACCCCGGGTTCCTCGGATTCCCAGCGCGCGTGGACCCTGTCCCCCAGCACGCGCGCGGCCGGGTTGTCGGCGAGCACTTGGGCATGAAAGCGCTCGATGCCGTCGACGCGCGCTGCCACCGCCAGCGCGCCGAGCAGCAGCGTCCCGATCCCTCGGTTCTGATACGCGTCCGCGACGGTGAGCGCGACCTCCGCCGAACACGGGTCGTCTACATCGCGGATGAAGCGGGCGTCGGCGATGGCCGGCCCGTCCGCGCGGGCCGTGACGACCCAGACGAAATGGTCGAGGTAATCGACCTCGAACAGGTAGGCCAACCCCGCCGCATTGGGGGTGCCGCCCTGGTAGCGCCGGTAAAGGGTCTCGCGGGAGAACGAGCCGCCGCTCTTGAACCGCTCGGCATCACCCGGTAGGACCGGCCGCAGCAGGAACTCGGCACCGTCTTTGGCCCGCACCGGTATCGGCTCGATATTGGCGATCAAGCGTTGTCTCGCGGTGCGCACCATCCGGTCCGCGACGACGGGCATGGCCAGCATGAGCTCGAAGGCGCTGCCGTACCCGGCGTAACCCCGCACGTCGTCCTTCGCGGTCACCGTCGCCGTTCTGCGTTTGCCCCGCAGCAACGCGATTTCGCCGATGATCGTGCCCGGCGACAGCTCCGTCACCATGACCTGGCCGTCCGGGCCGACGTGCCTGATCTCCACCCGGCCCGACGTGATGATCGAGAAGGACAACGCCTTCTCCCCCTGGCGCATCAGGACCTCGCCGGCGGTCGCGCGCAGTGGATGCAGGTGGGCGGCCAACGCCGCGAGATCCTGCGCCGGGATATCGGCGAACACATCCAGCGCCGACAATTCCGCGATGCTCACGGTCGTCACCCCGCTGTACGGTACGCGAACCGTGCCGCCATCGCGGGGGCAATTCGCGGGGAGGCGCAGTGACAAAGGGCCCTGTCGGGCGGGACTTCGGCGGGTCGACGGCGAGACCAAAGCAACGCGGTAGTCGTGCTCTTTGCCTCTACGGCGCGGCCCGGGCCGGTGGTCGGATAAAGCGATACGGCTAACCGGGAGACGAAAATGTACTCAGCGACATGGCGGCCTCATTGGCCACAGCGCAAGCCGACGGTGTACCAGTTGGCCGATTGCCTGCACGACGGGCACACGACCCGGGTGGCGGCGCACGAGATCCCGGCCACCGTCTCCGCGTGGCTGGCCGAGCTGGGCGCCCACACCCCGTTGGTCGACGACCTCGAGCGGGCGGTGCGCGGCGGCGATTGGGCGAGGGCGCATGCCATCGGTGAGCGCTTGTCGGTTCGGGTGGCGCTTGCCGGCTGAAGTCCCGCGGAAGAGTTGCCGATTCCGAAGGACTTTGGACACTATCCCCCACGCGCGAGGCGACAGCAGGATCGAGGGTTGAGACCATGAACACACCACTTGCCTCGATGGAGAGGCCCGATTTCACCAAGATCGAGAAACGCGCGCCGTCGGTGGCGCATCTGTTCCTCGACCGCGTCGCCGCAACCCCCGACGCGGAGGCGTTTCGGTATCCGCAGGACCACACCTGGGAGAGCGTGACCTGGCAGCAGGTCGGCGAACGCGTGCACAACATCGCCGGCGGGCTGATCGCGCTTGGCATCGCCCCGGAGGACCGGGTGGCGCTGGCGTCGGCGACGCGCTACGAGTGGGTGCTCGTCGATTTCGCCGTGATGTGCGCCAGTGCGGCGACCACCACCGTGTATCCGACGACCAACGCCGGCGACGTCGCGTACATCGTCGCCAATTCCGGAAGCCGGGTGGTGGTCGCCGAAAACCAAACCCAGGTCGACAAATTGCTGCAACACCGCGCCGAGCTGCCCGAGGTCAGCAAGGTGGTGATCATCGACGGCAACGGGGACGGCGACTGGGTGATGACGCTCGCGGAACTGGAGCAGATGGGCAAGCAGCTGCTGGCCGACTCCCCCACCGTGATCAGCGACCGCGTCGCCACCATCGGACCGGATCAGCTCGCCAGCCTCATCTACACGTCGGGCACCACCGGGCGGCCGAAGGGCGTGCGGCTCACCCACGGCGCCTGGACCTACACCGCCGCGGCCATCGACGCGCTGGGCATCCTCGGCCCCGACGACCTGAACTTCCTGTGGCTTCCCCTGGCGCACGCCTTCGGCAAGGTGATGCTGGCGCTGCCGTTGCAGGTCGGCTTCCCGACGGCGATCGACGGCCGGGTCGAGAGGATCGTCGACAACCTGGCGACCTTGCGCCCCACCATCATGGGCGCGGCCCCGCGCATCTTCGAAAAGGCGCACGCCCACATCGAGAGCATGGTCGCCGAGCGCGGCAGGCTCACCAAGTTGATGTTCGATTGGGCGATCAGGCTGGGCCTCAAGGTGTCCGAAACCCGGCAGGCCGGCAAGCAGCCGTCGCTGGTGTCTTCGCTGGCCTACAAGCTGGCCGACCGCGCGGTGTTCTCCACGATCCGCGAGCGGTTCGGTGGCCGGTTGCGGTTCTTCGTCTCCGCGGCCGCCGCCCTGGACCGCGACGTCGCGCAGTGGTTCGACGCCGTCGGCATCGTCGTGCTGGAGGGCTACGGGCTGACCGAAACCGCGGCCGCGTCATTCATCAACCGCCCCAACGCCTACCGGTTTGGGACGGTCGGATGGCCATTCCCGGCCACCGAAGCCCGCATCGCCGACGACGGCGAAATCCTGCTCAGGGGCCCGGGTTTGATGACCTCGTATCACGATCTCCCGGACGCCACCGCCGAGGCGCTCGACGAGGATGGTTGGTTTCACACCGGCGACATCGGCGAGATCGACGACGACGGCTTCCTGCGGATCACCGACCGCAAGAAGGACATGTTCAAGACCTCGCAAGGCAAATACGTGGCGCCGTCGGCGATCGACGCGAAATTCAAGGGGCTGTGCCCGTATGCCAGCGAGTTGCTGGTCTATGGCGAGGGAAAGCCGTATTGCGTGGCGCTGGTCAGCCTCGACGGCGAGGCGATCGCCGAGTGGGCCGCCAAGAATGGCCTGGCGGACAAGGCGTACGCCGAGATCGCCTGCGACGAGAAGACAGTGGAACTGATCGCCGGATACGTCGACGCGCTGAACCTGGAACTGAATCGCTGGGAGCAGATCAAGAGATTCGCGGTCCTCGACCGCGAACTCACCGTCGAATCCGGTGATCTCACACCGAGCCTGAAACTGCGCCGCAAGGTCGTCATCGAGAAGTTCGCGGACCGGCTCGACGCTCTCTACGACCATTCGCCGGGCTGAGAAACCTTGCGGCCCATAGGATTGCCAACATCATGGCGCGACGGCGGAAGGGGATGGCATGCGATCGGATCGCCTTAGGTGGCTGACAAAAGCGAAGGGCCCGTTTGCCTCGGTCTATTTCGACGACTCGCACGACACCCCGGAAGCTGGCGAGCGGCTGGAGGCGCAGTGGGGCGATATCCGCAAGCAACTCGAGGACCTGGGTGCCGGCCCGGCGCTCGTCCAGCGGCTCCAGGATGCGGTGCTGCAGCACCGGCCGGCCGTGGGCCGGCGCGGCCGCGCAATAATCGCGACTTGCGAGCAGCTGCTGATCAACGAGCCCCTCGTCAGCCCGCCACCGGCGATGGTGGTTCGCCTGTCGGATTACCCGTACGTCGTGCCGCTGATCGAGCTCGAGATGCGGCGACCGACCTACGTGTTCGCCGCGGTTGATCACACCGGCGCGGATGTCACCCTCCATCAAGGGGATGCCGTCTCCTCCACGAGCATCGACGGCGGCGGGTACCCGGTGCACAAGCCGGTGACCGCGGGGTGGAACGGCTACGGCGACCTGCAGCACACGACCGAGGAGGCCATCCGCATGAACTGCCGCGCGGTCGCCGATGACCTCACGCGACTGGTCGATGACGCGGACCCCGAGGTGGTGTTCGTGTGTGGCGAGGTCAGTTCGCGCGCGGACGTGGTTGCGGAATTGCCGCAGCGGGTCGCCCAGCGGGTGTCGGAGTTGCACGCGGGGTCCCGCAAGAGCGGCATCGACGAGGGCGCGGTCCGTCGGCTGACAGCCGCCGAGTTCGCCCGACGCCGTGACGTCGAGATGGCCGAGGTCGCTGACCGATTCGCGGCCGAAGTCGGCCGCGATTCGGGGCTGGCGGCCCAGGGCATCGCCGCCGTGTGCGCGGCGCTGCGTGAGGGCGACGTCGACACGCTGTTCGTCGGCCAGCTGGGCGACGCGACCGTGGTCACCGGCACCGCGCCCACCGCGGTGGCGCCCGACGCCGATGTCCTGTCCGACTTCGGCGAACCGGTGCACCGCGTGGCGCGCGCCGACGAGGCGCTGCCGTTCGCCGCGATCGCGGTGAGCGCCTCCTTGGTGGTGGCCGGCGACCGGATCGGCCCGGCGGACGGGGTCGGCGCGCTGCTGCGCTACGTCGCGAGCGACGCGGCCAGTCGCCGTGGGGCATAGCCATGCTGCGTGACGAGGAAATCCAGGTGACCGCCGCGTCGGTCTCGGTCGCCGGGCACCTCACCATTCCCGAGCAGCCGAGGGGTGTCATGGTCTTTGCGCACGGCAGTGGCAGCAGCCGGCACAGCCCCCGCAACCGATTCGTCGCCGAGGTCCTCAACAAGGCCGGGTTCGCCACCGTGCTGTTCGACCTGCTGACGCCGGAGGAAGAGCGCAATCGCGCCAACGTCTTCGACATCGGATTGCTCGCGCGCCGATTGGTCGACGTCACGACCTGGCTGGCCGCCCAACCCGACACGGCGTCACTGCCGGTCGGCTACTTCGGGGCCAGCACCGGCGCGGGCGCCGCCCTCGCCGCCGCCGCACACCCCGGGGTCAAAATAGCGGCGGTGGTATCCCGTGGCGGCCGGCCCGATTTGGCCGGCGAGGCGCTGCGCAACGTGCGGGCCCCGACCCTGCTGATCGTGGGCGGACGCGACGAGATGGTCCTGCGGCTCAACCGGCAGGCGCAAGCGGCGATCCCGGCCGAGTGCGAAGTCGCCGTCGTTCCCGGTGCCACCCACCTTTTCGAGGAGCCGGGCACGCTGGAGCAGGTGGCCGTACTGGCCCGCGACTGGTTCACCGGGCACCTGGGAGTGAACGCCTGAGGGCGTCATCCAGGTTGCTGCTCAGCTCGCCGGGGTGATCAGGCCGTAGTGCCCGTCGTAGCGGTGATACAGCACGCTGCCGCGGTCCCGGGCGGTGTCGACGAAGAACAGGAACGGCAGGCCGAGCAGGCCTATCCGCTCGATCGCCTCGTCGACGGTGAGCCGCGGTGCCGGCTGCGCGCTGATGGTCAGCGGCATGTCGAACGGTGCCAGCTCGTCGGCCAGGTCCGGATTCACCTGCGCCAGGCGGTATTCGGTGGGTCCCTCGCGATACAGCAGGCTGTCCTGCTTGGTGCCCTTCTCCGTGAACAGGTGGAAGTCGTAGTCGAGCAGCTCCATCTCGAGCGCGGCCTCGTCCACCGTGCGGGCGGGCAGGCTGTACGACTTGTGCCGCATGATGCGGCGCTCGCTTTCGGGCCTGGGGAAGTAACTCGGCCGATGGGCGGGCTCGGACTCATGCCGCCACTCGTGCGGGGCGATCCGTGGGACGCCGCCGCGTTTGGCCTCCCAGTGTTCGGCGGCGCGTTCCAGCCCGCGCCGCAGCCGCGCCGCGAGCCGATCGATCGCCTCCCGGGCGGTCACACCCTCGACCTGCGCGCGGACCAACCGGCCGTTGACATCGAGGTTCGCCTGCGCGATGACGCGCCGGGCCACCGCCGGGTCGCCGTGCTCACTGAGCCTGACGTTCGCGTGCAGCACCGGTTCGTGGGTGAGCCGGCCGAGCTCGCCGATCTTGGCCCGCGCATAGTCTTCGGCGTCGGGAAACTGGCCATGCGTCGTCACCTGGACGTCCAAAACGGCCGGTAAATCGGGTCTCTGTCTCATTCGGTGCGTTGTTCCCTTCACAATCAGCGGTGCAGACCGGTGACCGGCTGGTGGGTGCTGGTCTGGATATCGTTGGAGGTCAACGCCATCAGCTGATTCGACAAATCCGAGAGGGCCCGGGCGATCGCCAGTTCGTCGCCGATCCGGGCCACCGGCTGGTCGGCGGGATCGAGCCGCGCCAGACCGATGCCGACGAAGTCCCTGCCCGCCCAGCCCAGCCGGGCCTTGGCCCGGGTGCGCTCCTCGTGCTCTTCGATCAGCACGTCGATCCGGCAGGTCTTGGTGCCATCGCCCTCGCCCGTCATCGCCGTTCTCCTTGGTTCGCGGAATTGCTCTGATTAGATGCGACCATCACCGGGAGGGTGGAAGTAGGGGCGAAAGTCATCAGGTTCGTGGGGCGGGGGCCGCTGCGCGGCCCGGATATGCCAAGGATTGGCCGGCTGAGAAGAACCGTCGATTTAATCGACAATATTGTTGGCTGTCATCAACAATTTCGTTGACGTATATCGACGCATCCATAAAGTAACTGACGTGGCCGACCCCAGGCAGGGCGAGTAGATGCACGCCTCCCGCGGCCGCCGTTCGTCGCACTATTCGGGTGACGACCGCGAACAAGCGATCCTGGCCACCGCCGAGCGGCTGTTGCAGGAACGGCCGCTGGCCGACTTCTCCGTCGACGACCTGGCCAAAGGCGCGGGCATTTCCCGCCCCACCTTCTACTTTTATTTCCAATCGAAAAACGCGGTGTTGCTGTCGCTGCTGGACCAGATGAACGGCAAGGCCCACGCGGCGCTTACGGCGCTGGGCGGCAAGCTGTTCGGCGACCCCGCGACGCAGTGGCGGGCACGCATCGAGGCCTTCTTCGAGGTATCTGGCTCGCACCGGGCGGTCGCGGTGGCGGGCGCCGCGGCGAAAGCCACCAACCCCGAGGTCCGGCAGCTGTGGTCGACGCTCATGCAGAAGTGGATCTCCCACACCACGGCGGCGATCAAGGCAGAACGCCGCCGCGGCGCCGCCCCCGAGACCTACCCGGCCGAGGATTTGTCCGTCGCGCTGAACATGTTGAGCGAGCGGGTGATGGCCGCGACCTTCACCACCGAGGAACCGGCGATCCCGGAAGATCGCGTGATCGACACGCTGGTGCACATCTGGCTGGCCAGCATTTACGAGGCCGACGGCAGGGCGCTGGCGACTAGCTGTTCTTGAGGATCCGCTCGGCGCGGCCCAGGCTTTCGTCGATCAACCGGTCGGCGGCGCCGAAGTAGGTCGCCGACGCGGCCTTGCCCGCCAGCTCGGCGATCACCCGTTGTTCGCCGTAAACGTCTGTCAGTCGTAGGTTTTCGGCCATCCGCGCGGAATGCACTTGCAGCCCGGCCAGCAGCTCCCCGGCCTGGGAACCCGCGACGACGGTCCGCCGGGCCAGGGTGCGCAGGGTGTCCCACTCGGCGTGCCAGGGGCCGTCGGGCCGTTCGTCGTTGGCCAGCGCGGCGGCGGTGTGCAGGGTGGCCGCCAGTGCGGGCGCGGCGAGGCCCGCCCGGCGGATCAGGATCGACAACACCGGATTGCGCTTGTGCGGCATCGACGACGACCCGCCGCGGTCTTCGCCCGCCGGCTCGCTCAGCTCCCCGATCTCCGGGCGGACCAGCGTCACGACGTCCGAGGCGATGCGCCCCCAGGCGTCGGTGCAGCCGACAAAGGCGTCGGCGGCCGCGGTCACGGGCGTGCGTGTCGTATGCCACGGCGATCGGACGTCCAAGCCCAAAGCGGTTGCGGCGCCGTGGACTAGCCGATCAGATATTTCCGCGGGGTCGGCCGCTTCGGTGAGCAGCGCCGCCAGCTCGGTGGCGGCGGCCCGCGTCCCGACGGCTCCGCCGATCTGAATCGGGGTCACCAGCCCGCGCAGTCCCTCGAGCGCGTCGGCGATCCCGTTCAACCAGCCTGCCGCCTTGGCGCCGAAGGTGGTGGGCGCCGCGTGCTGGGTGAGGGTGCGGGCCACCATGGGAGTGCCCCGGTGGGCCGCGGCGAGGGCGGACAGCGTCGAAAGCTGTTGCGTCAGTTGTGCCGTGAGATCGTCGACGACGCCGCGCACGCCCAGCATCAGGGCGGTGTCGAGGACGTCCTGGCTGGTGAGGCCGCGGTGGATCCAGGGCGCGACGGCCGGGGCGGCGCGCTGTCGCAGCAGTTCGACCAGTCCGATGATCGGGTTGCCGCCGCCCTCCGCGGCGGCCGCGAGCGACTCGCGCTCCGCGTCGCCCACCAGGTTCGACAGGTCCGCGGCGGCGCCGTCGCGGGGCGCCAGGTCGGCGGCGACCAGGGCTTTCAGCCAGGCGGACTCCACCGCCACCATGGCGCGCAGCAGCGCGGCGTCCGTCATGTGTTCACCGGCCCGCTGGTCGCCGGGCCACAGCAGGTTGGTCATCGCCGATACTCCAGGAACACGGTCTCGTTCGGACCCTGCAGGTGGATGTCGAAACGGTAGGTGGCGCAGTCATTTTCGGGGACGCACACGAGGGCCTTCAGCGCCGGATCGGCGTTCACCTCGTCATGGGGCAGGTAGGCGCGGGTGAACAACCGGTGCAACAGCCCGCGCGCGAAGACGGCAATCGCGAAGAACGGCGGCCCGGAGGCCAAACCGGGCGCCACCGTCGTGAAGCCGTAGCGCCCGGCCGCGTCGGTCGCGCACCGGCCCCAGCCGGTGAAGCCCGCATCGCCGCGTCGCAGCGAGCCCGCCCGCCGCGGGATGCGCCCGGCGGCGTCGCGTTGCCACAGTTCGACCAACGCGTCCGGGACCGCCTCGCCGGCGCCGTCGTACACCGTCCCGTGTAGCCGCACGGCGTGCGGATGCCCGTCGGCGACCAGATCGCTGTCACCGGGATACGGCAGCCCGAGGCCGAGGAAGGGACCCACCGTTTGTCCTGGGGTGCAAGGCAATTCAGCCATCGTCTTCGGTCCAGGTGCGGTGGCCGCCGCATACCACGATGTCCCAGCGGTAGCCGGTTGCATACTCCGGCTGGGTGATGCCGTGGTCGTAGCGGGCGATCAGGCGCCCGCGGGCGGCGGGATCGGGAATCGATTGGAAGATCGGGTCCAGGTCGAACAGCGGGTCACCCGGAAAGTACATCTGGGTGACGAGCCGCTGCGTGAAAGCCGTTCCGAAGACCGAGAAGTGGATGTGCGCGGGGCGCCAGGCGTTGCGGTGGTTGCGCCACGGATAGGGGCCGGGCTTGATGGTCAGGAAGCGATAGGTGCCGTCGGGCCCGGTGAGGCACCGGCCCGCGCCGACGAAGTTCGGGTCCAGCGGGGCCGGGTGCTGGTCGCGCTGATGGCGGTACCGGCCGCTCGCGTTGGCCTGCCAGATCTCGACCAGCTGTCCGGCCACCGGCCGGCCGGCGTCGTCGAGCACCCGCCCGGTCACGATGATCCGCTCCCCCAGCGGCTCACCGGGATGGCCGGCCGTCAGGTCGGCGTCGAGCGGGCCGACCTCGTGGCTGCCGAAGCAGGGTCCCTGGAGTTCGAGCTCGTCCGGGTCGACGACCAGCGGGGGACGCTTGGGGTGGCGCAGGGCGGTGCTGCGGTAGGGCGGGTAGTCCAGCCGCGGCTGCGTTGGATCCCCGGCGGCCCCGGCCCGGCTCAGGGCGGCCATCTCCGCCGTGATGTCCTCCTGGGACGCGACAACCTCGGCGTTCATCAGCCGTGAGGCTACTCCCGATCGCGCGGCTAACCCCCCGTTAGCCGCGTGATGTGTCGCTAGACCCGATGGCGGCGACCCGCCGCGCCCGGTCCCCCGCAAGCGGGAGGTGCCCCCAGCGCCGCGCTTGCGATCGCCGCTAGAGACCGCGCACCAGCGCCGCCCGGCCCTTGGTGCGCATCCGATGCAGCGCGGAGCCACGGTATTGCTCCATCTTCGCCGCCATCTTGTTGCCCAGTTCCTCGAGCTCGGCGTCGGTGATTCTCACCTCGGGCGGCGCGGGAATCAGGTCGCGTTCCTCCTCGTCGGCGTGGGCCTCCAGCACCGTCTTGAAGGAGTTCCATTCGTCTTCGTAGCCCGGCGCGCTCTGCGGCGTCTTGAGCAGCACGGAAAGCTGGTCTACCACCTGACGGTGCTCGGCGTGGGCGACCGCGATCAGCTTGGTGGCATCCTTCAGCGCCGGGTAGTACAGGTCGTCCTCGATGCGGAAGTGGATGTCGAGCTCGACCAGAAAGTCGTCGAAAAGGGCATGCCGCTCTTCGCTGTTCACCGGCGCCTCGCTGATCTTGCGGCCCAGCCCCTTGATCACGATGTGGTGCTCTTTCAACACGTCATAGGCGTTCACTTCGCTACCTCCTCGGCACGCACCTCAACCATTCCGTCGACCAATCTGGCCGCATAGCGCGGCAGCGGGGCCGCTGCGGGCCCGCGCAAGACCTCACCCGACTCGGCCGCGAACCACGAGCCATGCCAGGGGCACACCACGCGGCCGCGATCCACCCACCCGTCGGCCATCGGGGCCGCCAGGTGCGGGCAGAACTCACCGAACGCCGACACCTGTCCCGGGTTTGTCTGGCACACAACCAATCCCACGCCGTCGACCTCGACGCGCACCGGCTTGCCGTTCAGCGAGGCCGCGGGCAGCACCGGCGTCCACTCCGTGGTCCGCAGCCGCTCGCCCGACTGGTCGATGCCGATGCCGGACTCGAACACCAGGGCCCCGCCGAGGTAGCTGCCGCCCAGGGTGACGACGTAGCCGAGCGCCGTCAGGCCAATGCCGCGGCCGTGCCGCCCGTGCCGGCGGTCCCACCAGGATTGCGCGTAGAGCGCCGTGGCGGCCAGGTTTACCAGCCCATGCACCAGCCCTACCCGGCGGTCCTCGGAGTGGGTGTGCTGCCAGTCGGTGGTGCCGGTGATCGCCGAACCGACGCTGGCCAGGATCCCCACCCCCAGCGCGCGGGTGGCGAACCGCGACGCATCGCGGACCTCGCTGGGCCGCTGGCCGGGGAGCAGGCTGAGCGCGTCCAGCGCCACCGTCGTGCCCAGCGCCCCACTCGTCAGCGACGCCAGCGGCGGATGGACCGGGTGCCCGAGCCAGGCGCCGTGCAGCGCGTTGGTGACGGTGTTGCGCGCACCGCCCAACGCGTTGTAGCCGAAGCTGAGCAGGTGCTCGAATCGATAGCTCGGCCGATCCAGCCACTCCTGCCGCCCGATTGCTGACAGCACTCGCGGCCCGAGTTCCCGCAACCGAACGCCGGCCCCCCGGGACCGATCCACCATGACACCGTCCTTCCTCAGCTGCAGAGCAAAATCGCAGCAACACACGCAAAATCGGCGCCAATCCCATTGTTAATTCGCGCTCACATGCGCGCGGACTCCGACGTGACCACCGTAGCCGCGCACCGTGAATCCTCAGCCGTCAGCCACCTGTGAATTAGCCACAAGGATGCTCCGAGGTCACTGACCGCAAGCATTGACCAGGCGGACCGGGGGCGTGATTCTACTGAGCGGAATATAGTTCTGTAGTGCAGAGGTTGCCCGTGACGGATCTTCGTAACGTTGTCGAGCACGTTCGGCAGGGCCTCATCCCCGCCCACATCTACAACGACGCGGAATTGTTCGCGCTGGAGCGTGAGCGCCTGTTCGGCCGGGCGTGGACATTCGTGGGCCACGAATCGGAGATCCCGCACGACGGTGACTATGTGGTGCGGCGGGTACTCGACGACTCCTTCATCATCAGCAATTCGAACGGCCAGATACGCGCGTTGTTCAATATGTGCCTGCACCGCGGCATGCAGCTGTGCCGGGCGGAGCTGGGCAACGCCTCGAATTTCCGCTGCCCGTACCACGGTTGGTCCTACCGCAACGACGGCCGGCTCGCCGGGCTGCCGTTCCACCGCGAGGCCTACGGCGGCGACGAAGGACTTCCCCGGAGCGGCCAAAGTCTGCTTCCGGCACCGAATTTCGCGAGCTACAACGGCCTGATGTTCATCAGCATGGACCCTGGCGCCGAGCCGCTGGAAGACTTCCTCGGCGACTTTCGGTTCTACCTGGATTTCTACACCAAGCACAGCGCCGCCGGCCTGGAGGTGCGGGGCCCGCAGCGCTGGCGGATCAAGGCGAACTGGAAGATCGGCGCGGAGAACTTCGCCGGCGACATGTACCACACCCCGCACACGCACGCGTCGATTGTCGACATCGGCCTGTTCCGCGAGCCAAAAGCCCAGAAGCGCAAGGACGGAGCGACCTATTGGGCGCAGCGCGGCGGGGGGACCACCTACAAACTTCCGCCGGGCACCTTCGACGAGCGGATGCGCTACGTCGGCTATCCCGACGAGATGATCGGCCGCATCAAGGAGGCCTGGACGCCCCGGCAGCAGCGGGTGGTCGGCGAGGACGGATTCATGATCTCGGCGGCCACCTGTTTTCCGAACCTGAGCTTCGTGCACAACTGGCCGAAGTTGCCCGGGAGCGACCAGGTGCTGCCGTTCATCTCGATCCGGCTGTGGCAACCCATCAGCGCGAACGAAACGGAGGTGTGCTCGTGGTTTGCGGTGGATTCCGCGGCTCCCCCGCAATACAAACGTGATTCGTACCAGGCATATTTGATGTGCTTCGGGTCCACCGGGATGTTCGAACAAGACGACGTGGAGAACTGGGTGTCGCTGACCACCACCGCGGGCGGTTCGATGGCGCGCCGCCTGCTGCTCAACAGCCGGATGGGGTTGCTTGCCGACGATCGCCCCGTCGTCGAGGCGCTGCCCGCGGACTCCTTTCACGGGCCCGGTCGCGCGCAGGTCGGCTACAACGAGTACAACCAGCGCGCGCTGCTCGGACTGTGGGCGGACTATCTGTCATGACAACGGCTTTGGCGTTCAACGATATTCGGCACCTCGAGGCGCACCGGTTCCTGGTCGACGAGGCCTACCTGCTGGACGCCCAAGACTACGAGGCGTGGCTGGACACCTTGACCGAAGACATCCGCTACGTGATGCCGGTCCGGGTCACCACGGCACGCGGCGCGGGGTTCGACACCTCGCCGGGGATGGCGCATTTCGACGAGGACAAGTACTCGTTGACCCAGCGGGTCGCGCGCTTCGCCACCGAGCACGCCTGGACCGAGGACCCGCCGTCGCGGCTGCGACACTTCATCACCAACGTGCGCACGTTCATCGACGACGACATGCACCTGATCGTCGAATCGGCCGAACTGCTGTTTCGCAGCCGCGGCGACGTCAACGAGAGCGCACTGGTGTCCTGTGGCCGCGAGGACCTGCTGCGGCGATGCGACGATCGCTGGAAGTTGGCCCGCCGCACCATCTTCGTCGACGAGTCCGTCTTGCGAATGCAGAATTTGGCGGTGTTCCTGTGAACGAACCCATCACGGTGGCAAACGAATTCGCCGAAGTCGAGGTGCGGCGGGTGGACACCCGCAACGGCACGCGGCTGCTGATCAGCGCACCCAAGACCGGGCGGTCGATCAGCCTGGACGCGCTCGAACTGGAGGCGCTGACCTGGCAGAACTCCCGCACGCTGGCGACCATGGTCGGCAGGTGTGGCGCGCCGCTGCTGCCCGACGAGACGGAGGGCGGCGATGACCGGATGGCTTGAGGGCAAGCGCGCCCTGATCGTCGGCGCCGGTTCGGGGATCGGCCGCGCCGTGCTGGATGCGTTTCGCGCCGAGGGCGCCAAAGTCGCAGCCCTGGAACGGGATCACGGCAAGTGCGACCGGCTGCGCGACGAGTTGCCGGACGTCCCGGTGATCGACGGCGACGCCATCAAACGCGAGACCAACGAGCGCGCCGTCGCCGCCGCGGTGGAGGCCTTCGGCGGGCTGGACACGCTGGTGAACTGCGTCGGAGTCTTCGATTTCTATCGGGGCATCGGCGATATCGACGCCGAGGCGCTCTCGTCGGCGTTCGACGAGATGTTTCACACCAACGTGCTGAGCCACCTGCAGTCGGTCAAGGCTGCCCTCCCGGCGCTGCGGGCCGCAAGCGGGTCGTCGATCGTGTTGTGCGAGTCCACGTCGTCGTACCATCCCGGGCGCGGCGGCGTGCTCTACGTGTCGTCGAAGTTTGCCGTTCGCGGGCTGGTGGCAACGCTGGCTCACGAACTCGCGCCACAAATCCGGGTCAACGGCGTGGCACCGGGCGGCACGCTCAACACCGACCTGCGCGGACTGGCCAGCCTGGGACTCGACGACGTCCGCCTCGACGACACCCCCGACCGGGGGCGCGACCTGGCGGCGCGCACCCCGCTCAACGTCGCCCTCACCGGCGCCGACCACGCCTTCAGTTTCGTCTTCCTGGCCTCGGACCGATCCCGCGGCATCACCGGCGAAACCGTCCACCCCGACGGCGGATTCGGGCTGCAGGGCCGCCATGCTTGACCAACAGCGCGAGTTGGTGGCGCAGGGTTGCCGCGTCGCCGCGGCGCGCGGCTTGGTCGATGGCGTCCTCGGCCACCTGAGCCTGCGCGTCGACGACGAACGGCTGCTCATCCGGTGCCGCAGCGACACCGACACCGGCGTGGCGTTCACCCGGCCCAGCGACGTCCGGCTCGTCATGTTCGACGGAACCGCCGGCGCCGCAGGTGAACTCGACGGCTACCGGGTTCCCCACGAGTTGCCCATCCATGTCGAAACCCTGCTGTCCAACCCGGCGCACCGGGCCGTCGCGCACCTGCACCCGCCCGCCGTCGTCGCCGCCGACCTCGCCGGCATCACGCTGCGGCCGATCTACGGCGCCTACGACATCCCCGGCGCGTGGCTGGCGCGCGGCGGCGTCCCGGTCTACGAACGCGCGGTGCTGATCCGCAACGCACAGCTCGGCAAGGACATGGTGGCGGCGATGCGCGGCCGGCCCGTGGTGATCCTGCGCGGGCACGGGATCACCAGCGCCGCAGGCACTATCGAGCAAGCCGTGCTGCAAGCGATCAGCCTCAACGAACTGGCGCACATGTCGCTGCGGGTGCGCGCGGCCGGCGGCACGCTGCGCGACATCGACGAACGGGATTGGGATGACCTGCCGGACTTGGGATCCGGGCTCAATACCGAGGCCACCTGGCGGCACGAGGTCGCCCGCTTGGGCGATCAGCCGGGTTGACCCTGCGCACCGTCGGCCCCGTGGCCGCCAGCCGTGCCGGTGTTTCCGCCGCTTGTTAGCCCCGTGCCGGGCGTGCCGGCGCCGCCGCCGTTGACCCCGCTGCCGCCGGCGCCGCCGGTGCCGCCGGCCCCGGCGGTTCCGGCGATGCCCGCCTCGCCGAACAGCCCACCCGCACCGCCGAGGCCGCCGGTGCCGCTGCCGCCGCCGGTGCCGCCGTCGCCGCCATTGCCACCCTTGCCGCCGTTGCCGGCGTCGCCGCCAACGGCTGTGGCGGAGGTGCCGTTGGTGGGGGTGTTGCCACCATCGCCGCCGACGCCGCCGAGGGCCCCGGTGCCGCCCTGGCCGCCCTGGCCTCCGATGCCGGCGTTCCCGCCGGTGCCGCCATTGCCGAACAGTCCGCCGGCCCCACCGTGACCGCCGGCCCCGCCTGCCCCGCCGGTGCCGCCCGTGCCACCGAAGCCACCGGCGCCGGCGTCGCCACCCGCGCCCCCAACGGACTGGAAACCACCCGCCGTGGTGCCGGCGAAGGACGCATTGCCGCCGTTGCCGCCCTTGCCGCCGTCGGCCCCGAGGCCTCCGACGCCGCCGGTGCCGCCGGCGCCACCGGCGCCCCCGGTGCCGGCCAGCAGCCCGCCATGACCGCCGTCGCCGCCGGCGCCCCCGATGCCACCCGTGCCGCCAGAGACGCCCGCGGCGCCGCCGCCGCCGGTGCCGCCGGACCCCGAGGTGGCGAACGAATTGGTACCGAAGCCTGCGGCCAGCCCGCCATTACCGCCGGCGCCGCCGGTGCCGCCAGGGGCCGAGGCGTTGGTCCCGTTGCCGCCGTTGCCTCCAGTGGCAGCGGCAAGGCTCCCGGTACTCCCGGCGGTCGCCTGTCCGCCGGCACCGCCGGCACCCCCGTTGCCGCCCGCACCGCCGGGTCCGCCATTGCCCGCATGGCCTTGGGCGCTTGCGTTTGCTGACGCCGGACCGCCGGCACCACCCGTTCCGCCGGTCGCGCCGGACCCTGCGTCGGCGCCGTCGCCGCCGGCGAAGCCGTACGAATTGCCGGTGGTGGCGTCGAAGATGCTGGAGCCGGTACTGCCGGTGGCGGCCTGCCCGGTGACGACGGGGTTGACGCCGGCCGCGCCCGCCAGGCCGGTGCCGCCCTGGCCCCCGACGCCGCCGGCGCCGAGCAGCATCGCGCTGCCACCATCACCGCCGCGCCCGGGAAGGCCGCCGTTGATGCCCGCGGTAGCGGCACCACCCTGCCCTCCCATCCCGCCGTTGCCGCTCAGCAGTCCACCGTTGCCGCCCCGGCCGCCGAGCGCGCCGACTTGTCCGGGAATCGTTTGGCCACTGCGA
>LQPB01000084.1 GCA_002102225.1 Mycobacterium interjectum
CAGCCCCGCCAAAGTCCTCGATCGGCTACTGTCAACCGCGTCAGAAGCCACTGTTGCAAGCAAACCTTGAAACCGCCTCGCACTTCTGCTGCAGATCTTCAGGCTCGGCGCATCAGGGCTTGCCGCGGCGCAGAAACGAACGGCGCGGCCCCCGGACGGTCACCGACCCGCACACCACCCGGCCCGTCAGCACGACGTGCGGCGTCCCCTCGCCCCGGGCGTCCTTGCGGCGGTCGCTGGCGCTGCCCACGTAGACCTCGACGTCGTCGATCGAGGCGCTGGCGCCGTCGGGCAGGCGGACCTCCACCGAGCCGAACCTCATGTCGAGTTCGATGACCACCACCGGCCCCGCGAATCGGGCCCTGGTGAGGTCGAGTTCGACCGAGCCCAGCCGGCGGACCAGCGCCAGCCGGGTGGGCACGGTCCATTCGCCGTGGCGCTTGAGCGAGCCGGCCCAGCCGCGCAGTTCCACCCGGTCGGCGGCGGACGTGACGATCGCACCCGGCCCGGGCAGGTCGCCGACCAGCCCGTCCAGCTCGCCCCGGGTGCGCGCGTAGGACACCTGCGACGAGCGCTGCTCGAACTCCTCGATGTCGATCAGCCCGAGCGCGACGGCGTTGTGCAGGCGCCGCATCGTGCCGTTGCGGTCGGCGTCGGAGACCCGCAACGCCACCATGTCTCCGCCGGATGTTTCGCCCACGCTTGCAATTTACCGCCGCGAAGGGGCGGGAGCTCTAGGCCAGATAGTCCCGCGGCAGCGACTCGAACATCACCTTGGTCATCCGGACCGCGTATTCCGAGCTGCCGCCCCCCACGATCAGCGCGGCGAACGCCAGATCGCCGCGGTATCCGGCGAACCACGAGTGCGATCCGCCCGGGAACTCGGCCTCACCGGTCTTCCCGAAGATCTCGCCGCAGCAGCCGGCGATCTCCTTGGCGGTCCCGTTGGTCACCACCAGGCGCATCATCGGGCGCAGGGCGTCGACCATCTTCGGGGAAATCGGCGTGTCGTCGCCCTCGACGGTCGTCGGCCGGCCCGCGATCAGCTGCGGCACCGGCGTTTTGCCGGCGTCGACGGTGGCGGCCACCAGGGCCATGCCGAAGGGGCTGGCCAGCACCTTGCCCTGCCCGAAGCCGTCCTCGGTGCGCTCGGCCAGGTCCACCGTGGGCGGCACCGACCCGGTCACCGTGGTGATGCCGTCGACCGTGTAGTCCAGCCCGATGCCGTAGCGGTTGGCCGCCTGGGTCAGGCCGCGGGGCGGCATCCTGCTGCTCAGCTCGGCGAACGTGGTGTTGCACGAACTGGCGAACGCGCGCGACATCGGCACCACGCCCAGGTCGAAGCCGCCGTAGTTGGGGATGGTGCGGTGCCCGATGTCGATGCGGCCCGGGCAGCCCAGCATCGTGTTGGGGGTGGCCATGTCGCGGTCGACGGCGGCGCCGGCGGTGACCATCTTGAAGGTCGACCCCGGCGGGAACAGGCCGTTGGTGGCCGGCAGGCCGTCGGCGTCGGCGCCCTTGTTCTGCGCGATCGCCAGGATCTCCCCGGTCGACGGCTTGATCACGACGATCATCGCCTTGCCGCCACGGGTGTCCACCGCGCGCTGCGCGGCGTTCTGCACCGCGCGGTCCAGGGTGATCGACACCGACGGCGCCGGGGAGCCCTCGACCTCGTGCAGCACGGCCACGTCGACGCCGTTCTGGTTGACGCTGACCACCCGCCAGCCGGCCTGGCCGTCGAGCTGGTCCAGCACGGCCTTTTTCACCTCGGCGATGACGGCCGGCGCGAAATGCGGGTCGGTCGGCAGCATCTCGGCCTGCGGTGTCACCACCACACCGGGCAGCCTGCCGATCGCGGGGAAAACCTTGTCGTTGTCGTCGGGATGCAGCGTGACCCCCAGGTCCAGCGGCTGCGTCGACGAGGTCGCCTGCTCGGCCAGCAGTTGCGGGTCGGCGAGCGTGTTGTTGAACGGCCGCAGCACGTCGACCACGGCGTGCGTCGTCCCGATCAGCGCCGGCCCGGCCTGGGTGGCGTCCAGCGTGTAGTGGTACAGGTACCCCGGCGCGAGCACGTCGCTGCCGCCGAGCTCGTTGACCGAGGCCCGCCGCGGTCGATCGGCCCGCAGCGCGAACGTCTGATGCTCGCCCAGCTTGGGGTGCAGCCCGGTGGTGGCCCAGCGGACCTCCCAGCGCCCCTCGTCGCGGGCCATCTGCAGCTGCCCGTCATAGGTCCAGGTCCGGTTCTTGGGCAGGTGCCAGGTGAAGCGGTAGTTGACCGTGCCGGTGTCCTCGGCGTACTTGGCGCTGAGGACCTGCGCGTCCAGGTGGGTGGCCTGCAGCCCGGCCCAGGCGGCGTTCAGCGCCTCGCGGGCTTCGTTGGGGTCGTCGCTGAGCTGGGCGGCCGTGGCGGTGTCCCCGACGGCCAGGGCGCGGAAGAACTTCTCGGCGGCCGGGCCGGGCCCGTCGGGCCTGGGCGTGCACCCGGACAGGGCGATTGCCGCGACGAGCAGCAACGCGGAAAAAACTGAGGCTGCTGTTGTTTTTGTGACCATCGGTGCTGATGTTAAGAACTGAGGTCTCCACAGGGGCGTCGACACACCGAGACCGAAGCGTTATGGAGTCCGGCCGGCGCCGAATGTGCGGCCGGGCGCACACCCGGAAGACGGACCTAGTCCAGCAGGACCGTCGCGAAGGTGCCGACCTCGGCGAAGCCCACCCGCGCGTACGCGGCGCGGGCGACGGTGTTGAAGTTGTTCACGTACAGGCTCGCGATCCGGCCGCTGCCGACGATCACGGCGGCCACCGTCGCGGTGCCCCGGGTGCCGATGCCCAGGCCGCGCCACTCCGGGTGCACCCAGACCCCCTGGATCTGGCCGACCCCGGGCGACTGCGACCCCACCTCGGCCTTGAAGACGACCTGACCGTGCTCGAAGCGCGCCCACGCCCGCCCCGCCGCGATCAGGCTGGCCACCCGCCGGCGGTAGCCGCGGCCGCCGTCGCCGAGCCGCGGGTCGACGCCGACCTCGCCGATGAACATGTCGACGGCGGCCACCAGGTAGGCGTCCAGCTCGTCGGGCCGCACCTGGCGCACGCCGACGTCGATGTCGCAGTTGGGGTGGCTGGTCAGGGCCATCAGCGGCTGGTCGTCGCGCACGTCGCGCGCCGGGCCCCAGGCCGACTCGAGGCGCTCCCACATCGGCATCACCAGATGGGCCCGGCCGACCAGCGAGGAACAGCGGCGCGTGCCGCTCATCGCCTCGTCGGCGAAGGCGTTCAGGTCGGCCGGCGCGCCGCGCAGCGGGATGAGGTTGGCGCCGGCGAAGCACAGCGACTCCTCCGGGGCGCGGCGAGTCCACAGTTCCCCGCCGATCGAATTCGGGTCGATGCCGTGGTCGGCCACCCGGGCCGCGACCATGCACGAGCCGACCGGGTCGTCGTCGAGCACCCGCCACACGGCGGCGGCGTCACGCACCACCGACACCCGTCGCTCGCCGACAAGGCGCATGATGGGCGGAGCCGACATCTACGGAACTCTCTGTGGTGCGAAAAGACGATCAGTGCAGGGCACAAGCCCCCATCAGCTTACGGTCACAATCGGCGAACCGCTCGCTTCTGTTTGAGGATCGTGACCGGTTTCCATCTCGGCCGCCAGCCGCATGGCCTCCTCGATGAGCGTCTCGACGATCTGGGCTTCCGGCACGGTCTTGATCACCTCACCCCGAACGAAGATCTGTCCCTTGCCATTTCCCGACGCGACGCCCAGGTCGGCCTCGCGGGCCTCGCCCGGGCCGTTGACGACGCAGCCCATCACGGCCACCCGCAGCGGCACGTCGAGCCCGTCCAGCCCGGCGGTGACCTCGTTGGCCAGGGTGTAGACGTCCACCTGCGCGCGACCGCAGGACGGGCAGGACACGATCTCCAGCCCGCGCGGCCGCAGGTTGAGCGACTCGAGGATCTGGATGCCGACCTTGACTTCCTCGACGGGCGGGGCCGACAGCGACACCCGGATGGTGTCGCCGATGCCGCGCGACAGCAGCGCGCCGAACGCGACCGCGGACTTGATGGTGCCCTGGAACGCGGGGCCGGCCTCGGTGACGCCCAGGTGCAGCGGGTAGTCGCACTGGGCGGCCAGCTGCTGGTAGGCGGCGACCATCACGACGGGGTCGTTGTGCTTGACGCTGATCTTGATGTCGCCGAAGCCGTGCTCCTCGAACAGCGAGGCCTCCCACAGCGCCGACTCGACCAGCGCCTCGGGCGTGGCCTTGCCGTACTTCTCCATGAACCGCTTGTCCAGCGAGCCGGCGTTGACGCCGATGCGGATCGGGATGCCGGCCGCCGCGGCGGCCTTGGCGACCTCGCCGACGCGGCCGTCGAATTCCTTGATGTTGCCCGGGTTCACCCGCACCGCGGCGCACCCGGCGTCGATCGCGGCGAAGATGTACTTGGGCTGGAAGTGGATGTCGGCGATCACCGGGATCTGGCTCTTCTTGGCGATCGCGGCCAGCGCGTCGGCGTCCTCCTGGCGCGGGCAGGCCACCCGGACGATGTCGCACCCGGCGGCGGTCAGTTCGGCGATCTGTTGCAGCGTCGCGTTGATGTCGTGCGTCTTGGTGGTGCACATCGACTGCACGGAAATCGGATAGTCGCTGCCCACCCCGACGTCGCGGACCATCAATTGCCGCGTGGGGCGCCGGGGGGCCAGCGTGGGCGCCGGGGCGTCCGGCATGCCCAGGCCAATCGTCACTTTCTGCCTTCTCTCACTGGAAAAGCCTGATCGGGTTGACCAGATCCGCGGTCACGGTCAGCAGCATGTAGCCGACCACGAACACCAGCACCACGTAGGTCGCCGGCATCAGCTTGAGGTAGTTCACCGGCGCCGCCGCGACCATGCCGCGGGCCGAGCGGATCAGGTTGCGGATCTTCTCGAACACCGCGATGGCGATGTGGCCGCCGTCGAAGGGCAGCAGCGGCACCAGGTTGATCGCGCCCAGGATGAGGTTCAACTGGGCCAGGAAAAACCAGAACGCCACCCACAGCCCGTGGTCGACGGTGTCGCCGCCGATGATGCTGGCGCCGACCACGCTCATCGGCGTCTGCGGGTCGCGCTGCCCGCCGCCGATGGCGTGCACCAGCGCCCCCACCTTCGTCGGGATCGTCACCAGCGCCTTGCCCACCTCGACGGTCAGGTCGCCGGCGAAGGCGACGGTGGCCGGTATCGCCGACAGGACGTTGTAGTGCGTCGGCGGGGTCTTGATGGCCCCGACGCCCATGGCGCCGACCGTGGCGGGTTCGGGCTTGCCGCCCTGGCCCTTGGAGAGGTAGCGCTGGGTGGGTGTGACGTCGACATAGGTGGTGACGGTGGCGCCGTCGCGCTCGACGACGACGGGGACGGTGCCGTGCAGCTTGCGGACGGCCGCGGCCATCTCCTCGAAGGTGGACACCGGGGTGTCGCCCACCTTGACGACGACGTCGCCGGCGCGAATGCCGGCCAGCGCCGCGGGGCCGGGCCCGGTGCAGTCGCCGACCTTACCCGGGGCCACTTCCGGTGCGACGCAAGCGGTTTCGCCGATTATTGCCTTGGTGGGCGGGTGCAGGTTGGGCAGCCCCCAGGCCAGGGCGATGCCGTAGATCAGCACCAGGCAGATGACGAAGTTCATCCCCGGGCCCGCGAACAGGGTCGCGACCCGCTTCCAGGTCGCCTGCTTGTACATCGCGCGGTCGGTCTCGTCGGGCTCCAGGTCCTCGACCGGCGTCATGCCGGCGATGTCGCAGAACCCGCCCAGCGGGACCGCCTTGACGCCGTACTCGATTTCGCCGCGGCGCGTCGACCACAGCGTGGGGCCGAAACCGACGAAATAGCGACGCACCTTCATGCCGGTGCCGCGGGCGACCCACATGTGGCCGCATTCGTGCAGGGCCACCGAGATCAGGATGGCGAGGGCGAACAGCACAATGCCGATAGCGAACATCATCAGGCTGCCATGACCTTTCTCACACCATTCCGGAGATCTTGTGGGCACTCGCGTCGCCCAGCGCGCGCTGCGCCCGCTCCCTTGCCCAGCGCTGCGCGTCGAGTACCTCATCCACGTTAGCCGGTGAAACCGCCCATTGGTCGGCGGCGTGCAGCACGTCGGCGATGGTTTTGACGATGGCGGGGAACCCGATGCGGCCCTGCAGGAACGCCTCGGCCGCCTCTTCGTTGGCCGCGTTGTACACGGCGGTCATGCAGCCGCCGGTCTGGCCGGCGTGGCGGGCCAGCTCGACGGCGGGGAAAACCTCGCTGTCCAGCGGCTCGAATTCCCAGCTAGAGGCGGTGGTGAAGTCGCAGGAGGCGGCCGCCCCGGGCACCCGGTGGGGCCACCCGAGGGCCAACGAAATGGGCAGCTTCATGTCCGGGGGGCTGGCCTGGGCGATGGTCGAGCCGTCGATGAAGGTGACCATCGAATGAACAATCGACTGGGGGTGCACGACGACCTCGATGCGGTCGTAGTCGATGCCGAATAACAGGTGCGTTTCGATGAGCTCGAGCCCCTTGTTGACCAGCGACGCCGAGTTCAGCGTGTTCATCGGGCCCATCGACCAGGTGGGGTGGGCGCCGGCCTGTTCGGGGGTGACGCCCTCCAGGTCCGCGGCGGCCCAGCCCCGGAACGGGCCGCCGGAGGCCGTCAGCACCAGCTTGGCGACCTCGTTTGTTTCGGGGTCGGAGCCCCCACAGCGCAGGCACTGGGCCAGCGCGGAGTGCTCGGAGTCGACGGGCACGATCTGGCCGGGCCGCGCCGCCTGCAGCACCAGCGGGCCGCCGGCGATCAGCGATTCCTTGTTGGCCAGGGCCAACCGGGCCCCGGTGTCCAGGGCGGCCAGCGTCGGACGCAGGCCCAGGGCCCCGACCAGCGCGTTGAGCACGACGTCGGCCTCGGTCTCCTGGACCAGCCGGGTGACCGCCTCGGGGCCGCGGTAGGGGACCTCGCCGATCTGCTGGGCCGCGCGCTCGTCGGCGACGGCGATGTTGGTGACCCCGGTCTGGGCGCGCTGTCGCGCCACGGCCTCGGGGTTGGCGCCCCCGGCGGCCAGCCCGACCACCTCGAAACGGTCCGGGTTGGCCGCGATGACCTCGAGCGCCTGGGTGCCGATCGAGCCGGTGCTGCCCAGCACCAGCACGCGCAGGCGGCGCTCGGCAGTCGCGTTGGTCACGCACCCATTGTGCCCGCTCGGCGCCGCGACGGATGTGCCAGAATCTCTCCTACCAGCCGATCACGAAAGGGATTCGCCGTGGCCAGTACCGAGGTGGAGCACTTCAACGGCGTCGACGTCGCCGAGGTGCCGTCGGCAGCGTGGGGGTGGAGCAGGATCAATCACCGCACCTGGCACGCCACCGGGCTGGTCATCGTCATCTTTTTGCTGGCCATGCTGCGCGGAAACCACGTCGGCCACATCGAGAACTGGTTCCTGATCGCGTTTGCCGCGCTCACGGTCGTCGTCCTGGTGCGCGACCTGTGGGGCCGCCGCCGCGGCTGGATCAGGTAGCCGCCGCACCCGGCGATACCAGGCGGCCGCGACCGCGCCGGCCACCAGCACGAACAGGGCCACCGCCCACGGAGCGACGCCGTGTTGGTGCACCCAGCCGGCGAGCGCGCCCTGCAGCCGCCCGGCCCAGCTGATCACCGCGTCGCGGGGGCTGGCGTTGCCGGTGAAGAGGCGCAACTCGTAGACGCCGTAGTAGCCGACATAGAACCCGACCAGCACCACCAGGGCGCCGCTGATCCGGTTGACGAATGGCAGGACTCGGCGCAGCCGATCGGCCAGGGCCGAGCTGGCCGAGGCCGCGGCGATCGCCAGCACCCCCACCACCAGGGTCAGGCCCGCGACGTAGGCCAGCAAGATCGACACGCCCGTGACCACCGATCCCTTGAAGCCGGCCGCGGTGACCGCCAGGAACGGCCCGATGGTGCACGACAGCGAGGCGATGGCGTAGCTGACGCCATAGGAATACATGGAGCCCAGCCGCACGGTCGGGGCCCACCGCGGGCCGAGCGGGCGGGGCGTCAGCGCCGTCAAGTCGCGACCCGACAGCAGCCAAACCCCAAGCGCGACAAGCACAATCCCGATCACCACGGTCCCGTAGGGCAGGTAGCGCTGCACGGTGTTGGCCGCCGAAATCGTCAGCGCACCGAACAACCCGAAGACCGTCAGGAAGCCCAGCGCCATGCCGAGGGTGGCCGCGAGGGCGCGGCCGAGCGCGCCGACGGGGCTCGTCGCGGACCGTGCGCCGAGCGTGCACTGGCGGCGAGAATTCGGCGATTTTTCCGCCGTGAGTGCACGCTCGGCGGGCCGCGGCCCGCGCACAACGAGGAGCAGGTACGCGGGCAGCATGGCAAACCCGCAGGGGTTCAGCGCCGCCACCAGTCCGGCGGCGAAGGCAAGTCCGACCAGGCCTCGATCCACGGGATCAGCGCAGCGCCGCCACCCGGCCGGCCAGCTCGCTCTGGGGCATGGCCGCGGTGGGGTTGTTGACGAACGTCGAGCTGCCGTCGGCCCGATAGAACACGTAGGCCGGCTGCCACGGGACGTTGTAGCGGGCCCAGATCGAGCCGTCGGAGTCGTTGAGGTTGGTGAAGTTCAGGTTGTACTTGGAGACGAAGTTCTGCATGGCCCCGACGTCCGAGTGCGCCGCGACGCCGACGAAGGTGACGCCCGGATTGGCGGCCGCCACCTGGCTGACGCCGGGAGCCTCTGCGTTGCAGAACGGGCACCACGGCGTCCAGAACCACAGCACCGCGGGCTTGCCCTGCAGGCTGGCGCCGTTGAACGGCGCGCCGGCGAGCGTGGTCGCGGTGAATTGCAGGCGGTCGTCGGCGGCCGCCGAGCGCGGGGCCTCGGCCAGGCCGAAGATCAGCGCTGCGGCGAAAACGGCCGCGGCAACCAACTTGAGCGGAGACAACAAGCGAACCATCATGGCACCCCCTCGTTTGCTGGGTTATGCCTTAAAGACGCGCCCGCGGCCCGCCGGGTTCACCGCGACGGCTCAGCCGCCCCTGTCCCGTCGGCTTGCTTTCCAGGTGGTCGACCGTTATCAGCCGGGTTGGCCCGTCGCGCCGGTGTCGCCCGGGCTGCCGTCACTGCCCGGAGTGCCCGTGACGTTGGTGGAACCACCGGACGCCTGGCCGCCGGTGCCGCCGTGACCGAGTCCGCCCCCTGGGCCGCCGGGGCCACCGGCGCCGCCCTGGCCGCTGCTGCCTGCGGTGCCCAACTGGCCGAACAACGAGCCGCCCGACCCGCCGGCCCCGCCGACGCC
>LQPB01000085.1 GCA_002102225.1 Mycobacterium interjectum
CGGTCCGGCCCCGGTACCGCCGCCGCCCGCGGCCGGACCGCCCGAGCTGCCCGACCGGGGTTGGCGACGCATCGTGCGGCAGGCCACCTTTGGGCTGATCAAGCTCGGCCCCTCGGCCGCCCAGCGTCAGGACGCTCAGTACGAAGCGACCATCCGCACCGTCCTGCACGGCAACTACAAGGTCGGCGTGCTGGGCAAGGGCGGCGTCGGTAAGACGTCGGTGGCCGCCAGCGTCGGATCGCTCTTCGCCGAACTGCGCCGGCAGGACCATGTCGTGGCGATCGACGCCGACACCGCGTTCGGCCGGCTGAGCAGCCGGATCGACCCGCGGTCGAGCAGCTCGTTCTGGGAGTTGACCTCGGACAAGAATCTGGCGTCGTACGCCGATGTGGTTGGGCGCCTGGGCCGCAACCCCGCCGGCCTGCACGTGCTCGGCGGCGAGCCGGCGTCCGGCCCGCGCCGAGTCCTCGATCAGGCGATCTACCGGGAGGCCGCGCGCCAGCTGGACCGCCACTTCACGATCTCGGTCATCGACTGTGGCTCCACGATGGATTCGCCGGTAACCCAGGAGGTGTTGCGCGATCTGGACGCGCTGATCGTGGTCTCCTCGCCGTGGGCCGACGGGGCCTCGGCGGCCGCCCGGACCATGGAATGGCTTTCGGACCGCGGCCTGACGAGCCTGCTGCACCGCACCATCGTGGTGCTCAACGATTCGGACGGCCACGCCGACAAACGCACCCGGGAGCTGCTGACCCGCCAGTTCCTCGGGCACGGGCAGCCGGTGATCGAGGTGCCCTACGATCCCCATCTGCGGCCCGGCGGGGTGATCGACGTGAGCGGCGAAATGGCCCCGGCGACGCGGCGCAAGTTCCTCCAGATCACCGCGACGGTCGCGGGTCATTTCGCGGCCCGCCCGGAGCGCCCGGCGGCCCCGCGGCCGCCCGCGCCATAGGGTCGGCGACGGCCTCGATCTTGGTCACGAGGCGGCCGCGCACCGTCAGCACGATCGCGGCGAAGAGCCGGCGCTCGGCGAAGGCCAGCACCGCCGGTCCCCCGGCGGGACCGCTGACCAGGGTCACTTCCGGCCCCAGATAGCGCATCAGGTTGGTGGCTACCGCGTGCGGCCCGTGGTTGATCTGGGGCGGCGGGGCCGGGTCGGCCAGGATGGTGCCCACGCCCCACACCGCCGGATCCAGCACGGCGGTCAGTCCCGCGATGTCGCCGTTGGCGCACGCGGTGATGAACTTTTCGGTGACGAGCTGGTGCTCGGCCGGGGCGACCTCGTTCAATTTCGGTTGCGCCGCAGTGAATTTCGTTCGGGCGCGCCGGGCCAGCTGACGGCAGGTGCCCACCGGGCGTCCCACGGTCTCGGCGATCGTGTCGAACGGCACCCCGAACACGTCGTGCAGCACGAAGGCGACCCGCTCCCCGGGGCTGAGCCTGCGTAACACTTCCAGCAATGCGGTGCGCACCTCGTCGTCGAGGGTGACCCGTTCGGCGGGGTCCGAGCGAGGCGTCCCGGGCTGCTCGTCGAGCTCGCCGGGCCGCTCGTGGCGGGCGCGCGCCGAGCGCACCTGATCGAGGCAGAGCCGGCTTGCCACCACCGTGAGCCAGCCGCGAACGTCGTCGATCTCATGGGGTTCGGTGCGCGAGAGCCGCAGAAAGGCTTCTTGCGCAACGTCTTCGGCGTCGCCGACGTCGCCGAGCATCTGATACGCGAGGTTGATCAAGTAGGGGCGGTGCAGGCGCCAGGCCTCGGCGACCTGGTCGCGGGGTGACGGCGATGGGCTCATGAACCTTCGACGAGGTGGGGCCGCAAAAAGTTACGCGTTGGCGCGGTAACTTTCCCGGCCCCGGCGCCGTCGTATGCGCAGTCAGGAAAATTCACGAAAGGAACCACTCCCATGACAATCGTCGTAACCGGAGCGACCGGCAACGTCGGGCGCCCGCTCGTCGCCGAACTCGTCGCCGCGGGCGCGCGGGTGCGCGCGGTCACCCGCACCCCCGACGCGGCCGGGTTTCCCACCGAAGTCCAGGTGGTCGGCTCGGCGGCGGAGGCGCTGCCGGGTGCGTCGGCCGTGTTCCTCAACTCGCGGGCCCTGGGCGAGCGGCTCGCCGAGACGGTCGCCCAATGCCGTCGCGCGGGGGTGACCAAGCTGGTCGCCCTGTCGGCGATCAACGCCGATGACGACTTCTCGCGGCAGCCGTCGCGTTTCCGCGGCGACCGCAACAAGGAGGTCGAGCAGCTCGCCGTGGATTCCGGCCTGGCCTGGGTGAGCCTGCGGCCCTCGGTCTTCGCCACCAACTTCGCCGGCATGTGGGGCGCGCAGCTGCGCGCCGGCGACGTGGTGGGCGGGCCGTACGCCGCGGCGTCGTCGGCGCCGATCGTGGAGAGCGACATCTCGGCGGTCGCGGCGCGGGCGTTGCTCACCGATGACCCTGTGGGGCAACGGATCCCGATGACGGGTCCGCAGGCGTTCACCAACGCGGAGCTGGCCGGGGTCATCGGCGGTGTCCTGGGCCGCCAGCTGCAATATTTCGAAGTGCCGGCGGAGCTGGTGCGGCGACGGTTCATCGGTTTGGGCTTGGGCGCCGAGTTCGCCGATGCCTATATCGCCATGCAGGCCGAGACCCTCGACAAACCCGCGCTGGTCACCCACGACGTGGAGAAGATCCTCGGGCGCCCGGCGACCCCGTTCGCGCAGTGGGTGTCCGAGCACCGCGAGCTGTTCGCGAGGGAGAGCTGACATGTCCGAACTACGTCCGCCGCGCTACCTCAAGCCGATGAACAAGGTGATGATGGCCGTCCAGCGGCTCGGGATACCGACCGGCCCCGCGATGGTGTTGACGGTGCCCGGTCGCAAGTCGGGCCGGCCGCGCAGCACCCCGATGACGCCGTTTGAATTCCGGGGCGGCCTCTACGTCGTCGCCGGCTACCCGGGCGCCGACTGGGCGGCGAATGCCCGCGCCGCCGGTGTCGGCACGCTGAGCCGGGGCCGACGGGCGCGCAGCGTCAAGATCGTCGAGCTGGACGCCGCGGAAGCCCGGCCGGTGCTGCGCGCGTTTCCCACCGAAGTCCCCGTCGGCGTCGCGTTCGCGAAGCGCTCGGGGATGGTGCGCGACGGGACGCCCGACGAATTCGAGGCGCTGGCCGGCCGGCTCGCGGTCTTCCGGTTCGAGCCGAAGTAGCCCCTTTCACGTGGCCAGACGTAACGTGGGGCCATGCGCACGGCCTTTCACGAACAGCTGGACGCTCTCAACGAGCAGCTGGCCGACATGTGCGGACGGGCCGGGTGGTCGATGCAGAACGCGACCCAGGCCCTCCTGCACGCCGACCTCGCGCTGGCCGAACAGGTCATCGACGAACAGGGCCGGCTGGTGGAAGCCAGCGCCGCCGCCGAGGACGCCGCGTTCGTCCTGCTGGCGCTGCAGGCCCCGGTGGCCGGCGACCTGCGCGCCGTCGTCTCCGCGATCCGGGTGTGCGCCGACGTCGAACGCATGGGCGGCCTGGCCGTGCACGTCGCCAAAATCGTGCGCCGCCGCCACCCCGAACACGTGCTGCCCGAAGAGGCGGATGCCTACTTCGCCGAAATGGGCCGCGTCGCGGTCGAATTGAGCAGTGCCGCCGAGGAAGTGCTGCGCACCGGCGACCCCGACAAGGCCCGCCTCCTCAATGACGAAGACGACACCATGGACGACCTGCACCGCCAGCTGTTCACCGAGCTCATGGATCGGCACTGGGAACACGGCGTGGCCGCCGCGGTCGACGTGACCCTGCTGGGCAGGTTCTACGAACGCTTCGCCGACCACGCCGTCGAAATCGCGCGGCGCGTCATCTTCCAGGCCACCGGCGCGTTCCCCGGCGGGCCGGACCCGGCGGCGTGAGGGGCACCCGTCACCACACGATGGCGGCCATGTCGCGGTTGTCCGAACACACGCTGCGCACCGCGGCCTCGATGTCGGCGGCGGTGATGATCTGCAGATCCTCGACCGTCACCGGTTGCCCCGAGCGCTTTTGGGCGACCACCCGGGTGTCGCGGAACCCCTCGGCGCGCTCGATGACGTTGCGCGCGAACCGGCCGTTCTGCATGGCGTCGATGCCGTGTTGCCCACCGGGTGTGGTGTAGTTGCGGATGGTGGTGGCCGCATCCAGAAACGCCTCCCGGGCGCCGTCGTCGAGCAGGCTCGCCCGCGGTGCGGCATAGCGGTGCCCGATCTCGACGATCTCGGCCGGCGAATAGGACTCGAAACGCAGCTTGCGGTTGAATCGGCCCGCCAAACCCGGGTTCACCGTGAGGAATTCGTCCACTTGGTCCTCGTAGCCCGCCCCGATGAAGCAGAAGTCGAACCGGTGGGTTTCCAAGGCAACCAGGAGCTGGGTGACCGCCTCCATGCCGATCATGTCCGGCGTGCCGTCCTGGTGGCGTTCGATCAGCGAATAGAACTCGTCCATGAAAATGATTCGCCCGAGCGACTTTTCGATCAGCTGGTTGGTCTTGGGCCCGGACTCGCCGATGTAATGGCCGCAGAAATCCGAGCGGCGGACCTCGCGGATCTCCGGATGGCGCACGATCCCCATGCCGGCATAGATCTTGCCCAGCGCCTCGGCGGTGGTCGTCTTGCCGGTGCCGGGCGGCCCCACCAACAGCATGTGGTTGGTCTGGCCCTCCACCGGCAGCCCGTGCTCGAGGCGCATCACGCGCACCTCGAGCTGGTCTTCCAGCGCCGACACCGCCTGCTTGACCGCCGCCAGCCCGACCTGCTTGGCCAGCAGCCGCCGCCCCTCCGCCAGGAGTTCGGCGCGCCGGCCGGCCGCGTCGTCGTCCTCCAACTGCTCGCGGCTCTTTGCCGTCGAGACGTCCCACTTGTCGGTGCGGCTGGCGATGGTGGATTCGTCGGTCACGACCAGCTGCAGGTTGCCGTCGGCCAGGGCGGCTTTGGCGGCGTCGGTCAGCACCCCGTTGATGGTGGCCTTCGACAACCAGATCTGGGCGCGGTCCTCCTCGTGCAGCTGGCGGTGCACCATCCCCCGCACGTACGCCAGGTCCGCGACGAGCAACGGAATATCTGCCGGGCCGATCGAGGCCGTCAGCACCTCGGCGCCGAACCGGCTCGACGACGCGTTCTGGCCGATCACGTCGACACGGTCCAGCCAGTCCAGCGCCACCCGACCCTGGCCGAGATGCGCGGCGGCATGGGCGGCCAGCGCGCAGATCGACGCGGTCACCGCGGACATGATGATGGCCTGCGGCGGCAACTCCTCCGCGGCCGTCAGCAACAGGTCCGGCCAGCGCTGTGTGGCGTACATCAGAAACGCCCGGGCCAACTGATGCCACTGGTAATTGCCCCAGGAATCGAGCAGCTCGCGGCCGGCAAGCAGCCGATCGGCCTCGGCGTACTCGCCGGCGATCGTCAGCGCCGACGCCAACGCCAGCCCCACCTGCGACGCGTCGGTGACCGTGATGCCGATATACGGGCCCAGCTGCATCTCCGCGGCCAGGCTCCGTCCGATCCGGGTGGTCTCGCGGTGCAGCCACTCGCGGTGATGATTGAGACGCTTCAGGGAGGTCAGGTCGTGGTCGCCGCAGGCGATGCGGCCCAGCCAGGCGTCGGCCATCGACGGGTCGGCCTCGGTGGCGGCAACGAACTCCGGCAAAGCCGCGGCGCGCCCCTGCCCGTCCATCGTTGCCATGGCGCGGTCGAAATGCCTACGCGCCGTGAGCAAATCCCCCATCGTCTGCACCATCCTCGACGCTAAGTGGCGAACGACATCGCGACAGACTCCAGGTTGACATAGCGGTTCTCCGCCCGGAACAGGTCCATGTCGGCCAGCCAAGTCTGGCCTGCCGCAGTCACTTTCACCGTCGCGCCGCTGACCTGCTGGATGGCCACCTCGAAGGCGTGCCCGTGTCCGTCGGGCAGTGGCGTGCCGGCCGGGGCGATGGTGATCACGGTGGCGGGTCGCGGCGCGGGCGAGAGCGTGATGTCGCCGCCTTGGGGTTGGGTCGTGTGCTCGACCACGCTCACGCTTGTGCGCGGCGCGGGCCGCGAGGCGTTGACGACGCTGACCAACGGCATCCGCACGCTGGCCCAGCGTTTCAGGTCGCGGGTGTGCACGCTGACCCGCTCGCCGGCGCCGGCGGTGCGGATCACGATCCGTTTGGCGATCGCGTCGTCGGCGGCCACGAACACCCGGGACAGCTCCCCCGCGTCGGTGACCGGGATCATCAGCCGGTCGCCGTTGCTGAGCTTGCCCACCAACACCCCCGACGGCCCGATCTCGGCGATCAGGCTGTCCGGCAACGGGCTTGGGCGCAGGCCGCGCAGGTAAGGGCGCGGACCGCACATGTTGGCGGCCGCCGCGGCGGCCTGCTCGCCGTTGAGTCGGCGCAGGACGACGCTCGGCGGGCTCGGCGCCTGCGTGGGTGTGCGGACGGTGACCGTCGCGGTGCACGTCCGGTCCGGATAGACGGTGACGTTCTGGATGACCTCATCGACGCGCAGCGTCCAGGCCTGGGCCAGAACGTGGGAGTTGATCGCCTGCGCCGGGTAGGCATACGTCGTCATCCACCCAGCCTCACCGCGGATGGCCTTCCACTTTTGCATCGAGCCCGACACCGCGTCCCAGCCAAGCCGGCGATCAAGCTCCACCAGATCGGTCGCGGTGGCCACCTTCGCGCGCAGCCCCTGGCAGCGCAGCAGCCCGGCGATCCGTTGCGCCGCCGAAATCGCTGTCGCCCCAAGGGTGGTGCGCCAGCGCAGCGCGCGGGTGTTCTCGATCACCGGCAGTCGCAGGATCAACCAGGTTTCGCGGCGGCCCGCGTAAGGCGGGGTGCCGATCTCCGCGTCGTACACCCGCGGGTAGTCGCCGACGCTGCCGCACCTCGACCCGAACGACACGACGCTGATCGAGTCGAGTTCCAAGCCCAGTGGGTGCTGCAGCATCGGCACCAGTTCGACGATGTCGACGACGTTCTCGGTTTCGACGCTGACCGAGCCGGTCACCGTGGTGGCCCGGTGCGCCCTGCCGAGCAGCTGCACCGCCACTACCGCCACGCCGTCCTGGACGCGCACCCCGCCGCCGGATCGGTTGCTGGCCACGGTGATTGGTTCGCTCCAGCTGATCGGGCGCCGGCCACGAAGCGCCAGCACCACCCATGACCACGCCGGCTGGCCCCGCCAACGCACGAACACCGCCGCGACGCCCACCGCCACCGCCACCCCGGCGCCGACGTAGCCGCCCACCGCCCAGCTCGCCACCGCGAGGAGGAACACCAACAGGATCCCGACAACCCGCCGATTGCTTTCGGGGCTGAACCCCGTCAGCCGCGACCTCATCGCGCCCTCCGCAACCGCACGGCGGTGGCCACCACCAGCACGCCGGCGAGCACGGCGCCCAGGAATCCGATGGCAATGTTGCGCGCCCGGTGATCCGGCAGGGGTGGGGGCGGCGGAGGCGTGATCACCCGACTTTGCGCACCCGGGGGCATCTTGTCGCCGGGCGGGATGTTGAACGTCAGCGCGGCGACCGGGTCCACCAGGCCATAGCCCACCCTGTTATCCACCCCGGCCGGTGGATTGTGCGCCGACTGCACGATCCGGTTGATGACCTGATGTGCCGTCAGCTGGGGGTATTTCGCGCGCACCAGCGCCGCGACACCGCTGACGTATGCCGCCGAGAAGCTGGTACCCCAGAACGGCATGTTCTTCTCGCCCGGCCGCGACGGCGGGTAGGCGTTGACCGGACCGCCGCCCTGCGGCGAGAGGCCCATGATGTGGGTCGCGGGCCCCGCCACGCCGACCCAGGGACCCGACATGCTCTTGTCGATCGGCGCACCGCTGACGTCGACCCCGCCCACGGACAACACGTAGTCGGAAAACCACGAGGGCGAGGAGATCACCTTGACCTGGTGCCAGTCCCGGGGATCCGACGGGTCCAGCGGGTCGTACATCGGATTGTTGTCGCAGCCGCCTTCGCCGTCGTTGCCGGCCGCGGCCACGACCACGGCGTCCTTGACGGTCGCCGCGTACCAGAGCGCCGCGCCTAGCGCCCGTTGATCGGTGGAGGACGCGGCCGGCAGGCAGGACGTCACCGAGATGTTGATTACCTTCGCGCCCATGTTCGCCGCGTGAACAACGGCCCGCGCCAACGTGTTCAGCGTGCCGGCTTTGACCTTCTCGTCCGAGTTCGGGTCGGCGGGTGGCGGGTTGACCGGCTCGAAGGCGCGCGAAGACTGCCGTATCGAGATGATCGTCGCATGCGGGGCCACGCCCACCACCCCGTCCGGAGCCCCCGGTGGGGGCGGCGGCACCGCGGGCTCGTCTTCGGTCTGCGGATCCGGCGGCCCGTTCGAGGGGGCCATCGCGCCGGCCTCCGGAGGCGGTGGAGGCGGCGGCGATGGGGGCGGGACGAGGGTGATCT
>LQPB01000086.1 GCA_002102225.1 Mycobacterium interjectum
CCACCGGGCTGCCCCGCCGCGCCCGACCCCCCGTTCCCGCCGTTGCCGAAAAGCCAGCCACCCGGTCCACCGGCCTGCCCTGTCCCCGGTGCCCCATTGGTGCCATCGCCGAACAGCGGCCGCCCGGTCAGGGTCCGCCAGGGCGAGAACGACTGAATGCCCGCGGCCGCTTGTTCGAAGGCCTGCAAAGGGGAGGCATTGGCCGCCTCGGCGGCCGCATACCCGCCGCCCGCGCCGCTCAGCGCGCGCACGAACCGGGCGTGAAACGCCGCCGCCTGGGCGCTGAGTGCCTGAAACTGGCGGCCGTGGCTGGAAAACAGCGACGCGACGGCCGAAGACACTTCGTCTTCCGCCGCGGCGACCACGCCCGCCGTGGGGGCCGCGGCCGCGGTGTGCGCAGCGGTGACCGCCGAGCCGATGTTCGACAAATCCATGGCCGTCGAACTGAGGAACTCTGGGGCCACCGCCAGATACGACATCGCTACCTCTAATCAGATCGTCGCCACATCCGGCTGAATCGGATGAACGGCACCAAGTTACGAGAGAATAAGGTGCCGGGTGGCGGCTGCGATAGGGCCAGGTCCCGACCACCGGCCGCTGACGCGGGACAGGTGTCGTGCCCCGTCCGGGGCCTTCTTGCCGGCGTCCCGACGCGAGCATCGTGACCGCGTGCACCGCCGCGACACCCGGGCGACGCGCTTCGGTATACACCAACTGGGCTCGCGTCGGATGCTGCCCGATTCTGCCGAGCGCCGTAAACGCACAGGCACCGCGTCTCTAGATGCGCAGGCACCATCGACTCAGAGAACAAGTGTTTATCGAAGGCGGCGGTTGGGAAGCCGATGGGGAAGCGTGAGCCGCCCGGCCCACGACAACCTCGATCAGACCGCTGGGATGACTTATGGTTTCTCCGCTTCGCAGCCTCACTCGGTGGAGCACAGCGCCCGCGAAGGGCGTGCAAACCGCCCGATCGTGGGTGAACGTCCCGCGCGGGTTGGCCGCCCGCGCGACCACCCCGCTGCTGCCCGACGACTATCTCAAGCTGCTCAATCCGCTGTGGTCGGCGCGGGAGTTGCGCGGCCTCATCGTCGACGTGCGCCCCGAAACCGCCGACTCGGCGACCGTCACGATCAAGCCCGGCTGGGGCTTTTCGGGCAAATACCAGCCGGGCCAATACGTCGGCATCGGCCTGCGGATCGACGGCCGGTGGCACTGGCGGTCCTATTCGTTGACCTCGATCCCGCGGCGCGACAACAAAAACATCACCATCACCGTCAAGGCCACCCCCGAGGGTTTTCTGTCGACCCACCTGGTCAATGGCGTCAAACCGGGCACCATCGTGCGGTTGGCGTCGCCCAAGGGCGACTTCGCGCTGCCCGACCCGCCGCCACAGAAGATCCTCTTCATCACCGCCGGCAGCGGCATCACGCCGGTGATGGCCATGCTGCGCACCCTCAGGTCGCGCGGCCAGCAGGCGGACATCGCGCACATCCACTCGGCGCCCAGCGCGGACGATGTGATCTTTCATGACGAGCTGCGCGAACTGGAGAAGGCGCAGCCCGACTACCGACTTCACTTGCAGCTCACCAAAACTCAGGGCCATTTCGATTTCGAACACCTCGCCGACATCGTGGCCGACTGGCGGGAGCGCCCGGCCTGGGTATGCGGCCCCAACTCCCTGCTGGACGCCGCCGAGGAGACATGGAAAGAGGCGGGCTGCGGCGATCAGCTGCACATGGAACGCTTCACCATCGCGGCCACCGACAAGGGCGGCGAAGGTGGCACCGTCACCTTCGCCATCTCCGATAAGACCGTCGAAATCGACGGCGCCACATCGATTATGGAGGCCGGCGAGCAGGTGGGGATTCAGATGCCGTTCGGGTGCCGAATGGGAATCTGCCAGACGTGCGTGCTCCCGCTGGAGGAGGGGCACGTGCGCGACTTCAGGTCGGGCACCGAACACGGCGCCGGCGATCGCATCCAGACCTGCATCTCCACGGCATCCGGAAACTGCACCATCAAGATCTAGGGGAACTTATGGCAATCACCGACATCAAGGAATACGCGCACCTGACCACCGAGGACATCGAGCAGCTCGCGCAGGAGCTGGACGCGATCCGCGCCGACATCGAGGAATCGCGCGGCGAACGCGACGCCCGTTATATTCGCCGGTCCATTCAGTTGCAACGCGCGCTGGCCGTCGGTGGCCGGATCGCGTTGTTCGCCAGCCACAACAAGCTGGCCTGGCTCAGCGGCACCGCCATGCTCGCGAGCGCGAAGATCATCGAGAACATGGAGCTGGGCCACAACATCATCCATGGCCAATGGGACTGGATGAACGACCCGGAGATCCACTCCACGGAGTGGGAGTGGGACACCACCTGCCCGAGCGTGCAGTGGAAGCATTCCCACAATTTCGTCCACCACAAGTACACCAACGTCGTCGGGCTCGACGCCGACGTGGGCTACGGGATCATGCGCGTGACCCGCGACGAACCGTGGGAACCGTGGATGCTGGGCAACCCGATCTACAACATGCTGCTGGGCACGTTCTTCCAGTACGGCGTCGCCCTGCACCACATCGAGTCGGCCAAGCTGCGCAAGAAGGAAAAGAGCTGGGCCGAGGCGGCCAAAGATCTGCGGGTGATCGGCAAGAAGGTGGTCAAGCAGGAAGGCAAGGACTACGTGATCTTTCCCGCGCTGAGCGGGCGGAACTGGAAGCGCACCATCAAGGCCAACATGACGGCCAACCTGATCCGCAACATCTGGGCGTACATGGTCATCTTCTGCGGCCACTTCCCCGACGGCGCAGAGAAATTCACCGTCGAGGAGTTCGAGAACGAGACGAAGGGGGAGTGGTACCTGCGGCAGATGCTCGGGTCGGCGAACTTCAACGCCGGGCCGTTGATGGCCTTCATGAGCGGCAACCTGTGCTACCAGATCGAGCACCACCTTTTCCCGGACCTGCCCAGCAATCGCTACGCGGAGATCGCCGTGCGGGTGCGTGAGCAGTGCGACAAGTACGACCTGCCGTACACCACGGGATCGCTCGGCCGCCAATACCTGCAGACGTTCTGGACGATTCTCAAACTGGCCCTGCCCGACAAACTTCTGCAGGCGACGTCCGACGACGCCCGCGAGACGCGCTCGGAGCTGAAGTTCCGCGTCCGCGAGGGTTTGCGGGAGAGCTTCGTCGACCCCGAGACCGGCAAACGGCGGGGCCTGCGCACCGCCCTGCGGGAGCTGCGGGGGGCTGACCGCGCCGCGTGATCGGCGGCGCCGCGGTGGCGTCGATCTCGACGCGCGGACGTCGTCCGGGCGTGCTGGGAGTCGGCACTCGAGGTTGACCTTTGGTAAGGCAACCCTTAGTTTGTGGGGTGACTTACCTACTCGGAGGGTGCTGAATGCAGCTCGGTATGCAGCGGTGAGGGGGGACCGCTGATGGCGCGCGGCTTCCAGGGCGTGATGCTGCGCAGCTTCGGCGCCCGCGACCACACGGCGACGGTGATCGAAACCGTCCGCATCGCGCCGCATTTCGTGCGGATTCGGATGGAGTCGCCCACCCTGTTCGAGGACGCGGAGGCCGAACCCGCGGCGTGGCTGCGGTTCTGGTTTCCCGACCCGGACGGCTCGGGCACCGAGTTCCAGCGCGCGTACACGATCTCGGAGGCGGACGCGGATGCCGGTCGCTTCGCGGTCGACGTCGTGCTGCACGAACCCGCGGGCCCCGCGTCGACGTGGGCCCGCACCGTCGAGCCCGGCGCGACGATCGCGGCCATGTCGCTGATGGGCTCGTCGCGCTTCGACCCGCCCGCCGAGCAGCCGGCCGGCTATCTGCTGATCGGCGACTCGGCGTCGATCCCCGGGATCAACGGCATCGTGGGAACCGTCCCCGACGACGTCCCGATCGAGTTGTACCTCGAGCAGCACGATGACGACGACACGCTGATCCCGCTCGCCAAACACCCGCGGCTGCGGGTGCATTGGGTGGCGCGCCGCGACGAGAGGTCGCTGGCCGCGGCGATCGAGAGCCGGGACTGGTCGAACTGGTATGCCTGGGCCACGCCCGAGGCCACCACGCTCAAGCATGTCCGGACCCGACTTCGCGACGAGTTCGGGTTCCCCAAGTCCGAGATCCACGCCCAGGCGTATTGGAGCGCCGGACGGGCGATGGGCACCAGCCGCGGCGACGAGCCGGAAAGCGTTGCGCCGCAATCCGAGCCGCCGGCACCGACGACCTCGGCGCCCCCGAAGGGCAGCTGGCGCGCCCAGGCGGCGGGGCGGTTGCTCGCGCCGCTGCGGTCGGCGCTGATCCTCTCCGGCGTGCTGCAGGCCGTGATCACGCTGCTGCAGCTGGCGCCGTTCGTGCTGCTGGTCGAGCTGGCCCGGCTGCTGGTGTCGGGCGCCGCCGCGCCCCGGCTGTGGGCGGTGGGCATCGCGGCCGTCACCCTGCTCGGCGTCGGCACCGTTCTCGGCGCCGCCCTGACGCTGTGGCTGCACGTCATCGATGCGCGTTTCGCGAACGACTTGCGCACACGGCTTTTGACCAAGCTCTCGCGGTTGCCGCTGGGCTGGTTCACCGCCCGCGGATCGGGGTCGATCAAGCAGCTGCTGCAGGACGACACGTTGTCCCTGCACTATCTGGTCACCCACGCCATACCGGACGCGGTCGCCGCGGCCGTCGCCCCGGTGGCGGTGCTGGTCTATCTGTTCGTCGTCGACTGGCGCGTGGCGCTGGTCCTGTTCCTGCCCGTCCTGGTCTACCTGGTGCTGACGTCGTCCATCACGATCCAGTCCGGCCCGCGCATCCCCCAATCGCAGCGCTGGGCGGAGAGGATGGGCGGGGAAGCCGGCGCGTATCTCGAGGGACAGCCGGTGATTCGCGTCTTCGGCGGCGCCACGGCGTCCAGCTTCCGCCGCCGCCTCGACGAATACGTCGGTTTCCTGGTGGCCTGGCAGCGGCCCCTGGCCGGCAAGAAAACGCTGATGGATCTGGCCACCCGCCCCGCGACGTTCCTGTGGCTCATCGCGCTCACGGGCACCCTGCTGGTTGTCACCGGCCGGATGGATCCGGTCAACCTGTTGCCATTCCTGTTGCTGGGCACCACCTTCGGCGCGCGCCTGCTCGGCATCGCCTACGGTCTGGGCGGTATCCGCGCCGGGACGCTGGCCGCCCGCCGGCTGCAGAACACCCTCGACGAGCCCGAGCTCGAGACGCGGCGGGCCGAAGCGCCCAACGCCGACGCCGGGGCCACGGTGGTGTTCGATCGGGTCAGCTTCGGCTATCGCCCCGGCGTACCGGTGATCCAGGACGTGTCGCTGACGTTGCGGCCCGGCACCGTCACCGCGCTCGTCGGCCCGTCGGGCTCCGGGAAGTCGACGCTGGCCGCACTGCTCGCCCGGTTCCACGACGTCGAACGGGGCGCGATACGCGTTGGCGGGCAGGACATTCGATCGCTGACGGCCGACGAACTTTACACGCGGGTCGGTTTCGTGCTGCAGGAAACGCAGCTCGTGCACGGCACCGTCGCGCAGAACGTCGCGCTGGCCGTGCCGGACGCCACCGCCGAACGAATCGAGGCCGCGGCGCGCCAGGCGCAAATCCACGACCGCATCATGCGACTGCCGGGCGGCTACGACACCGTGCTGGGTGCCGGCGCCGGACTGTCGGGCGGCGAACGCCAGCGGCTGACCATCGCCCGCGCCATCCTCGCCGACACCCCGGTCCTGATCCTCGACGAGGCGACCGCGTTCGCCGACCCGGAATCGGAATACCTTGTGCAGCAAGCCCTCAACCGGCTCACCCGGGAGCGCACCGTGCTGGTCATCGCCCACCGCCTGCACACCGTCACCCGAGCCGACCAGATCGTCGTGCTCGACCATGGCCGTATCGCCGAACGCGGCACCCACGACGAGTTGCTGGCCGCGGACGGACGCTACCGGCGGCTGTGGGACACCGGCCGGGTGCCGGCGGCCGCGGCCCCGGAGGTTGCGCGATGATCAGGACCTGGATCGGGCTCGTCCCGCCCGACCGGCGCGGCAAGGTGATCGCCTACACCGCACTCGCCCTGACCTCGGTGGCGGTGCGGGCGGTCGCCACCGTGCTGCTGGTGCCGCTGGTGGGCGCACTGTTCGCCGCGCCGCACCGCGCGCTGGTGTGGTTGGGCTGGCTCACCGCCGCGACCGTGACCGGCTGGGTGATCGACACCGCGACCGCGCGCATCGGCTTCGACCTGGGCTTCGCCGTGCTCGACCACAGCCAGCACGACGTGGCCGACCGGCTTCCGGACGTCCGGCTCGATTGGTTCACCGCCGACAACACCGCCACTGCACGGCAAGCCATCGCCGCAACCGGACCCGAACTCGTCGGCCTGGTGGTCAACCTGCTGACGCCGCTGGCCACCGCGATCCTGCTGCCAGCGGCCATCGCGCTCGCGCTGCTGCCGGTGTCCTGGCAGCTCGGCGCGGCCGCCCTGGGCGGCGTGCCGCTGCTGCTGGGCGCGCTGTGGGCGTCCGCGCGGCTCGCGCGCCGCGCCGACGGCGCCGCCGCCGCGGCCAACACCGCGCTCACCGAGCGCATCATCGAGTTCGCCCGCACCCAGCAGGCGTTGCGCGCGGCGCGCCGGGTCGAACCGGCCCGCAGTCTGGTCGGCGACGCGCTGGCCGCGCAGCGCGGCGCGACGATGCGGTTGCTGTCCATGCAGGTGCCGGGCCAGCTGCTGTTCAGCCTGGCCAGCCAGCTGGCCCTGATCCTGCTGGCGGGGGCGACGACGGCGCTGACCATCGGCGGCGCGCTCACCGTCCCGGAGGCAATCGCGCTGATCGTCGTGATCGCCCGCTACCTCGAGCCGTTCACCACCATCAGCGAACTGGCCCCGGCGCTGGAGAGCACTCGCGCCACGCTGGACCGCATTCGTTGCGTGCTCACCGCGCCGGTCCTGAAGGCCGGCGCCGCGACCCTGCCCGACGGCGCGTCGGCCCCGCGCATCGAGTTCGACGACGTCACCTTCGCCTACGGGGACTCCACCCAGCCGGTGCTCGACGGCGTCAGCTTCTCGTTGCGGCCGGGCAGCGCGACCGCGATCGTCGGCCCCTCCGGCTCGGGCAAGAGCACGGTGCTGGCGCTGATCGCCGGCCTGCACGAACCGACCCGTGGCCGGGTGCTCATCGACGGCGTCGACGCGGCGACGCTGGATGCCGAGGCGCGGCGCGGGGCCGCCAGCGTCGTGTTCCAGCACCCATACCTGTTCCACGGCACCATCCGCGACAACGTCTTCGCCGGAAACCCGTCCGCCGGCCAGGCGCAGTTCGAGCGGGCGGTCGCGCTGGCGCGGGTCGACGAACTCACCGGCCGGCTGCCCGACGGCGCCGACGCCATCGTCGGCGAGGCCGGGTCGACGCTGTCCGGCGGCGAACGACAACGGGTCAGCATCGCGCGCGCCCTGCTCAAAGACGCGCCGATCCTGCTGGTCGACGAGGCGACCAGCGCCCTGGACACCGAGAATGAGGCGGCGGTGGTCGACGCGCTCACCGCCGACCCGCGGGCGCGCACCCGGGTCGTCGTCGCCCACCGCCTGGCCAGCATCCGGCACGCCGACCGAGTGCTGTTCCTGGACAACGGCCGAGTGGTCGAGGACGGCACCGTCGACGAACTGCTCGCCGCGGGCGGGCGTTTCGGCGAATTCTGGCGACAGCAGCACGACGCCGCGGAATGGCGGATCGCCGCCGAGTAAGCCGGCATGGTCGACGGCGACGCTTGCCGTATGCCTTACAGTGAGGCGGTCAGTGGACCGTCGGGAGTGCTGGGAGGCGTGCATGGGTGCTGTGGTGTCGATTCCGCGGTATCCCGGCGACGTGACCCCCGAATGGCTTTCGGCGGCGCTCGCCGGGCGCGGCGCACCCGTCGAGGTCTCGAGCGTCGAGGTGGCCGCCATCGGCACCGGCCAGACCGGCGCGACCTATCGCGTGACGGCCGGGTATGCGACGGATCCGGGTGAGCTGCCGCAGACCTTTGTGATCAAGCTGCCGGCCCAGGACGACACCGTGCGCGACCGCGTCGTCATCGGATATCGCAGCGAGTGCGCGTTCTATTCCTCCGTAGCCGATCGGGTGCAGGTGCCGACGCCGGAATGCTTCTACTGCGAGATCAGCGAGGACGCCATGGATTTCGCGCTGCTCCTCGCCGATCAAGCGCCGGCGGTGCAGGGCGATCAGCTGGCCGGCTGCGGCGAAGCCGAAGCGCGCCTGGCGGTTACCGCGCTGGCCGGCCTGCACGCGCCCAGCTGGTGTGATCCGGTCTGGCTGGATTTCGAAGGCATCGGCTTTGGGCGGCCGGACGAGGCCGGGGCCAACGGCATGGGCGAGGTGGCGAAGATGAGCGCCGGCATCACGCTCGAGAAGCTGGGCGATCGAATGACCCCGCAGGACCGCGACACCTTCAGTGCGGCAATGGGTTTGGTGACGCCGTGGCTGCTGGCCGAGTACGACCGCTTTGCCCTGCTGCACGGCGACTATCGACTGGACAACATGCTGTTCGACCCGGACCGAACGCGAGTCAGCGTGGTCGACTGGCAGACCCTCGGCGTGGGCCTGCCGGCCAGGGATCTCGCGTACTTCACGGCCACCAGCCTGAATCCGCAACTGCGGGCGAGCATCGAAGAAGAGCTCGTCGCCGCCTATCACCGGGAGCTGTCGCGCTTCGGGGTCAGCGGCTACGACCGGGAAACCTGTTGGCGCGATTACCGGCTCGGCGTGCTGCAGGCGCCGCTGATCTCGGCGCTGGGGTTCGCGTTCGCGGCCGCCACCGAGCGCGGCGACGACATGGTGCTGGCCATGCTGGGCCGCGGCTGTCAGGCCATCCGCGAGCTGGGCACGCTGGAGCTGATTGGTTAGAGGTCGCCGGTGAAGTCGGCGGACAACCACTTGTCGGGCCGGATGGTGAAGAGCACCTCCTCGACGCCCTCCATGCTGCTGACGAACGCGCGGCCGCCTTCCTCGCCGAGGTAACGGATGGCGATGGCTTCCTGTAGTTCCGGCGGCGCGGGAGTGGTGGTGTCGACGACGCTGCCCTCGACCACCACGTACTGATAGGGCGGCTCCTCGCGCTGGACCACCAGCGTCACCGCACCGGTCCGCTCGATGAGCCGGGCCTTGCGGCTGGAGGACCCGGTCATGATCCGGATGTTGCCGCCGGGTGTGTAGTCGTACCAGATCGGGACGCTGGCCGGCGGCCGGCCGTCCGCGGCGACGGACAGCACCGCGACGTGCGTGGCGGCGAGAAACTCCTGACATTCGGCTTCGCTGAAACTCCTCATGAGCACTACGAACGCCGGACCGCGACGGCTATTCCCTCCTGGTCCCTGCTTGTCCCGGCGCGCCGGTCAGTACTGCGTCGAGCCCTGGTCCACCGGGATCCGGGCGGCGGTGATCTTGCGCGACTCGTCGCTGGCCAGCCAGCACACGGTATCGGCGATCTCCTCGGGCTCGGCGGCCCAGTCGGGCAGGAACGGCGTGAGCATGTTGGACAACTGCGGGTTGGTCTCCACCGCTTTGCCCACCGCGGCGACCATGTCGCCCGTGCCCATCGGCGTGTTCACCGGCCCCGGATGCACGCTGTTGACCCGGATCGAATGCTTGCCCAACTCGGCGGCGAAGGCGCGGGCCATCCCGGCGACGGCGTGCTTGCTGGCGGTGTAGTGCACCATGAACGGCTGCATCTTCATGCCGGCCGCGGAACTGATCAGGATGATCGACCCACCGCGGCCGCCCTCGATGATCCTGTCGGCGCCGGCCATCACGGTGTTCCAGGTGCCGGTCACGTTGATGTCCATGACGTCGCGGAAGTTCTCCGGCGTGATCTCGTTCCAGGCCTGCGGGGCGGCGACGCCGGCGTTGGCGACGATGATGTCCAAGCGGCCGAAGGCGGCGACGCCGTCGTCGACCACCCGGCGAAGTTGGTCGAAGTCACGAACGTCGGTCGCCGTGGCCAAGATTCGACGGCCGGTGCCTTCGACCAGCCGGACGGTCTCGGCGAGGTCGTCGGGGGTGGCCGAATCGTAGGGGACGCACGATGGCAGCTTGCCCGCGATGTCGACGGCGATGATGTCGGCACCCTCCCGGGCCATCCGAACGGCGTGCGCGCGGCCCTGGCCGCGCGCCGCGCCCGTGATGAACGCGACTCGTCCTGGTAGCCGGCCGCTCATCGCTGCGCCGCCTTGACCAGGTTCGACCCGATGATCAGGCGCTGGATCTCGCTGGTGCCCTCGTACAGCCGCAGCAGGCGCACATCGCGGTAGATGCGCTCGACGGGGACGCCGTGCATGTAGCCGCTCCCGCCGTGGATCTGCACCGCGAGATCGGCGACCTTTCCGGCCATTTCGGTGCAAAACAGCTTGGCCGCCGACGGCGCGACCCGGCGGTCTTGATTGGTGACCCACAGCCGCGCGGCGTCGCGCACCAGCGCCCGACCGGCCAGCACCCCGGTCTGCTGGTCGGCGAGCATCGCCTGCACCAACTGAAAGCCGCCGATCGGCGTCCCGCCCTGGGTCGCGGTGGCGGCGTACGCCACCGACTCGTCGAGCGCCCGCTGGGCGGCGCCCACCGCGAGGGCGGCGATGTGGACCCGGCCGCGCGCCAGGGAGGTCATCGCCGCCCGGTAGCCGATGTCCTCGCTGCCGCCGATCAGCGCGTCGCTCCCGACGCGGACGTCGTTGAAGCCGACGTCGGCGGTCCACGCGCCCTCCTGGCCCATCTTCGCGTCCTTGGCGCCCACCCGAACACCCGCGGCGTCCGCCGGCACCAAAAAGACGGCGATCCCCGGCCCCTGGTCGTCGGCCGGCCGGGTGCGCGCGAACACGACGAACAGGTCGGCGACCGGCGCGTTGGTGATGAAGCGCTTGTCACCGGAGATCACCCACTGGTCGCCGTCGCGGACGGCCTTGGTCCGCAGGCCGGCCGGGTTCGACCCCGCGCCGGGTTCGGTCAGCGCGAACGAGGCGACGACCTCGCCGGAGGCCATCGACTCCAGCCAGCGGCGCTTTTGCCCGTCGGTGCCGAAGCCGACGAGGACCTGTCCGGCGATGCCGTTGTTGGTGCCGAACATCGACCGAACGGCCAGCGCGGTGTAGCCCAATTCCATTGCCAGCTCGACGTCTTGGACCAGATTCAGGCCGAGGCCGCCCCACCGCTGCGGGATCGCGTACCCGAACAGGCCCATCTTCTTGGCCTGGTCGCGCAGATCGTCCGGCACCCGGTCGTCGGTCAGGATCTCCTGCTCGCGCGGGACGACGGCGGTCCGCACGAAGTGGCGGGTCTGGGCAAGGATGTCCCGGAAGTCCTCGTCGGGCACTTCCTGGACTTCGGCGGTGGTCATGCGGACGCTCCTCTGTGGCACTCATCGCTCGGGTTCACCCACCCGGCGCCGGAAGCGATCCTATATGAAATATGATATTCGACCGTCGGGTACCCCACGACGCAAGCGAACCCAAGGGAGGCGTGATTCAGGTGTCGTTGCTGAACGGTCAGACGGCGGTCGTCACGGGAGGTGCACAAGGGCTGGGCTTCGCCATCGCCCAGCGATTCGTCGCCGAGGGCGCGCGGGTGGTGCTCGGTGACCTCAACCTGGAGGCCACCGAGGTCGCGGCCAAAGAATTGGGCGGCAGCGAGGTCGCGCTGGCGCAGCGCTGCGACGTCACGCAGGCGGCCGAGGTCGAAGCCTTGATCCAGACCGCCATCGAGCGTTTCGGCGGCCTCGACATCATGGTCAACAACGCCGGAATCACCCGCGACGCGACGATGCGCAAGATGACCGAGGAGCAGTTCGATCAGGTCATCGACGTGCACCTGAAGGGAACCTGGAACGGCATCCGGTTGGCGGCGGCGGTCATGCGCGAAAACAAGCGCGGCGCCATCGTGAACATGTCGTCGGTGTCGGGCAAGGTCGGCATGATCGGCCAGACCAACTATTCGGCGGCCAAGGCCGGAATCGTCGGGATGACCAAGGCCGCGGCCAAAGAGCTTGCGTACCTGGGCGTCCGGGTCAACGCGATCGCCCCCGGCCTGATTCGCTCGGCCATGACGGAAGCCATGCCGCAACGCATTTGGGACGAGAAGGTGGCAGAGATCCCGATGGGTCGCGCCGGTGAGCCCAGCGAAGTCGCCGGCGTCGCGCTGTTCTTGGCCTCCGACCTGTCCTCCTACATGACCGGCACCGTGATGGAAGTTACCGGCGGCCGGCACATCTGACCGGATCTGAACGGAGAAGGGGCAATGCGCGAAACCGTCATCTGCGAGCCCGTACGCACGCCGATCGGCCGCTACGGCGGAATGTTCAAGTCGCTGACCGCCGTCGACCTCGGCGTTGCCGCCCTCCAGGGGCTGCTCGCGCGGACCGGCATTTCGCCCGAGGCGATCGAGGACGTCATCCTCGGCCACTGCTACCCGAGCAGCGAGGCGCCCGCGATCGGGCGCGTCGTCGCGCTGGATTCCGGCCTGCCGGTGACGGTTCCGGGGATGCAGGTCGACCGGCGCTGCGGGTCGGGGCTGCAGGCGGTGATCCAGGCGTGCCTGCAAGTCGGCAACGGCGACAACGACGTCGTCATCGCCGGCGGCTGCGAAAGCATGAGCAACGTCGCCTTCTATTCCACCGACATGCGCTGGGGCGGAGCCCGTAGCGGCGTCCGGGTGCACGACGGGCTCGCGCGGGGCCGCACGACCGCCGGTGGCCGGCACTACCCGGTGCCGGGCGGGATGCTGGAGACCGCCGAGAATCTGCGCCGCCAGTACGGCATTTCGCGTCTCGAGCAAGACGAGCTCGCGGTGCGCTCGCATCAACGCGCGGTGGCCGCGCAGAAGGACGGCATCATGGCCGAGGAGATCATCGGAGTCGCGGTGCGCACCCGCCCGGGCGAAGAACTGATCGACACCGACGAGCATCCGCGCGCCGACACCTCGGTGGAGTCGCTGAGCAAGCTCAAACCCGTTCTGCTGGGCGAGGATCCGGAGGCGACCGTCACGGCCGGCAACGCCAGCGGGCAGAACGACGCCGCGTCGATGTGCGTGGTGACCACGCCGGAGAAGGCGGGCGAATTGGGGCTGACGCCGTTGGTCCGCTTGGTGTCCTGGGGTTCGGCCGGCGTGGCCCCGAACATCATGGGCATCGGCCCGGTTCCCGCCACCGAGGTCGCGCTCGCCAAGGCGGGCCTGCGGCTTTCCGACGTCGACCTGATCGAGCTCAACGAAGCCTTTGCGGCACAGGCGCTTGCGGTGATGCGGGAATGGAATTTCGGCGCCGCCGACCATGACCGGACCAACGTGCACGGGTCGGGGATCTCGCTGGGGCATCCCGTCGGGGCGACCGGCGGCAGGATGCTGGCCACCCTGGCCCGCGAACTGGGCCGCCGCCAAGCGCGCTACGGGTTGGAGACCATGTGCATCGGCGGCGGCCAGGGGCTTGCCGCGATCTTCGAACGGGTTGCCCCGGCGTGACCGGCCCGTTGAGCGGCCTCACCGTCGTCGAGGTATCCAGCTTCGTCGCGGCACCGCTGTGCGGCATGACGCTGGGTCAGCTCGGCGCGCAGGTGATCCGCGTCGACCCGATCGGCGGGGCCTCCGACGTCCACCGATGGCCGCTGGCCGCCGGCGGCGGGTCGATCTACTGGACCGGGCTGAACAAGGGAAAGCGTTCGGCCACGATCGATCTGCGTTCGACCGAGGGCCAGCAGCTCGTCCAGCGCCTCATCGTCGAGGGCGACGGCGTCGTCGTCACCAACGCCGCCGGCCTGTCCTGGCTGAGCCATGACGTGCTGGCCGCCAAGCGTTCCGACGTCATCCACGTCCAGTTGCTCGGGCGCGGCGACGGATCCACGGCGGTGGATTACACCGTCAACGCCGGCGTCGGGTACCCGCTCGTGACCGGTCCGGCCGGGCATGCCGGCCCGATCAACCACGTGCTGCCCGCGTGGGACGTGTGCTGCGGCCTGTATGCGGCGCTCGCCGTCGTCACCGCCGTCCGCCAGCGCGACCGGGCCGGTGTGGGCGCACGCGTCAGCCTGGCGCTGGAGGACGTGGCGCTGGCCACCGCGGGAAATCTCGGGCTGCTGACCGAGCCGCAGGTCAACGGGACGCAGCGACAACGGCTGGGCAACGCCATCTACGGTCAGTACGGCCAGGACTTCACCAGCCGCGACGGCGCCGCGTTCATGGTGGTCACCTTGACGCGCAGGCACTTTCGCGACCTGGTCGACGTGACCGGCACGAGCGCCGCGGTGTCGGCGCTCGAGGGGGCGCTGGACGTGGACTTCGGGTCGGAGGGCGACCGCTATCGCTATCGCGACGCCCTGTCGGGGCTGTTCGCCACCTGGTTCGCCGAGCAAACGGGCGACGAGGTCACCGCCGTGCTGTCGGGCACCACCGTGCTGTTCGAGCGCTACAGCACGTTCGCCGATGTCGCGGCGGGCCCGAAGGTGACCGCCAACCCGCTGTTCTCGCGGCTGCACCAGCCCGGCGTCGGGGACTATTTGGCCCCCGGCCTGCCGGCGGCGTTCGACGGCGCCCACGCCGCCGGCGCGCCGGCGCCCGCGCTGGGGCAAGACACCGCCGACGTTCTCACCCAACGTCTGGGGCTGACGCCCGCGGACATCGCGCGCCTGACGAGCGCACGGACGATAGGAGAAGTCAGCCCATGACCAAACTCGCCCAGACCCTAGGCCTGACCGACTTCCAGACCGAGATCATCGCCACGGTAAGGCAATTCGTCGACAAGGAAGTCATCCCCAACGCGCCGGAACTCGAACGCGGCGACACCTACCCCCAGCACATCGTCGACCAGATGCGCGAAATGGGCTTGTTCGGGCTGATGATCCCCCAGGAGTACGGCGGGCTGGGGGAGTCGCTGTTGACCTACGCGCTGTGCGTCGAGGAGCTGGCGCGCGGGTGGATGAGCGTATCCGGGGTGCTCAACACGCATTTCATCGTGGCGTACATGCTGCGCCAGCACGGCACCGACGCCCAGAAGCAACGGTTCCTGCCGCGGATGGCGACCGGCGAGTCCCGCGGAGCGTTCTCCATGTCCGAGCCGGAGCTGGGCTCCGACGTCGCCGCGATCCGGACCCGGGCGGTGCGTGACGCGGACGGCAACTACACCATCAACGGCCAGAAGATGTGGCTGACCAACGGCGGCAGTTCGACTCTGATCGCCGTGTTGGTGCGCACCGACGAGGGCGCCGACAAGCCGCACCGCAACCTGACCGCCTTCCTCGTCGAAAAGCCAACCGGGTTCGGTGAAGTCGCACCCGGCCTGGTGATACCCGGCAAGATCGACAAGCTGGGCTACAAGGGCATCGACACCACCGAGCTCATCTTCGACGGCTACCGGGCCAGCGCCGACGACGTCCTTGGCGGCACGCCGGGTCAGGGCTTCTTCCAGATGATGGACGGCATCGAGGTTGGCCGGGTCAACGTCTCGGCCCGGGCGTGCGGTATCGGCGTCCGCGCCTTCGAGCTCGCCGTGCGCTACGCCCAGCAGCGGCACACCTTCGGCAAGCCGATCGCCGAGCACCAGGCCATCGCGTTTCAGTTGGCCGAGATGGCGACCAAAGTGGAAGCGGCGCATCTGATGATGGTGAATGCGGCGCGATTGAAGGATTCCGGTGAGCGCAACGACGTCGCCGCCGGAATGGCCAAATACCTTGCCAGTGAATATTGCTCGGAGGTCACCCAGCAGAGCTTCCGGATCCACGGCGGCTACGGCTACTCCAAGGAATACGAGATCGAACGGCTGATGCGCGACGCCCCATTCCTGCTCATCGGCGAGGGGACCAGCGAAATCCAGAAGTCGATCATCAGCAAGCGCCTGCTCGCCGAGTATCAGGTATGACGCGATGACCGCTCCGGATTTCGCCGCGCGAACCCAACTTTCCGACGACGTCGCGCGCCTGATCCGCACGAGGATCTTCGATGGCGGCTACGCCGCCGGGTCCTACATCCGGCTGGATCAACTGGCCGCGGAGCTGGGGATCAGCGTCACACCGGTGCGTGAGGCGCTGTTCGCGCTGCGCGCCGAAGGCTTGATCGCCCAGCAGCCGCACCGCGGCTTCGTAGTGCTGCCCGTCACCGGCCGCGACGTCGCCGACGTGGCGAACGTGCAGGGCTACGTCGGCGGCGAGCTCGCCGCGCGGGCCGCGATCAACATCACCGACGACCAGCTGCGCGAACTCAAGCAGATCCAGGCGGAGCTCGAAGAAGCCTATGCCGGCGCGGACAACGAGAGGACCGTCCGCCTCAATCACGAGTTTCACCGGGCCATCAACGTGGCCGCGGATTCGCCCAAACTCGCGCAGCTGATGTCGCAGATCACCCGTTACGCACCGGAATCGGTGTTTCCCGCGATCGAAGGCTGGCCGGAGCAGTCGATGAAGGATCATCGGCGGATCCTGTCCGCGCTCAAAAAGCACGACGATGAGCTCGCGCGCGCGGCGATGTCGCAGCACCTCGCCGCCGGCGCCGTGCCGCTGATCGAGCACCTCGCCGCGCGGGGGGTCGTGGTCGACGACGTGCGCTAGTCGTTACGAAACGTGTGCCGGTAACTCTGCGGCGACACCCCGGCGACTCGACGGAAATGCTCACGGAAATTCGTCGCCGAGGCAAAGCCCACTTGCCGCGAGATGCTCTCGACGCTGTCGGCGGTCCTTTCGAGCAGCTGTTGCGCGTGTTTGATCCGTACGCTGTTGAGCCACTGCATCGGCGTGTGACCCGTCTCGCGCTTGAATCGGCGATTGATCGTCCGCTCGCTGCTGGACGCTTTGAGCGCGATGTCCCGAAGGGTCAGCGGCAGGTGCGCGTTGTTCTCGATCCACACCAGTAGGCCGTCGAGCTCGGTGTTGGACCTGCGGCGGTTGCGGACGATGAATTGTGCCTGGCCGCCGCTGCGGTGCAGCGGGGTGACCGCGAGGCGGGCGGCGTCGGCGGCCGCGGCGGCGCCATAGTCCCGGGCGACCATGTGCAGGCAGAGGTCCAGGCCCGCGGACGCTCCGGCCGAGGTCAGAACCTGGCCTTCGTCGATGTAGAGCGCGTCGGCATCGAGGGTGACGTTCGGATACGTGGCCGAAAACAACTCGGCCGCCAGCCAGTGCGTGGTCGCGCGTTTGCCGTCCAAAATTCCGGCGGCCGCCACAGTGAACGCGCCGCTGCAGATGGAGGCGATACGGATTCCCTTGCGGTAGGCCAAGTTCAAGGCCGAGATCACGTCGTCCCGAACCGGGGCCGCGGCGTCGTTGCGCCCCGGCACGACGACGGTGTCGGCATTGGCGAGCTCCTCCAGCCCGAAGTCCGTGGCAATCCCGATGGGGCCCGCCGCGACGACGGGCTCAGCGCCACACACGCGAACCCGGTAGCCCGGGGCCCCGCTCTCGAGCCAAACCCGGCCGAACACCTCGATCGCGATGGCGAGGTCGAACGCAATCGCGTCGGGTTCGGCCAGGATCGCGACGGAGTGCATGGCTTGGCAATATACCGACGGAATGTGGCAATCCTGCCACTGGTCTTGCGCCGGACGAACGGCGAGCATGGCCGGGTGCATGCGCAAATCGTGTTGTACGACGGGTTCGACCCGCTCGACGCCATCGCCCCGTTTGAAGTCCTTGCCGCGGGCAGCGAGATGGTCGAAGGCGACCTCGCGGTGACGTTGGTGGCAGCGGAAGGGCCGCGCAGCGTGACCAGCGGTACCCGCGGCCTCGCGCTGACCGCCACCGCCGCGCTCGACCCGTCCGCGCCGGGGTACGTGATTGTCCCCGGGGCCAGCGGGCCGACCGTCGGTGACCCCGACGAGGGTGTTGAGACCATTCCGGTGTTGTTGGCCCGCGCCGCCCAGACCGAACTAACTCCGCTGCTGCACAAAGCATTCGCTCATCCGGATGTGACCGTGGCGGCGGTGTGCGGCGGCTCCGTGGTCATGGCGATGTCGGGATTGATCGAGGGGCGGCACGCGGCGACGCACCACTTGGGCCTGGAGCTGATCGAGGCCGCGGGTGTGCATCAGGTGGCGGCCCGCGTCGTCGACGATGGAGACCTCGTCACCGCCGGTGGGGTGACATCGGGGCTCGATCTCGGCCTGTATCTGCTGGAGCGCTGCTACGGCCCTCGAATCGCCCACGCCGTCGAGGAACTCTTCGAATACGAGCGCCGGGGCACGGTGTGGCGGCCCGTCGGCCGAGAACCGGCGGAGGTATAGATGGGCATCGAAGGCGACTGGGACGTGAGCATCAAGACCCCGATTGGCACGCTGGCGGTCCGCTACGCGTTCCGGCGACTGCGCGACGGGCCCGATGGGCTCGCTGGGACGGCGGCTTACAAAGACGAAACGGTTGCGTTGCAAGACGTTACGAGCGAGCCCGTCGCAGGTGGTACCCGCCACACCTGGCGGCAATCGGTGAGCAAACCCATCCGGCTGAACCTGAATTTCGACGTGCTGGTCGACGGTGACGTCATGAGCGGGCACTCCCGCGCGGGCCGCTTGCCGCGCTCGGCGGTCTCCGGCACTCGCCGGCAGCCGTAGCCGCGGGGGCCGCCATCCCTTGTTGCCGGAAGCCGCCTGGGCATAGGCTGCCATCTCAAGGGGGCGACAACATAGAGCGAGGAAACGTGCCCCGAACGATTTGCGCATCGGCCGTATTCGTCGCATCGGCGGTGGCGATCGCCCTTGCGCCGCAGGCGGTCGCCGACCCGCTCGATCCGATCCCCGGCAACGGTGTCTTTGTCGTCGGGCCCGACATCGCGCCGGGCCTGTACCACACGGGCGGTTCGGGCTCGGCCTTTGGAGTGTGGATCAACAACGTGCCGACCCAGGATTCGATGTGTTCATGGTTCACCTACAGCACGCCCGACGCGAGCAAGGACCACGTACTGCAGACGAACACCTCCATCGGGCCGATGTTCGCGAACATCAACACGTCGGTCAAGGCCTTCGAGTCGCAGAACTGCCAACCCTGGACGCGGGTCCCCTAGGCGGGCCGCGCCGCGTGAATCACCGCACCCGGTAAGGGAACTGGTGATTTGGGTGCACGCCGTGGAGGTCGCGGCACGACGGTGGCCGGCGGTTTCCCGCGTCCCTGATGCCGTACCTGACGGCTAACTCCGCGCCGATCAGCGTCTGGCCGCTGAGTTGTAGGAGGGCCGGGTCGTCGTAGAGCCGCGAAACGACATGGCCCGTCAGTTCCGGTGTCTCGGCGATGTCGAGGACGTGTCCGAGTTTCTCCGGATTGCGAGCCACGATGTCCTGCACGCGCTGAGTCAGCAACGAGCCCATCCAGATCGACACGGCGGCGATTCCGGTGCCTTCGAGGTCCACCGCCATGTCCGCGGCCATCTTGTCGACGCCCGCCTTCGGCACGCCGTACGCGGGACCGAACGCGTAGTGCACCGCCCCCGAGGCAGAGGTGAAGACCACCAGGCCCCTGCCCTGCGGCAGCATCAGGGGCACCGCAAAGACGGTGGCAACGTAGCTGCTCCGAACGCCGACGGCGAGCGTGTCGATGACGTTGAGCGGCTCTTCCCAGAACTTGGTCCGCCCCATCATCTCGTCCCGGATGATCGCCGCGTTGTTGACCAGCACGTCGACCCTGCCCTGCTCTCGGCCGACCCGCTCGAACAGGTCGCGCACCTGTTCGTCGTCCGAGTGATCGACACGGACCGCAATGCCCGTGCCGCCCATCGCGTTGACCTGCTCGGCGGTTTCCCGGATGGAACCGGAAAGCGCCGATTCGCCCGGTTTTTCGGTGCGGCCGGTGACGTACACGGTGTACCCGTGCGCGCCGAGCCCGCGGGCAATGCCCGCGCCAGCGCCTCGGCTGGCGCCCGTGACGACAGCCACCGGGTTGCTGTTCGACATCGATTGCGCCCGATCTAAAGAACGGCGCCGCCGTTGACGCCGACTACCTGGCCGGTGACATAGCCCGACGACTCCGAACAGAGGAAGGCGCACAACGCGGCGACGTCATCGCACGTTCCAAGCCTTCCCGCGGGAATGGCCCTCGCCAGGACCTCCGCGGAAGGCAGCTTCTTGGCGGACTGCTGTTCGCGCAGCATCGGGGTGTCGATCACGAACGGGGGGATGGTGTTGATCGTGATTCCCCGCGACGCGTACTCCTGCGCCACCGTTTTGGTGAGCGCGATGACGCCGCCCTTGGAGGCGGAATAGTGGCCCTGGCCGACGGCGCCCTGCTGTCCGGCGGCCGACGAGATGGTCACGATGCGGCCCCATTTCGCCTCCGCCATGTCGGCCAGCGCCGCCTGCAGGCAAAGGAACGTACCGGTCAGGTTCACCGCCAGGTAGCGGTTCCATTCGTCGAGCGTGATCTCGCCGAACGGGGTGAAGCCGGCGATGGCGGCGCTCGTCACCAGAATTTCGACCGGTCCCAGCGTATTTCGCACCGTCTCGAACGCCCGCGCGACGGCGTCCGGATCCGAGACGTCGACCCGAGCGCCCAGGGCGCGGGCGCCATCCGCCCGCAGGTGGCCGGCCACCTTTTCCGCGGCGTCGCCATTGAGGTCGAGGACTGCGACGCTATGCCCGCATCTGGCCAGCTGCACCGCAATCGCGTGCCCGAGCCCCGACCCTCCGCCGGTGACAACCGCCACCCGATCCGCCGCCGACACGGAGGCCTCCCTGCTGTACGTACGTATTGCATCTGTCTGTACGACTGTACAGCACCATCGCGCCCCGATGGAAGCAACCCGGTTACCTACGCGGGCGCGAACGCCGCTTGCGGCGAGTCGATCGCGTTTCGAAAGTGTCAAGGTATTTTTCGATCGCGTTCGCGACTTCGTCGTGCGCGGCGTGGACTCCGACGCCTTCCTCGAGGTTCAGGAATTTCGGGATGCCGGTCACCAGTAGGGCGACGGCGCCCAGCGACAGATCGCCGTCCAGGCGCGCTCCCTTGCCGAACTTCCTTGCCAGCGCCTCGACTTCGACCTTGCGCACTGCGTTCGTGACATCGGCGATCGCCGAACGGATCGACCTGCGGTGGTTTCCGAGCGCCAAGAACTCGGTCATGAGGGCGCCGGTTGCCTCGTCCCAGCTGAAGTCCCACAGCGCGTGCAACGGGTCGTCGGACCGGGCGTCGAGTGCGTTCGCCAGCACGGCGAGGTTGCGTTCCGAATATCGCTGGATCGCGGCCAGGAAGATCTCGTCGAGGGAGGGAAAGTAGTACTGCACCAGGCTCGGAGTGACCCCCGCCCTGGCGGCCAACGCGCGGTAGCTCACGCTGGCGTAACCCTCCTCCAGCATCATCTTCTCGACACAATCAAGGAGCGTGTCGCGGGTCTTGGACGTCTCGGCGCCGATGCGCCGGGGTTTTGTTGGCACGGCCGCCTCCTTCACTGGGAACCATTTTCGCACTCGCCATCCGCTATACATCCGTATAGTCTCACAGCATGACCTCTGAGACCGACCTCCGCTCGTTGCGGCGCGACGTCCAGTACTTGCTCGACCGCACCGCCATTCTCGACTGCATCGCGCGCCACGCGCGAGGGTGCGATCGCCACGACGTCGACCTCGTCAGCACGGCTTACCACGATGACGGCATGGACGAGCACGGCTTCGCCGTCAACCCCGGACCCGAATATGCGGAGTGGGCCAACAAGACTCACGCGGAGACCTCGGTCGTGCACACCCACCACATCACCACGCACTCGTGCGAGATCGACGGCGACACGGCGCACGCCGAAAGCTACGTCATCGTAGTCCTGATCGGCCGCAATGGCGGGAGCGCCCAGTTCATCACGGGGCGCTACCTGGATCGTTTGGAACGCCGAGACGGTCAGTGGCGCATCGCGGTTCGCCGGTCAACGGTGGAGGGCATGTTCCTGGCCGACGCGCGCGTGCTGCAGTCAACGTTCTTCAAGGAACAGGGTTACCTCGTCGGCACCCGTGATCGCCACGACCTGTCCTACCAACGGCCGTTGACGATGGAGACCCCGGGGCCCCGCTGGTGACGTGGCGCGCTCAGACGCCCGCCGGGCCGGGCGCGCCGTGCATGTACAGCGTCTGGCCCGAACAGAAGCTGGACGCATCGGAAGCAAAGAACAACACGCCGTACCCGATTTCGTCCGGTTCGCCGAGGCGGCCGGCGCCGTTGGTCATCGCGATCGCCTCGGGGTCAAGCCCATAGCGAGCGGCGTCGTCGGTCAGCGTGGCCGCACGCACGGCTCCTACCGCGATCGCATTGACGCGGACGCCCTTCCGGGTCCAGGCCGCCGCCATCGAACCGGTCAAGTTGTTGACCGCCGCCTTCGCGGCGCCGTAGGGCGCGGCCTGGGGCATGGCCAGCAGGCTCGCCCCGGAGGAGATGTTCACGATGGCGCCCTTGCCCTGCTTGAGCATCGGCTTGGCCGCGGCACGCGAGAGATGCCAGACGGCACCGAAGTTGAGGGCAAGTGTGTGCTCGAAGTCGTCGTCGGGCCATTTCAAGATCGACTTCGTCTCCGCACCGCCGGCGCAGTTGACGAGGATGTCAATCCGACCGAATTCCCGAAGGGTTGCCGCTACGAGCTCTTGGCACGCCTGGGGTTTGGTCACGTCCGTGGGGACCGCCAATGCCCTCCGCCCCAGCGCCTGCGCCTCCTTGGCGGTGGACTCGAGGGGGTCGGGACGCCGGCCGGCGAGCACCACGTCGGCCCCGTACTCGGCAAGCACCAACGCCGAGCCTCGCCCAATTCCCGTGCCGCCGCCCGTGATCACCGCTACGCGCCCATCGAGACAGAACCGATCGCTCACCTGACCATGCCTCCGTTCGCAGGACTATACGACTGTACAGCATATGCTATATGGTCGTACAGTAACGGATGAAGGAGGGGCGTTGGGAGCGGACCTTTACTACGACCCGTGGGACGTCGAGATTGATCTCGACCCCTACCCGGTCTACCGACGACTGCGTGACGAGGCCCCGCTCTATTACAACGAGCGCCACGATTTCTGGGGCCTCAGCCGTTACGCCGACGTGGAGGCGGCCCTGAAAGATCCGGACGGCTTGAGTTCGGCGAAGGGCGACATCCTCGAGGTGGTGAAGGCCGATCCCGTGATGCCGCCGGGGGTTTTCATCAACGAGGACCCGCCGTTGCATACGATCCATCGAGCGTTGGTGTCGCGGGCCTTCACGCCGAAAAAGATGCGGGCGCTCGAGGGCAAGGTGCGCGCGTTCTGCACGGCGTGCCTGGATCCCCTGGCGGGGGAGGGGCGCTTCGATTTCGTACTCGACCTGGGGCGCGAACTTCCGATGCGGACGATCGGCATGCTCGCCGGTATCCCGGATTCCGACCAGCCTTCGGTCCGAGCCCAGGCCCACCGCGTCCTGCGCAACAAGCCAGGCAAGCCGCTGCCGGTGGACAAGGAGCACTACTTCGACGGCGACATGTTCACCGAATACGTCGCGTGGCGCGAGAAGAACCCATCTGACGATCTCATCACGGAGCTACTCAATGTCGAGTTCGAGGACGAGACCGGAACGACGCGGCGGCTGACCAAGCCGGAACTGCTGATCTTCCTGGCGGTCGTCGCGGGCGCCGGCGTGGAGACCACGGGCCGACTGTTCGGGTGGATGGGCAAGGTGCTGGCCGAGCATCCCGATCAGCGCAAGGAACTGGTCGACGACCATTCCCTCATCCCGGGCGCCGTCGAAGAGCTGCTCCGCTTCGAGCCCCCCGGTCCCCACGTCGCCAGGTACGTCGCCACCGAGGAGGTGCGCTTTCAGGGCCGGACGTTGCCCGCCGGGAGCGCACTGCTCGTCATGCTGGCCTCGGCAAATCGCGACGAGCGCCACTTCGACGATCCCGATCGCTTCGATATCCACCGAAAGCCCGGTGGGCACCTAACTTTCGGCCGGGGGGCGCACTTCTGTGTCGGCGCGCCGCTGGCCCGGCTGGAGGGTCGGGTGGCCCTGGAGGAGGTGCTCAAGCGGTTCCCGGAATGGCAGGTCGACCTCGACGCCGCGCGCCGGTCGCGCACGTCCACGGTGCGGGGGTGGGATTCCATGCCGGCGGTGGCCGGCTGAGGGCGGGCGACCTGGACGCGCATGTGCAAGGCGCTAGCGGCGCACGGCGCGATAGATGGAGATAGACCCGCTGAAGGTCTCGAAGACGCGCGTCTCCTGGACATCCTCAAACCCGACGTCGGTCATCAGCTCGGGCAGCACGCCTTGCGCGTTCGGCGCGGTGTTGTCGAAGCCGTCGCCCTTCTGGACCATCCGGAACCGACTGCGCATCTTTGGCGTGCGTTGCAAGCCGTAGTCCGCGATATGCAAGCTGCCGCCCGCCGCGAGCGCCGCGTATATCGCCGCCAGTCCGGAGCGCTTCTCCGCCAACGGGACTTGATGAAACATCAACGAGGACAGCACCTTTGTGACGCCACGACCGCGCAGCAAGTCGGCGCTGTCACGCGCGAAGCCGGCCAGCAGCTCCACCGGCGTCCCCACCCCGGCAAGCTTCGCGCGCGCCCGCCGCCGGATCGCGTCGTCGGGATCGATTCCGATCAACCTGGCCGATGGGCAGGCCCGCGCCAGCAATCGCAGTTGCGTGCCCGTTCCGCACCCGATGTCGGCGATGACGTCGCCCCGCGCGGGTGCCACTTGCTTGAGCAGCGCAGGGCGCCAGTGGCGCGCGCGGGTCAGCAGGAAGCTCAGGACATCGTACGTCCATAGCTGTGGTGCTGCCGGAACGAAATCCTTCGCGGGTTGTTCGCCCATTTCGGCCATCGCTAGGCCCGCTCCCCGGATCGATTCGCCTTCATCAGCATCTCACGCAGCCGACGAACGTCGACCTTGCCGGTGGCGCCGCGCGGAACGTCGTCGTCGGATTCCAGCATTAACCAGACCGCCGGGACCTTGAACGCACTCAGCAACTTTCGGGCCGCCCCACGCAGCTGGTCGGCGGTCATTGCGCCGTCGCATACCACCGCCGCCCCGACCCGATCGCCTTGAGCGCCGGGCACATTGGTGACGTAGGCGTTGTGCACGCCCTCGACGGCGCGCAGTGCCCGCTCCACCTCGCCGGGGTAGACGGTGGCGCCGCTGACCTTGAACATGTCGTCGGAGCGGCCGTGGTAGAACAGGAACCCGTCCTCGTCGAGGCGGCCGAGGTCGCCGGTGGGGTAGAAGCCGTCCGCGGTGAACAGCTCCTCGCGGCCGCGGCGGCAGATGCCGCGCAGCGTGTGCGGACCCCGGATCTGGATCTCCCCAACGGATCCCGGCGGTACCGGCCGGCCGAAGGTGTCGACGATGCGCACCTCCATGCCGGGGAACGGTTTCCCGCAGCTGCCCCACGCCGACGGCGGCATGTCGGTGTCGGCGGCGTAGCCGCAGTACGGGCCGAACGCTTCCGTCATGCCGAACAGGGTGGCCCGGGCGCCGGGTCGGGCCCGCTGTTCGGGCGGCAGCAGGGCCTCCAGGCTGCCCGGGCGCAACGCCGACAGGTCGGCGCCGACGCCGTCGGCGTGCCGCGCCAGCGCCTCGGCCTGATCGGGCCAGCCGCGAAACAGCGTGATCCGCTCGGCTGCCAGTAGCCGCAGGGTGGCCTCGGGCCGCGGTATCTCCTCCGTCACCAGGGTGGCACCGGCCAGCAGCGCGGACAGGATCCCGCTGCCGTAGCCACCCACCCAGAAGAACGGCATCGGGAGATACAGGCGGGTGTCAGACGTGATGCAGCGCGCCGCAAGCCCCGACTGCACCGCGCCCAACGCGTTGCCATGGGAGTGGATGACCCCCTTGGGATTTCCGCTGCTGCCCGAGGTGAACATCACGACCAACGGGTCGGCGGGCGTGACCGTGCCCGCCAGGGCGTCGACGATCCGCCGGGCCTTCTCGCTAGCGGTGGCTCGCGCCAGCCGGTCGACCGGCCAAACCTGGCGCAGGGCCGGAAGGTCGAGCGCCGGCACGGATTGCAGGTCGTCCAGGTAGCGGTGACCGCGGAACTCCTCGACGCTGACCAGGAATTGAACGGACGCGGTCCGCAGCTGCGCCACCAGTTCGCGCGGCGGTAGCAGGGTGCTGAGCGGAACCAGGACGGCGCCGATGCGGGCCAGCGCGATCGCCACCTGCACCCAGCGGGCGCTGTTGGGCATGATCAGCCCGACGCGGGTGCCCTTGCCGACGCCCGCTTCGATGAAGAGGGCGGCCAGATCTCTTGTGGTGGTGTCGAGTTCGCGATAGCTGATTCGGGCCGCCGGGTCGACCACCGCCGGCTTGGGGCCGTGCCGCGCGGCCCTGGAACGAACCAGTTGGTCGATGGTGCGCTCAGGCATCGAACAGCTTCCTCAGTAGCTGCAGGTCAACCTTTCCGCTGGACAGCAGCGGTATCTCGGCGGCGGGCACGGCGAGGAACCGCTTCGGGATCTTGTACGCCGACAATTCCGTCTTGAGCCGCTCGCGCAGCGCGGCTTCGTCGAGGCCCGGTAGGGCAACGACGGCGGCAACCAGCTCTCCCCGTTGCGCGTCGGGTATGCCCACGACGTGGGCCTCGGCGCCGCTGACCCTGGCGATGGCCCGCTCGACCTCGGCTGGCGAGACGTTGGCGCCCGCCGTCTTGATCATCCCGCTCAGCCGGCCGACGAAATAGAAGAAACCGTCGGCGTCCTCGCGCACCAAATCGCCGGTGTGGAACCAGCCGTCGGCGTCGAAGCACTCCTCGCGGCTGCGCTTGTAATACCCCTGCATCACGTACGGCCCACGGATGCACAGCTCGCCGACGCCCGAGGCGTCCCGGTCCGCGATCATGGTGTCGAATCCCGGCGCCGGCCTGCCGAAGGACCCGCGGCGGCTTTCTGGTTGGTCGGATTCGTCGCCGCTGATCAACACGACGCTGCCGGCCTCGGTCAGACCCAGCATGTTGTGCCGCAGCTCCGGGTCGACCGGGCGCGCGCCGGGCGCCATGATCGGGTACAGGTTACCCCGACGCATCGACGACAGGTCGCGCCCGGGAAAGCTCGGGTGATCCGCCAGGTGAGCGATGCCGGCGGCGAAACCGTTGGTGATGGTGGGCTTTTCGCGCTCCAGCAGGTCGAGCGTCCGGCCCGCGTCGGTGGCGTTGGAGCACACCAGTGTCGATCCGGCGACCAAAGTGGCGAGCAGGCCGAACGCGAAACCGCCGATCCAGAAGAATGGTGAATTGCAGAACAGCTTGTCCGATGCGGTCAGGCCGCGGATCTCGTTGAGGTTGCGCTGATGTGCAAGCAGGGCGGCGTGCGTGTGCACCACGCCCTTCGGGGTGCTGGTGGAGCCCGACGTGTACACGATGGCCAGCGGATCACAGCCGTCGACGTCGTCCTCCGTCGCCGTCAGCAGGGCGGGGTCGACGTTCGGCGCGAGCCGGTGCGCCCGTTCGGGATCGACGATGACGTGCCGCAATTGCGGCGTCGCGGTGACGAACAGCCGGCCGTCGTTATCCAGCTCGGTGTGCGGCAGCGCCTCGGCCAGTCGCTGCACGTAATCGTGGGAGCGGAACGACGGCGTCGCTAACAGGATTTCGGTGTCGCTGTCGACCAGCTGCTGGCGCATCTCACGGCCGGTGGCGAAGGTGGAGAACGGGATCACCACCGCGCCGATCCTTGCCGCCGCGAGCATCCCGATGACGAATCCGACGCCGTTGGGATAGAGCAGCCCCACATGGGTGCCCTTGCCCGCCCCGCGAGCGATCAGTCCGCGGGCGAGCTCCGCCGAGCGCCGGTCCGCCTCGGCGTAGCCGATGCGGTCGTCGTCGCAGATCAGCAGCGGGTGGTCGCCGCGCGAATGGGATTGGCGCCGCAGGGTTTCCGCGACCGTTGGGCCGTCACCGGGCATGGTCGCGGTGGGCTGTGATTTCCGAGGAGCCGCCGAAGAAGAGCCTGACCGCTGCCAGATCGGGTTTGCCCGAGGGCGTCCGGGGGATGGCGTCGACGATCGCGATCTCGGTGGGGATTTCGTAGCGGGCCAGTCGGTTTCGCAGGTAGTCCACCAGCGTGTCGGCATCGGCGGACGCGGACTCGCGCAGCTGCACCATCGCGACGGGCGTCTCGCCGAGGCGTTGATCGGGCCGCCCGACCACGGCCGCGCCCGCCACCGCGGGGTGACCCTCCAGCGCGACGCGCACCTCGTCGGGCATCACCTTGAACCCGCCGCGGATGATCGCCTGGTCGGCCCGCCCTACGATCCAGACGAAGCCGTCGGCGTCGATGCGCGCCAGATCCGTGGTCCGCATCCAGTTCGCCGCCGGGCCCAGTTGTCCCGGCTTGACCTCGAGCAGGCCGAGCCGGTCGGGCCCGAGCGTCGCGCCCTCGTCGTCGACCACCCGAAGCTGCGCGCCCGGGTTGGCCCGGCCGACGCTGCCGCGCTTGGCCTGCCAGTATTCCCGGTGGTCGGCAAGGGTCCAGCCGGCCACCCCGCCGCCGAATTCCGTTGCGGCGTAGGAGGTCAGCACCGGAATGCCGTACTTGTCGGTGAAGGCGTCGGCATCGTCGGCCGAAAGCGGGGCCGTGCCGCAAGTGACGGCGCGGACGCTTTCCAGGTCGGCCCGCGTCAGATCGGAGTGCAGCACCGTCCGCAGCGCGGCCGGCACCAGCGACACGGTGCGGGGCCGGTGCCTGCGCACCGCGTCGGCCCACGCCCTGAGCTCGAATCGTTCCAGCAGCACAAAGGGCCTGGCCTCGGCGATGCACTGCAGGACGCGGAAGACACCGCCGATATGCACCAGCGGCGAGTTGACGATCGCCACGCCGCGTCGCAGCTCCGTGGGCGCCGGCGCGGCGCCGGGGTCGGGGCCCATGACGCTGCGGGCCAGCATGTCGTAGCTCAGGTCGATCCGTTTGGGCGGCCCGGTCGTTCCGCTGGTCAGCATCCGCACCGCCACGCCGGGCTGTGTGCGGGATCCCACGCTCCCGCAGGCGGGAACGCCGTCCAGGGAGGCCGAAATCTCCAGCGTCGCGGTCCCCGGCGGGACCAGCGCGGCCAGGTCGTCGGCCTCGCCGATGATCAGCGGCAGCCGCAGCGCGGCGATGTCGGCCCGGGTGCGTTCGTCGCCGCGGGCGGGGTTGATGGTGACGACGGTTCCGCCACCCAGCAGCACCCCGAGGAAGGCCGCCACCTGGCCGGGCCGGTTGCGCAGCAGCATCCCGACGCTGCCGCTTTGGCCGGCCAGGGGCGCGATGCTGCGGGCCAGGTCGCCCACCCGCCGCCACGGGACCCATTGCCCCTCATACTCGATCGCGTGCGCGTCCGGCCGCAGCCCGAGCACGTCGGCGATGCGCCGGCTGAGCGGGTGCGGCGGCATCAGCGGATCTTCGGTTCGCGCGCACCGGCATCGCCTTGGCGGGCGGCCAGTTCGGCGGTGCCGAGCGGGTTGCCCAGCCGCGTATAGATGAGCCCCTGTTCCATGGCGGCGCGGTAGGGCTTGTCCAGCGATTCCCAGATCGCCTTCACGGTGCCCTGGGTCGCCGACGGCGGCTTGGCGGCGATCGTCGCGGCGATTTCGTGGGCGCGGTGCCACAGCCGGTCGGCGGGGACCACCTCCGTCACCAATCCGATTCGCAGCGCGGTGTCGGCGCTGAGCCGTTCGTCGTTGCCCATCAGCGCCATCCGCAACGTCTCGCCCAGCCCGACGCGCCGCATCAGGCCGATGGGCTCCAGCGCGCACACCAGCCCGGCCGAAACGTGGGAGTCGAAAAACGTCGCGTCCTGCGAGCAGATGACCACGTCCGATTCGTTGAGGAAATAGAACGCCCCGGCGGTGCACATGCCCTGAACGGCGCACACCACCGGCTTCCACATCTTCTGCCACTTGGGGCTGAGCGCTTCGCCCGGATCCTCGTGATTCCAGACGTTTTCGGGTTGGCCGTACGGCGTCTTGACGTCGAGCCCGGCGCAAAACGCGCGGTCGCCGGCCGCCCGCAGCACCACGGCGTGCACCGACTCGTCGAGTTTGACCGCCTGCCAGGCCCGGGCCATCTCCTCGCACATGGTGCGGTCGAACGCGTTGAGCCGCTCGGGCCGATTGAGCGTGATGGTCGCGACGTGATCGCCCGTGTCGACGTCGAGGAGGATCGTCTCGAAACGCGCTGCACTCACCGGCATTTCCAATTTGGTTGACGTTTTTCGACGAAGGCCCTCGGGCCTTCCTGAGCGTCCTCCGTCCGCAGCACGCGCTCGCGGAAGGTTTCGGCGAGTATCTCCGCCTCGTGCAGCGGCACATTCAGGCCCTTGAGGATGGCCAGCCGGGTTCCCCGGACCGCCAGCGGCGCATTGGAATTGACGACGTCGGCGATCTCGCGGGCTCGGTCCAGCAGGCGGTCGTGCTCGACGATTTCGCTGATCAACCCGAGCTCGTAGGCGCGTTGCGCGCTCATCCGTTCGTGCTTGCCCATCAGGGCCATCCGCAGGGCGATCGAGCGGGGCAACACCCGGGATATCCGCACCAGTTCCCGTCCGGCCACCAGCCCGATGCTGACGTGCGGATCGAAAAAGGTCGCCTGCTCGGAGGCGATGACGATGTCCGTGGTCGTGACCCAATCCATGCCGGCGCCGCAGCACAATCCGTTGACGGCGGTCAGCACCGGCTTGGCCATAGTGCGAAACGGTGGAGTCCCCTCCTGCGGCGCCTCCCACTGGTCATACGTGGACAGGTACGGCCGCTCGTAGATCACCTTGCCGTCTTCGGGGATCTCTTTGACGTCGGCGCCTGTGCAGAACGCGCGGCCGGTGCCGGTGACGATCAACAGCCACACCTTGTCGTCGTTCTCGGCCTCGTCGTAGGCGGCGCGGAGTTCGGTGATCATGTGCGGGCTGAGCGCGTTGAGGGCCTCCGGGCGATTCAGCGTGATGGTGGCGGTATGGCCGTCGAGTTCGTATGTGATGGTGTCGAACGTCGGCATGGTCATCGGCCCTCAAATCTCGGTGCGCGTCGTTGCCGAAACGCTTCCAGTCCCTCTTTGAAATCGCCCGTCCGGCAAGAGAGTTCCAGATTGAACAGCTCCTGCGTCATGGCCTGGCCCAGCGTCGCGTGCTGGCCGAAACCCAGCGCCTGCTTGGCCAGCCCGATCGCCGCCGTGGGACCGCCCGCCAGCCGCTCCACCAGCTTCCCGGCGGTGTCGTCGAGGTCGGGCCCCGGGACCGCTTGGTGGATCAGGCCCCAGTCGGCCGCATCCGTCGCGCCCACTTTCTCGCCGAGCAACAGCATCCGCCTGGCCCGCGCCACACCGACCAGCCGCGGCAGCAACCAGGTGGAGCCCGAATCGGGACTGAAGCCGCGGTCCACGAACGGTTCCCAGAAAACCGCATCGTCGGCGGCCACGGCGAAGTCGGCGGCCAGCGCGAGATTGCAGCCGAACCCCACCGCCCAGCCCCGCACGCTGCAGACCACCGGCAGCTGGACGCTCGTCACGAGTTCGATGACCCGGTGGGCGGCGTGGGGGATCCGCCGCACCAGATCGCCCGCTCGCGGACGTTGCCCGCCGGGATCGTTGGCGGCGACCCAATCGGCGCCGGCGCAGAAGTCGTCCCCGGCCCCGCCGATGTGAATCGCGCGCAGCGAATCGTCGGCGGCGGCACCGGTCAACGCGTCGACCAAAGTCTCGATCATCAAGTGGGTCAACGCGTTACGCCGGGCGGGGCGGTCGAGTGTGATCCGCAAGACCGCGCCGTCCCGGCACGCCGTCACCGAACCGTCGGCGCCGGCCGTATCGGCCTCGTGATTCACCGTGTACCCGGCCTTTCCCCGCCGATACGGTTACCCATACAGTAGGCAATACGATTGATACGGGTATAAGTTAGCAAGGAAACTCCAACGACGGAACAACCGGGGGAGCCCGGTGAAGGCGGGCGGTATGGTCGGCGACGCGAAGTTCGGGGAGGCGCCGCTCGCCCAAACCGTGGCGGCCGCCGGCGCCATCCGTCGCCTCAGCTCGCTGCTGCTCTCGCTCGAACACCCGCACCCGACCGTGGACGCGATGCTCGCGAAGTTCGCCGAATGGGAGGGTGAGCTGGCCCCCGCGGTCGCGGCGGACCCGGCGCCGCGCATCGGCGAGCTTCCCGGCGATCCCCGGCGGGTCTACCTCAACCACGCCACCGACATCGGCGCCTACAACCCGTGCTTTCCCGAATACCGGTTCGATCGGCTCGACGCCGAGAAGGCCGGCGGGGCGGTCTGCTTCCCGCTCGTCTACGAGGGGCCGCCCGGGCTGGTGCACGGCGGCTTCCTCGGCGTCTTCTTCGACTGCGTGATCCAGCACCACAATTGCGTCACCGGGCTTTCCGGCAAGACGCGGTCGCTGCTGGTCAACTTCCGCCGGCCGACCCCGGTGCTCACCGAGCTGCGATTCGACATCGATCGGTCGCACGTCGAGCGGGGCATCGCCTCGAGCGCGCGGCTGCTGCTCGGCGACGAGGTGCTCTGCACGGGTGAGGTCACCACGTTGGCGTCGCCGCCGGAGAAGCTGACCGGATTCAAATTCGGCAGGCGGCGAAAGGAATCCGACACATGAGCTCCTCCAACGTTTCCGACGACCGGGTGCTCTTCGAGGTCGAGCCCGATCGGCGAATCGCGACCATCACTTTGAACAACCCGAAGCAGCGCAACTCGTATGACGCCGCGATGCGGGAGGCCATCGCGCGCTGCCTGGATCGGGTGGCCGACGACGACGACTTGACGGTGGTGCTGTTGCGCGGAGCCGAGGGCGTCTTTTCCACCGGCGCCGACATGAACAACGCCTACGGCTGGTACGGCGACAAGGCCCGGCCGTCCGATGACGCCGCGGCCAAGCGCCGCCCCAGCCAGCGCCGCCGACTCACGGTGGACCGCAAGTCGTTTGGCTTCTACCACAACCTGATGGGCTTCCCGAAGGTGACCGTGGGCGAGATCGCCGGCTATGCGCTGGGGGGCGGCTTCGAGATGGCGCTGATGACGGACATCTCGGTCATCGCACGCGACACGAAGATCGGCATGCCGGCGACCCGCTTCCTCGGCCCCGCGCTCGGCAGCCTGCACATGTTCTTCCATCGGTTGGGCCCGGTGCTGGCCCGGCGCCTGCTGTTGACCGGTGACATTGTCGACGCCGGCGAGATCGAGCATCTCGGAATCTTCACCGACACATGCGATCCCGGCTCGGTGACCGCTCGGGCGCGGTATTGGGCCGAGAAGGCGGCGAAGATGCCCGCCGACGGGGTCGTCATCGCCAAGGAAGCCTTCCGCCTCGTCGAGCAGACGCAGGCCTATAACGGCGAGGAAGTCGCGAGCTATCTGTTTCACGCCTTCGGGACCAACCTGCAATTCGCCCCCGGCGAATTCAACTTCGTCAAGACCCGCGCACAGCACGGCGCCAAGGAGGCGTTCCGGCTACGTGACGAGCACTTCCACGTGCCCGAGCCCGAGGCGTAACCACTTCCGCCACAACGCTTCCGGAGTGGCCGGGCGATCACGCCGAGCGTGCAGCCAGGGCGAAAAATCGGCGAAAAAGCCGCCGTCAGGTCACGCTCGGCGTTTCACGGCGACGAGGTCGGCCTTAACGCGCCTTGGTCGCCTTGCGTGGCCGGGACGGGGCCGAAGCTTTGGCGCCCTTTTCGATCAGGCTGCTGGCGTGGTCGAGGATGCAGTCCAGGCCGAACTCGAAGTTCGCTTCGTCGGGAGCGGCGATCCGGTGTCCCTGCCCGGTCACCTGAGCGATCAGCGGGGTGGTGGCCGGATCGATGGCCACCGCGTCCTCGATGGCGCGCGGTCCGCTGTCCGGCGTCTGGTTCTTGTCGTAAAGCCGTTGCAGCACCACCGAACCGCGGACGTGGAGCGAGACCGCGGAGTAGGTGTCGAAGGCGTCCTCGGGCGACAGGCCGGCCTCCACCAGGTTGGCGATCGCGCGCTCCATCTCCTGAGCGCCCACCCGCGCCGCCTTCGGACTCAGGGCGGCGCGAATCAGGATCAGGTCGCACAGGATTGGGTTGCCCATGAATGTCTTGCGCATCAGCCGGGCATGGTTGCGCAGCGTCTCGCGCCAATCGCTGGCTTCAACGTAGGGCGTGGCGAAGACGTACTTGCTCAGGGCACGGTCGGTCATCGCGTTGAGCAGGTCGTCCTTCTTGCGGAAGTACCAGTAGATGCTGGTGACGCCCACGCCGAGATGTTTGCCCAGCAGCGGCATGCTCAGGTTGTCTATCGACACTTGCTCCGCGAGTTCGAATGCGCCACTGATGATGTCGTCGGGATTGATGGACCCGCGTTCACGCCGTTGACGCTTCTCGGCGGTTGCCTGCTTTGCCACTACGGGCACCTCCATCAGGATTTGGCCGTGCCACCGGTAGAATGGAATCTACCGGTCGTTCCTCTCTGACCTGCGTATATACGTGCGTGTCGTCGCGTTTTCCGTCTGCTACTGTAATACCTATCGTAGGCTTTTTGGTAAAACGGCTGGACACATGGATCTAGGGCTGGCGAATGCCACGGCGGTGGTGGTCGGTGGTAGTCGCGGGATGGGGTTGGCGACAGCACGCTGCCTGGCCGACGAAGGGGCCCGCGTCGCGGTGGTCGGCCGCAGCCGCGACGCACTCGATTCCGCGGCGGCCGATCTGACCGAACGCGGCAGCGCGGACGCCGTCGGCCTGGTGGCCGACATCGGCGACGCCGCCGCGGTCGACGAGGTGTTCGCCGACCTGGCCGCGCGATGGGACGGCGAACTCAACGTGCTCATCAACACGGTCGGGCCGGGCGCGGCGGGCAGCTTCGAGGATCTGACCGACGAACAGTGGCACCGGGCCGTCGAGGACGGGGTCATGGGCATGGTGCGCTGCGTCCGCTCGGCACTTCCCCTGCTGCGCAAGGCGCAATGGGCGCGGATCGTCAACTTCTCCGCGCACTCCACCCAGCGACAAAGCGTCCTGCTGCCCGCCTACACCGCCGCCAAGTCGATGCTGACGAGCGTCTCCAAAAACCTGTCCCTGCTGCTGGCCAAGGACGAGATCTTGGTCAACGTGGTGTCGCCGGGCAGCATCGCGTCCGAGTCCCTGGTCGGCTGGGCGAAGTCCGTCGGTGTCGACGGCAACGACCCTTACGCGCTGATGGACGCGATCGCCGAGCATTTCGGGCATCCCGCGCAGATGCCGCGGGCCGGCCTACCGGAGGAAATAGGACCGGTCGCCGCCTTCCTCGCGTCGCGGCGCAATTCCTATATGACCGGTGCCAACATCAACGTCGACGGTGGTTCGGACTTCACCTGATCCGAAATCGTTTGGCCGACAAAGGAGTCGATTGTGGCGACGGCGACAGAGGCGCGCACCTGGGCGCGCGGGGCATTGCGGGGAATCGGCGACTCCCTCTACACGCCGTTCTGCGGCACCGACGGTGATGACATCGACTGGGACGCCTACCGGACCCTGGTGCGCTACTGCGTCGGCGATCTCGGGCACCCGATGTTGTGGTGTACCAGCGGGATCGCCGAGTTCTGGTCACTCACCCTGGATGAGCGCAAGCGCCTGCTCGAGGTGGCAATCGAGGAGGCACGCGCGCTGAACCCCGATGTCGTCGTGCAGGCCTGCACGGCGGCGATGTCGGCGAAGGACTGCTTGGAACTGACCCGCCACGCCCAGGAGATGGGCGCCGACATCGCCTACATCCAGACGCCGATGATGGAGGCGCACGGCGGCGAGGGCGTATTGAGGTTTTTCGCCTACATCGCCGCCCGCACGGATATCGCCTTGGGCATGTTCAACTCGCCGTCTTCGGGCTACGTGCTCACCCCGGCGGAAAGCGCGCGGATCTACGACGAGGTGCCCGCAGTGTGCGCCACCAAGGAGGGCGCCTTCCGGCCCGAGGCGAGCCGGCGGCTGCATGAATTGGCGCCCGATCTCGCGGTCTGGGAATGCGACCGGACCGTCTACCGCGCCGGGTGGCTACGCGCCGGTATCGTCTGCCCGGCGCAATTGGGCACGGCCGGCTATCTGTTCGAGACGCCGCAACGGCGATTGTTCTCCGAATACTGGGAGCTGGTGCTGGCCGACAAGCTCCTCGAGGCGATGGACTACGGGCGGGAGTCCGGGATGGACCAGTTCGACCTCGACATCGGGTCGTGGTGGACGTGCTACCCGGGGCGGCCTGACTACTTCACCCACTGGGGCGGCGCCTTCAAGTACGCCGCCTCGCTGCTGGGACTGCCGATTGGCGACTATCCCCATTCGCGGCCTCCGCAGGCCGAACTGCCGCCCGAGGCCAAGGCCCAGATCGAAAACGCCTACCGGCGGGTCGGTCTCATCGAAACCGCGTTGCAGTAGAACGGCTTTCACAGCGAAGCGGGCCCGGTATCTGACCGGGCCCGCTCGCCAGGCTGGGCCGTCTAGTTCTGCTCGGCCCGCTCACGCGCCTCATACGCCTTGGCCTTGCTACGCGCCTTCTCGGCGGCGGCTTCCTTCTTGCCGGCGCTGCGCTGCGCGTCGGCTTTGTCCTGCTGCGCCTGGCCCTCGTTGATCAGGTCATTGCGGCCGATGATGATGCCGATGACCTGCTTGGTCTTGCCGAAAACATCCTCGACGATGCCCCGGACGAGCTCGATCGGACCGCTCTTGGCGTCAACCATTGCATCCCCTCCCGTTGATAAATGCGTTGTCCTCTAGGCTTCCCGGTCGGGTGGCCGGGGTAAACCTGCGCCACCGTGGCGCCCGCCACAGCCCCTAGTTCGCGGCCACGACGGGCGTGGTGTCGGCCGGAGTGGCCTGTTGAGCGGGGATTCGGCGGCGCCGCCGCAGCCGTAACGCGAGGCCGGCCAGCACGCCGATCAGCGCCACCCAGAACAGGATCTGCGCGCCCGTCAGTGCCAGCTCGGCCCGCAGCGCCACCGTGCGCGCCTGGCGCATGCGGTGAGCAAGCGCGTTCCACGTCGTCTTCACCAGTCATCGATAACCCCCGCATCGCCATCCCAAACCCGATCGCCCGCGGTTACGATCGGGCGGTGCTCACGCTGGGTGTCATCGGCTGGATCGTCATCGGGGGCCTGGCCGGCTGGCTGGGCAGCAAAATCACCGGGACCGACGCGCAATTGGGCCTGCTCCTCAACATCGCGGTCGGCGTCGTCGGCGGGTTGATCGGTGGTTTCCTGCTGCGCGCCATGGGTGTCAGCGTGGACGGGCGGGGGCTGTTGTTCTCGTTTCTGACGTGTCTGCTGGGGGCGCTGATACTGCTGGCGGTCGTCAAGCTGATCACCAGCGGACGGGCGTCCCGCTAGGGGTTGGCGTGGGCGGCTCGGCGGCGCCGAAAATCGCTGATTGGTTGGGGTTCACGCGGGTCCGGCGGCGGTTGTGGAATGCGCTACCGATAGGTATACAGTATGCGTACAAAGACGGGGTGATTTCCGTAGGTCGAGGGTGAGGAGGTGCCGCGGCAGATGTCCGGCAGCGACGGTGCTTCCGAAGGCGCCGTGCTCTACGAGGCCACGGCGAGCGGCGTCGCAATCCTCACCTTTAATCGTCCGGATCGCCTCAACGCCTGGGGCCCCGACATCGCCGCCGCGTTCTATGCCGGGATCGACCGCGCCGAAGAGGACCCCGACATCCGGGTGATCGTGGTGACCGGTCGGGGCAAGGGATTCTGCGCCGGCGCGTATCTGGGCGCGCCGAGTTCGGCGGCCAGCTACGGCAAGACGATGGAGAAGGCGGGTCAGACCGACCTGGCCGAGTTGGTTGGTGAGCGCCCACCGCATTTCGTGACCGCCCTTCGCAAGCCCGTCGTCGCGGCGATCAACGGCGCCTGCGTCGGCATCGGTCTGACCCAGGCCCTGATGTGCGACGTCCGCTTCGCGGCCGCCGGGGCCAAGTTCGCGGCGGTGTTCGCCCGCCGGGGACTGATCGCCGAATTCGGCATCTCCTGGATACTTCCGCGGCTGGCCACCTGGGGAGTCGCGCTCGACCTGTTGCTCAGCGGCCGCACCTTTCTCGCCGAGGAGGCGGCCGAGCTGGGCCTGGTCAAAGAAGTGGTCGAGCCCGAAAACCTGATGGCCCGTGCCCTCGAGTACGCGGAGGACATCGCGCGAAACTGTTCGCCCGCCGCGATGGCGGTGATCAAAAGGCAGGTCTACGGCGACGCCACCCGCGACGTCGCCGACGCCACGGCGCGCGCCGAGGTCCTGCTGCACGAGGCGATGCCGCGACCTGACGTCATCGAAGGGATCACCAGCTTTCTCGAGAAGCGCCCGCCCCAATTCCCTTCGCTCACTTCAACCGAAGCTTAATTGTGCCGGTGGCACCGGAAAGGATGATCATGGCTGAGTTGGATTACCGGCCGATCGACGTCGACAACCACTACTACGAGCCGCTGGACGCCTTCACCCGCCACTTGGACAAGAAGTTCAAGCGCCGGGGCGTGCAGATGCTCAGCGACGGCAAGCGCACGTGGGCCGTGATCGGCGACCGCGTCAACCATTTCATCCCCAACGTCACCTTCGACCCGATCATCGTGCCGGGCTGCCTCGACCTGTTGTTCCGCGGCGAGATCCCCGAGGGCGTCGATCCGGCCTCGCTGATGAAAGTCGAGCGGCTCGGCGATCACCCCGAGTATCAGAACCGCGATGCGCGGGTCGCGGTGATGGACACCCAGGACATCGAGACGGTGTTCATGCTGCCGACTTTCGGATGCGGCGTCGAGGAGGCGCTCAAGCACGACATCGACGCGACGATGGCGTCGGTGCACGCTTTCAACCTCTGGCTCGACGAGGACTGGGGCTTCGACCGGCCCGATCACCGCATCATTGCCGCGCCGATCATCTCGCTGGCCGATCCGGCCAAGGCGCTGCAGGAGGTCGAGTTCGTGTTGGCCCGCGGCGCCAAGCTGGTGCTGGTTCGGCCGGCGCCGGTGCCCGGCGTGGTCAAGCCCAGATCGCTGGGCGATCCCAGCCACGACCCGGTGTGGGCCCGGCTGGCCGAGGCGGGCGTACCGGTGGGCTTTCACCTCAGCGACAGCGGCTATCTGCACATCGCGGCGCAGTGGGGCGGCAAGGCGACCTTCGAGGGGTTCGGCGAAAAGGACCCGCTGGATCAGGTGCTCCTCGACGACCGCGCCATCCACGACACGATGGCCTCGATGATCGTGCACGGCGTGTTCACCCGCCACCCGAAACTCAAGGCGGTCAGCATCGAAAACGGCTCGTACTTCGTGCACCGGCTGATCAAGCGCCTCAAGAAGGTGGCCAACAATTACCCCCGGCATTTCCCCGAGGATCCGGTCGAGCAGTTGCGCAACAACGTCTGGATCGCGCCGTACTACGAGGACGACCTGCCGGAGCTGGCCAACGCGATCGGCATCGACAAGATCCTGTTCGGATCCGACTGGCCGCACGGCGAAGGCCTTGAGTCGCCGGTGTCCTTTGTCGAAGAGCTCGTCGGTTTCAGCGATTCCGACGTCCGAAAGATCATGCGCGACAACGCCCTCGACCTGCTCGGTGTCCAGGTCGGAACGTCCGCCTAGCCGCTGACGCCATGAGCGAATGGACCGTGGGCGCCGTTCTCGACGCCATCGCCGATGTCATCGGAGACCGTCTGATGACCGTCTGTGGTGACCGCCGGAGCACGTTCGCCGAATCGGCGAGCCGCACCACCAGGCTGGCAAACTTCCTCAGCGACAAGGGATTCGGGGCCCACGCCGAGCGCGAGGAGCTCGAACCGTGGGAGTGCGGTCAGGATCGGGTCGCGCTGCTGATGTACAACGACCTGTACCCCGACATGGTGATCGGATGCCTCAAGGCGCGCACCGTTCCGGTCAACGTCAACCACCACTACTCGCCGCGCGAAATCGCCGACCTGCTCGCCTACGTGCGCCCCCGCGCAATCATCTACCACCGCGCCCTGGGCGCCCGGTTCGCTGACGTGCTGCCCCCCGACGGGACCGAGCTGCTGGTGTCCATCGACGACGGCAGCGGCGCACCGGAACTGCCCGGCGCCGTGCCGCTGGACGACGCGCTGGCCGCCGGGGACCCGAACGCGCGCCCGGTGGGGTCGCCGGACGACCTGATCATGATGTGCACCGGCGGAACGACGGGGCGCCCCAAGGGGGTGCTGTGGCGCCAGAGCGACATGTACGTGTCCTCGATGGTCGGCGCCGATCACGACAGCGTCACCGAGATCCACGACAAGGTGCGCGGCGGCGGCCCGCCCTGGTTCGCGGTCTCCCCCCTGATGCACGCGGCGGGCATGTGGACCGCGTTCGCGGCGCTGTGCGCCGGGCTGCCGGTCGTGCTCTATGACGACCGCAACAAGCTCGACGTGCGTTCGGTGTGGAAGACCGCCGAGCGGGAGAAGGTGGGCATGATGACGATGGTCGGCGACGCGTACGCCGGGCCGCTGATCGCCGAACTCCGGGCGGGTCGATACGACCTGTCCTCGCTGAACGCCATCGGAACGGGCGGGGCCGCCACCAACGCGAAATACAAACGAGCACTGATGGAATGCCTGCCGCACATCACCATCATCGAGGGCTACGGGTCGTCCGAGAGCGGCAACATGGCGTTCGGGCACAGCCGCGAGGGGACGGCCAGCGAAACCTTCCAACCCAGGGAGGGCGCCACCGTCGTCTCCGCCGACCGCAAGCGGTTCCTGCGCCCCGGCGAACAGGAGGTCGGCTGGGCCGCCAGGACGGGCCGGATTCCGCTCGGGTACTTCGGTGACGCCGAGGCCACCCGGCTGACCTTCCCGCAGATCGACGGGCGGCGCGTGGTGATACCCGGAGACCGGGCGGCGCTTGAAAAGGACGGCACCATACGGCTTTTCGGCCGTGACTCGCTGGTGGTCAACACCGGCGGGGAAAAGGTCTTTGTCGAAGAGGTCGAGGAGGTGCTCCGGGCGCATCCGGGCGTCGCCGACGCGCTGGTGGTGGGGCGCCCGAGCGAGCGGTGGGGCCAGGAAGTCGTCGCGCTCGTCGCTGCCCACCCGGGCACCGATCTGAGCGCCGACGGGCGGGCGCTCCATACCTTCTGCACCTCGCAGCTGGCGCATTTCAAGGCGCCCAAGGCGTTCATCTTCGTCGAGCAGATCCAGCGCCTCGGCAACGGCAAGCCCAACTACCGCTGGGCCCGAGAGCAAGCCGAAGAGAAGGTGTCATGAACACCCGAGCCATCGACTGCCTGATCAACGTGCACTTCGGGGAGGCCGACTCCCAGCCGACCTGGATGCTCAAGGTCCGCGACGACTACTTCAAGGGCCCGGAGTCGATGTTCGCGCCGGTGGATTTGTCCGAGTTGCTCGACGAGATGGATGAGCAGGGGGTCCAGAAGGCCGTCCTGATGGACTCGATCGCCAGCCCGTCGACGACCGCGCGCAAGTTCATCGAGGCCAGGCCCGATCGGTTCGCCCTGGCGATGGGTGGGGTCAACCTGCTGCGCCCGGTGCGGTCGTTGCGCGAGCTGACCGCGGTCGCCGGCGACCTGCCGGTCGCGTATGCCGTAGTGGGGCCGAGCTTTTGGGGAGACGGGCAGTATCCGCCCAGCGACGCCGTGTACTACCCGCTCTACGCGAAATGCGCGGAATTGGACCTGCCGCTGTGCATCAACACCGGCATCCCGGGCCCGCCGATCCCCGGAGAGGTGCAGCACCCAATGCACCTGGACCGCGTCTGCGTGCGGTTCCCCGAGCTCAGGCTGTGCATGATCCACGGGGCCGACCCGTGGTGGGACGTCGCCATCCGGCTGCTGCTCAAGTACGCCAACCTGCGGCTGATGACGTCGGCGTGGTCGCCCAAGCGGCTGCCGGAAAGCCTGCTGCACTACATGCGGACGCGCGGCCCCGACAAGGTGATCTACGCGTCGGACTGGCCGGTGCTGCGCATGCGCCGGGTGATCCCCGAGGCCCGGGCGCTGGACCTGCCGCCCGAGGTGCTGGACAACTACCTGTACAACAACGCGCAGGAATTCTTCTTCGGGAAGGAACATTGACGATGGACCGCTTCGAACTGCGCCGACTCGACTACAGCCTGTCCGGGGACCACCTGGCGCTGCAGGACGCGTACAAGCAATTCTTCAAGACCCACTGCTCGATCGAAACGGTGCGCGCGGCAGAGCAATCCGGTTTCGACAAGAGCCTGTGGGAGCGGCTGTGCGCGATGGGCGCGACCACGATGGCGCTGCCGGAGTCCTGCGGCGGCGACGGAGCGACGCTGGTCGACCTCACCTTGGTAGCCGAGGAGGTCGGCCGGTCGCTGGCGCCGGTCCCGTGGATCGACCACGTGTGCGCCGCCCGGCTGCTGGGACGCCTGGGCGCGCTGGGCGCCGACACCACGGGCGTGGGAAGTGGTGAACAGCTCGTCGCGCTCGACGCGCGCATCGACCCCGCCCCGGGTGTCCGCCTGATCCCGACGGGCTCGATCGCCGACCACATCATCGTCCGGGACGGCGATCAGGTCGTGCGGCTGACCTTCGGGACCCGGCCGGCGAAGGTGGACAACATCGGCCGGTTGCCGATGGCCTGGGTGGATCCGGCCGCCGCGGACACCCGCACGGTCGTGGCCGAGGGGCCCGAGGCGGTGGCGAACTATCAACGGGCGCTGGACGAATGGCGGCTGCTGACCGCGGCCGCCCTGGTTGGCCTGGTCGAGGAGACGATGACGATCGCCGCGGAGTTCGCCAAGACCCGCTACACGCTGGGCGTGCCGATCTCGACCCTGCAGGCCATCTCGCATCCCCTGGCGAACATGGCCATCACCGTTCAGGGCGGGCGTAACCTCGCCCGCCGGGCCGCCTGGTTCCTGGACAACGAACCCGACGAACGCCCCGACCTGGCACCGTCGGCTTTCGTGTTCATGGCCGAGGAGGCCGCCAAGGCGGCGACCATGGCGGTGCACATCCAAGGCGGCCTCGGGGTTTCCTCCGAAGCCGCCGCCACGGCGTACCTGGTGCGAGCCAGGGGATGGCCGCTGGCCGGCGGCGATCCCGGCGCCACCGCCCTGCGCGTCGCGGAGATCGTCGCGGCCCGCGAGAGCACACCCCAGCCGGCCTGACGAGGAGCGAACAAGCATGGACTTCTCCCGAGTCGAACTGTCCGCGGAAGACAAGGCCTTCCGCGAGGAGGTGCGGAACTTCTTGAGCACCCACATGACCGAAGAGGTCAGGCGTCGCGACCGCGAAACGGGCGACAACTTCGACGAGGGCCTGCACCTGAAGTTCGGCGCCGCAGGCTATTTGGAGGCCGAGTGGAAGCCGGAATCCGAGGGCGGGTTCAGCCGGGTCCGGCGCCGCATCTGGGAGCAGGAGAAGCGGCGGGCCCACGTGCCCTGGGTGACGTGGGGGACCACCGCGATGGTGGCGCGCTCGGTGGCGAAGTTCGGGACGCCCGAGGTGCGCGACGAGGTGTTGCCGAAGGTCTTCAGCGGCGAGGTCCGGCTCTGCCTTGGCTACACCGAGCCCGAGGGCGGCTCCGACGTCGCCACCTGTAAGACCCGCGCGGTGCGCGACGGTGACGCGTGGATTATCAACGGCTCCAAGATGTTCACCACCGGGGCACACAACTGCCAGTACGTGTTTCTGATCACCAACACCGCCCCAGATGCGCCGAAGCACAAGAGCCTGACCATGTTTCTGGTCCCGCTGGATTCGCCGGGCATCGAAATCCAAGGGCTTCGCACGGTGGACGGCGACCGGACCAACATCGTCTACTACAGCGACGTTCGCGTCGACGACAAGTACCGGCTGGGCGACGTGAACGCCGGCTGGACGGTGTTGCGCGAGCCGCTCAACGTCGAGCACGGCGCGGTCGCGGCGGCGCCCGACGGGCTGCAGGACACGTCAATCATGATGCACCAGGCCGGATCCCTGGCCGCGGCCGTCGACAACGCGGCGGCGTCCGTGACCCGGCCCGGTCCCGACGGGCGCCGGCTGATCGACGACAAGTCTGTCGCATACCGGCTGGGCCGCAGCGCCGCCCGGTTGGAAGTCGCGCTGTCGTCGCCGAGCATCTACGGCCGGGTCGCGATCGCGCAAACGATGCGGGACATCTCCCCGGACCTGATGGACATCCTCGGGGCCGCGTCCACGCTGCCGTATGGCACCGAGGGCGCCGCCGACGACGGCAGCGCCGAGTATGCGTTCCGGTTCGCTCCCCTGGTGGGCATCTACGGCGGAACGCTGGAGGTGTTCCGCAACATGATCGGTCAGTACACCCTTGGGCTTGGCAAGCCGAATTACTCACCACCGAAAGCCTCCTGACGAGCCGTCGGGCGGCGCTTTCGTTCCGGTAGCCGGGCCACGCAAGAATCGCGCAAGGATTCGGCGATAACGTTCGGCCCGACCAGGCACGAAAGGACATCGCCATGACCGAAACTTCAGCACCCGTTCGGCGGTTGAGCCGACGGAGGAGGATCGCGCTCGCCGCCGGCCTGCTGGTCGTCGTCGGCATCGCCGCGGCGGTAAGCATTTTCGCCGTAACGGCGCACCGGCCAGCGCAGACGCACACCGTGTCCTACTCGGCTCAGGTCACGCTGCCCTTCGTCCGGCTGCACATCCCCGTCGCGGTGGCCGTGGACACCGCGGGCAACTCCTACGTCGCCGATGACGACACCAACACGGTGTGGAAGCTGGCCGCGGGCGCGACCGTCCCAACCCCGCTGCCGTTCAACGACATCAAGCACCCCAGCGGAGTGGCAGTCGGCACCGCGGGCAACCTGTACGTCACCGACGGAGGCAACGGTCGTGTCCTGGAGCTGACGGCGGGTTCGAGCACCCCGACCGTGCTGCCGTTTGCTGGGCTCAAGGACCCCATGGGCGTGGCGGTGGACGCCGCGGGGAACCTCTACGTCGCGGACTACAACGGCGGCCGGGTGCTGGAACTGGCGGCGGGAGCGAACGCGCCGACCGAGCTACCCGTCACCGGCTTGAAGCGCCCCATGGGCGTCGCGGTGGACGGCGCAGGCACCGTCTACGTCGCCGACGACAATCACGGCACCCGGGTGCTGAAACTCGCGGCGGGGCAGAGCGTCCCGGACGTGTTGCCCTTCACCGGCCTCAGGGGACCGAGTGGTGTCGCGGTCGACGCCAAGGGCACCGTCTACGTCTCAGACAAAACCGCCCAAAAGGTGTGGACGCTGCCCGCGGGTTCGAGCACCCCGGTCGAGCTGCCATCCCCGCAGCTCGGCGGCCCGCTCGGCCTCGCGGTGGATGCCGCCGGCGCGTTGTACGTGACGGACGCCAGCAACGGTCCGGTGATCAAGCTCGCGGCGGGGGATGGCAGCCGAACCATCCTGCCCTTCAGCAATGTGAGTCGCCCGCGGGGCGCGGCGGTGGACACCGCGGGCAACCTCTACGTCGTCGACGGCACACACGTGCTGAGGCTGGCGCCCGGGGCGAGCGCCCCGACCGAGCTGCGTTTCCCCGGTCTCCAGTCCGCCGACGCGGTGGCGGTGGACGCCGCGGGCAACCTCTACGTCACCGAAGAGGACAACCACAAATTCGCTGTGGATAACGACCCGCGGGTGTGGAAATTGCCGGCCGGGGCGAGCTCCCCAATCCGCCTGCCGTTTCCCGACCTGAAGGAACCAGCGGCCGTGGCCGTCGACACCTCGGGCAACGTCTACGTCACCGATCAGTACAAGAACCGGGTATGGAAATTGGCGGCCGGGGCAAGCGCGCCGATCACGCTGCCGTTGGCCCATCTCGAGAATGTCACCGGTATCGCGGTGGACAACGGCGGCAACGTATACGTCGTCGACCACGGCGCCAAGCAGGTCGTGGAGCTTGCGGCGGGGGCGAACGGCCCGACGGTGCGGGCGGTGCCCGGACTCGAGGCGCCGGATGGCGTGGCCGTCGACGACGACGGCAACATCTACGTCACCGACTTCCACGATCAATGCGAACCGCGCGAGGGGCCGTGCGCCTTCCTCATGACGACGGGGCGGGCCGGTGACGGCCGGGTGCTGAAGCTGGCCGCGCATTCGAACACCGTTACGGTGCTGCCGTTCAACGGCCTCGACCGCTCGTGGGGTGTGGCGGTGGACCACCGCGGCGATGTCTTTGCCGTCGACGGCGGCGACCGGGTGCTCGAGGTCGCCGTGCGGGAATCGGGCGAGCGATGAGGGTGGCCTCCGCGCCGGGCACCGGTACCTGCTGCTGCGGAAATTCGCTTGTGGCCAACGCAACTCCTGCTCTCGGCTCGTGAGCCCGGCTTTCCGCGATAGCGCTACGAGCGCAGCCGACGGGATTCGGAGTCTCGTTTCCCTCGGGGAGGCTAACTGTTACCGGCCGATGTTCGATTGTTCGCCGAACGAGGTTCGGGCGTCGCCCTGGAACGCCTCGCGCCGGATCATTTCCCACACCGTCGGGGTGTGTTCCGTTGTCGACACCACAACGGCCTTCCGGTGAGCCGTACCGTCCGGGACGACCCTGACGAGGTAGTCCGCCAGGTCGATGCGGGCCGTGAACGCGCCCACCGGTTCGACTTCTCCCGCAACATAATTCGTCACCCGAGGCAGGTCGAACAGGCCCGACGGCCGCACGATCGTCCAGGCCAGGCCGCTTTCTCGGACCTCCGCCTCCATCCGCCGGATGTCGTCATAGACGGTCTTGCCGATGGTGCGGGCGATGATGGGCTCGAACAGCCGCAGCGCCGCCGGTGTGTGCCGCCGCCCGCGGGCGGGGTGGGCGCCGGTGCTGCTTACCACGACAAGCCGGTTGACGGCCGCCTCCCGCATCGCGTTGACGATGTTGCGGGTGCCGACCGAATACGTGTCGACCGGCCCGCGGGTGAACGGCACCCCGAGCGTGGACAGCACGGCGTCGGCGCCGGCGACAGTCTCGGCTAGGCCGGCGCGGCGCACGTCCGCGCCGACGACCCTCAGCCCCGGATCGGTGACGGGGAACTCGTCGGGTCGGCGGGTCACGGCGACGGCCGAGTGGCCCGAGTCGAGGACGCGACGGGTCAGCAGCCGCCCGGTCGATCCGTTCGCACCGAAGATCACGATGTGCATGAGAACTCCTCCCGTTCGCCGCTACGACGAGACGGGCCGGACGAAAGTTACAGCGGCGCCGAACCTCAGGTCGTCAGGATCGTCGCGGCGGCGGTGCCGGGCGCCCCGTACAGCTGGGTGAAGCCGACCTTCGGATCGCCGGGGACCTGCCGGTCGCCCGCCCCGCCGCGGAGTTGGCGGACGATTTCGTGGATCTGGCGCAGTCCCGAGGCGCCGATCGGCTCGCCGTTGGCGATCAGCCCGCCATCGGTGTTGACCGGCATGGCGCCGCCGATCTCGGTGGCGCCGTCGGCCAGCAGCTTCTGCTGATCACCGTGCGCGCAGAACCCGCACTCGGCCATGTGGATGATCTCGGCGCCCGCGTCGGTGTCCTGCAGCTGGATCACGTCGACGTCGTCGGGCGCCACACCGGCCTTCTCGAATGCGGCCCGCGCGGCGTACACGGTCGGCGCGACGTCCTCGTCGACCGGCGCGAAGGTGGTGTTCACCTCGTACGCACCGTAGCGGCGGGTGCGGACCTCGACCGCCCGCAGGTAGACGGGCTTGGGGGTGTAGCGGTGCGCGATATCGGCCCTGCACATCACCGCGGCCGCGGCCCCCTCGTCGGGCGCGCAGAACATGTACTGGGTCAGCGGGTAGTTGAGCATCGGCGAACTTAGGATCTGGTCCTCGGGGATCGCCTTGCGGCGGAACGCGTTCGGGTTCAGCGAACCGTTGCGAAAGTTCTTCGCGGCGACCTTGGCGAGCGTCTCGGCGGAGATGTTGTGCTCGTGCAGATACCGGTTCGCCTTCATGCCGAAGAACTTGGTGGTGAGGTACTGTCCGTTCTCGGCATACCAGCTCGGCATGCCCACCAGCGCCGGATCTTCGGTGAACGCCCCGCGCGGGTGCTTGTCCAGGCCGATGGCGATGCCGATGTCGTAGTCGCCCAGGCGGATTCCGTCGGCACAGGCCTTGACCGCGCTGGCCGCGGTCGCGCACGCGTTGAACACATTGGTGAACGGGATGCCGGTGAGGCCGACCATGCCGACGATCGCGTCGGGGTTGGCCACCGTCCAGCTGCCACCGGTGGCGAATTGGATGTCCTGCCAAGCGACGCCGGCGTCGGCGATGGCGGCGAAGATCGCGTCGACGCCCATCTGCATCGCCGACTTGCCCTCGAAGCGGCCGAACGGGTGCAGACCCACCCCGATGATGGCGACGTCGTTCGTCATCTGTCTCTCCTTGTCTCGGGCGGCGCTAACGGCGGCGCACCAGCTGTGCCTGCTGAAGGGCGGCCACCGCCCCGTGCCGGTCGAAAAGCGTGGCGATGGAGACACCCACTCCATCTCGGCCGTAGTGGTTTTCGGCTCTGACGCCGATCCATTCCCCGTCCGGGACGCGGTGTATGTGCACGGTGAGGTCGGTGTTGAGGAACAACCATTCGGCGACGCTGAGGCGGCTGCCCATGCCGTTGGCGATGTCGGCCACCGCGAACAACCGCTGCATCGGGGTCATCGATTCGCCCTGGACGAGGTCGACGATCGGTCTGGCCCAGCACTCCCCGGGCACATCGTTGAGAATGTCGTTCAGCCAGCGCCAATCCAGGCTCTGGATGTAGGTCTGGTTCGCGTCGTTGTCGGGATGGCGGACCCGCCCTTCGCCGAGGGGTCGCAGCGGGGGAGATGGGGTGAAGAACAGCTCGGCCGCGTCACCCGCCTGGAATCGCCACGCTATCGCGGTGGCGACGGGTCGGGGCCGACCGTCGGGGCCGGGCGCCAGCAGCTGCGCGTTCAGCAACTCGATCTTGGTGCCCGGGCGCTCGACGTGGGCGCGCACCCACAGCGGCCCGGCCACCGGGACCGGGCCGAGCAGGTCGACGACGACGCGGCTGAGCCGGGCGTCGTCGCGTGGCGAGCAGCGCTCCAGGGCGCGCACCAGCAGGGCCGACACGGGTGCGGCATTCTGCATTGTCGGCGACCAGGTGCTGATGACATGATCCGAAGCGCTGAACCTCTCGCCGAGTGGATCGTCTGGATCGGCAAGCTCGTAGTAGGCGTCGGTCAAGCGATGGCCCCCGCGTCCTTGAGCTCGGCGATGCGGTCCCAATCCATTCCGAGCTCCATCAGGACGATTTCGGTGTGCTCGGAGGCTTGCGGCGCACGGGTCGTCACGAGCGGCTCGTGGTTGAACTGGACCGGGCCGCGGACGACGCGGAACGGTTTGCCGCCGCTGGCGACTTCGACCTCGGCGATCATGTCGTTGGCGAGGGCCTGCTCGTCGTCGACCAGATCGAGCAGGCTCTGGAAGGGCGCCCACTGGCCCTTCATCGTCTTGAGGTGCTGGCGCCAGTACTCAAAGGGCTTGCCGGCGAAGGCCTTCGCGATCAGCTCGGCGGCCGCGTCGGCATTCTGGATCAGCGGGAGCACTTCGGAGAAGCGCGGATCGTCGGCGGCCTCGGGGATGCCGAGGTGCTCGAAGGTGTCGCGGATCAGCCCGGTCGGGCTGATGATGCACAGGTTGATGGTGCCGCCGTCGGAGGTTTCGTAGTTGCCCATGAAGGGATTGACCGACTTTCCGGTCCCCGGCATGGGTGTTCGCATCACCTCGCCCGTCTCCATGCCCTGCGTCACGCTGGCGCCCGCCGCCCACCAGGCGGTGCTCAGCAGCGACACATCCATTTCGACGGCCTCGCCCGTGCGCTCGCGGTGCAGCAGCGCGGCCGAGATGCCGCCGGCGATGAACATGCCGCCGATGGAATCGCCGAACGCGGGAATGCCCTGTCCCAGTGCGCCGCCCAACTCCTCCGGCGTCAGCGCGTAGCCGATGCCGCTCCGCGTCCAGAACACGGTGCCGTCGTAGCCACCGACGTCGCGTTCGGGTCCCTTGTCGCCGTACGCCGAACCGCGGGCATAGACGATGTTCGGGTTCACCGCCCGGATGTGTTCCACGTCGAACTTGTGCTTTTGCCGCACCGCGGGCATGTAGTTGGTCAGGAACACGTCGGATGCCTTGGCCAGTTCGTAGATCACTTCCTGCCCACCGGGCGTGGACACGTCGATCCCGACGCTGCGCTTGCCGCGGTTGGGATGCTCCATCAGCGGGTGTCGCTCCGGATCGACCTGAATGCCACCCATATTGAGGAAGCCGCGTTGGGTGTCGCCGCGCACCGGGTGTTCGACCTTGATGACGTCCGCGCCCCAATCGGCGAGGATCGCGCCCGCCGCCGGGACGAATGTGAACTGCGCAAGCTCGAGGACCCGAAAGCCCGCCATTACCTTGATCATTCCCGGACCCTACTGCGCGTCGAACGTCACCGGAAGCGCGGTGGGCGAACGGAAGGGCTGCCCGTGAATGTGTGGGTCATCGTCGGTCAGCAGCCTGAGGTTGGCCAGGCGGTTCAGCAGGCATTCGAGCGCGACCCGGGTTTCCAGCCGGGCCAGGTGAAGACCCAAACACGTGTGCTCACCGGCGGCGAAGGAGATGTGCGGCAGGTGCTTGCGGAAGATGTCGAATTCCTCCGGGCGTTCCCAGCGGCGCTCGTCGCGATTCGCCGAACCAATGCACACCCCGACGACGGCGCGGGCCGGAATCTCGACCCCCTCGAGTGCGGTGTCCTCCGTGGTGAACCGCTGCACGGTGGTCAGCGGCGTCTCGTAGCGCAGCCCCTCCTCGATCGCCTGGCCGATCAGCTGGCGGTCGGACTGCACCGCTGCGAACTGCTCCGGGTGGGTGAGCAGCAGAAACAGCAGGTTTCCCGAAGACCGGTAGGTGGTCTCCAAACCGGCGGGCAGCAGCAGGCGCAGGAAGGAGTAAATCGCCTCGTCGCTGAGCTTCTCGCCATCGATCTCGGCGCTGACCAGGTCGCCGATGATGTCCTCGGTGGGTCTGGACTTGCGTTGCTCGATCTGCTCGACGAAGTAATCCTTCAGCGCGGCCGACGCCTCGAAGGCCCGCTCGTAGTTGACGTGGTAGCTGATCAATTCCACGGCGCGCTGGCGGAACACCGGCAGGTCCTCGGCCGGCAGCCCCAACAGTTCGGCGATGACCCGGGTGGGAAATTCGAAGGTGAACTGCCGGACCAGGTCCGCCTCGCCGGTGTCGATGAATTCGTCGATCAACGCGTTGCAGATCGGCCGCACGACAGCGGGCTCCCACCGGGCCAGCGCCTTGGATTTGAATGCCGCCGACACCAGGTTGCGATGGTCGCGGTGCTTCCTGCCTTCCATCGCCAGAATGGTCGGCCCCATGAACAACCCGATCGTTTTGTCGTACGGTGCGGAGCTGAACACCCGGCCGTCGCGGAACACCGTGTTCACCGACTCGAACGACACCGCGGAGTACTCGCGCTTGGGCATCAGCGACTCCGGCGTCTTCGAATAGTCCATGACGGTGCCGGCGAACACACCGGCCTGCCGGCGCTTATGGGCGAAGAAGGGGTAGGGGTCGCGAAGGCTGACGGTTTCTTGGCCGGTTTGGGTGCCGGTGCGGACGTGGGTCGTCACCTAGATCTCCAGCATCTTCAGCGGGAACGTGCGGTCCTTGCGTAAGATCGTACTGTAATTCTTACAGTAGACAATATGGGCAGGCCCGGAGCGGCCCAGCCGGCAGCTAGCGCGTCAGCCTTGCGGCGCGGGCCAGCAGGGCGGCGTATCCCACGCCCAGCACGCGGGGCATCGCCGCCATGGCGCGTCCGTCGGGCCCGATGAGGATCCTGGCCCGGTTCTTCTCGGTTCCCCGGAGGATCACCCGGGCGGCCTTTTCGGGAGAGGTGAGCGCCGCGCGTCCGAAAAGCTTCGCCGCCAGGTCGGGATCCTCGGTGGCCGCGGCGCGCATGTTCGCCCCGAAGTTGGTGCGCACCACACCGGGGTGGACGCAGTGCACGGTCACCGGATGGCGTTCGATGATCATCTCCTGGCGCAGCGCCTCGGTGAGGCCGCGCACCGCGAATTTCGAAGTGCTGTAGGCGCCCTGGTACGGAATCGCGATGAGGCCGAAGGCGCTGGACAGGTTGACCAACCGCGCCGGACGCTCCGGGGAGCCCGACTCGATGAGCTGCGCAAGGAAGGCCTTCGTCCCGTTGACGACGCCGCCGATGTTGATGCCGACGAGCCAGTCGAAGTCCGCCCAGGACATGTCCGCAACGCTGGCGAACAGGTCGACGCCGGCGTTGTTGAACACCATCGAGGCCGGCCCCAGGTCGCGGCGCACCTGGTCGGCATGGGCGAGCATGGCGTCTCGGTCGGCGACGTCGACCCGGTATGTCGTCACCGTGCCGGGCGGGCAGGCGGTTTGGGTTTCGGCCAGATTCTTCGGGTCGATGTCGGACGCCGCGACGTGTGCGCCGTCGCGGCTCAACGCGAGCGTCAAGGCGCGCCCGATGCCGGAGCCGGCGCCGGTGACGACGGCGACGCGGTCTTGGAACCTCACCTGGCCGCTCCCGCCTCGACGATTTCGCGGATCCGGTCCACCGACGCGTCGATGTTGCGCTGCAGATCCGCCCGGCGGTCGCGGACGAACAAGAAGAGATGTTCGAAAACCACGGCGGCGAACGGCAGCGGGACGCACATCCGGAAGGTCTCCGTGAGGCGCGTGGTGCCGGCGGCGCTACCGGGTTCGATCAGATAGGTCCACTGCGTCCAGTCCCCTCCCATCGCCTGGACGACGAACGAGAACCTGCGCCCGGGCTCCGCGTCGACCACGTTGGCAACGGTCTTCCAGCGGCCGAGCCGGCGGCGGTTCCACGCCCGAAAACGGTCCGGCGCTAACCACTCCGCGCGCGTCGTTTCCGGGCTCCACTCGGGGATTCGCGTGACGTCGGAGACGACGGCGTAGACCTGCTCCGGCGAGGCATGCACCTCGGTCGAGGCCCTCAGCGTCTCGTCCTTCTGCAGCACCGGCATCCTCAGCCGTTCACCGCCTGCTCGCGCGCCCACCGGTAGTCGGCCTTGCCCGACGGGCTGCGCTCGATCACCGGGCGGAACACGATCGCCTTGGGAAGCTTGTAGCGCGCCAACGACTTTGCGGCGTGGGTGACCAGTTCCTCGGCGTCGGCACTCGCGCCCTCGGCGAGGGCGACGACGGCCACCACCTCCTGGCCCCAACGTTCGCTGGGCCGCCCCGCGACCACCACGTCGGCCACTGCGGGATGTGAGGCGATCGCGGTCTCGACCTCCTCGACGAAGATCTTTTCCCCACCGGAATTGATCGTCACCGAATCGCGGCCCAGCAACTCGATGGCGCCGTCGGCGCGGTGGCGGGCGCGGTCGCCGGGAACGGCGTATCGCACGCCGTCGATCACCGGGAAGGTCTTGGCCGTCTTGGCCGCATCGCCCTTGTAGCCCAACGGAACATAGCCGCGCTGCGCGAGCCACCCCATGCCCTCGTGGCCGGGCTCCAGGATCGCGCTCATGTCCTCGGCCGCCACGAAGGTGTCGGGCCCGGCGTTGAAGGTGCCGGTCGACACCGCGCCGGGGGCGGACATGTGGTGCATCTGCGCCCCGGTCTCCGACGATCCGACACCGTCGACGACGACGGCGTTCGGCAGCACCTCGATCAGGCGCTGCTTGACGAACGGGGTCAGCAGGGCGCCGCCGTTGGCGACCACGGCCAACGACGACACGTCGGCGATCCCCTTCTCGATCGCGGCGACCAGCGGTCGCGCCATCGCGTCCCCGACGACCGTCACCACCGGCACCCGCTCACGCTCGATGGTGCGCACGACGTCGTCGGCGTCCAAATGGTCGACAACGGAAGGGAAGACGACAGATTGTCCCGTGGTGATCGCGGTCATCACGCTCCACTGCGCTGCGCCGTGGATCAGCGGTGGCAGGATGAGCAACTTGGCGCCGGGCCCAGCGCCCACCCTGGCCACGATCTCGTCGACCGACGCCGACGGCTCACCGGTCATGAGGTTTCGCCCGCCGAAGGACGTCATGAAGATGTCGTGCTGGCGCCACAGCACGCCCTTCGGCATCCCCGTCGTGCCGCCCGTGTAGAGGACGTAGAGGTCGTCGGGCGAGTGCTGCACGGGCGGTGGTTGCGGCGAGCTGGATGCCAGGGCGGCCTCGTAATCCACTGCGCCGTAGATCAAGTCGTTGCCTGAGTCGTCGGCGATCTGAATCAGGACGCGCAGCTGCGGCAGGTCCGGCAGGATCTCGGCGACGCGCGGCGCGAACGCCGCGTGGTAGATCAGGGCGGTGGCCCCGGAATCCGCCAGCAGGTATTGCAGCTCACTTTTGACATAGCGGAAGTTGACGTTGAACGGCGCGACCCGCGCCTGGAAGCTGCCCAGCAACCCCTCCACGAACTCGTTGCCGTTGTAGGCGTACAGGCCGAGCAGGTCCTGGCCGACCTCGTGGCCGGCGAGGCCGGAACGCTCGGTGTGGCAACCCAGCCCCCGCTTGTGCAGGTAGGCGGCGAGCCGGTTCGCCCGTTCCAGGATCTGCGCGTAGCTGTAGCGCCGGTCGCCCTGGATCACCAGGTCGCGGTCGGGAATCGCGGCGGTGACGGCCTTGGCGACCTCGGGCACGGTGAATTGCGTTGTGGTTTCGGACATCGTGCCTCTCACGGCTGGTGGGGTAGCAAGCGGACCATCAGGCCGTTGGCTTCGCTGAGCAGTGTGCCGTCGGCAGCGGTCATGCTAGCGGCAACGAAGAATTTCCTACCGTCGACGCCCGTGATCCGGCCCCGCGCGGTCAACGGGTCGCCGATCGGGGTGACGTTGCGGTAGTCGACGTGCAGGAAGGCGGTGCGGGTTGGCGGGCAGCCCGCGGTCGAGACGACCATCCCGAACAGCCAGTCGTAGAAGAGGGGGATCATCCCGCCGTGCACGGCGTTGTTCCCGCCCACGTGGGCGCGGGAGAAGTGCCCGTCCATGGTGACGCCGTCCGGCCCGGAGTCGGTGACCAGCCATGGCGGCAGCAACGGATGCCCCAGTCCGGGCAGCTCGATGACCCGCCCGCCCGGCGCGACGCCTTCGGGGACCTGATGCCCGTCCAGCAGCGCGCAGGCCCGTTCGACGTGCTCGGCCGCGGCGTCCCAGCTGGAGCTGGCGGTGGAGACGGCGAGATCCTGCAGGCGGCGCATCGCGGCGACGAACCGGCCCAGCCCGGCGGGCGCGTGCTCGGCCGGCTTGATCTGGGGGAAGCCGCCGCGAACTCCGGGCGTTGTCTCGGTCATGGGCACTCCCACGCCCGAAGCAGCTCGTCCGTGGTGGTGATGGTCGCGAGCAACGACAGCGTGTTGGCGATGACGGCGGCGCCGTAGTCGGCGGGCACTCCGGCGACGGCGTCCTTGGGCACGACGACGCGATAGGCCGCGTTGACCGCGTCCATGACGACGTTGGGGATCGCGATATTCAGCGAAACGCCTACCACGACGATGGTGGAAACCCCGAGGTTGCGCAGCACCGCGTCCAGGTCGGTGCCGCCCATCGGCCCGACGCCGTGCCAGCGGCTCAGGACCAGATCGGTTGGCTCGGGGCCCAATTCGGGCAGCAGGGCGGCCCCGGGAGTGCCGGGGGTGATGTCGACTTGACCGTGTCCCAGGGCGAAGATCTTTGCGTTGTGGTTGGAGCCGAGCCCGTCGGGGCGTCGCTCCACCAGGCAGTGCACGACGCGCACCCCGGCCGCGCGGGCCGCGGGCAACAGCCGCACGATGTTCGGCAGGGCGACCCGGCGCGCCTCGGTGGCCAGCACGCCCAGGCCGGCGTCCGGGCCCATCACCGCACCCTGGCACTCCTGGGTGACGATCGCGGTGTGGTCGGGTGCCGCGAGGTCCTCGAGTGGCGCGGTCATGCCGGCACTTCGTAGAACTGGGTCGCCCATTTGCGCAGCGCCATATAGCCTTTCGCGTCCACCTTGGACAGCGCCGGATGCTCGACGTACTTCTGGTAGCGCCAGATCCGCAGATCGTCGAAGACGGTGGACAGGAACTGCTTTTCGATGAGCTCGCGCAGCTTGCCCTGCGGCACGTCGGAGGCGTCGCCGGGCACCCGCGGCCACCAGATCGAATAGAACAGGTCCGAACACTCGTCGTCGACCGGCGTGCAGGTGAAGATCAGCCGATGGTTCTGGGCGCCCTCGAAGACGCTGATCGCCCCGCCGAGGCCGAACAGGTGGCTGTGAAAGCGCAACGCCAGGTCGTCGGGGTTGTCGCTGCGCGCGTCCGGCCAGCCCGCGACGAACTGCCATTCGTGGTCGACGATTTTCCAGTCCAGCACCCGCGGCGTCACGGTGGCGTGGTGCACGTATTCGAAATGGGCGCTGTCGGGGGCGTTCTCCGCCACGATCTGGGGATGCACCGGTTCGCGCTCCGCGCGCCGGGACAATTCCGGGTACGGGCGGTAGTAGGCCGCCGGGTCCGTCTCGAATTGCGGGAACTTCCTGAAGATGTCCGGCATCTCCCACTGCGGCTCCTTGCCGTCCGGCTGGTGCCAGATGAACACGCAGTCGTACTGCTCGCGCACCGGGTACACCCGCAGCCGCAGCGCACGGTTGGGGCGCTCGGGTTGGTAGGGGATGAAGCGATTGGTGCCGTCGGGGCCCCACCGCCACCCGTGGAAGGGGCACTCGACGCAGTCACCCACCACCGTGCCGCCGTGACCGATGTGAGCGCCGAGGTGTTTGCAGTGCGCTTCCAGGACGTGCAACTCGCCCCGCTCGTCGCGGTAGGCCACCAGATCCTCGCCGAAATAGTGCAGCGGCCGCACCTCGCCGATCGGGAATTCCGGCGACCATCCGACCATGAACCACCCGGTTACCTTCCAGGTAAAGGGCACCTTCACGCCGCCGCCTCCCGCACTCGTTGATACTAAGTCGGTTACAGTATAGATTTCAGCAGTTCGGCCGGTTAGGGGCAAGGAGCTGCTCTATGCGTGGACAGGACGCGCACTTCGACGCCCTGGTCATCGGCGCCGGCTTCTCCGGCCTGTACATGCTGCACCGGCTGCGGCAGCTGGGCATCCGGGCCAGGGTGCTCGAGCGGGCCGAAAACGTCGGAGGCACCTGGCTGTTCAACCGATACCCGGGCGCGCGATGCGACATCGAAAGCATCGAGTACTCCTACAGCTTCTCCGACGAGATTCAGCGGGAATGGGTGTGGACGGAGTCGATGCCGGCTCAGCCCGAAATCGAGGCCTACCTGAACTTCGTCGCCGACCGGCTGGATCTTCGCCGCGACATCCAGTTCCACAGCGAGGTCGTCGCGATGACCTTCGACGAGGACGCCGGGGCCTGGGTGGTGCGCACCGCGGCGGGCGAGTCGTTTCGAGCCCCGTTCGTCATCGCCGCGACCGGCATCCTGTCGGTGCCGCTGGAACCCGACATCCCCGGAATGGATACCTTCACCGGAACGTCGCTGTTCACCAGCCGCTGGCCCAAGGAGGGCTGTGATCTCACCGGCAAGCGGGTCGGGGTCATCGGCACCGGCTCGACCGGTGTCCAGCTGATACCCGTCGTGGCGCGGGATGCTTTGCAGCTCTCCGTGTTTCAACGCTCGCCGGCATACACCTTGCCCTGGGAGGTGCGGCAATTCGAGCCTGGCGAGCTGGACGAGATGAAGGCTCGCTACGACGAGATCCGGGCGGCGCAACGGGCCCACCCGATCGGCGCGGCGCGGCTGAGCGCCTTCTCGGTGCTGTTCGAGATGCTGGGCAGGCCGCCCCTGAAGTCGGCGACCCGCGACGAGCAACTGCGCGCCGTCGAGGAGAGCGGGGTGATGGGGGCGCTGAACTGGGGCGACGTCTTTTTCGACATCGACGCCAACCGGATGGCCGCCAAGCTCTACGGCGAGGCGGTGGCCCGCATCGTCAAGGACCCGGACACGGCGGCCGCCCTGGTGCCCGAGCATCCCTTCGCCTGCAAGCGCCCCATCATCGACTACGGCTACTACGAGACGTTCAACCGCGACAACGTCACGCTGGTGGACTTGCGCAAGTCCCCGATCCGCGAGGTCACCGCGACCGGCATCCGCACCGCGCACGAGTCGTACGACCTCGACGTGATCGTCTATGCCACCGGCTTTGACGCCATGACGGGCGCGCTCAGCCGCATCGATGTCCGGGGCCGCGACGCGATGTCGCTGGCCGAGTTCTGGGCCACCGAGGGCCCGCTGTCGTACTTGGGTCTGGCGGTGGCCGGATTTCCGAATCTCTTCATGATCCAGGGCCCGGGCAGCCCGAGCGCGACCACCAACTTCGTGGCCGCGCTCGAGCAACACGTGGAATGGATTGGCGATTGCATCGGCTACCTGCGCGGCAACGGAATCCGCACCATCGAGGCGCTGGCCGCGGCTCAGCGGGAGTGGATGGACCACGCCGCCGCGCTCGTCGCGGCGACGGTGCTGGTGCACCCGTCGTGCAGCTCCTGGTACAACGGTGGCAACGTGCCCGGCAAGAAACGGATGTATATGGGCTATACCGGCGGAATCCCCGAATACCGCCGCCGCTGCGACGAAATCGCGGCCGGCGGCTACACCGGCTTCAAGCTGGCGTAAATGTTGCGTCGCGCATTCGACATCGGACGCGAGCTGGGCATGCTGCTGCCGCGCACGGTGGCCGGCCTCCACGAATCGACCGGCTGGACACCGGCGTCGCCGCGCGGGGTGCGGCAATTCGGTGAGGTTCTGCTGGACGAGCTTGTGCTGAGCGGCTTTTCGCTGTTGAACGGGAGCCCCCCCGCGGTGCGGCCGCTGGACGCGTGCACCGCGGCGGCCGAGGAATTGTCGGCGCTGGGCATCGACGGGGCACACGCCGAACCGGAACCGTTGCGCCCCACCTCGGTGCGGCGGCGGCGGATCGCCGGCCTGACGTACGAGCGGATGAAGTTCGAACACGATCCGAAGCTGCCGGCCACGCTGGACGCCGACGGGCTGGGCGGCCCGGCGCGGGCGGTGGTGCACGTGTGCCGGCACCGGGGCGGTCCGCGGCCGTGGCTGGTGTGGGTCTACGGCGCCGGTCAGGGCGGCACCGAGGACCTGTTGTTATCCCGGATCGGCCGGATCCACCACGGCCTGGGGTTCAACGTCGCCATGCCGGTGCAGCCCGGCCACGGCTGCCGGCGCGGCGAATGGCCGGCCTACCCGGACGTGGATCCGCTGGGCAACGTCGCGGGCATGATGCGGGCGGTGTCGGAGGTCCGCGCGGTGGTGCGCTGGGTTCAGCCGCAGGCGACCGTCGTTGTGGTGGCAGGGATTTCGATGGGCACCCCGGTGGCCGCGCTGGTTTCCCACCTCGAGCGGCAGGTCGACGCGGTGGCGCTGTACACGCCGATCCTGGGGCTCAACGCGATGATCGCGCAACACCTGGGCCGCTTCGGGCAATCCCGCGCCGGGTTCCGCGAGCTGCTCGGTTCCCCGGAGGTCTCGAAGCTGACCTCGGTGATCGATCCGCTGCGCGTCGAACCCGCGCCGCCCCCGCGGCGCCGGCTCATCGTCGGGGCCTGGCACGACCGCATGGCGATGCGAGAGCCCGCCGAAGCGTTGCAGGAACGCTGGGGCGGGCAGCTGTATTGGTACGACGGCAGCCACGTCGGTCACACCTTCTCCCGGCGCGTGCTCAAGGTGACTAAGCGCTTCCTGGGGGAGGTGGCGGGGTGACGGCGGCCACGCGGACCGCTCGCGAGGTGGTGGAGCTCTACAACCTGGTGGTCTGGAACGAGCGAGACCTCGAGCTGGCCGGGGAGTTGTTCGCCGACAACGTCATCCGGCACGAGGTCGGCGAGGCGCACACGCTGACCCGCGCGCAGGCGGTGCAGCGGGTCGCCGACGTGTGGCAACTGTTCGACCGGCTGCGCTTCGACCTGAACGTGATGGTCGCCGGCGACGACGGCGAGCGCGTTGCGATCGTCTACGACTCGACCATGACCACCAAGGACGGCACCGAGACCCACGTCGCGAGCATCGAGGTGTTCCGCGTGGTCGCCGGCAAGATCACCGAGGTCTGGAATTGCGGTTACAAGCAAGGGGTGTGGAATTGAGCGAGCGCGCACTTGACGAGCTGGGGTACTACCTGCTGGCGGGCGCCGGCGGGGAGGGGCCGGCGACCCTGATGGACGAGGCCCGCCGCGGCGAGGAACTGGGCTTCGGCACCGCTTTCATCTCCGAGCGCTGGAACGTCAAGGAAGCGTCCTCGCTCGTCGGCGCGGCGTGCGCGGTGACCAATCGAATGCAGATCGCCACGGCCGCAACCAATCACAACACCCGCCATCCCCTGATCACCGGCTCGTGGGCGACCACCATGCATCGGCTGTCCGGCGGGCGGTTCACGCTGGGCATCGGCCGCGGCATCGCCGCCATCTACGGCGCGTTCGGCATCCCGGCGGTGACGACCGCGCAGATGGAGGACTGGGCCGGGGTGATGCGCCGGCTCTGGCACGGCGAGCTGATCTTCAACCACGACGGCCCGATGGGCAAGTACCCGATCCTGTTCCTCGACCCGGACTTCGACGAGGACATTCGCCTGGCGCTGGTCGCCTTCGGGCCCAACACGCTCGCGCTCGGTGGCCGGGTTTTCGACGACGTCATCCTGCACACCTACTTCACCCCCGAGACGTTGCAGCGCAGCGTCAAGGCGGTCAAATCGGCCGCGGAAAAGGCCGGCCGCGACCCCGACAGCGTGCGGGTGTGGTCCTGCTTCGCCACCGTCGGCGATCACCTTCCCGAACAGCTGCGGCTGAAGAAGACCGTCGCGCGCCTGGCCACCTACCTGCAGGGCTACGGCGACCTGCTGGTGCGCACCAACGACTGGGATCCCGCCGTGCTGCAACGCTTTCGGGAGGACCCGGTGGTGACGTCGATCGCGGGCGGGATCGATCACAAGGCCACACCGGAGCAGATCGAGCACATCGCGACCCTGATTCCCGACGAATGGCTGGAGCCCTCGGCCACCGGCTCGCCCCGGCAGTGCGCCGAGCGCATCCGCAAGGAATTCGACCACGGCGCCGACGCCGTGATCATGCACGGCGCGACGCCCGACGAACTCGAGCCCGTGGTGGCGGCGTATCGGGCGGGCGCCTAACCCCGCGAGCGTGCGCAAAATGACGCGCTACACCGGCGTGTCGCGCACAAACACGCACGCTCGCGCCAAAGGGTCGCGCCCAAGGGGGTTACGGCATGATGACGGTGCGCGCCACCGGTTCCGCGGCGGCCTGCCGGCTGGACAGGCCGCGCTGCAACGAGGCCAGCAGCGCGTCGCGCGTCTCCCGGGGGTCGATGAGCTCGTCGAAACCCATGTGTTCGGCCGATCGATACGACGCCTGCAATTCGGCGTTGCGCAGCTTGGCGGAGAGGTCCTCGCCGGCGTGCGACGCGCGGCTGAGCGCCGCGGCGCTCATCGCGCCCATCGTCGCGCCCGGATAGGCGAACGTCGCGACCTGGTGGTCGAAACCCAGCAGCGACATGACCATGGACCCGAACCCGTACGCCTTGCGCAGCGTGAGGTGCAGCTTCAACGTGGTGGCCGCCGTCTGGGCCGCGAACATCCGCGCGCCGGCACGCAGCACGCCGCTGCGTTCCGACCGGCTGCCCGGGAGCATGCCGGGGTTGTCGGCGAGGAAGACGATCGGCAGGTGGAACGAGTCGGCCACCGTGATGAAATGCGCGGCCTTGTCGGCGGCGTCGGCGTCGATGGAGCCGGCCAGCACCTTCGGCTGGTTGGCCACCACGGCGACCGGGTGACCGCCGAGGTGGGCCAGCGCGCAGATCACCGCCTTGCCGAACCGCGGTTGCACCTCGAACCAGTCGGGGCTGTCGAAGACCACGTCGAGCACCGCCCGCATGTCGTAGACGCGGCGGTTGTCGCGCGAGACGATGTCGAGCAGCTCCGGCGTCGCTCGCGGCGCGGTCGCCTCGCCGGGGGGCAGCGAAGGCGGGTAGGACCACGCGCTCGGCGGAAAATACGACAGGTAGCGCCGGACGTCGTCGAGCACGGCCTCGTCGTCGTCGGCGACGTTGTGGATGACGCCACTGGGTATGGCGACCTCCGGCCCGCCGAGGTCTTCCTTCGAGATGTCTTCTCCCGTGGACTCTTTGACGACGGGCGGACCGGCGGTGAAGATCGCGCCCTGGGCGCTCATGATCCGGAAGTCGCAGACCGGGGCCACCAGCGCGCCATGCCCGGCGGACGGGCCGAGGACCGCGGCGACCGTCGGGACACGGCCCGAGCACTGCGTCTGGGCGAGCAGATCGGTCGGGCTGCGGCCGTAATGACCTCCGGTGGGCCGAAAGCCGGCGCCCTCCAGCATCATCACCAGCGGGATCTTGTCGCGCAGCGCCAGTTCGGCGATCCGGTACCGCTTGGAGTTGCCGCCCGGGCCGATGCTGCCGGCCATGGTGGTGAAGTCCTCGGCGCCCAGCATCACCGGAGCGCCGTTGATCAAACCGGACCCGACGACCAGCGCGTCGGCCGCGACGTCGCCGCCGACCAGCGTGCCGAACTCGCGGAAGGTGCCCGGGTCGAGGAGTCGCTCGATTCGCGCGCGGGCGTCCAGCTTGCCCTTCTTGCGGTGCTTGTCCAGGCGTTCCGGCCCGCCCATCGCCCGCGCATGCTCGCGGCGACGCTCGAGATCGCCGAGCGATTCCTCCCAGTCCTGGGCTTTGGTCATGCCTATGTCCTACCTCACGGGGGATTCGTCGCGCCGACAGATAAGCAGGGTCACATACTGGATTGCTTACTGTAAAGTTGCCCGCATGGGTAGCAGCCCCCGCCTCAAGCTCGACGGGGGCATCCCCAATCAGCTCGCCCGGGTGCCTGATGCCGCCGGCGCCCTGGAACACGACGGGTATGACGGCGGCTGGACTGCCGAGACCAACCACGACCCGTTTCTGCCCGTGCTGCTGGCCGCCGAACACACCTCGCGCCTGGAGGTGGGCACCAACATCGCGGTCGCGTTCGCCCGCAATCCGATGATCGTCGCCAACATCGGCTGGGACCTGCAGGCCTTTTCGCAGGGACGGTTCATCCTCGGGCTGGGCACCCAGATCCAGCCCCATATCGAGAAGCGGTTCAGCATGCCGTGGAGCCACCCGGCGCCGCGGATGCGCGAATTCGTCGGCGCGCTGCACGCGATCTGGTCGGCCTGGAAGGACGGCACGAAGCTTCGATTCGAGGGTGACTTCTACACCCACAAGATCATGACGCCGATGTTTACCCCCGAGCCGCAGCCTTATTCGGCGCCGAAGGTGTTCCTGGCCGCCGTCGGTGAAACGATGACCGAGATGTGCGGCGAGGTCGCCGACGGCCACCTTGGCCACCCGATGGTTTCGAAGCGCTACCTCGAGGAGGTGACGCTGCCGGCCCTGCTGCGCGGGATGCAGCGCTCCGGACGGGATCGCGGTGTCTTCGAGGTGTCCTGCGAGGTGCTGGTCGCGACCGGCGAGAACGACGACGAACTGGCGCTCGCCGCCGCCGCCGTGCGCAAGCAGATCGCCTTCTACGGCTCGACGCCCGCCTACCGCAAGGTCCTCGAGCTGCATGGCTGGGGCGACCTGCACACCGAACTGCACCGCCTCTCCCTGGCAGGGGAGTGGGACACCATGGGCTCGCTCATCGACGACGAGATGCTCGCGGCCTTCGCCGTCGTCGGTCCGGTCGACACGATCGCGGCGGGCTTGAGGAGCCGCTGCGAGGGCGCGGTCGATCGCGTCCTGCCCATCTTTATGACCGCTTCCCAATCCTGTATCACCGCCGTAGTGAAGGAGTTTCGCGAGTGAGCACGTCGACGATGGACGAGTCCGCCAAGGTATTGACCGACCCGCTGGCGTACACCGACGAGCGGCGGCTGCATGCCGCGCTGACCCACCTGCGCGCCAACGCACCGGTGTCGTGGGTCGACGTGCCCGACTACAAGCCGTTCTGGGCGATCACCAAGCACGCCGACATCATGGACATCGAACGCGACAACATGCTGTTCACCAACTGGCCGCGGCCGGTGCTGACCACGGTGGAGGGGGACGAGCAGGCCGTCGCCGCCGGGGTTCGCACGCTGATCCACCTGGACGACCCGCAGCACCGAGTGGTGCGGGCGATCGGCTCCGACTGGTTTCGCCCGAAGGCGATGCGGGCGTTGAAGGTTCGCGTGGATGAACTCGCCAAGATCTACGTCGACAAGATGATGGCGGTGGGGCCCGAATGCGACTTCGTCCAACAGGTCGCCGTCAATTACCCGCTGTACGTGATCATGTCGCTCCTCGGGCTGCCCGAGGCCGACTTCCCGCGCATGCTCAAGCTGACCCAGGAGCTGTTCGGCAGCGACGACGCGGAATTCAAACGCGGCACCACCAACGAGGATCAGTTGCCCGCGCTGTTCGACATGTTCCAGTACTTCAACGGGGTGACCGCCTCGCGCAGAGAGCATCCGACCGAGGACCTCGCGTCGGCGATCGCCAACGCCCGCATCGACGGCGAGCCGCTGTCGGACATCGACACCGTGTCGTACTACCTCATCGTGGCCACCGCGGGCCACGACACGACCAGCGCCACCATCTCCGGCGGCATGCAGGCGCTCATCGAGAACCCCGACCAGCTGGAGCGCCTGCGCGACAATCTCGACCTGATGCCGCTGGCCACCGACGAGATGATCCGCTGGGTCACCCCGGTCAAGGAGTTCATGCGCACCGCCGCACGGGACACCACCGTGCGCGGAATACCTATCGCCGCGGGCGATTCCGTGTTGCTGTCCTACGTGTCGGCCAACCGCGACGAGGACGTCTTCGAGGACCCGTTCCGCTTCGACGTCGGGCGTGACCCCAACAAGCACCTGGCCTTCGGCTACGGCGTGCACTTCTGCATGGGGGCGGCGCTGGCCCGCATGGAGGTCAACAGCTTCTTCTCCGAGTTGCTGCCGAGGCTGAAATCCATCGAGCTGACCGGCGATCCCGAACTCACCGCCACCACCTTCGTCGGAGGGCTCAAGCACCTGCCGGTGCGCTACTCGCTGACCTGATTCCCTAGCCTCTAAGCCATGGGGCGCAGGACCATCGTCATCACCGGTGCCAGCGACGGAGTCGGCGCCGCGGCGGCCCGTCGGTTGCACAGGGGCGGGGGGAACGTCGTCGTGGTCGGCCGGTCGCACAGCAAGACCGCCGCGGTGGCCGCCGAATTGGACGCCGACTATTTCGTGGCGGACTTCGCCGACCTGTCCGCGGTGCGGACGCTGGCGGACGAGATCGGATCCCGGTACCCGCGCATCGACGTGTTGGCCAACAACGCCGGCGGCCTGTTCACCAAGGCCCACCGGACCGTGGACGGCCACGACATGACCCTCCAGGTCAACTACCTGGCACCGTTCCTGCTCACCACGCGGTTGCTGGAGGTGCTCATCGATTCCCGCGCCACCGTCATCAACACCACCAGCTCGTCGCAGCGACTCGTTCCGCGCGTCTCGATCACCGACCTGGAGGACACCGGCCGGCGCCGGCCCAGCTCCGCCTACGCCCTCACCAAACTCGCGATCGTCTTGTTCACCAGGGAATTGCATCGGCGATACCACGCCCGCGGATTGTCCGCGGCGACGTTTCACCCCGGCTACGTCAACTCCAACTTCGGCGATGCCTCGGGATCACGCTTTCTCGTCTTCATGAAGTACCGCGTGCCGATAAGCGCCCGGTTCACCGTCAGCCCGGACCAGGGCGCCGACCAGCTGGTCTGGCTGGCGTCGAGCGCGCCCGGCGTCGACTGGACCTCCGGCGAGTACTACTCGAAGGGCAAGGTCGCCAGGGCCAACCGGGCGGCCTACGACCCCGTGCTGGCGCGCGAGCTGTGGGATCGCACCCTGGCGAAAATCGGTTGACCGGGTGAGGTCCATCGGCAGTCGCGGGTGGGACCAAAGTCACCAAAGTGCGCCACGCCGGTCGTTGAGCGCAACGGTGATGCTGTCCCGCAGCATGATTCGTACATGCACCAGATCAGCGTCGCAGCGCCCCCCACGCATCCGATGGTCACGGTAGCGATCGACGAGCACCGCGGAAGAACCTACGCGAAGGCCGAGTTGCAATGGGGCAGTGTGCGTTTGGCCGGGGTCGGGATCGCCTACCGCCATCCGGCCGACGCTTTGACGGGCGAAGCCGGCCAGGAGCGGGCGGCGGCCCGGGCCCTCGCGGACCTGGCTGAGAAGGTCAGCGAGCTGCGCGGGATCGGGGCCTGACGGCACACACCCGGGCCGCCGGGTCGGTGGACCGGGTGCGGGTACTAACATTGCAGCTCATGAGCCACGTCGAGCTGATCGGTCCCGCGCGATGACGGCCTCGACTGCCTTGGTGACCGGCGGCGCGTCCGGCATCGGCCTGGAGGTCGCCGGGCTACTGCGCGACGCGGGCCACCGGGTCGTCACCTGGGACCTGTCGGGCGCCGACATCGATTGCGACGTCAGCGATCCCGACGCCGTATCCGCGGCCATGCAACAAACGGTGCGTGAGCACGGGGTGCCGACCCGGGTGGTGACGTCCGCCGGTATCGGGTCGTCGGGCCCCTCGGGTCTGTTGCTCAAGCAGGCGCCCGCCGATTGGGAGCGGGTGCTGTCGGTGAACCTCACCGGCACCTGGCTGACCCTGCGCGCCGCCGCGCAGGCCATGGTCGACGCCGAGGTGCAAGGTTCGATCGTCGCCGTCTCGAGCATCAGTGGCACGGTGGCCGATCGCGACATGGGCGCCTACTGCGTGTCCAAAGCCGGTGTCGACATGTTGGTCAAGGTCGCCGCCGTGGAATGGGGCACCTACGGCATCCGGGTCAACGCCGTCGGGCCCGGCGTGACGCGTACCCCGATGCTGCCCAACCCCGACGCATGGCTGGGCTGGGCCGACGGCCTGTCCAGGCGGACGGCGCTCGGTCGCCTGGGTGAGGCCAGCGACGTGGCCGGCGCCATCGTCGGTGTCCTGGAACTGCCCTGGGTGACCGGTCAGGTGGTGCATGCCGATGGCGGCCTGGCCCTGCACAGCCCGATCGACGCTTACGGCCAACTGGAAAAGCTGATGCGCCTGAAGCGACTGCGGCAGATCCGAGACCAGCGGGAGAAAGCCAAAGAGGCCTAGATTCCGAAGTCGATCACGCCCCTGACGATGGTGCCGTTGAGCAGGTCGTCGTAGGCGTCGTTGACGTCGTCCAGGCGATAGCGCTTGGTGATCATCTCGTCGAGTTGCAGCTGTCCGGTCTGGTAAAGCCGGGCCAGCCGGGCGATGTCCGCCTTCGGGTTGCACGAGCCGAATATGGTGCCCGCCAGCGTCTTGTTCATCAGGATGAAGTCCTGCAGGTCGATGTTGACCGACCGGGTCAGCTGCGAGGTCATGCCGGTGAGGACACACGTCCCGCCCTTGCGGGTCAGCTTCATCGCGTCACGGATGTCGTCGGCGGTGATCAGGGACGGCGAGACCACCACGGCGTCGGCCATCACCCCGTAGGTCAGGTCGCGCACCACGTCGAGCGCCTCGGCCGCCGTCGCGGCGCTGTGCGTCGCGCCGAACTGCAGCGCCGATTTCTGTTTGAACTCAACGGGATCGACCGCGACGATGTGTGCCGCGCCGTTGATCCGGGCGCCCTGGATCGCGCCGGTGCCGATTCCACCGACGCCGATCACCACGACGGTGTCGCCGGCGCGCATGCTGGAGCGGTTCGCGACCGATCCGTAGCCGGTCGGAATGGCGCACGACAGCAGGGCGCTCGGTGCCAGCGGCAGGTGTTGATCGATCTTGACGAGCGAATTCGTCGACACCACAGTGTGTTCGGCGAACGCGCCGACCTTGGCGATGTGCCCCAGATTCCGGCCGTCGGCGGTGTGGTGGCGGAAGGTGCCGTCGGTGGGCATCCCGGGCACCATGGTGCCGATGCCGACGTCGCAGAGGTACTCGACCCCGGTCGCACACCAGCGGCACTGCCCACACACCGCGACGAACGACATCACCACGTGGTCGCCCGGGGCGAAATCGGTGACGCCGTCGCCGACCTGGCGCACGATGCCGGACCCCTCATGGCCGCCAATCATCGGGAACATGGTGGGCAGCCCGAGCGAGCGCATCACCTCGTTGGGCGCCGACATGTCGCCCTTGAGGATGTGGTCGTCGGAGTGGCACAACCCCGCGGCGGCCAACTCGACCAGGACTTCGCCGGCGCGCGGCGGGTCCAGCTCGAACTCCTCGACGGACCACGGCCCGCCGACGTCGTGCAGAATCGCGGCGCGGCTTCTCATGCGGCGGGGGTGAACGTGACGGGAAGCTTGTTGGGCGACCGGAAGGTGAGGCCGACGATCCTGGACTCCTCACCGGTTCCGTCGTCGTGCACGAAGGCCAGCTGCTCGACGCGGTCCAACAGGCTGTTCAGCATGACGCGCGTCTCCAGCCGCGCCAGGTGCATGCCCAGGCACATGTGGATGCCGGCGGCGAACGCGATGTGGGCGTGGCGCGGCCGGCGGATGTCGAAGGTGTCGGGGTCGGGCCAGCGGCTTTCGTCACGGTTGGCCGAGCCCATGCACATGTCGACCTGCGCGCCGGCCGGTATTGTCTTGCCGCCTATGTCGATTTCCTCGGTGGTGGTCCGCATGACCATCGTCAGCGGCGTTTCGACCCGCAGGCCCTCCTCGATGGCGGCCGGGATCAGTGAGCGGTCCCGCCGGACCATCGCCAGCTGCTCGGGGTGGGTCAACAACAGGTACAGCAGGTTGCCCGAGGAGCGGTAGGTGGTTTCCAGCCCGGCCGGCAGCAGCAGGCGCAGGAACGCGATGATCGCCTCGTCGGTGAGCTTCTCGCCGTCGATCTCGGCGGAGACCAGGTCGCCGATGATGTCGTCGGTGGGCTTGCGGCGGCGCTGCTCCACCTGATCGAGGAAGTAGCCGTGCAACTCCGCGGCCGCGTTGAGCCCGGCCTCGATGTCGGTCTGGATCGAGATCAAGCCGAGGGACAACCGCCGGAACATGTCGAGATCCTCGGGGGGGAGCCCGAGCAGCACGGAGATGATCCGGGTCGGAAACTCGAACGTCAGGGCCTTGACGAGGTCGGCTTGCCCGTCGCTCTTGATTTCGTCGATCAGTTGATCGCAGACCGGCCCGATGACCGACGGTTCCCACCGCTCCAGCGCAGTGGCTCGGAAGGCCTTGGCCACCAGGCTGCGGTGGTCGTGGTGCTCCCTGCCGCCCATCGCCAGGATGGTGTGCCCCATCACCAGGCCGATGGTCTTGTCGTAGGCGGCCGAGGTGAACACGCGGTCGTTGCGGAACGCCTGAAACAGCGCGTCGTAGCCGAACAGGACCCATTCGTCCGCCGGCCGCAGTTCCTCCGGCATCTGCGAGTGGTCCGCCAGGGAACCGTGCCAGACCGGGTCGGTACGCCGCATATATTCGAAGAACGGATACGGACTGGTCTCCCCGGTGAGGTCGAGGGTGACGGGTTGGCCGTCCGGGTCCGTGCTGAGCGTCATTCGCGCTCCTCCTGAGCAGCCGGGTAGAGGCGGATCTGTGCCGAGGGGATGTCGCTATCATAGTATAAATAGCAACGAAGCCCAACGGCTTGTGGTCTCTCCAGGAGGCGGTGATTATCAGGTGCCCGACCGGCGATTCGTGTGCTCCCTGGACGAACTGCCGCCCGGCGCGATGAAACTGGTCGACGTCGGCAAGTTCGGCGTCGGCGTCTACAACGTGCGCGGCGAGCTGTACGCGATCGTCAACTACTGCTCCCACGAGGGCGCCCCGCTGTGCCTGGGACTGCTTGGCGGCACCAACGAGCCGGCGCCGGAATCGCCCGATGGGATGCGCCGCGTCCGGGACGGGCAGATCGTCCGATGCCCTTGGCACAACTGGGAATTCGACGTCACGACGGGCCAAAGCGTCGCCGATCCGCGCCGCCGCATCCGCACCTATCAGGTCGATGTCACCGACGGAGAGGTGTACGTGACCGCATGACCCCCATGATCATCGACACATGCGTGCAACCGCACTTTCGCTACAACGCGGAAATACGGCGCTACCTCCCAGCCGCGCACCAGCTGCGGTCGATCCCCGACGTCGAGAAGCAGTGGTATCAGGCGCCGGGCGGCGACTACCGAGAGGACCTCTACGGGGACCACTACCCGGGTTCGGATCCCGAGACCGTCAGCCGGCACCTCTTCGATGACATGGGCGTCGATTACGCCATCCTGAACCCGCTGACCCGCGGCAACATCGCCGACTACCTGCTGAACAGCCGAATTTGCGCGGCGGTCAACGACTGGCTGCTCGATCGCTGGCTGGAGCCCGACACCACCGACCGGTTCCAGGGCACCATCCGCGTCAACCCCGAAGACCCCAAGGGCGCCGTGGCCGAAATCGAGCGCCTCGCCGGCCACCCGAAGCTGGTGCAGGTCGGTGTTCCCATGCAGTCGCGCGAGCCGTACGGCAAGCCGATGTTCGAGCCGATCTGGGAGGCCGCCGCAGCGCACGGGCTGCCGGTCGCGGTCCACATCAACGGCGGCAACGGCGTCGACTACCCGCCCACCTTCGCCGGCCACGCGCACACCTATCCCGGATACGCGGCGTTCATGCCGCTGAACTACTTCGTGCATCTGGCCACGCTCATCATCGAGGGCGTGTTCGGCCGGCACCCGGGCCTGAAGTTCGTGTTCGCCGACGGCGGCTACGACATCCTCACCCCGCTGATGTGGCGACTGGACACCTTCTGGCTGTCGATGCGCGACCAGACGCCGTGGGTGGACCGCTATCCCAGCGAATACCTGCCCGGCCACGTCCGGTTCTGCTCCTCGGCCTTCGACGGCCCGACGGAGGCGGACGCGATGCAGCGGTGGATGGACTTCACCGGCAAGTCCGACCTGGTGATGTACGGATCGGGCTATCCGCACTGGTCCACCTCGGCGCCGGACGCGATCGCTGACGGGCTGGCTGCCCCCCAACGTGAAAAGGTGTTGTGGCGCAACGCCAGTGAGCTCTACGGGTTGAAGGAGCGCGTGTGATGACGACGATCGAACGGGTCGATTCGGCCACCGGCCAAGAGGACGAGATCGCGGTGACCATCGTCGACACCGACGTGCACCCCCTGCCGGTCTCGGCCGACGTGCTCAAGTCCTACGCGCCGGCCGAATGGGTGGACAAGATCTGGCCGTCGGGCAACGCGGTCACCCCGGTGCCACATTTCTACGACACCCCGGACTCCTACAAGACGATGTCGCTGCGCCTGGACGCGGCCCCGCCGGGCGGCGGGGTCGCCGGCAGCGACCCGGATTTCGCCGCCAAGCAGTTGCTGCTCGATGCCGGCGTGAGCATCGCGACGCTGGAGCCGATGTGTGATGCCCAGCTGCCCCAGGCCGAGCATGTGCTCAAGTCGACCTACAACGACTGGCTCGCCGATGTCTGGCTGGACAAGTACAACTGGCACGGCCGCTGGCGCGGCTCGATCAGCATCAGCGCGCAGACGCCGGAACTGGCCGCCCGCGAGGTGGAGCGGTGGGCCGGGCACCCGTACATGGCCCAGGTGCTGATGACACCCCAGACCCGTGGAATCCCTTTCGGCAACCCGCATTTCGACCCGCTCTACGAGGCGGCCTCGCGCAACGGATTCCCGGTGGCCACGCACCTGATGGGCCAGACGCCGTTCGAGTTGATCCCGATCTACCCGGTCGGCAACCCCGCGCACTGGCACGACTTCTTCGCGTCCTGGCCGCTGCTGTACGTCTCGCACCTGATGAGCCTGGTGTTTGACGGCGCGTTCGACCGCCACCCCGACCTGCGCGTGGTCTTCGTCGAGGGCGGCTTCACGTGGGCGATGCCGGTCATGTCGCGGATGGACCGGATCTGGGAAGCCCGCCGCGGCGACCTGCCGCACGTGCGCCGGCGGCCGTCGGAGTATGTGCGCGAACACGTTCGGTTCACCACGCAGCCACTGGAAGACGCCGACACCGTGCAGTTCCGCGAGTACCTCGAGATGATGGACCTCGGGGACAACCTGATGTTCTCGACGGACTACCCGCACTGGAGCTACGACTCGCCCACCTATGCGATCAACCGGTTCCCCGCCGAGCAGCGGGAGCGGATCATGCGCGGCAACGCGACGGCCCTCTACGGGCTTCCGGCGACCGTCAAGGCGCTGCCCGGGGAACGGTGAGGCGTTGGCGGATCCGACGCAGACGAACCTGACACGGCCGCAAGGCCTCACCCGGATCGACCCGGTGTTGCGGGAGGCCGCGATCGACCTGGGCGTCGTGGAGTTCCGGGCCGAGACGCTGCCCGCCGAGCGCGAACAGGCCAACCTGCGCGCCGCGGCGCGGGCGGCGGCCGCCGACACCGGCGGCGTCACCGTGGAATCGGGATCGATCGCCGGACCCGACGGCCGGCGGCTGGACCTTCGCCTGTATCGCGGGCCGGCGGGCTCGCCGGCGCCGCTGGTGGTGTACGCCCACGGCGGTGGCTTCGTGACGGGAAACCTGGACACCGATCATGCCCAGTGCGTGGAGCTGGCACGTGACGCCGGTTGCCTGCTGGTGTCGGTCGACTACCGGCTCGCGCCCGAAAACCCTTGTCCGGCCGCGCTGGTCGACGTGGAGGCGGCGCTGCGCCACGTCGTCGCGAATTCCGCCGAGTTCGACGCCGACCCCGGCCGCGTCGCGGTGATGGGCCGGGATGCGGGTGCGGCAGTGGTCGCGGGCCTGGCCCAGCGGATGTTCGACCAAGAAGGGCCGCCGATCCTGGTGCAGATCCTGCACCAGCCGATGCTGGACTCCGACACCACGCCGTCGCGCCGCGAATTCCAGCGCACGCCCGGCCTCAACGGCCCCGCGGTGAGCCGCGCGTGGAGCCACTACCTGGGCCACGCGGCCGCCAGCGGGCAAGGCGTCCCCGCCCACCGGGCCAACCTGGAGGGGCTGCCGCCGACGTTTATCAGCTGCTCCGAGATCGACCCGTGCCGCGACGAGGCCATCGGTTACGCGAACCGGCTGCTACACGCGTACGTTCACACCGAATTGCATGTCATCGCGGCGACATTCAACGGCTTTGACTCGCTGGTTCCCGATTGGGTTGTCTCGCAGGAGAACCGGGCGCTGCACGCGCAGACGCTGCGCCGTGTCTTCGCCATGTAGGCGGCTAGATCGGGGTGAACTTGGTGATGAGCCAGTTGCCGCCGACCCTGTTCATGCGCACCAGCACGCTGCTGACCGCCACCGACGGCTGGGGGCTGTCCTTGGTCGACGTGACCTGATCAACGAACACCAGCACGACGGCCGAGTCGGGGTGTAGCTCCGACACCGCCGCACCCGTCACCTTGGCCGTGGTTTTCATCGACTTCTGCTTGGCCATCGGGGCCACGGTCTGCTGACTGAATTGGTCGTAGTAGGCCAAGAAGTCGCCGGTGAGATGCTTCCTGGCGGCGGCGAAGTCCTTGTCGAGCGAGTCGTATGAGTAGGACAGCAACGCCACGGTCGCGTCGGACCCGGCGCGGGCCACCGTTCGGGCGACGTTGGTATCGGTCTGTTGATCGGGGCGGTACTGCTTGAAGTACAGCCACGTCGCAACGCCGCCGGAAATCAGCAGCAGCACAATCAGAACCGGCGCAACGATCTTGCGCAGGCCCGGCGGCAGGCCGCGGCGCCGGGGTTCGCTCGGCCCCGCGGAGTCCTCCTCGTCGGCATCGGGTTCCGCGGTGTCTTCGGCCGCGTCCTCGTCGGCCTCGGGGTCGACGTCGGGGTCGACGCCGGCTTCGGGTTCGTCTTCTGGTGCGGCCGAATCCATGTCGCGCACGTCCTCGGTCACGGCACGTACTCGACTTTCGACATCTTGTACTGCCCGCCGATCTTGGCGACGGTCACTCGCAGCCGCCAGACCAACGGTGGCACGTCCTTTCCGGGTGGGGAATTGGTGACCTGCGAGGTCGCCGAGACCAAGACCACCGCCGAGTTGCCGTTGATGGACTCGAGGGCGGCGGCGTTCACGGTCCCTTCGGTGACCGCTTTCGATTGGGTGACCACCGAGATGAAGTCGTTGGCCCGCTGCTGGAAGTCGTCTTTGAATTGCCCGGTGGAGCCGTCGATCACGCGCTGGATGTCTTCTTTGGCCTTGTTGAAGTCGAGGGAGATCATGTTGAGGACGCCCTGCTTGGCCCCGGCGATGAACGCCGCTTCCCGCTGGTGGTCTTCGGTGGCGTCGCGGTGTTGGAGCACCATGTATGCGCTGAAGCCGGCGAACGCACAGATGGCGATGACGGTGACGATCGCGGCGATCGCCGGCAACCGCCGTCGCCAAGCCGCCTGCTCCGTGACGAGCTCGTCGTACTCGTCGTCGTACTCGTCGTCGTAGTCCTCTTCGTATTCTTCGTCGTCGCCGTACGCCGCGGCGGCCTCGGGCCGGCCGAGGGCCTCACGGCGCAGCCGTGCGGCGGCGGCGCGGGCCTTCGCCGCGGCGGCCAGCGCCTCGGCCGCGGCGGCCTCCGCTGCCTGGGCCTCCTCGAGCAACGCCCGCGCGTCGGGGTCCGGCTCAGTCATCGCGATTACCGCTCGTCACGACCATTATCGATTGAACTCCGGTATCTCTTACGGTATTGCTCATTGCTACCATCAGAATCTCCACGAACTGCGACGAGAACCGACCAGGCGGATGATCAATCACCCACACTTTCTCCCGAATCCTCCGGCATCATGACCGCTGTCGACTCTCCCGAAAAGATACTCTTCGCTTCCACAACCCAGGCCTTTCTACAAAAAGAAGCGCCGCTGCGTCGCGTCCGCGAACTGCACGCCGCCGGCCAATCCTTCGACCCCGCATGGTGGCGGCGCGCCGCCGAACTCGGCTGGACCGCGCTGCTGGTGCCCGAGGAGTTGGGCGGCGGCAGCGTCTCGGGCAGCGGTCTCGAGGATCTGGCCATGGTCGCCGAACAACTCGGCAAGACGGTGGCGCCGGGACCGCTGTATCCGGTCAGCGTCGTGCTCGCGGCGCTCGCCGAGTGCGCCGACCCGCGGTCGCACACCGACACCATCGAGTCGCTGATATCGGGCGAAACGGTGGCGTCGTGGGCGGTGAGCGAGCCGGGGCGGGGCTGGGCGCCGCTGGATCCCGCGGTGACGGCCACCCGGACGGACGCCGGCTTTCGCCTCGACGGCACCAAGGACCGGGTGGAGGCCGGCGCTCAAAGCGCGGTGCTGCTCGTCGTGGCGCGATGCGGCGACGAGGTTCGTCAGTTTCTGGTCCCGACGGACGCACCGGGCGTCCGCATCGAGCCCCAGCAGTCGGTCGACTTGGTGAAGCAGTACGCGCGGGTGCATTTCGACGGCGTGGTCGTGGACCCGTCCGCGGTCGTCGGCGGCGCGACCGAGACCGCCGCCCTCATCGACCGGCAGAGCCAGATCGCCCAGGTGCTGCAGTGCGCCGAGGTCGTCGGCATCCTGCAAACGGTGTTCGACTTCACCGCCCAATGGGCGTTGGACCGCCACACATTCGGGCGCCCGCTGGCGTCATACCAAGTCCTCAAGCATGGATTCGCCGACATGAAGCTGTGGCTGGAAGCCTGTCGCGCCACCACCAACGCCGCGGTCGCCGACGTCGCCGACCGCTCTTCCAGCGCGGGCTTGTCGGCGAGCATCGCCAAGTCCTACGTCGGTGAGATGTCCGTGCGGGTCGTCCAGGCGTGCGTGCAGATGCACGGCGGGATCGGCGTGACGTGGGAACACGACCTGCACCTGTACCTGAGGCGAGTCACGTTGTATCGCGCCATGTTCGGCACGCCCGAGGAACACAACCTGAGGGTGTACGAGGCGGAGAAGGCGGCCCGATCGATGGCGAACGCCGGATGACGACCACCGAGTCTGTCGCCGAGTTCGCCGCTCGGGCCCGAGAGTGGTTGGCGGACAACATGCCCGCCATCGATCCCGAGGATCCACCGCCCGTCCCGCGCGACGACGAGCGATCGTGGCAGCGCGCCCGAGAACTGCAAAAGCGGCTCTACGAAGGCGGATTCGCCGGCATTTGTTTTCCGCGCGCGTACGGCGGCCTGGGCCTGGATTACGAATACCAGAAGGCGTTCGACTCCGAGTCCTACGGCTACGAGATGCCGCTGATCCTCAATACCCCCACGTTCACCATCTGCTGCGCCACTCTGCTCGACACCGGCACCGAGGAGCAGAAGAAGCGGCACATCGCCGCGGCCCTGCGCGGCGATGAGGTGCTGGTGCAGCTGTTGAGCGAGCCCAGCGGGGGCTCGGACCTGGCCGGTGTGATCACCCGGGCCGAACGTCGCGGCGACCGGTGGGTGATCGACGGCGCGAAGACGTGGAGCACCAGCGCGTTCGCCGCCGACTACGGACTGTGTCTGGCGCGCACCGACTGGGACGTGCCCAAGCACGAAGGCCTGACCATGTTTCTGGTGCCCATCGCACACCCGGGAATCACGTTGCGGCGCATCACCATGCTGAGCGGTTCGACCGAGTTCTGCGAAGAATTCCTGGACGGCGTGGACGTGGGCGACGACGCCGTCGTCGGCGAGGTCAACGGCGGCTGGGCGGTGGCCTCGCGGCAGCTGTATCACGAACGCCGGGCGGTGGGGCAGGGTTCCGAGTTCTCCAGCGGCAGCGGCAGCGAGGGCGGTTCCACTAAGCCCGTCGACTATGTGGCGCTGGCCGAGAAGGTGGGCCGGGCCGATGACGAACGGGTCCACGAGATGGCCGGGCGCGTGCTCGTGCACCGCGCCGTGGCCGAGCAGTTGATCGACCACGTTTACCGCAACGTCCGCGACGGGGTCCTGCCGCCGACCGCCGGGACGCTCATCAGGCTCTTTCATTCCGAGACCGTGACCCTGGAGATGGACACCGCGCTCGCGATCGCGGGAAGTGCCGGGGTCGTCGGGGAATTCGGCGAGGGCCTAGAGGCCGGCCTGCGTTACCTGTCGCGGCAGAACGTCGCCATCGGCGGCGGCACCACCGAGATGGCCCGCAACGTCATCGGCGAGCGCGTACTGGGCTTTCCGCGCGAATACGCCGCAGACCGCGGGGTGCCGTTCAGTCAGGTGCGGCACGGTCAGGGTCTGGATCGCCGCTGACGTCGCTGACGAAGGGCATTTGGACCAGCGAGAGGACGTGATGCGCCGGGCTGCCGGGTGGGGCTACCAGCACGAGGGCGCCGCCCTGCGTCTGCGCCCGGTCGCGGGCGGCGGCCAGCGCGCTGACGCCGGCCGATCCGAGGTGGGTAACTCCGCTCAGGTCGACCGTCAAAGACCCGACGCCGGAGCGGCTTTCGACGGCGATCTGGCGATCCAGCGTGGATGCGGTGGTGGTGTCGACGTCGCCGCTCACGACGATGCGGCCGGCGTCGCCGACCAGGGAGACGAATTCGGCGGCGACGGGTCGGCGGCGGTGTGAGCGACCGACGATCGTGTCGGTGATGAAGTTGGCCGGTCGCGACAGCGGGTGGATCAGGCTGGCGGTCGTGCCGCCGGCGTCGTGCGTGATCTGCGCCTGCGACACCAGGGCCTCGGCCATCGCGAGTCCGCGCCCGCGACCGCTGGCGCCCTCGCGGTAGTCCTTCCACTGCCCGTGATCGATCACGGAGGCGTGCAGGTTTCCATCACCGGCCAGCGCGGCTTCGACAACGACGCCGTCGGGAACCTCGGTCGCGTACCCGTGTTCGACCGCGTTTTCGACGAACTCGGAGACCGCGTGCACAACATCGCAGATGTCGTCGCCGTCGGCCCCGATCTCCGAGAGCCAGTCACGAAGCCGCGTGCGGACCGCGCGCGCCGCATGGATGGTCGCGTCCACGGTGATGCGCAGCGGTGGCAACGGCGTGCGCCGTTGCGCCGCGAGCAGCGTGACATCGTCCTGGTAGCCGGTCGACCGCAAAAGCAATTCCAGTGTCTCCGAACAAAGTCGGTCGATCGGGCGCCCCGGCGCATCGATGACGAAGCCGCCGCGGCCGCCGGCGATGTTCGCGGCCAACTCGGCGAATTCCGCGGTGCTGGAGCCCAGCGGCCGGCCAGGCCGCTCGATCAAGCCATCCGAATACAGCAGCACCGAATCGCCCGGCTCCAGCACCTCGGTGCGCACCGGGAATCCGGTGCCGCTGCCGAGGGGCCCCGCGCCCGACGGTTCCGCGTACCGCGAGCTGGCGTCGGCGCTCACCAGTAGCGGTGGCGGGTGTCCCGCTGTGCAGTACTGGAATTCGCCCGTCGCGAGGTCGAGCGAACCGATGCACAGGGTGGCCGACTTGGAGCCCGGCACGTGTTCGCGGAAGCGATCGAGCGCCTCGAGCGCCTCGACGATGCTGTGCCCCAGCGAAATTTGCATGCGCAAAGCCGTGCGCAGTTGCGACATCACCGCGGCCGCCTCGACGCCATGGCCGACGACATCGCCGACGACGAGGACCAGCCGGTCCCCGAGGGCTATCGCATCGAACCAGTCCCCACCGGCGGCGGTGTCTTGGGCGGCAACGAGGTATTCCGCCGCGATGTCGGCGCCCGGAACGACGGGCACCGACGGGGCCAGTAGCGCCTGCTGCATGACGATGGCCGAATCGCGCACGTTGCGGTAGCGCTCGGCGAGGTCCTCTATGCGCGCCTCGGCGGCCAGTCGCGCCCGCACCCGCTCGGTGACGTCGTCGAAGATGATCTGCACACCCTCGACCGACCCATCGTCCCCGCGGCGCGGTGTGACCACGAAGTCGAAGTACCGCTCCTGGATGCCCGATCCGTCGTAGTCGGCTTGCAGCCGCCACTCTCTTCCGGACTGGGATTCGCCCGTCTCGTACACGCGGTCGAACATCTGGTAGATCTGCTGGCTCTCCAGCTCGGGGAAGACCTCGACCGCAGGCTTTCCAACCGGGTTGCCCGTCGGATTGAACACGCGGTAGGCGGCGTTGACCGCGACGAACCGGTGGTCGGGCCCCTTCAGGCCGACCAGCATGGCGGGAACATTCTCGAAGACGCGGCGAACCTCGTCGGCCGCACCAACGGTCTTGTCCCACTCATTTTCGGCGACCAATTGGCCGTCCCTTCCACGGAACCTCGGTACGCGGTCGCATAACCAGGCCGGATGCATGGTATTTGCACACGTAGATGCCCAGATTAGCAACGAGTGTCATGTACCCGCTGCAACGCATTTGCTAACCGTCACGTGGCGCCTGCCGAGGTTACGCCGGATGTCGGCGGGTACCTCTGGTCACATGAGCGGGACCGCACGGCCACGGCGACTGACCGAATTCGGGTTGGCATGAGGGATCTACTGCTGCAGTTCGTCGACGGGTGGCGGCCGGCGGCGTATGCCGCGCTTAAGGCGTTGGCGTTATTCATCACCACCGCAACGGCTTTCCGTTTCATGCTGCGGCGCACCATCGGTGAGTTCACGCCGTTCGACTGGGTCACCGCCGTCGCGGTGGGCGCCATCGTCGGGCGCACCGCCACCGCCGCCGACACCTCGTGGCTCACCGGGGCGGCCGCCCTCGTCGCCTTGATCGCCGCCCATGACCTCGTCGCGCGGCTGCGGTTCGTCCCGTGGGTGCGCCGCCTGGTCGACCCGCCGGTGCGGGTGCTGATTCGCGACGGCAAACTCGACGAGGCGAACCTGAGGCGTTGCCGGCTCACGCACTCGGACCTGGAGGCGATCCTGCGCCAGCACGGTCACCAAACGCCCGCGGACGTTCGCCTCGCGGTGTTCGAGACCAAGGGCGTCGTCTCCGTCTTCGACGAAGACCGCTCAGGCTGAGACCGGCTTCTTCGCGGGCTCGGAAACCTTCATCAGCTTCATCAGGTTGCCGCCCATGATCTTGGCGACGTCCTCCTCGCTGAAGTCGGTGAGCTCGTCGACGAAGGAGATGGGATCCTTCAGGCCCTCGGGGTGCGGCCAGTCCGAGCCGAAGAGCACCCGGTCGGTGCCCACCATCTTGACGATCTCGGTGAAGCGGTCCTCCCAGAACGGGGTGATGTAGACGCAGCGCTTGAACGCCTCGATCGGGTCCTCGCTGAACGACTGGGGCATCTTCTTGTAGACGCCCTTGAGGCCCTTGAACAGGTCGGGCACCCAGTCGGCGCCGTTCTCGATCGACAGGATCCGCAGCTCGGGGTTGCGGGACAGCGCGCCGTGGCACACCAGCGCGCCCATCGCGTCCAGGATCGGCCGATGGCCCATCGCGAAGCTGCGGAAGGCGGTCGGCTTGAACGGCAGGAACTCGTCGCCGGGCTCCCAGACGTTCGCGAATTCGGAGTAACCGCTGTCCGAGGCGTGCATCGAGACCGGCAGCTCGGCCTTGATACAGGCCTGCCAGAACGGGTCGAACTCCTCGAGGCCGAATGAGCGGCTGCCCTTGAAGCCGGGCACCGGCGCCGGGCGGACCAGCACCGTGCGGGCGCCGCGCTCCAGGACCCAATCGAGTTCTTCGAGCGCACGCTCCACGATCGGAAGCGTGATCACCGGGGTGGCGAAGATGCGGTCCTTGTAGTTGAACGACCACTGCTCATACATCCACTCGTTGAGCGCGTGGATGACGTCGTGGGTCATCTCCGGGTCGTCCTTCATCCGCTCTTCGACCAGGCTGGCCAGGGTTGGGAACATCAGGGCGTAGTCGATGCCGAGCTCGTCCATGACCTCCAGCCGTGCGCCCGGTTCCCGGAAGGCGGGGATGGCCTTCATGGGCTCGCCGAGGATCTCGCGGTAGCTTTTGCCCTGGGCCCCGTTCCGGAAGTAGTCCTCCTGCGCCCCGGGCCGCGCGACCACCTCGAACGTGGGGTTGGGGATGTACTCGCTGATGTGGCCGCGCACCACGATCTTGGTGCGGCCCCGCACCTGCACGTAGTCGATGACGCGCTTGCGGTTCTCCGGCAGGTACTTGGTCAGCGCCTCCTGCGGCTCGTACATGTGGTTGTCGGCGTCGAAGACGGGGAAGGAAAGTTCGCGAGACGGCATGGCGATCTCCTTGGGACAAGTTTTGGGTTCTCGGTAGGTGGTAATGACGTTACCACTTTTGCGCGTCGGCGTGTAGGGGGCCTAATCGTCGGCCGGGAGGCCGGCCGTCGGTGTCGGTCCGTTGATGATCGCGAAGTTCACCGTCGCGGTCGCGGCGAGCTCGTCGCCGTCGCCGTAGATGTCGACCTGCATGACCATCGCCCGGCGGCCGGATCGCAGCATCCGCGGCACCGCGCGCGCGGCGCCCTGCTTGATGGGCCGCAGGTAGCGGACGAAGAGGTCGGCGGTCGTCATGGTGGTGCCGGGCTGCAGGTATTCCAGCCCGAACTGTCCCCCGGCCACGTCGACGAGGGTGGCGATCAGCCCGCCCTGCAGGGCGCCGGACGTGTTGGTGACATGGGGGCTGACGGGCATGGTCATCGCGAATTCGCCATTGTGGATGCCCGGTCGCATCCCGATCTGGGCGAACAGCTCGCCCAGCGACGGCGTCGGCGACTCGTCGGTTTCGCGGATGCCGAGAGCGCGGCTGCAAAAGTCGTACAGCTGTCCGACGTCGATCGGTGTGCTGATCAATTCCGCGCCGAGCCAATGCAATCGCTGCGCGCCCATGATCGTCTGCATGACGATCGCCGCCGCGGCCCCGACGTCGAGTCCCGGGTTGAACACACCCTCGGTGATCCCCTGCCCGATGATGTCGCGAATCAGTTGGTGCATGGGGGAGAGCACGCGGGCGTATTCGCGGGGCCGCGTCTCGGCCAGATGCTGGTTGTACAGGCTCAACGCCCTGTTCAGGCTGTCCTGGGTGCTCGATTCCGGTTGCTGGCTGATGCGGTCGATCACCAGCTTCAGCGCGGCGGTGCTGTCGAGCCCATTGGTCTCCGCGCGCCAGGCCTGCGCCGACTGCGCGATGGTCCGTTCGAACAGGGCCAGCAGCAGCTCGTCCTTGCTACCGAAATGCTGGTAGAAGGCCCGCAGCGAGGTCTTGGAGCGCGCGACGACCTCCTGCACGGTGAAGTCAGTGCGTCCGGTTTCGCCCAGGATCGCGACGGCCGTCTTGATGAAGCGGTCGCCGCGCGTCACTTCGGCTTCCTCGGTCGGTTCAGCCATGAGAATGAGGTTACCGCGCGTGGCGCGATATGCGTGAGGCCAGAACGCCGTGGCCCCGACGCGAAAACCCGCGTTTGCGTCGGGTTGCGGTGGTTCGCGGCTACCGTCCCAAGCCGTGAACACTAGTGCTGGTCCGATCGAGGTATGGCTGCGCCAAGAGGACGAAGAGGTCATTTGCACGGTCGTCGACCCCGACGAAAGCACCTACGAGCTGGACGTGGACGCGCTGTCGATGCGCGGCGCGCAGCGCGAGATGACCGGCTACTTCATCGACCAAGACTATGAGCCGGTGGACGACTGGCACGTCGAGGTTGACGGCGCCGACGGCCCCGTGGAGACGGTGCGCAGGTTCAGGCCGACGGGGTTTCAGGGTCAGGGCCATGACGACGGCGACGCGGTCGACGCGTTCGATGCCGCTGACGAGTTGCTGTCCTAACACGGGCTCCGCTCAGAACGGCGGTGGCTCGTCGTCTCCGGTTGGTGGAGGCAGGGCGAAGTAGTCGCCAGGTGTGGGTTGTCGGGCGAGCCTGGCTTGGCGGTTGTGGCGACGTTCGGTGGCGATCCGGTAGGCGCGGTCTTGGGCGCGGGTGCGGCGGCGCCTGGGCATCATCGCGGCGCGCTCTGCGCAGTACTCGGGGGTCGGGTCGGCCTCGGCGGCTGGGCACCCGCCGACCCAGCGACACAGGCTGGGGAACAGCATCGCGCTGCCAGGGGTGGTCACGTAGGTGTGCCCGGCCGGTGACGTCAAGATCAGCGTCCCGTCCGCCAGCTGTTGTTCGGCCCAGCCCATAAACGTCTTGATCAAGTGGTGAGTTCGGCAGTAGCACTTGAGGTTTGACGCGTGGGTCGGCCCGCCTTGGGCGTAGGGGACGGTGTGGTCGATGTCGCACTGCACCGCGGGGCAATCACAGCCGGGCCAGCGACACGTCAGATCGCGGCAGCGCACGAAATCCGCCAGAGCTTTGGAGGGCACGTAGCCGTTCTCGGGTGGTGCGTCGCCGGGGTGGATCAGCGGCATGAGTTTGGCCGAGGCGGCCAGTTCGGCGACCAGTTCGGGTGGGATGAGCCCGTCGGCGCCCAGCTCCGAGCCCGGCACCGTGCCGGTGCCGTCCAGGGTGGCTCGCTCGGCGATCACGTGAATCACCACCGGCGACGCGGGCGGGCGCGTCCCGGCCGCGCAATCCGGGCGCGCGCAGCGACAACCCAGCCGGTCCGCGCCGGCCGCCAGCGCGCCCAGCGAGTCGGCGCGCCGCTGCTCGTGGGTGCGCGGATCGTGCGCGCACACCGTGGCCGCCAACGCGTCCAACCGCCGGTCCAATGCGTGCGCATCGGGACCGAGCAGGCTGCCGCTCAATTCGGCCAGCCCCTCGAAGGCGTCGCCGATCCAGACGTTCCGATCGGTCTGACGTTCTTTGCGCCGGCGCACCGCATCGGCATCGGCCTTGGCGACGATCTTGTCCACCTGGGCGGCCAGCCGACCCCGGCTCATCGACGGCCAGCGCGCCACATTGGCCGCCAGAGTGGCGTCGACGCCGGCCAGGATGTCGGGGTCGGTGATCAAATCGGTGCGAAACACCAGCGTCTGGAACATCCGGAAATCGATGTCACCGGCCTGGAACACCTCCCCGACCCCAGGCAGACGCTCACGCAGCGCCCGCGCGTAGTGCAGCCGGCCGGCCGCCAGCCCCTGGCCGATCCGCAAGGCCGCGGCGATCTCGGCAGCGACCGCCTCCATGGTGTCGATGGCCCAGTCCTCGGTCTCGCTGCAGCGCGACAACCGATACCGAAACAACTCATGGACCGCGACCAGCTGTGCGGCGGCCGCCCGGTTCTCCGCGCGCGCGGCCGCGTCGATCCGCTCCACGATCACCGCCGACTCTGGCGTCTTCGACGGGCAGCGACGCTCGACCATGTCGTCAAACCGGGCGATTACCTCGGGACGAGCGGATTCATCGAACATGTGTTCGAGTATGCCACGGGGGTCCGACAGACGGCTGTAGTGGTTTCCGTGAAGTGCTGCACTGGTGGCTGCGGGCATAGGATGGGTCGATATTCGCCTGTGGGGTGGAGGTAGCGGCGATGGTATTCGCGATGGAGCCGGCAGAAGTGGCGGCCGCGGCGGTGGCCCAGGCGGAATTGGCTGCGCAGACGGGTGCCGGTGCGAGCGCGGGCGCGCCGACGTTGTTGGGAGTTCTGCCGATGGGCGCCGATGCTGATTCGGCGGAGTTCGCAGCGGCGCTAGCCGCGGTGGGTGCGGCCTATGTGGCGACCGCCGAGGAGCACGCCGCCCAGCGCGGGCTGTTTTCGGATGCCCAGTCGTTGGCTGGAACGACCACGGTGGCCAGTGAGGCGATCCGCGCGGCGGCCATCTCGCTGTAGCGGTGAGGGGTTCGCGTGGCGCATCCGTGGCCGAGCTTTAGCCCGGAGGCCAACTACACGGCGTTGATGTCGGGATGTGGTCCGGCGTCCACACTGGCCTATTCCGAAACGCTGGGCGCCGAGGCGGCGAATCTGCAGACGATCGCTGCGAGCTCCACGGTGACCGGCGCGGCAACCTACGGCGCCAGCTGGCGGGGGACGGGTGCGGCTGCCTCGGCAACGTCGCAGACCGCGATGGACACCCAGCATGAACTGCTGGCAGCGGCGCTGTTGGAGAAGATGCCGCACGTGGCGGCGGCGGCCGCTGCCCATCAGGCGGCGCTGGCGTCGATGGTGACCGCCGAGCAGGCGGTGGCCAATCGGATGGAAGAGGCCGCCGATCAGCAGATCAACTTGACCGTGCTGGGCGCGCTGACTCCGCGGATCGCGGCGTTGAATTTGGAGTATTACGGGCACATGTGGCCGCGCAATGCCGCCGCGGGCGCGGCCTATGGGGCGGCGTTGCGGGCGAGTACGGCGGCGATCATGGTGCCGTTTCCGCCCGCGGTAGCCGGGGCGTCGGCGGCGGCGCCGGCCATTGCTGCGGCGGGGTTGGCCGAAAACGCTGCGATGAGTGCGGCCGGGGCGACGATGCAGGCCGGCGAGCAGGCCGTCCAAGCGGCGATGGCCCCGGCCGCGGCCGTGTCGCAGGCGGCCGCAACACCCCGGGCAGCCCCGATGGCGGCGACCCAGAACGCTGCCCAACCGAAGGCTCCGCAATCCCCGACGGGCATGTTCGCCAGGCCCCCGCAGGCCGCGGTTCCTGCCGCGCCGAACGTGGCGACACCCGGCGGCCAGGGGCTGACGCCTGCCCAGTTTGACCGGGCGTTGGCCGCGCGGGCCGAAACCCTAAGTCCGCGAACAGGATCGGTGCCCGGGTCAAGTACCGGCGGTTATCCGGGTGCGGGATTGACGAGCTACGTCCGGCCCCCAGGTGATGGTTTCACGCCACCGCCCGCCGAGCAGGCCACCGGCGCTCGTCCCGGCATGCTCAATGCGGCGATGCTGCCGGGCCCGGTCATGGCCGCCCCCCTGACCACCAGCTCGCCGACGGCCGCGCAGCCGCTTGCCTACGTCCATCCCGAACCGCCGCCGCCCACCGTCACCGCCTCACCGCCCGCGCCCACGTGGGACCTCGGCGACACTGCCCAGACGCTGAAACCCCCACCGCAGCCACCCCAACCACCGCCACCGCCCAGCCCGGAGCCGGCCGCGCCGCAAAGCGGCCCGCCCGGGCCACCCCCTAACAGCGAAGGCCCGGGCGGCCCCGGTGGCCCCGGCGCGCAGATGCTCGGCTCTGGACCGGGCGAAATCCCGCAGGCGCCACCCACCCCGATGCCGCTTGCCCCGACACCACCCGTTCCACCGCCTCCACCGCCGCCACCGGGCGAGCCGCCGCTGCGGCCTCCGACTCCTCCTTCGTGGGCGAGCCCACCGGTACCGAAATCGGTGGAGGCGGCGCAGCGGGCGTACGAGCAGTTGATCAAAGACATCGAGCGTCACAATTCTTGGCGGCCCGACCCCACCAATTTGGACGCGGTGAACGCCTACAACCAAGAAGCCTGGACCTACAACTCCTGGAAGTCGCAGCTCGAAAGGCAACTGAATTCGGCGAACACGCAATACTCGCCTGGAAAAGAGGCCGTGCGGACGGACATACCGTCCTGGACGCAGCCCGCGCCGGAGCAGCCGCACGCGCCGGGTGGTCAACCACAAATACCGCAAAATGTGCGAGACGTATTGCAACAGATCGACGCTGGGAAGTGGCCAGGATCAGCCAACGCCCCAGGAACGAAGGGCGGGAGCAACTTTCAGAACCGCGAAGGGCTCTTGCCGTCAACGGACTCGTCTGGCAAGCCCATCACCTATCAAGAGTGGGACGTCAATCCAAAGGTGCCAGGTCAGAACCGCGACCCGCAGCGCATTGTCACCGGCTCTGACGGATCGGCGTGGTATACCGATGGACACTACGGATCATTTCGGCGGGTTCGCTAAGAATGACAGAGACCATGAACCTAGAACAATTCGTATCTCAGGCCGCCGGGCATGGGGCTTGCGTTGGCATCCTTGGTGAGACAACGCTGCCGTTAGTCCCCCCTGCCGGATTTGAGCTTCGAAAAATCGACGGCTTGCGCACAAAGACTCGGGATGCGCTTTACGACGCCTTCGCCGAGGCATGGCACTTCCCGCGGTGGTTCGGGCGCAACATGGATGCCTTCGATGATGTCATGCGCGACTTGGACAACATGGTGACCACAGCTACTGGGAGGCCGCAGTCCCCCGGCTACCTCACATTGATAACCAACGCTCATCTCATCCTCACCGAACAACCCGAGCTCTTCTCTTGGTTCGCCAACACGATGCCCTTCTATAGGGACTACTATCGCGACGAACTCAGCCCGCCAGCTGCCTTTGGCTTGTTGCTTTCCGCTCCGACCAGTGAACTCGACGGAGTTCGCCGACGGTGGCAAGCCGCCGGCGTCCCGGTCGTGACCGTCACTGTTTGAGCACAGTCAATTTGGAACCGCGCCATGGACGTCGACGACGATTCCCGCGATCGCATTGTGTACCTCCGGCAACTCGCGCTTGATTCGCTGGACGACTACAGCGGTTTCGCCGCACTCGAACGTGTGGATCGCGACCTGAAGTCCTTAATCCGATCTCTCGAAGAAGTCGCGGATCCATCTTGGACCGGGTCGTTGCTCCGGCCGTGGGGTCAGATCGAGATCGCCTATGCATCAGCGCTTGCTGAAGGCCGTTTCCATTTGACTCGGGAAAAGAGATACGCGCGCAGGAGATCGTCGCTGCCCTCCGAGCCGACCTCGAGGGCCATGACCCGCCTTCGGGCGCTAGCCGCCCCGGGCCTCGATCATCGCCGAGCGATTGACCTTCGTGGCAGCGGTGCGCGGGATCGCGTCGACGAACTCTACGGTCTTGGGGGCCTTGTAGTGCGCGAGGCGGCTCTTGGCGTACTCGATCACCTGCTCTTCGGTGAGCGAGGCGCCGTCGGCGAGCTGCACCACGGCATGCACGCGGCGCCCCCACTGCGCGTCGGCCAGCCCGATGACCACGACGTCGGCGATGTCGGGGTGGCCCGCCAGCGCCGACTCCACTTCCGCCGGAAAGACATTCGCACCGCCGGTGACGATCATGTCGACGCGCCGGTCGACGATGTAGAGGTAGCCGTCCTCGTCGAGGTAGCCGATGTCGCCGGCGGAACGGAAGCCGTCCTCGGTCGACGGGAGCGGCGGCGCGCCGCCCAGGTAGCGCGATCCCGCGGCCATCGGTGCCCGCAGGTAGATCTCGCCGTATTCGCCGGGGCCAAGGGGTGTCCGCCCGGCGTCCAGGATGCGAATCTCGGTGTCCCGGAACCCCCGGCCGACGCTGCCCGGATGGGCGAGCCACTCGTCGCCGCGCAACGCGGTGAGCCCCAGGTTCTCGGTCATGCCGTACGCGGACACGATCTGCTCGGGGCTCAGCAGCTCGAACCAGGTGTGCATGAGCGAGGGCGGCATCACGGCGGCGCCCTGCAAGATGAAGACGACGCTGGACAGGTCGCGCTGCCGCACGTCCGGCCGCGCCGCGATGCGCGCCAGCATCGTGGGCGTGGCCGTGAAGTTGGTGATCCGGAAGCGTTCGATGACATCCAACACCAATGCCGCGTCGAACTTTTCGAGCACGACCAGATGGTCACCGGCCAGCAGGAAAAAGAAGGTCGCGAAGCCGTTGGTGTGGTACATGGGCGCGGGCACCATGATGGTTTGCGGCTGGGCGACCGGTGTCCAGTTCGACAGGAACGGTTCGCCGTGTTGGGGCGTCCACACCGACGGCGCCAAGCTGAGGATCACCTTCGGGACGCCGGTCGACCCGCTGCTGCAGATGCCGTTCGCGTGCGGGGAGACGGCCGGCGGCAGCGGGCCGGTGGATTCCCCGGCCGCGCGCGCCTCCAGCTCCCACCGGGTTTTTTCGTCGACGACGACGGCGGGGGCGATCACACCGCGCACCCGGTCTCGTTCCCACTCGGGCAGATCCCAGTGCATGGGAACCGGAACCGCGCCGATCTTCCAGCATCCCAGCGCACCGAGCACCAGATGCACGGAATTCGGGATCGCCAGGGCCACAAGGGAACCCGGACCGGCGCCGCTGGCGGCCAGCGCCCGCCCCCACTGGTTGGCGCGTGCGTCGAGCTCGCCGAAGGTCAGCGACTTTGCGGCGCCGTCGAGCGCGACCACCGTCACCGCGGGAGCGTCGCGCCGTTCTTCGGCGAGCTGTTGCAGTTTGGTTCCGAACGGGATCCCGTCTTCGAGCGGGTTGGGAGCCACGCCCGATTCAACGGGTTCGGTCGTCATGCGGGTACCGGCCCGCTGAACAGCGTCTCGAGGTGGCCGTCGCGGACGTCGGGAATCAGGCGCAGCGAGAGCGCCTCGGCGCTCAGCGGCAAGCGGATCAGCGGCTGGGTGTGGCGGTCGAGCACGCTGACGTCGGACTCGTCGCAGAAACCGAGGGCGCCGAGCAGTTGGTGAGAGGTGCGCAGCACCTGCCGCGCGGTGTCGGCGGCCTTGTACCTGAGCAGCAGCGCGTCGGCCGAATGCACCTGCACCGGCAGCGATTCCGGCCGGGAGATGGTGTACTTCGCGAGCTCGTACAGCCCACGCACGCCGACGGCGGCGTCCGCGACCGCGAACCTGACGGCCTGGAAGTCCGCTAGTGGCTTGCCGAACTGAACCCGGGCGCGTACGTGGTCGGTGACAATGTGCAGCGACTGCTGCAGGGCTCCCAGAATCCGCCATGATCCCAGCACGAGATGAAGATTAACGTCGCCGGCCGGCACGGTTCCGTCGGGTGCGCCCAGTGTGGCCGGCACCAGAAACGGCCCCAGCTTGGCGTTGGTGCGCGACGCCGCCCGCGGGTGGTAGCGGTGGCCGTCCAGGTCGGCCGCGACCCAGTCGCCCGGCAGGTCGCCGTGGTCGATGCGCGGCGCCTCGGGATTGATCAGGGCCAGTCGCGCGCCGTCGATCGCCAGCAGATCTTCGACGACGGGATAGGGCAGCGCGGTCGCGCCGGCGGCCTGGCAGAGCACCGCGGCGGCCAACAGGTCGTCGCTCGCCGAGCGGACGTCCAGCTCGAACGCTCCCACGTCACTCAGGGCGGTGCGCGCCGCGTCCCGGATGCCGTCATCGGACTCGGCGCGCAGCGCCGCCGGGGGGCCGCCCAATCGGGTGAGCCGCTTCGCGGCGACGGCGGCGAAGTCGCTGATATCCTGCGGCAGTTCGGTTTTCACCTATGTTCTCCCAGAACGTCGCGTGCCACCAGCATTCGCTGCACCTCGATGGTGCCCGATGCCACGGTGGCGGCCTGTGCGTAGCGCCAATGGTCCTCGATGGCCCCGTGCAGGGGTGCCGACGTGCCGCTGTCGAGCGCGGCGGGGCCCAGCACGTCGAACAGCAGCTCGGCGACCAACTGATCGCAGGTGGTGGTGGCGATGCGGGCGGCGCTGGCCGCCGCCCCCGCCGACGGGTCGTCCTGCAGCGAGATGGCCCGGTACGCCAGCAGCCGGGCCACCCGGAGGTCGGCGAGCGCCCGCACCCAGCGGGCGCGGATGGACTCGGGCAGCGAGTCCCACTCCTCGCCGAGCTGCCGGCGCATCCGGTCCAGCAGCGACTCGCATCGCGCGTAGCGGGCGATGCCGACCCGCTCGAAGGCCAGTGCCTCCCGCATCACCCGCCAGCCGTCGCCGACCTCGCCGAGGACGTCGCCGGGGAAGGCCTGCACGTCGTCGAGGAACATCTCGTTGAGGTGATGGGGCCCCAGCATCGACCCGATGGGCCGCACGGTGAAACCCGGCCGGTCCATCGGGATGAGAAACAGGGTGAGCCGCTTGGGTTTTGGCGCCTCCGGGTCGGTGCACGCGGCCAGCACGCACCAGGATGCCATCAACGCATACGACGTCCACACCTTCTGGCCGGTGATGCGCCAGCCGTCACCGTCGCGCACCGCGCGGGTGCGCAGCGACGCCAGATCGGTGCCGGCCTCCGGCTCGGAGAAGCCCTGGCACCAGATCACGTCGCCGGACGCGATGGCGGCCAGGTGCTTGGCCTTTTGTTCGGTTGTGCCGTAACGCATCAGCGCGGGCCCGACCCAGTTGATCCCCATGTACTGCGGACCGCGCGGCTCGTGCTGCGCCCACATCTCCTCGCGCAGCACCGTCTGCTGCCAGACCGAACCCCCGCCGCCGCCATGCTCTTTGGGCCACGCCAGCGCCAGCAGGCCCTCAGAGGCCAGCAGCTTGCAGAACGTCTCGGTGGTGGCCAGGTCCTGCGGATTTTCCGTACAGGCGCCGAGGAAGTCGGCCGGAATGTGGTTGGATACCAACTCGCGCAGGTGGTTTCGCAGTTGTGCGGCGTCTTCGCCGAGGTCGTAATCCATCGTCGTCATCCCTTCGGCAGCCCGAGCAGCCGCTCGGCGATGATGTTGCGCTGCACTTCCGACGTTCCGCCGTAAATGGTTGCGGCCAGCGCGTCCTGGCGTTCGAACAGCAAATCCGGATCGCTGACCCCATCCTCTCCCTTCGCGACCGCGGCCAGTTCCCAAACCCGTTGCAAGGCAACCGATCCGAGCAGCTTGAGAATGTCGGCCTCCGGGCTCGCCCGTCCCGCCAGCTCGTTGCCCAGCGCGCGGTATCCCGTGGCCCGCAGCGCCTCGGCGTCGGCGAGGAGCGAGCCGAGCTCGGCGCAGATGTCGTCGGTCGGCCGCGCCCCACGCACTGCGTCGAGCCCGCGCTTGATCTCGACCCAGTTCATGATCCAGATCATCTGCCGTTCGTGGTGCAGCGACGACAGCGCCACGTTCCAACCGCCATGCAGGGGCCCGAGCAGGTTCTCCGCCGGCACCTCGACGTCGTTGAGGAAGATCTCGCAGAACGTCTCGTCGGAGATCGAGGCCATCCGGATGGGCTCGATCCTGACCCCGGGTGCCTGCAGGTCGAGGATCAGGCAGGAAATGCCGCGATGCTTCGGCGCCTCGGGATCGGTGCGCGCATACAGGGTGCACCACCGCGACAGGTGGGCCTGCGTGGTCCATATCTTGTGGCCGTTGACCCGGAAGACGTCGCCCTCACGCTCGGCCCGCGTGCGGAGGCCGGCGAAATCGGACCCCGCCTCCGGCTCGGACATGCCCAGCGCCCACCACTCGTCGCCGCGCAGCAGGGGAACCAGCAGCCGGTCGATTTGGGCCGGCGTGCCGAACTGACGGATGCCGGGCGCGACGACGCCGGGACCTTGAATGTTGGGCAGCTTGGGCGCGGATCGCAGCGCGCCCTCGATCCGGATCTCCATCGCGTCGCGCAGGCCCAGCGACCGGCCGCCGTGCTCACGAGGCCAGGTCGGCTGGAGCCATCCGGCCTCGAACGCGGCCCGCTGGTAGTCCCGCCGCAGCGCCAGGTCCCAGCGGTACTCGCGATACCGCTCGTAGTAGTCCTTCGGCAGGAATTCCGTCAGCCACGCCGCGAATTCCTCTACCACGGCGCTCATCCCGCGCCTCCCGCGAACCGGCGGCCCACCTCGTGGTAGAGCGCGCGACTGTCGCCGAGGAGCGCGGCGCCCTGCCACGCGTGCCGGACGTAGAGGTGGATGTCGTGCTCCCAGGTCTGACCCAGGGCGCCGTGCACCTGTACCGCGGTGCGCGCGCAACTGACCGCCGCGTCGCCGGCGGCCGCCTTCGCGAGCGCCGCGGCGGTCCAGGCGTCCCCCTCGTCCGGATCGGCGAGCCGGGCCGCCGCCGCGTAGGTGAGACTGCGCGCGCGTTCCACCGCGACGTGGTTTTCGGCCAGCGCGTGCTTGATCCCCTGGAAAGCGCCGATCGGCGCGCCGAACTGCCGACGCGCCTTCGCGTGCTCGACCGCGCGGTGCAGGGCGCCGCTCGCCACGCCCACCAGGTCGGCGGCCGCGGCCACCAGCGGCGCCGCCAGCGCCGCTTCGAGCTCCACCGCCGCGGTGGCCAACGGCTCGGCGTCGATCTCGACGTCGGCCACCGGTTGCGCGGGGTCGGTCGACTCGCCCGCAAGGACGGTCACCCCGCCGGCACCGTCGCAGCGCGCGACCGCGGCCACCACACCTTTCTCGGCGTGCGCGAGCGTGACGACCAGTTCGGCGCGGCTCAGGTTCGGGACCGCGACGGCCCGCCCGCGCAGGCGTCCACCGCGCAAGGTCATCGGCGCGCCGGGCAGCCGTGACCCCTTCGCGTGGACGGCCAGGGTGGCGACGACGCCGCCGGCGATGTCGGCGAGCACCGCGTCCAGGCCGCTGGATCGCAGGGCCCCCGCGGCCAGGCCGACGCTGCTGAGCAACGGGATCGGCGCCAGGGCGGCTCCGCATTCCTCGAGCACCAGCGCCGCCTCGACGGGCCCGTAGTCGCCGTCGGGCGCCGCGAGTTCCGTCCAGCCCAAATCGACGACCGTCTTCCACGGAGCACGCCAGCGTTCGGGGTCCGTCAGGGCCTGGCGGGCGGCGTCGGGGGGACACTCGGTGCGCAGGATGCCGCGCACGGTGTCGCGCAGCGACAGCTGCTCCGAAGTCAGACCGACATCCATAAGACCCCTAACATAATAAAAATAGTAAACTAGCGGCTTTGTTGCAATCGGGTGCGAGCATAGGTGGGCCCATGGTCGAGTGGTATCTGTTCCTGCCGCAGGTGCGGTTGTCCGCGGCCGACATCGCGGAGCGGGCCCGGCACGCCGAGGCCAGCGGCTTCGACGGCGTCGCGTTCATCGATCACCTCGAGGCGCCGGGGCTGGCCGACGAAAGCATTTGGGAGGCAATGGGCATCGCCACCTGGGTGGCGGCCAAGACGGAGCGGCTACGGATCGGCCACCTGGTGCTCTGCGACGCCTTCCGGCATCCCGCCGTGCTCGCCAAGCAGGCCGTCACCCTCTCCGATGCGTCGGAAGGGAGGTTCGAGCTCGGCCTCGGCGCGGGGTCCTGGCCCGCCGAATTCACCAGATTCGAAGTGGGCCAGCAGGATCCGAAGGCCAGGGTCGAGCAACTCGGGCGCCACCTGGCGCTGATCAGGCAGTACTGGGGCGACGAGGAGGGGACCGGCACGGCCGCGCAGGCCCCGCGCAGAACCCATCCCATACCGCTGGTTCTGGGCGGCACCGGGCCCCGGATGATGGAACTCGTTCGCAGGTATGCGGATTGGTGGAACGTGCCGGCGAACCACCTGGACAAGCTGCCCGCGCTGGCCCCCGCCGCGGGGACCACCCGGGTATCCATCCAGCAGATGGTCGGTTTTGTCCGGACAGAAAGCGATCCGGACAAGGTGCGGGAGGTGAGCGCCCGGCGATTCGGCAACCTGGGGTCGGGCCTGGTCTGCGGCGATGCCAACGAATTGATCGGGCACTTCACCGGCCTGGCCGCCCAGGGCGTCGAGCGGTTCTACGTGTGGTTCTCCGATTTCGCCGTCCCGGATTCGCTGCACGAGTTCGGCGAAGCGGTGATCAAGGCGTTCGCTGGCGCCGGCGCCGCGCTTCCGTAGGCACGACCGGCGGCCGGGCGTACGGTCCGCGCTGCACGGCGGACAGCCGGATCTCCGGTAGGTCGACCGACGGGTCGACCGTGTCGAGCCAGGCGACCGCCTCGGCGACATCGGATACCTGGATCGCGTACATCTCGAAAGGAACGTCCTGCAGCATCTCGGTTTCCACCGGGCCGGGCGTCACGATGTGCACGGCGATGCCGTCGCGGTCCACCTCGAGCGCCAGGGCGCGGGCAAACGCGTTCATCCCGGCCTTCGACGCCGAGTAGGCCGTCCTCGCCATCATCGGCTCGTGCGCCGCCGACGACGAGATGAACACAAACCGCGACCCCGCCCGCATCAGCGGCAGCGCCGCGGCGGTCACCACGAAACACGAATCGAGGTTGGCCGACAGGATGGTCCGCCACTGATCGAAAGTCTGCTTGCGTGCGTAGGTCCCGCCCAGCGTCCCGGCCGCGTGCACGACGAGGTCGAGTCGCTCCAAAGTGCTTATCGCGGAGGAGAATCCGTCCGGGTCGGACGCGTCTGCCACGATGTGGCGCGCGCCGAGCTCCTCCGCGGCCGCGCGCAGCGGGGCTTCGCGCCGCGCCGCGAGCACCACGTCGTAGCCGAGCTCGCTCAGCTTGCGGCCGCATCCCTTACCGATCCCACCGCTGCCGCCGGTGACTAGTGCGGTTCGCATCAACGTCAGGGGCGCCGGATGTCCCGCGGGCGGGGTCCCGAACGCGAAAGGGCCTGCGGCGAAAGCGCATAGATGCGTTGGTCGGGGCGGCCGGAGAGCACGTAAGTCTGGGTGTCGGCGAGGTGGCGGCCGGCCATCCGGCGAGCCCGGTCGACGTCACCCTCGGCGATGGTGTCGGTCAGCTTGACGTGCGTGTTGAGCACCGCGCGGCGCTGGGCCAACGACGGGTAGGTGCCCCGCGCGGCGCTCTCGTCGGCCCACTGCTGTTCGTGGCTCGTCCACAGCGTCTCCAGGCTGCCGACGACGGCGATGATGGTGTGGTTGCCGCAGCCGCGAACGACGAGATCGTGAAATTGGCGACCGATTTCGGTGAAGAGGCGACCGTCTTCGAGGTGCTCGGCCATGGCGTCGTTGACCCGTTTGAGCTCCGGCACCAACGTGTCCGCGCGGTCGGGCCGCTGGGCGGCCAGGGCGGCGCAGGCCGGCTCGAGTTCCCGCAACGCCGTGCCCAGGTCGGCGACCTCGACGGCCTCGCTCTGCAGCAACAGGCCGAGCATGTAGGCCGCGCTGGTCTTGGCGGGCGCGTGCACCACGGCGCCGCCGCGGTTACCCCGCCGCACGGAAACGAGCCCCTCGGTTTCCAGGATCCGCAACGCCTCGCGCAGGGAGACCAGGCTGACGTTGAACTGTTCGACGAGCACCTCCTGGCGCGGCAGGAGATCGCCGTCGGCGAGTTCGCCGTCGATGATCTGGCGGCGCAACTCGTCGGCTACGATTTCGGCGATCCTCGGCGCCGACAGTCGGCGCCGGGCGTCGGGACCAATTCCCAGGGCGGTCATCCAATCCTCGCGTGCTCGTCTGGCTTAGCTATTTTAGCAGTAATGGTATAAATAGCCGGGTGAGGCGCGAGCCCGGCAGCCGGCCGACACCGCTTGACGAATTGCGTGTCGTCGAGATCAGCGACCGGATAGCCGGAAGTTACTGCGGCAAGCTGCTGGTCGATGCGGGGGCGCAGGTGCGTAAAATCGAGCCCCCGCAAGGGGATTGGCTGCGCCGGTACTCGGCCACCTGTTCTCCGGTGCCCGACGGTGGGACCTCGCCGTTCTTCGGCTATCTCAACGCCGGCAAGCGCAGCCTGACCGTCGCCGCGGACTCCGAACGGTTTCGGGCCGAACTGGCCGCCGCCGACGTCGTGGTCCTCACCGGGGGCAGGGCGCGGGCCGCGGCGTTGGGCATCGATCCGCAGCGGCTGTTGGTGGAGTTCCCAGGCTCGATCGTCGTCACGATCTCCGACTTCGGGTGGACCGGACCGTACGCCGACCGCGCCGCCAGCGAGTTCACCCTGCAGGCCTGGGCCGGTTCGCCGGGCTTTCGGGGCGATCCCGCGGGGCCGCCGATCGCGATCGGTGGCGACCTGGGGGAGTACATGGGCGGGGTGTACGCGGCGTTCGGCGCGTTGGCGGTGCGCCGCCGCGTCGAGCGCGGCGGGCCCGGTGAGCACCTCGACCTGTCCCTGCTCGAGGCGATGACCGCGATGCAGAGCAGCGAATGGCTGCATTCGCAGTTGCTGCGCGTTCCGCCGATCCGCCGCACCCTCGAAGTGCCGTCCATCGAACCGGTCAAGGACGGCTACGTCGGGATCACGATGGTCACCGGCCAGCAGTGGCTCGACTTCTGCGCGATGGTCGAGTGCCCGCAGCTCGAAGAGATCGAACAGCTGCGTTTCCAGATCGGCCGGTGGGCCTACCGCGACCTGATCCGAGAACAGATCGGACCGTGGCTGGCCGAACGGACCGTCGAGGAGATCGTCGAGCTCGGGCAGCTGTTCCGGCTGCCGATCGCGGCGCTGGGCAACGGCTCCACGATCCGCGATCTCGAGTACGTGAAGCAGCGAAACGTGTTCCCCCGCAACCCCGCCGGCTTTCACCAGCCCCGTCCGCCCTGGCTGATGTCGGCGTGTGAACCCGCGCCGCTGCGCGCCGCCCCCGCCCCCGGTGACGCCGACGACGAACCGGCTTGGGAGGCAAGCGCATCCGAGGCGGACACCGCGCGGCGTGGGCTCCCGCTCGAGGGCGTGCGCGTCGTCGACCTGACCGCGTTCTGGGCCGGGCCCGCGGCGACCCACCTGCTGGCCGCGTTCGGCGCCGACGTCGTCAAGGTGGAGTCGATACAGCGGCCCGACGGCATCCGCTACTCCGGCGGGATGCGCACCGACGTGGACGACTGGTGGGAGTACGGCTGGGTGTTCCACGCGATGAACACCAACAAGCGTTCCGTCACACTGGATTTGGGCTCGGACGAAGGACGCCGCCTTTTCAAAAAGTTGGCGGCCGGCGCCGACGTCGTGATCGAGAACTTTTCGCCGCGGGTGATGGACCAGTTCGGGCTCACCGCCGACGTGCTGCTGGAGGTCAACCCGAAACTGGTCGTCGCGCGGATGCCGGCATTCGGCCTCGATGGTCCGTGGCGGGACCGGGTCGGATTCGCCCCGACCATGGAGCAGATCGCCGGTCTGGCCTGGGTGACGGGCCTGCCGGAGGCCCCGCCGGTGACGCCGCGCGGGGCTTGCGATCCGCTGGCCGGCGTGCACGCCGCCTTCGCCGTGCTGGCCGCGCTGAGCTTCGCCGAACGCACCGGGTCGGGCCAGCAGGTCGAGCTGCCGATGCTGGAAACGGTGCTGAACGCCACCGCGATACAGGCGATCGAATCCGAGGTGTTCGGGGTGACGCTGGGCCGGCGCGGCAACCGCGGTCACGGCCTGTCGATCCAGAACCTCTACCGCTGCTCCGGGGAGGACGACTGGATCGCGGTCACCGTGCGCGACGACCGGCAGTGGCGGGCCTTGGTCGAGGTGATGGGCCGGCCCGACTGGTGCGACGAGGGCCTGGCCACCGGCGCCGGGCGGCGCGAACGGGCCGACGACGTCGACCGCCGGCTGCGGGACTGGTTCGCCGGGCAGCCGTTGGACGCGACGGTGGAGCGCCTGGCCGGGGCGGGCGTTCCCGCCGCGCCCGCGGTGTCGCCGTCGCTGGTCACCGAGAATCCCCAACTGCGCGAGCGAGGTTTTTTCGAGACCCTGCACCACCCGAGCACCGGCGCGGGCCTCTACCCGTGCCCGCCGTTCGCCAAGCTCGCCGGCCAGGACCGGTGGCTGCGTCGCCCGCCGCCGCGGCTGGGCGAGCACAATGGGGAGGTACTGCGCGATCGGTGCGGGCTGACCGACGAAGAACTGGCGAAGCTGGCCAGCGGCAAAGTGATCGGGACCCGCCCGAAGGGCCTCGAAAAGTGAGCGTGAAGGAGGGCTTTCGATGCGCGTGACGGTCGACGAAAACATGTGTGAGGCCAACGGCTTCTGCGAATCGCTCGCCCCGGAGGTGTTCGAACTGGGCGACGAAGACGTGGTGCAGATCGCGGACGGCCCCGTGCCGCCGCGGCTGGAGATCGACGTGCGCGCCGCGGTCGACCAGTGCCCCAAGGCCGCCCTGCGCTTGATCGACTGACCTAACGCCGCTCGCTCAGCGATATCGCCATCTCGTCATAGATCGACATGTTGGTGAGCAGGTTCGGGTAAGCCACGGTGGCCGGGCCGAGGGCGATGTCGTCGCAGCGCAGCAGCAGTTCGTCGAACACCGCGCGGAGTTCCGCGCGCGCCAGCATCGCGCCCAGGCAGTGGTGCGGCCCGCCGCCCCCGAAAGCGACCTGGGGGTTGGGCTGTCGCCCGATGTCGAAGGTGAAGGGGGACTCGAACACCTCCTCGTCGCGGTTCGCCGATCGCAGCATCGAGACCACCCGTTCGCCCTTCGCGATGTGCTGGCCGTCCATTTCGACGTCGACCTTCGCGGTGCGTGTCCAGTACGCGACCGGTGACGCCCAGCGCAACACTTCCTCGACGGCACTCGGGCGCAGTGCTTCCTGTTCGCGGTATCGCTGGATCTGCTCGGGGTTCTCCACGAACGCCTGCACCCCGATGGCCAGTGCGTTCTTGGTGGTGTCGCTGCCGGCGAACGCCAGCACGAAGAAGAAGAACTCGAGTTCGTTGGTGGGCAGGCTGAATTGCTCGCCGTCTTCGCCAGTGATCACCGCGGTCGCCAGCGTGCTCCAGATGTCGTCGGTGGGATTGCGCCGCTTCTCCGCGGTGAGCTCCATCGCGTACCCGAAGATGGTGGCGTACAGGTCGGTGTAGTCCTGCCGGGTCGGCCGCGACCCGGGCGAATTGGCCTTCAGAATGCGGTCCAGGGAATCGAAGATTCGCGGCCGGTCTTCCTCCGGTATGCCGATGATGTCGCCGATGACGGTCATCGGCAGGGCGTCGGCGACGTCTTCGATCCAGTCGCCGCCGCCCCGATCGAGCAGCCGGTCCATCATTCCCGCGGCGCGCGCCCGGATGCCGTCTTCGAGTTTGCCGACGGCGCGCGGGTTGAACGCGCCCGAGATGAGCTTGCGGCGCTTGTTCAGCGCCGGCGGATCCATGTTGATGATGGTCGGGTACGACGAGAACATCCCGGCCGGCTGGATAGTCGGGCCGTCGACCGCGGTGAAGGACTCGGCGTCGCGGTGCAGCCGGACCGCGTGCCGGTGCTTGGTCGCCACCCAGAAGTCGCGGTGCACCGTCTCGGCCACCCCCGGGGTCAGGTCGTGGCGGAACAGGGGGCTGCTGCGACGCAGCTCGGCGAACAGCTCGTCGGGAAAACCGTTGCGCCACAAGGCGAAATCGGATAGGTCCACCGCAGCAGCCGTCATCTGAAACCCCGCTTCCCGGACATGCTCAGCACGCGTTGACGTTCAATGCTTAAGATAGTAAAAATAGACCTAATCGTCGAACTTGGAGAGCTCGTGACGGACACAATTTCAGACCCGGCGTCGGATTCGGCCGCCGATCCCTCGGAACGCGAGTTCGGGCAGGCCGGCATCGCGCTGTCTACCTACCGATTCCCGACGGGCTGGTTCATCGTCGCCTTCTCCTCCGACCTGGCCGCGGGCCAGGTCAAGCGTGCACACTACTTCGGCGAGGAGCTGGTGCTGTTCCGCACCGAGTCCGGCCAGGTGCACGTGATGGAGGCCTACTGCCAGCACCTCGGCGCCAACCTGGGCGTCGGCGGCACCGTGGCGGGCGAGAACATCGTCTGCCCGTGGCACGGCTGGCAATGGCGCGGGGACGGCACCAATGCCCTGATCCCGTACAGCAAGATCGGCTGCAAGAACAACGTCCGGATCCGCACCTACCCGAGCATGGAGTGGTACGGATTCATCCTCGCCTGGCACGAGCGACACGGCCGGCCCCCGTACTGGCAGCCGCCCGTGCTGCCCGAACTGGAAACCAACGAGTACTACCCGCTGCACCCGCACACCCAGATGCTCAACCGGGTCAAGGTGCACCCGCAGATGATCATCGAAAACGCCGCCGACCCCTACCACGTTCAATACGTGCACAAGGCCGCAAACCCCGCCACCACCGCGTCGTTCGAGGTGTCCGGCTACCACCTGCACGCGACCGTCAACGCGCATTTCGGCGGCGGGCGCGCGTCGACGTGGTTGACCCCGAACGGGCCGGTCGACGCCAAGATCATCTACGACAACTACTCGTTGGGTCTCGGGCTGGTCCGCTTCCCGAGCGACCTGGTGGCCACCATCCAGGTGACGGGGCAGACGCCGGTCGACGAGGACTACACCGACTACTTCTACACGCAGGCTTCCATCCGCGAGCCCGGCGACACCGGCGACGTGCCCACCGGCCGCGCCGCCAAGTTCCTGGCGCTGCAGCAAGAGGTCATCAAGCAGGACTTCTTCACCTGGGAGAACATGAAATACCTCGAGAAGCCGAACCTGGCCCCCGAAGAGGCGCACGATTACGCAGCCCTTCGCCGCTGGGCGCACCGCTTCTACCCGGGCCCGCAGCCTTCGCCGTCGGACTTCGGCTACACCGCCGACGGTGAGCCTGACCCGGCGGCCGCGAAAGCCTGATGCCGGGGCCCGCCGACTTCGGGGTCGACAGCTTCACCGTGCCGGCCGTGCTGGATCGGCGGGCCGAGCAGCACCCCGACCGGGTGATGATGTCGATCGCCGGTGTCGACGTGACGTTCGAGCAGATGCGCCGACGGTCCCGCGCGGCGGCGCACATGCTGGAGAGCCTGGGCGTCGGCCGCGGCGACTGCGTGGCGCTGTTCACCGCCACCTGCCCGGAATGGGTGTACTTCTGGCTGGGCGCAGCACGAATCGGCGCGGTGAGCGCTGCGGTGAACGCGGCCAACAAGGGCGAGTTCCTGCTGCACACGCTGCGGCTGTCGCGGGCCAAGGTGATCTTCACCGACGCCGAACGCCGGCCCCGGCTCGACGAGGTGATCGGGCAGCTCGATACGGTGACCGCCGTTGTGGTCCGGGATGATTCGCTGACCGCCACGTTGCACCTCGACGTCGATGTCCCGGTGGCCGACACTCCCGCCGCGGCGACGGACGTGGGGGTGCTGTTCTACACATCGGGCACCACGGGGCCGTCAAAAGCCGTTGCCACCAGCTGGCATTACCTGTTCTGCGTGGCCGCCACCGCCGCGTCGGCGTGGGAATTCGGCCCGGGGGAGACGCTGTGGACGGCGATGCCGCTGTTTCACCTCAGTGCGGCGCCCAGCGTGCTGGCCCCCATGCTGGTCGGCGGAACGACCGTGCTGGCCGAGGCCTTTCACCCACGCGAAGTCTGGGATGACATCCGCGACCGCGGTGCCGTCGGTTTCGCCGGCGCGGGCGCGATGGTGTCGATGCTGCAGAATCTGCCCGCGGATCCGCGCGACGCCCAGCTGCCGCTGCGGTTCATCTCGGCCGCTCCCATCGACGCGACGTCCTATCGTGAGATCGAAAAGCGGTACGGCTGCCGGATCGTCACGATGTACGGAATGACGGAGGCGTTTCCGATCGCCGTCAAAGCCGTGTCCGACGAGGGGGTGCCCGGGACGTCGGGGCGGCCGAATCCCCATTTCGACGTGCGCATCGTCGACGAGCGCGGTGATCCCGTGCCGCCCGGCGCGGTGGGCGAGATCGCCTGCCGGCCCAGGCACCCGCACGTGATGAGCGAGGGCTACGTAAGTCACGGTTTGCGGGTGGACCCGCACCCGGAGTGGTTTCGGACCGGCGATTTGGGCCGACTCGATGCCGAGCAGAATTTGACATATGTGGACCGCGTCAAAGACTCGCTGCGCCGGCGCGGGGAAAATGTTTCGTCGGTCGAAGTGGAGGCGGTGGTATTGCGGCACCCCGCGGTGGCCGAAGCCGCGGCGGTGGGGGTCCCCAGCGAGTTGGGCGAGGACGACATCCTGCTGTTCGTGACGTTGTGCCCCGGCGCCACACTGGATTGCGCGGAGCTGCTCGACTTCTGCGCCGCCAGGATGCCGTACTTCTGCGTGCCACGATTTGTCGAGACGGTCAATGAACTCCCGAAGAACGTCATTGGACGAATACGTAAAGATTTGTTGCGGAGCCGTGGCGTAAATGAGGCCACTTGGGATCGGGAAGAACATGGTTATATCGTTAGTCGCTAAGTTAAGTTAGTGTTACATGAGGCAATTTTCGCGTCATTTTCCGACAGAGGCTGGAGAGCCACGATGACCCTGACCTATCAGCAAGAGCAGTTCCTCCACGCCGCGATGGGGCGCGCTGCCATCCTGGACCTGAGCGCCCGGCAGAATCGGGCCTACTCCGACGGCGACCGCGATCGCTGGATCGCCACCTTCCGCCACTCCGGCGCCAGCTACACCCGCGATGGCGATCTGTTCACCGATCTGCGCGCGGCCTTCGACGGAGGGGAGGGGCAGCGCCTGGTCACCGTCGATCACGAGATCCACATCGACGGCGTCAACGCCAGCCAGCGTTGCGTCGCGGTGCTTTTTGCCGCGATGTATGGCGACACCACGCTCCGTGCCACCGGGACCTTCCGGGACACGCTGATCTACGAACGCGGCGGCTGGTACTTCACTTCCCGTGTGCTCGCGTGGGATTCGGTGCCGAGCCGGCACCCGCTCGTCATGTGAGCGACACCGCTACGTGGATCCGGACCTGAGCTACCAGCTGGCCTTCGGCAGCTATGACGACGCGCTGCGCATGGTCGGCGCGAAGGGCGAACCGCGCACCGCCGCGACTCCGGTCAGCGGCGCGCGCATCCAACTGTTCGCCGCGATGGTCCACGACGGGAATCGCGCGTATTGGGACGCCGAGTTCGCCCGACAGAGGTGGGGAGGGCTGCTCGCGCCGCCGGCCCTGTTGATGGGTTGGCTGATACCGCCGCCATGGGAGCCGGCCGGTAGGCCGCCGGTGGCGTCGGTGGTGCTGCGGGTGCCACTGCCGGGTACCACGTTCATCAACGCGGCCAACGAGGTCGAGTTTCTGCGGCCCATCGTCGAGGGGGATCTACTCACCGTCGTCGAGGAACTCGTGTCGGTGTCGCCGGAGAAGCGGACACGCCTGGGGGTCGGTCATTTCGTCGAGACGCTGGAGACCTATCGGCGTCAGGACGGAGCCGTGGTGGCCACCTGCCGAAATACGTTGTTCCGCTTCACGCCTGGAACGCCGTCGTGACCGACCTGGACTGGAACGCGATCGAGGTCCCCGTCGACCTGCCCGAGGTCGTCGACCACATCAGCTACCAGCGGGTCGTGGAGAACGCGGGCGCGACCTGGGACTACTTTCCCGGCCATTTCGATCCCAGCTACGCCCAAAGCCAGGGCAACCCGACGATTTACGTCAACACCATGCACCTCGCCGGGTTCGCCGACCGCGTCGCGACCGACTGGGCGGGCCCCAGCAGCCGCGTGGTGCGCCGCTCGATGCGGCTGGCCGGATCGGTCTACGCCGGCGACACCATGATCGGGCGGGGCCGGGCGGTGGCCAAGCGGCGCGACACCTCGATGGACCCGCCACGCTGCCTTCTCGACATCGAGATCCAGGTGACCAATCAGCATGGCGCCCTGTGCTGTCCGGTCGAGCTCACCCTGCAGATGCCCGACGGCCGGCATGACGGATGACGACGTAGCCGAACTGCACCTGGCGGTGTGCCGACGGTTCGGCGAGGCGGTCCGATCGGCCGAGGGCAACTGGGATCGCCGGTCCCCGTGCGGCGAGTGGGACGCCCGGGCGGTGCTCGAGCACGTCATCGGTTTCCATGACGTACTTCTGTTGCGCCCCTTGGGTTTGAAGCCCGACCGGCCACGGCAAGACGCGCAGGCGCGATGGCACCTGACCTACGACGCGCTGGCCCAGGCTCTCCAGCCGGGCCGGGCGACGCGGCTCGACGAATACCGGCTGATGCCGAATCTGACCCGCGACGTCCTGGTGCACACCTGGGACCTGGCCCGCGCGGTGGGCGCCGACGACCGGCTGGACCCCGCGTGGTGCGAGCTCTGCTACGCCGGCCTGCCCGCCGATCCCCGGGCGTTGCGTTCATCGGGCATGTTCGGCGCCCCGGTCCGGTTGCCCGGCGAAAGTGATGCTCAGGCAAGGCTTCTCGCGCGCCTCGGTCGCGATCCGTGCTGGAGTCCGGAGCCGCTATAGCGGCGGCAGCTTCCCCTTGCACACCAGCGTCTGAAGCTCGACGTACTCGTGCAGGCCTTCCGGACCGAACTCGCGCCCGATGCCCGACTGCTTGAAGCCGCCGAACGGCGCGCCGATGTCCAGTGTGTACATGTTGATGCCGTAGGTGCCGGTGCGGACGCCGGCCGCGATCTCGAGGCCGTGCGCGATGTCGGAGGTCCACACCGAACCGGCCAGGCCGTAGTCGCTCTCGTTGGCGATCCGGATGGCGTCCTCTTCGTCGCGGTAGCGCAGCACGGTCAGGACCGGGCCGAAGATCTCCTCGCGGGCGATGCGCATGTCGTTGGTGGCGTCGGCGAACAGCGTCGGCCGCACGTACCAGCCGCGCTCCGACGGGCTGTCATCACCGCCGAGGACGACGCGGGCGCCTTCGCTGCGGCCGGACTTGATGTACTCCTGGACCCGGCGCTGTTGCCGTTGGGCGACAAGGGGTCCGATGTCCGTCGCCTCGTCGGCCGGATCGCCGACGTTGAGGCCCGACATCATGTCGGCCAGCGCGTCGACGACCTCGTCGTGGCGGCGGTCGCTGACCAGGATGCGTGTCTGGGCGACGCACGCCTGGCCGTTGTTCATCAGGCCGGCGGATTTCAGCCCGGCCGCCGTCTTGGCGATGTCGGCGTCGTCGAGAATGATCGCCGCCGACTTGCCGCCCAGTTCAAGGCTGTAGCGCTTCAGCTGCTCGCCGCACAGCGTGGCGATCCGGCGCCCGACGGCGCTGGACCCCGTGAACGCGATCTTGTCCACGCCCGGATGGCGCACCAGCGCCTCGCCCACGTCGGTGCCGCCGGGGAGTACGGACACCACCCCGTCGGGCAGGCCGATCTGCTCGATCATCTCCGCCAACCACAAAGCGTCCAACGGAGTTTCGGGCGCGGGTTTGACGATGACCGTGCAGCCCGCGATCAGGGCCGGGATCAGCTTGGGCATGATCAGGAACTGCGGCACGTTCCACGGCACGATCGCGCCGACCACCCCGACCGGGGCCCTGCTCAGGTGCACCTCGCCGAGCACGCCCTGGCGGCGTTCGGTCCACGGGAAGTCGCGGGCGGCGGCCAGCGCGAGGTGTATCAGCGACGCCGCGGCCGCGCCCTGGCCGAGCCGGCTGAAACTGCGCGGCGACCCCATCTCGTCGGTGATCAGGTCGGCCATCTCGTCCATATGGCCGCCGTAGATCGCGGCGAGCTGTTCCACCTTGGCCATTCGCTCGGCATGCGTCATGCGCGGCCAGGGGCCGTGGTCGAAAGCCTGCCGCGCGGCGGAGACGGCGGCGTCCACGTCTTCGGGCCCGGCCACCTGGACGTGGCCGACCGGTTCTTCGGAGTGGGGGGAGATCACCGCGAGCTGCTGCGGGTTCACCGGCTTGCGCCACTGCCCCCCGATGAAGAGCTCGTCATAGGAGCGATGGGCGGAATTTTCTGTCATCGGGCACTACTTCCTCGGGGCCGCGACCGTAATTTCGCTATTGACGCTAACATAGCCAAAAAAGCAGCGAGGCCTGACATGACCAGTGATTGGCGCAGTTACCCGTTCCAGTTGGTGCCCGGGGATTCCCAACTGGATTTCCCCGCCGCAGAAGGCGAGCATCCCGATCAGGAGTCGGACACCTGGTTCATCGCGGGCCGGCTCGACGCGACCGACAGCGACCGGTCATTTGCCTTCCTGACCATCTTCAACAAGAACCGGCCGGGTGGCACGGTGGTCGCGGACTTCTACACGATGGCGCTGTTCGACCTGGATACCGGCGACTACGGCACCTACACCGATTACGACATGCCGCCGGCCAACATGGAGCCGGGCGCCCGGCGCAAGCTCGACATGGCGTCGGGTCGTCTCGACATCAGCTACCACAGCGGCGCCGGGACCGCATCGTGGACGACCTGCCTCGACGCCGAGGGGAATCTGCTGCCCTTCACCTACCGGGTCAGCCTCGTCGGTGAGGACCAATCCGGCCGACCGATGCGCCTGGACCTGGCCGTAACCCCAACGCGCGCACCGACACCGGTGGGCGCGGCCACCTACAACGGGAAGATCGTCTGCTTCGGCCAAAGCGAGACGTACTCGTATTTCCAGACCGGCCTGACGATGACCGGGACCCTGCGCTGGGGCGACGTGGTCGAGCAGGTCTTCGGCAGCGGCGGTCACATCGACCGGCAGTGGTTCCCCGAGTACGCCGGCGGCGGGGGATCGGGCGGCGACCCGCGGGCCAGGTCGCACGAGTGGCGCACCATCAACTTCGACAACGGCGTGGACTTGAGCATCTGGCGCCAGTTCGACCGCACGAACGGTAATGCGCTGCAGCCGTTTACCGGCGTCACGACGAGTCACCCCGACCCGGCGATACCGCCGCAGTGCGCCGAGGACGTCGAGGTGACGATCAGTAGCTACGTTCGCTGGCCGGAGGAGATGCGACCGCTGGTGCGGCCGGTGGCCCCGGCGCGATACATGCCGGACCGCCACCGGATCACCTGCGCCACGCTGCAATTGGACATCGTGGGGGAGCCGATGGTGCCCGCCCCGGCGCACGGTCTGCCGATCGAATACATGGAGGGCCCCTACCGCTACCACGGAACACTCTGGGGCAAGCCCGTTTCCGGGTTCGCGTTCAACGAGCGCTCGCTGGCGCTCTACCGGGACTGGGAACTGGTCGAGGTGCTGGCCACCACCGTCGCGAACGTCGAACCACCCGCCCCCGACCTGCAGGCGGCGGCGGATCGGGTGGTGCCGCTGGTGGCCGCCGGCCGTCGCGGCGAGGCGGCTTCGTTGCTGGCCGGGGTGGGGCCGATCGAAAATGCCGCGCTGGCAACCCTTCTCGAAGACCTGGTCACCGTGCTTTCGGCGGCCGATTGAGGCAGCGGCTCCTCGAGGCTGAAAATTCGCAGGGGTCCACTCGAACTTTTGCCGCGAATTTACAGCCTCGGCGCGGTGCGGTCCTCGGTAGCGAGTGCCCACGCCCAGCTGATGTGGCGATGCTGCAGTCCGGGCTCGTTGCGCCCGAACATCAGGTGATCGTGGGCGCCCGACTCGAGGTTGGCCTGCAGGCCCTCGACCAGCCGGTAGTCCTCGTCGCGGACCGTGGCGTGCGCGTAGTCGAAAACGGCCTGGGCGCCGGCGGCCACCGATTCGTCGGAGAGGTCCAGCGGGGTGGAGTTCTGGTGCACGGTGACCGACCTGCCCGGGCGGTCGCCGGGGTAGATGCGGAACAACTCCCCGTTGGCGATGGTCACCGACAACACGATGTTGGGAAACAGCGCATAGATCACGACCATGTTGTGGAGCGGGTCCCAGCGCTCCTCGGGAACGTTGTCGAGTTCGAGGATCGTGTTGAGCGGGAAGATCAACCGGTGATGCGGGCCGTACGAGTCGAATACCGTGCAATTGCTGCGGGCAATGGTGGCAAAGGTCTGCCGGTGCACGGTGGCGAAATGATAGTTCTCCGAGAAGGTGTCGAGCGCCAGCTTCCAGTTGATCGGGCAGTCGAGTTCCTTCTCGCCCAGCGGAGACCACCGACCGATGCCCCACGAGTCGAGCTCATCGGCCAGCGGGCCCAGGTGCGCGGCGACATCCAGCTGCGCGCCGGGATCCAATGCGACCCAAAGGAATCCCGCATATTCGGCGGCGGGCAGCTCGGTCAAACCGTCGGACTTGATGGCCGCTTGCCCTTGGCGGCCACCCGCGGCGCCCGGCTTCGCCGCGCTTGCGATGGCCGCTTGCCCTTGGCGGCCACCCGCGGCGCCCGGCTTCGCCGCGCTTGCGATGGCCGCTTCCGGGAACCCCTCACGTCCCGGAAGTGCCACCAAGCGCCCGTTGTTGTCGTACGTCCACGCGTGGTAGGGGCAGGTGAATCGCTTCGCGCTGCCACAACCCGTGACCACCCGCGACTGGCGGTGCAGGCACACGTTTTCGAACGCCTTGACCGACCCGTCGGCCGTGCGGGTCAGCAGGATCGATCGGCCCAGCACCGTCTTGGTGCAGTACGCGCCCGGAGAGGGCAGCTCCGAAACGTAGCCGACCAGTTGGGGACTGGCCATCAGCATCGCGCGGTCGCGGTCGTGGCGCTCGACCGACGTGTAATCGGCCGCGTCGACCAGGTGCACGCCCGGCGCGAGATCGGTCGTCTTGTCGCGGGCCAGCTTCAAGGCGCGGCGCGTCAGGTCGATGAGCTGATCGCGATCCATTCGCCCAGTACAGACCTTGCGACGGTTGTAAGGTCAAGCCGTGGCTGAGCAGCTGCTCATCGGCGACGTCACGGCCCTGACCGGGATCGCGTCGGGCCGCATCCGCCACTACGAGAAAATCGGGTTGCTGCGCGCCGAGTATCTGAGCAACGGCTACCGGGTCTTCGACGTCCACCAGGTGCTCGAGCTGTTGCGCATCGACCTGATGAGAAGCCTCGGAGTCGGCATCACCGACATTCAGCGATTGCTCGACGGGCGCCAGACCACCCTGGCCGGGCTGCTGGACGAGCACCGCACGCTGCTGGTGCGCGAGCGCGAGCGGCTGGATCAGCTGATCGCCGCGATCGATGCGGCCACCGATACCGGCGCCGCCGACGTCGACGAACACCTGCTGCGCAGGCTGGCGACGAGGCACCGCGACAGCATCGGCGTCATCGGCAGACTCACCGCCCCGCTCTCCGCGCCCGTCACCGCGATGTACGCCCACCTGTTCGACGAATGGCAGCTGCCGGTTCCCCCTCTGTTCGGGCAGATGGCGCTGCCGCCGGCGGCCAGCACGCTGTTGGAGCAATTGGCCGAGACGCCGGGGCACCACGTTCTCTTCGAGCGGCTGCGCAAACTGGCCGGCGAGGTGGTCGCGCTGGACGAACGCGAGTCGGCCGCAACCGAACTCGCGCAGAGCTGGATCGACCAGCAGCTGGCCGACCCGTTGCCCGACGACGTGGTCGCCGTGCTGCGCGGCGTGCAACCGTTGTTGACCCACGACCCGGTGATCGTCCAGGGCTTCCGGGCCTGGGCCGGGTCGATCAGCCCGGCGGCCGCCCGATTTCTCGACGAGATCGCGCGCCAGACCGCCCGCCGCGGCCTGCAGGCCGTCAGCGTCATCGTGCTGCCCGCCGATGCGCCACTGTGATGCACATGTGACCTATGTGGCTAATGTGTCCTTTGTTGTTTGTGTCGTACCCTGTGGCATGTGTCGGTTTCGCGCCGTGACGTGCTCAAATTCGCGGCCGCCACGCCCGCCCTGGTAGGGCTGGGCGTCGCGGCGGCGTCGCTGCGCGCCGCGCCGGCCTCCGCGTCGCTCGGCACCTTGCTGGACTACGCGGCCGGCGTCATCCCGGCCAGCCAGATCCGGGCCGCCGGTGCCGTGGGTTCGATCCGGTACGTCTCTGACCGCCGCCCCGGCGGCAACTGGATGCTCGGCAAGCCGATTCAGGTCTCCGAGGCCCGCGACCTGAGCAGCAACGGCCTCAAGATCGTTTCCTGTTACCAGTACGGTAAGGGCAGCACCGCCGACTGGCTGGGCGGCGCCGGCGCCGGGCTGCAACACGCGCAGCGGGGCATGCAACTGCACGCCGCGGCCGGGGGCCCGGCGAACGCACCGATCTACGCGTCGATCGATGACGACCCGTCCTACGAGCAGTACAAACAGCAGGTCGTCCCCTACCTGCGATCCTGGGAGTCGGTGATCGGGCACCAGCGCACCGGCGTGTACGCCAACTCCAAAACCATCGATTGGGCCCTGCACGATGGCCTGGGTTCATACTTCTGGCAGCACAACTGGGGCTCGCCGAAGGGTTTCACCCATCCCGCCGCGAGCCTGCACCAGGTGGAGATCGACAAGCGCAGCGTCGGTGGTGTCGGGGTGGACATCAACGAAATCCTCAAGCCCCAATTCGGACAGTGGGCCTAGGGCCCGCGGCGGTCCGCGTTCCAGCAAACACTCGTTCGCCCATTTTCGGGTCGCTGGGGCCCGGGTCGCGCGGTTGACGCGGTGTCAGCGGCGCGTAAACGACCCGATTTTTTTAACATAACGATTACATAACAATCGTGCCTTGAACAGCGCAGTTATAGCTACTCGACCGTAACCACCTGCACGCAGCAAGTTTGTTCGCGGCGCCCGCGTGGGTTGTTCGGCGGGGTGTTACCCAGGACACGGTTACCCGTGCGTAGAACTCACCAGTAACCGTTCAACATGCAAAAAGGGCACTGATCCTTATGACACTCTTAGTACAGCCGGTGCCGTCCGCCGCCCCGCCCGCTTCACGGGGCGACCGCCGACGACACACCGGCCAGCCGTCCTCCGGCTGTGATTCGAAGGGGAATCGACGTTAGAGAGGCAGTCCCCTCCTCGGGACTGGTCGAACGACCGAGACGTAAAGACGCATGCAGGGAGATACAGAAGGTGACGATCCACGAGCACGACCGGGTGTCCGCCGACCGCGACGGGACAGGCCCGCACCACACCGATGCTCTGGTCGACCGCCTGACGGCCGGCGAGGCCTACGCCGTCGCGTTCGGCGGCCAGGGCAGCGCCTGGCTGGAGACCCTCGAGGAGCTGGTGTCGTCGGCCGGGATCGAATCTGACCTGGCGAATCTGGTCGGTGAGGTGGAGCTGCTGCTCGAGCCGGTGGCCAAAGAGCTGGTCGTGGTGCGCCCGATCGGTTTCGAACCGCTGACCTGGGTGCGCGCGCTGGCCGCCGAGGATCCCGTCCCGTCGGACAAGCACCTCACGTCGGCCGCGGTGTCGATACCCGGCGTGCTGCTCACGCAGATGGCCGCCGCGCGGGCTCTGTCCCGGCAGGGCATGGACTGGGCCGCGACGCCGCCGGTGGCCGTCGTCGGGCACTCACAGGGCGTGCTGGCCGTCGAGGCGTTCCGGGCGGCGGGCGCCCGCGACGTCGAACTGCTGGCGCTGGCGCAGCTCATCGGGGCGGCCGGGACCCTGGTCGCCCGCCGGCGCGGGATCTCCGTGCTGGGCAACCGCCCGCCGATGGTGTCGGTGACCAACGCCGACCCGGACCGCGTTCGCCGGCTGCTCGACGAGTTCGCGCAGGACGTGCGGACCGTGCTGCCCCCGGTGCTGTCGATCCGCAACGGGCGGCGCTCGGTGGTGATCACCGGCACCCCCGAGCAACTCTCCCGCTTCGAGCTGTATTGCCAGCAGATCTCCGACAAGGAGGAGGCCGACCGCAAGAACAAGGTGCGCGGGGGCGACGTCTTCGCGCCGGTCTTCGACCCGGTGCGCGTGGAGGTGGGCTTCCACACGCCGCGGCTGGCCGACGGCATCGACATCGTCGCCGGCTGGGCCGAGAAGGTCGGCCTCGACGCCGAGCGGGCCCGGAAGCTGACCGAGGCCATCCTGGTCGGCGGCGTCGACTGGGTGGACGAGATCACGCACGTTCACCAGGCCGGCGCACGCTGGATCCTGGACCTCGGCCCGGGGGACATCCTGACCCGGCTGACCGCGCCGGTGATCCGTGGCCTCGGCATCGGCATCGTGCCGGCGGCGACCCGCGGCGGTCAGCGCAACCTCTTCACCGTCGGCGCCGTTCCCGAGGTCGCCCGGGCCTGGTCGACTTACGCCCCGACCGTGGTTTCGCTGCCCGACGGGCGGGTCAAGCTGTCGACGAAGTTCACCCGCCTGACCGGGCGGTCGCCGATCCTGCTCGCGGGCATGACGCCCACCACCGTCGACGCCAGGATCGTCGCCGCCGCGGCCAACGCCGGGCACTGGGCCGAGCTGGCCGGTGGCGGGCAGGTCACCGAGGAGATCTTCGCCGCCCGCGTGGAGGAGCTCTCGACGCTGCTCGAGCCCGGGCGGACGTATCAATTCAACGCGCTGTTCCTCGATCCCTACCTGTGGAAGCTCCAGGTCGGCGGCAAGCGGCTGGTGCAGAAGGCGCGTCAGTCCGGCGCGGCGATCGACGGCCTGGTGATCAGCGCCGGCATCCCGGACCTCGAGGAGGCCGTGGAGCTGATCGGCGAGCTCAACGACGTCGGCATCAGCCACGTGGTGTTCAAGCCCGGCACGGTCGAGCAGATCCGCTCGGTCATCCGCATCGCGACCGAGGTGCCGACCAAGCCGGTGATCATGCACATCGAGGGCGGGCGGGCCGGCGGCCACCACTCCTGGGAAGACCTCGACGACCTGCTGCTAACGACCTACTCGGAATTGCGCTCGCGCCCCAACATCACCGTCTGCGTCGGCGGCGGCATCGGCACCCCCGAGCGGGCGGCCGAGTACCTGTCCGGGCGCTGGGCGGAGTCCTACGGCTTCCCGCTGATGCCGATCGACGGCATCCTGGTCGGCACCGCGGCGATGGCGACGCTGGAGTCCACCACCTCGCCGTCTGTCAAGCGGATGCTGGTCGAAACCAACGGCACCGATCAGTGGATCAGCGCCGGAAAAGCCCAGGGCGGCATGGCCTCCAGTCGCAGCCAGCTGGGCGCGGACATCCACGAGATCGACAACAGCGCCTCCCGGTGCGGCCGGCTGCTCGACGAGGTCGCCGGCGACGCCGACGCCGTCGCCGAGCGCCGCGACGAAATCATCGCGGCGATGGCCAACACCGCCAAGCCTTATTTCGGCGACGTGGCGGAGATGACCTACCTGCAGTGGTTGCGGCGCTACGTCGAACTGACCATCGGCGAGGGCAATTCGACCGCCGACACCGCCGCGCCGGGTAGCCCCTGGCTTGCCGACACCTGGCGCGACCGCTTCCAGCAGATGCTGCAGCGGGCCGAAGCCCGCTTGCACGCAAAGGATTTCGGGCCGATCGAGACGCGGTTCGACGATGCGGCCCTGCTGGAGAACCCCGACGAGGCGATCGCGACGCTGCTCGCGCACTACCCCGACGCCGAGTCGGTGCAGTTGCACCCTGCCGACGTTCCGTTCTTCGTCACGCTGTGCAAGACGCTGGGCAAGCCGGTCAACTTCGTGCCGGTCATCGACAAGGATGTGCGGCGCTGGTGGCGCAGCGATTCGCTGTGGCAGGCCCACGACGCCCGCTACGACGCCGACCAGGTCTGCATCATCCCGGGCACGGCCGCGGTCGCCGGCATCACCCGGATGGACGAGCCCGTCGGCGAGCTGCTGGACCGCTTCGAGCAGGCCGCCATCGACGAGGTGCTGTCCGCCAACGGCCAGCCGCGGGCCGTCACGTCGCGCCGGCTTGGCCGCCCGGACGTCACCGGACCGCTGGCCGTCGTGCTCGACGCGCCGGATGTGCAGTGGGCCGGGCGCACCACCACTAACCCGGTGCATCGCATCGCCGACCCGGCGGACTGGCTGGTGCACGACGGGCCTGAAAGCCGCCGCGCCACACACTCTTCCACCGGCGCGCAGCTTGCGGTCGACGGCGAGCATGTCGTCCTGAGCGTGCCGCTGTCGGGCACCTGGATCGACATCCCCTTCCACTTGCCCGCCAACACCGCGGACGGCGGCACGCCGGTGGTCTCCACCGAGGACGCCACCACCGCCATGCGCGCGGTCCTCGCTATCGCCGCGGGGTTCGACGGCCCGGACTTCTTGCCCGCGGTCACCGACGGGACGGCCACCGTGACGGTGGACTGGGACCCCGAGCGGGTCGCGGACCACACCGGCGTCACCGCCACGTTCGGGGAGCCGCTGGCGCCCAGCCTCACCACCGTGCCCGACGCGCTGGTCGGCCTGTGCTGGCCCGCCGTTTTCGCGGCGATCGGCTCGGCGGTCACCGACAGCGGCGTCGCGGTGGTGGAGGGCCTGTTGAGCCTGGTGCATCTGGACCACGCCGCGCACGTGATCGGCAAGCTGCCGACGGTGCCGGCCCAATTGACCGTTGCCGCAACGGCTTCGCGCGCCGTCGACACCGACATGGGCCGCGTGGTGCCGGTGTCGGTGACGATCACCTCGAGCGACGGCTCGCTGATCGCGAAGCTCGGTGAGCGTTTCGCCATCCTTGGGCGCACCGGTGCCGCCGAGCTCACCGACCCGGTCCGGGCCGGCGGTGCGGTCTCCGAGAACGCGACCGACACCCCGCGTCGCCGCCGCCGGGACGTCACGCTGACGGCACCGGTCGACATGCGCCCGTTCGCGGTCGTCTCCGGCGACCACAACCCCATCCACACCGATCGGGCGGCCGCGCTGCTGGCCGGCCTGGAGTCGCCGATCGTGCACGGCATGTGGCTGTCGGCCGCCCGATCGGTGTGGATGGGGTTGTGGTCGCCGGAGACGACCGCGAACGGCCAC
>LQPB01000087.1 GCA_002102225.1 Mycobacterium interjectum
GCACCGACAACACCGGAGGCAGCCCAGTCATCAACACCCCTAACTACGAAGTGTTGCAATCACCCCTTGAACCTAAGTCGCACCTTTCCTGCAGAAATTCAGTCTCGACGCAGGTAGGCCAGTTGCGCCTGAACCGACCACTCGGCCGCGTCCCAGAGCTTCTCGTCGACGTCGACGTAGACGTGTTCGACGACCTGGCGCGCGCTGGCATCCTCGCCGAGTTGCCGCAACGCCGCGCGCACCTGCTCCAGACGTTCGTGCCGGTGCGTCAGGTATCCGGCCGCGACAGCTTCCAGATTCGGCAAATCCGGCCCGTGCCCGGGCAACACGGTGCGCGGGCCCAGGCCGCGTAGCCTCCGCAGCGATTCCAGGTAGTCGGCGAGACTCCCGTCCTCCTTGTCGATGACGGTGGTGCCGCGGCCCAGCACGGTGTCCGCGGTGAGCACGGCGTCTTCCAGCACGAACGACAGCGAGTCGGCGGTGTGACCGGGCGTCGCCATCACCTTGATCTTCAGGCCGGCCGCATCGATCACCTCCCCGTCGACCAGCTCCCCCCCGAGGCCGCGCAGAAACCCGCTTCCCGCCGACCGGACGGTCGCCCCGGTGCGTTCGACCAGCTTGTCGATGCCATCGGTGTGGTCGCCGTGCCGGTGACTGATCAACACCAGGGAGATACGACCGGCGGCGGCGACCCGCTCGATGTGCTCGTCGTCCTCCGGGCCGGGATCCACCACGACCAGCTCGTCGCTGCCCGGGCCGCGCAGCACCCAGGTGTTGGTGCCCTCCAGCGTCAGCAGGCCGGGGTTGTCGGCCAACAGGACCGAGACAGTGTCGGTGACCGCCCGCAACCTGCCGTATGCGGGATGGGTCAGCGGCTCGGCAACCTCGGTCACGGGCCTTTGCCGACCTCCACGATCAGCTCCACCTCCACCGGCGCGTCCAGCGGCAGCTCGGACACGCCGACCGCCGAACGCGCGTGCGCCCCCGCGTCACCGAACACCTCGGCGAGCAGCTCGGACGCGCCGTTGACAACGCCCGGCTGGCCGTTGAAGCCCGGAGCCGAGGCGACGAATCCGACCACCTTGACCACCCGGGTGACGGCGTCGATGCCCACCAGCGAATTCACCGCCGCGAGCGCATTCAGGGCGCAGATCCGCGCCATCGCCCTGCCCTGTTCGGGGCTGACCTCGGCGCCGACCTTGCCGGTCCCCGCCAGCTGTCCGGACTCCAGCGGCAGCTGACCCGAGGTATAGACCAGGTTCCCGGTTCGTACCGCCGGTACGTAGGAGGCCAGCGGCGCGGCCACCTCCGGGAGCGTGACCCCGAGCTGCCCCAGCCGGGCGGAAGCGCTCATCTCTATTTGGGGCGCTTCAAATACGCGACGTGCTGTTCGCCGGTGGGCCCGGGCAGTACGGACACCAGCTCCCACCCGTCGGCCCCCCACTGGTCGAGGATCTGTTTGGTCGCGTGCGTGAGCAGTGGGACCGTGACGTATTCCCATGCGGTGGGTTGGCTCATGACGTGAGCTTATCGGTCGGAGTTCAACGGCTCTGGCCTGCCCAAGCGCCGTGCGGCGGCCGGGCTAGCATGCGATGGTGGCATCCACTCCTAGCGGCGGCAGTTCGGTCGGCTGGCCATCGCGCCTGTCGAAGGCCCGCTTGCATTTCGTGACCGGCAAAGGCGGGACGGGTAAGTCGACGGTAGCGGCCGCGCTGGCGCTCACGCTGGCGGCGGGCGGACGCAAAGTCCTGCTCGTCGAAGTCGAAGGCCGCCAAGGGATTGCACAACTTTTCGACGTGCCGCCCCTGCCCTATCAGGAACTCAAGATCGCCACCGCCGAGCGGGGCGGCGAGGTCAACGCGCTGGCGATCGACATCGAGGCGGCGTTCCTGGAATACCTGGACATGTTCTACAACCTCGGCATCGCGGGCCGGGCGATGCGCCGCATCGGCGCCATCGAATTCGCGACGACGATCGCGCCGGGCCTGCGCGACGTGCTGCTCACCGGCAAGATCAAGGAGTCGGTGGTGCGGCTCAACAAGGGGTCGAAGAGCCCCGTCTATGACGCGGTCGTCGTCGACGCGCCCCCGACGGGCCGGATCGCCCGCTTCCTCGATGTCACCAAGGCGGTGAAGGACCTTGCCAAGGGCGGGCCCGTTTTCTCGCAGGCCGAGGGTGTGGTGAAGCTGCTGCATTCCGACCAGACCGCCATCCATCTGGTCACGCTGCTCGAGGCGCTGCCGGTGCAGGAAACGCTGGAAGCCATCGAGGAGCTTGCCGAGATGGAACTGCCGATCGGCAGTGTGATCGTGAACCGCAACATCCCCTCCTTCCTGGAGCCGCGCGACCTGGCCAAGGCCGCCGAGGGGGACGTGGACGCGGACTCGGTGCGGGCCGGCCTGGAGATGGCCGGAATCAAGCTCAACGACAACGACTTCGCCGGCCTGCTGACCGAAACCATCGAGCATGCGACCCGAATCACCGCGCGCGCCGAGACCGCGCAGCAGCTCGACGCGTTGAAGGTGCCGCGGCTGGAACTCCCGGCGATCTCCGACGGAGTCGACCTCGGCAGCTTGTATGAGCTTTCCGAATCGCTTGCGCAGCAGGGAGTTCGATGAGTACCGCACCGACAACCCTTGATATGGCGGCAATCCTGGCCGACAGGGCCAACCGGGTGGTCGTGTGCTGCGGCGCCGGCGGCGTCGGCAAGACCACCACCGCGGCGGCCATGGCGCTGCGCGCGGCCGAATACGGGCGCACCGTATGTGTTTTGACGATCGACCCGGCCAAGCGGCTCGCGCAAGCCCTCGGGGTCAACGACCTCGGGAACACGCCGCAGCGGGTGCCGCTTGCGCCCGAGGTGCCCGGCGAGCTGCACGCAATGATGCTCGACATGCGCCGCACGTTCGACGAAATGGTGGTCCAGTACTCCGGAACCGGTCGCGCACAAGCCATCCTGGACAACCAGTTCTATCAGACCGTCGCGACCTCGTTGGCCGGCACGCAGGAGTACATGGCGATGGAAAAGCTCGGCCAACTGCTGGGCGAGGACCGCTGGGACCTGGTGGTGGTGGACACTCCCCCGTCGCGCAACGCGCTGGACTTCCTGGATGCGCCCAAGCGGCTGGGCAGCTTCATGGATAGCCGGTTGTGGCGGCTGCTGCTGGCGCCCGGACGAGGCATCGGCCGATTGGTCACCGGCGCAATGGGTTTGGCGATGAAGGCGCTGTCGACGGTGCTCGGCTCGCAGATGCTGGGCGACGCCGCCGCGTTCGTGCAGTCCCTCGATGCGACCTTCGGCGGCTTCCGCGAGAAGGCCGACCGCACCTACGCGCTGCTGAAGAGGCGCGGTACTCAGTTCGTGGTGGTGTCGGCTGCCGAGCCGGACGCGCTGCGCGAGGCGGCGTTTTTCGTCGACCGACTGTCGCAGGAAGCCATGCCGCTCGCCGGGCTCGTCTTGAACCGCACTCACCCGACATTGTGTTCCTTGCCGGTGGAACGGGCGATCGACGGAAGCGAGACGCTGGACGCCTCGGATTCCGAGGCCGCCGCGCTGGCCGCCGCGGTGCTCAGGATTCACGCCGACCGGGCGCAAACCGCCAAACGCGAGGTCAGGCTGCTTTCCCGGTTCACCGGGGCCCACCCGCATGTGCCGGTCATCGGGGTTCCGTCGCTGCCGTTCGACGTTTCGGACCTAGAGGCGCTGCGCGCGCTCGCCGACCAGATCACCGCCGCCGGTGACGATGCGGCGCGCGTAGCGGGGCGCTGAGGAAGCGGCGAATCCGAACCCCGCCGGTGACGATGCGGCGCGCGTAGCGGGGCGCTGAGGAAGCGGCGAACAGCCGTTGCTGCCGACGGTGAAATTCACGCCGAAACACGCCGAAAATGCACCGTCGATTTCACGCTCGAAAATTGTCGGCTGGCTGGCCGGCGGAGTACTGATTCTATTGATCACACGTCAGTTAGAGGCTGCGGTGGGCTATTGGACACGAGCCAGTCTTATCTGGAAAGATGGTTTTCGTTGCTGGCGAATTCGTATTAGGCACAAGCCAGCTGGTATCCAACACGCGTCAGTCGGCTATTGGACATGATCCAGTTAGGCCGCCCGACAGGGGCCGTAACAATAGCGTAATTATGAAAACCGTTATTTTCAAAACTATTGGACGGGTTCTTCCGTCCTGCGGCGCAACCGCGCCGTAATAACGATGGAGTCAGCCGGCGGTGCGGCCGCGGCGCTTCTCGAAGAAATCCGACCAGGAGATGACGTCGGGGTGCTGCTTGAGCAGCGCCCGCCGCTGGCGCTCGGTCATGCCACCCCACACCCCGAACTCGACCTTGTTATCCAGCGCGTCGGCCCCGCACTCCTGCATCACCGGGCAATGCCGGCAGATCACCGCCGCCTTGCGCTGGGCGGCGCCACGTACAAACAGTTCATCGGGGTCAGTGGTCCGACACAACGCTTTTGAGACCCAGGCGATCCGGTCTTCGGCGTCGACACTGCGCAGAACCCCCTGTGCAGCCGCAATGTTTGTTCTACGTGCGGCCGGCCGTGAACCTGACACGAGCTGTTCCCTTCCTTCCGACCGCTGGTCGCGGCCGCCCTCCTCGGGTGCAGACCCTGCTTGCGATCTACGCCACACCATGCAGTTCGGTGTTATCTGAATCTCACCGTGTGTCTAAGTTAGGTGGTCAGGTGGCAATTGCGCAACAGTCTGATAACGCTTTTTTTGGGACGCCCGTGCAGTCTTGCTGGAAAGAATAATCCAGCCGGCCCGACCGCGCACTTCACCCCGGTGGAGGAGCAGTGACGGCGGCGAAAATTTTCTGCCGCTGTCGAGCGTAAGTTCGCTGGTCACCGCGCGGGAGAGGCTTTGGTCACTCGACGGCGTGGCCAGCTGGTCAGGGGCCGCTACCCTAGTACGCATGTCAGAACGCCCCCCGGCCGCGCTCACGATTCTCAAGCTCGCGGGGTGCTGCTTACTGGCCAGCGTGGTCGCCACGGCGCTGATGTTTCCGCTCGCCGGCGGCGTCGGGCTGATGTCCAACCGGGCCTCCGAAGTGGTCGCCAACGGGTCGGCGCAGCTGTTGCAGGGCGAGGTGCCGGCCGTGTCGACGATGGTCGACAAGAAGGGCAATGTCATCGCCTGGCTGTATTCGCAACGCCGGTTCGAGGTGCCCACCGACAAGATCGCCAACACCATGAAGCTGGCGATCGTCTCGATCGAGGACAAGCGGTTCGCCGACCACAACGGGGTGGACTGGAAGGGCACCCTGACCGGGCTGGCGGGTTACGCCTCCGGCGATGTCGACACCCGCGGCGGCTCGACCATCGAACAGCAGTACGTGAAGAACTACCAACTGCTGGTAACCGCCCAGACCGACGCCGAGAAGCGCGCGGCCGTCGAAACCACCCCGGCACGCAAGCTGCGCGAGATCCGGATGGCACTCACGCTGGACAAAACGTTCACCAAGCCCGAGATCTTGACCCGGTACCTCAATCTGGTGTCGTTCGGAAACGGCTCGTTCGGCGTGCAGGACGCGGCGCAGACCTACTTCGGCATCAACGCGTCGGACCTGAACTGGCAGCAGGCGGCGCTGCTGGCGGGCATGGTGCAGTCCACCAGCGCGCTGAACCCGTACACCAATCCCGACGGCGCCCTGGCCCGGCGGAACCTGGTCCTGGACACGATGATCGAGAATCTGCCGCAGGAGGCCGACGCCCTGCGGGCGGCCAAGGCCACGCCGCTGGGCGTCCTGCCGCAGCCCAACGAGCTGCCCCGCGGCTGCATCGCGGCCGGCGACCGAGCCTTTTTCTGCGACTACGTCCAGGAGTACCTCTCGCGCGCGGGTATCAGTAAGGAACAGGTGGCGCGGGGCGGTTACCTGATCCGCACCACGCTGGACCCCGACGTGCAGATCCCGGTCAAGGCGGCCATCGACAAGTTCGCCAGCCCGAACCTGCCGGGCATCTCCAGCGTGATGAGCGTGATCGAGCCCGGCAAGACCTCCCACCACGTCATGGCCATGGCCAGCAACCGCAAGTACGGGCTGGACACCGAGGCCGGCGAAACGATGCGACCGCAGCCGTTCTCCCTCGTCGGCGACGGCGCGGGGTCGGTCTTCAAGATCTTCACGACGGCCGCGGCGCTGGACATGGGCATGGGCATCAACGCCACGCTTGAGGTCCCGGGCAGGTTCCAGGCCAAGGGCATGGGCAGCGGCGGGGCCAAGGGCTGCCCCAAGGACACCTGGTGCGTGGTCAACGCGGGTAACTACCGGGGCTCGATGAACGTCACCGATGCGCTGGCCACCTCGCCCAACACCGCGTTCGCCAAGCTGATCCAGCAGGTCGGCGTCACCCGCACGGTGGACATGGCGATCAAGCTGGGGCTGCGCTCCTATGCGGACCCCGGCACCGCCCGCGACTACAACCGCGACAGCAACGAGAGCCTGGCGGATTTCGTGAAGCGGCAAAACATCGGCTCGTTCACCCTCGGCCCGATCGAGGTGAACGCCCTCGAGCTGTCCAATGTCGCCGCGACGCTGGCGTCCGGCGGGGTGTGGTGCCCGCCGAACCCGATCGACAAGCTGATCGACCGCAACGGCAACGAGGTCTCGGTGACCACCGAGACCTGCGATCAGGTGGTGCCCGAGGGTCTGGCGAACACCATGGCCAACGCGATGAGCAAGGATGCGGTGGGCAGCGGCACAGCGGCCGGTTCGGCCGGGGCGGCGGGCTGGGACCTGCCAGTGTCGGGTAAGACGGGGACCACCGAGGCCCACCGCTCGTCCGGCTTCGTGGGTTTCACGAGCCACTACGCGGCCGCCAACTACATCTACGACGACTCTCCCAACCCGACCGACCTGTGCTCCGCCCCGCTGCGTCACTGCGGGGAGGGTGACCTGTACGGCGGTAACGAGCCGGCGCGTACCTGGTTCACCGCGATGAAGCCGATCGCCACCAACTTCGGGCCGGTGGCGTTGCCGCCCACCGACCCGCGCTACGTCGACGGCTCCCCCGGTTCCCGGGTGCCGGCCGTCACCGGCCTCGAGGTCGACATGGCCCGCCAGCGCCTCAAGGACGCCGGCTTCCAGGTCGCCGACCAGACCAACTCGGTCAACAGCAGCGCGAAGGCGGGCGAGGTGGTCGGAACGACGCCCAGCGGCCAAACGATTCCGGGTTCGATCATCACGATTCAGGTCAGCAACGGCATCCCTCCGCCGCCGCCTCCGCCGCCTGAGGGTGCGCCGGTGCCGATCGGATCGCAGGTCGTCGAGATCCCCGGTCTGCCGCCCATCACGATCCCGCTGCTGGCCCCGCCGCCGCCCCCGGGGCC
>LQPB01000088.1 GCA_002102225.1 Mycobacterium interjectum
TGGGCACAATGACATCCTTCCAGCCCACCCCACAGGGGCAAGCCATCTCAGGTGTCACCTACTCGTGCAGCAGACCCAAGCCCGACTCAATACACCCCTGTTTATTTCCGTCGTCGTGTGCAGCCATTATTCGTGGTAGATCTACGTTGAGCGAAAGGCGAGAGGCCCGTCGCGGCGGCGAGTGTCACCGCTGCCATCTAGGTTCAAGAAACGCTGCGCCCCGATGTTGGCTCGTACTCGCTTCGAGGCTCGCAGTTAGTTTGGTGGTAAGTAGTCGATCGCTGAGGCGTTCAGCTCGGAACGTGCGCGTGCGACTTCGTCGAGTGCATCACGCATTGTCTGATTGAATTTCTGTTCCAGCACGAGGTGGGTGAAGCGGTTGGTCGCGGCGGGATCGATCCACAGTTTGATCAGCCTCCCGTCGCAGCCCACCGTCAGTTGGATCACGCCGTCCGGATCTTCGGCGAGCACTTTGATCCCTGAGATGGCCTGGATCAGCTTGTCGAGACCGTCGTAGATGTCGTCGAGTTCTTGTTCGCAGAACGCGCGTTTGCCGTGGTCGTCGAGGCTGGCGAAAACTGTTGCTGCGTCTTCGGTTTGCGATGCTTCGCTCACGATCTGTCGCTTTCGGTGATGCGGACGACCCGGGACTTGCGGGGCTCAGCCGGTGGCGGGGGCGGTTGTGGGGTTGTTGTTTCGGTGCCGGCGGCCACCGCTTCGACTCGCTGGTCTATTTCACCACTGACCCGCTCGGTATTCGGCAGTTGTTGCAGGGCGACTTTGCGCGGCTCGGGCTTGGATTTGTTCGCTTCCGGTGATTGGCCGGGAGCCCCGCCCATGGGAGGCATCATCGGCCCCATCCCGCCACCGCCCATCCCGGGTGAGCCGGCAGTGGCCCTCGTAGGCACCGACCCTGCCGCGGCTGGCGGCGGCGCGGGCTGCGCCGACGACATCGGCCCAGCGCCACTCACGGCGGGAAGGTCTGGACCCCCGGCACCACCCGAGGGTGCTGTTGCGCCATCGCCAGCTGGCACGCTCGGCGAATCCATCTTCGGGGACAGGTCTGGCATGCCGGGTGGTTTTGTCTTAGGCACACCCAGGCCTTGTGTAAGGCCTTGTGCTGCACTGCTTCCCGCCGACAGCAGCTGCTGAGGCAAGCTGGTCAACGGCTGGACCAGGCCACCCACCAGCCCGCCGGCACCACCCACCACTGCCGCCATGACCGCCGGAAGGAGCTGGCCCATCATCGGATCATCGAGGCCGGCACTGTTCAGGCCCGCGCCAGGATCACCATCAAGATTGGCGCTGTCTTGGTCGCCTGGCGTCGGACCCGGGCCCGACGATCCCGGTGTGGGGCCGCCCCCACCCTGGGTTTGGGACTCGTTGAGCGTGCCGGCGTCCGGGCCGGGGTCGGTCGCCGGCGCAGAGGCCTGCGAATAGGTGCTGTGCGCGCCTAACGCGCTGGCTTCCAACCGGGTTCGCTCTCCAGTCAACTGTGCTACCTGCGCTGCGAACCGCCCACCGGTGCGGGCATTGTTGAGCTGCGCGGCGGCCAATTGCTGACGATTCTGGGCGAACTGCTGAGGGGTCGGGGTGGCCTGTTGTGCTTGCGTGAACGCTCGCGCATGAGCACCCCGTTGCGCATTGAGACCGTCAGCGGCCTCGGCGAACTGGTCAAACGTGTCCGCGCGGGTAGTGAACACTTTCGCTAACTCCGCACCCGATACGGTCGAGCGCCACACCTCGGGCAGCCACTCGGCGCCCTGGCGCACTTGTCCGGCCACACCACGCAGCGTGGCCGCCGCCGCAGCGACGCTCGCGCCGAAGCCCTCACCGACTTCGCTTGAGCCCGCGTAGACCTGGCCGGCGAACACCTCACCCCCTGGCGGGGGCACTGCCACCAGCGGCGGGCGTACATCGGGTAGCACCGGTGGGCGCACCAATGGCGGCATACTGCGCTGCGCAGCCGCCGGGGCGGGTAGCGCCAATGACCGCAATGCCCGCTCATTGCTGGCCTCCTGAACGGTGAACATTGTCGCGATCGCGCTTAGCCGCGCCGCCAAATCCGCAAGATCGCTGCCGTGGGCTCCCACATTGCCCATCAGTACCGCCGCGCCGGCCGTTAATCGTTGCGCCGCGGCCACCGATACGGTGTCGCTGGCCAGCGGCGGATGTACGACGTCGCCGGCAGTCACCGAGCTCAGCTCGGCGGCCGCAGCGGCTAAACCCGCCGCCAGTGCCGCCAAGCCTTCGGGATCGGCCTTCATCCCGCCGACTCCTGGGGGGCGAACCGTTCCAGGCGGCGCAGCGCCGCGGTGAGGTCAGCTTGGGTTTCAAGTCCTTCCAAGCTGCGGCGGCCAGGTTCTTTCTCGAACGCCGACCGGATGGCCACCCGACCCCGCAAATAGGCGACGTCGTTACAGGCCATCAGCCGCTCGGCGAGCTCGGTACCGCTGAGCTCACCCATGGACGCCTCGATCTGCACGCCCAGCGTCGGCCCCGAAACCGACACGCGCGCATAGCACGTGCCGTCAGGGCACCACTGATCGAACGCGTCCGGGTGCTCCACGATTACACAGAGGCCTGTCTTGCGGCGTTGGCGGCTTCGGTCTCGGAGAACTGCGTCGCCGCCGCATCGATCGTCTGGGCGATCTGTTCGTTGGTGGCTATCTGATCCAGTATTTCGGCTCGTCGGGCCTCCAAGGTGTCGGCCAGCGCTGCCTTGAAGTCAGCGAAGATTGGGCCGTGAGCGGCGCGGGCTGCTTCCAGCTGCTCGTGCGCGGCGAGCGGGCCTTGCAGGTCCTCGCCGATCGCCCGGTGACCGGCCGCAGCGGCACTTAGGCGCTCGGGATCGATCTTTAACGACTCAGCCATGACGAGTTGTCCTTTCCTGTCTTCAGTGTGCTACTGCGGTGGGGACGCTGTCCCCGGTGTCGGCGGCGCGGGCGGGACCGGCGGAGGAGCCGCGACAGGTGGCGGGGTTTGCGCCACCGGAGCAGCCGCAGGTGCGCCGGCCGGCGGGGTGAGCGCGGTGGGCCGACCGAATCCGAGGAAGTCCGACCCCTGCGGCAACTGCTTGAGCGACTGAACCTGGCCGTCTTCGCCGACGAATTTATCCGGGCCGAGCACCATGATCAATTTGTCGTGATACATCGCGTAGTCCCCCGGCTGCAGCTGATCAGGCGGGATGTAATTGGTCAGGGTCGTGCCCGGCGGCGGGGCCGCCAAGTTGTTGAGTCGGTAGGCCTCCCCCACCGCCGTGCCCGTCAGTGCCGAGCGCACTGCCCCGGCCCGGGAGGGGTCGGCAGCGGTCACCGATGACCCGTCTTTGAGATCCACGACCGCGCTTTGCCCCGGTGTGGGCGTTGGGGCCAGTGCATGATCGGGCACCGTTCCCTGAGCAGGCGTCGGAGCTGGCGGCGGCTGCTGGCTTGGGTTCGTTGGCGTGGACGCCGCCGCGGGTTTGTCACCGGCCTTATCGGGCTTGTCATCGGGTTTCCCGTCTGGCTGGCTGTCGGGTTTGTCGTCGTCCTTGTGACCGTGATCGGCAGCGGATTCGATGGCGTCGCTAATCGGTTTGGTCACCGAGCCCAAGTCAGGTCCACCACCCAGCCCGCCGCCACCGCCCAATGGACTACCCAGCCCTGATAGCAGGCTCGGGATCAGTGGAGCCGCCGAGGACAACATGTCGCCCATCGGTGAGCCTGCCCCCAGGCCCCCATCGCCGAGGCCCAGGTCGCCCAGCGATGGGTCGGGCATCCCGGGTTGTGAGCCCAATCCGGGCCCGGGATCCGTCAGGGTCGGCGTCTGTGACGTCCCCGGCGCCAGTCCAGGGTTGGTGTCACCCGGTTGCTGCGGTGTTTGGTCGCCAGGCTGACCCGACGTCCCGTTAGCGCCTTGCCGGTAGAAATCGGCAAGCGCTTCAGCCATTTTCGCGCGATCAGCGTCTGTAAGCTTGCCCGATTTCACCAAATCGGATGCAGCGCCGGCTTTGTCCCGCAGCAACTTGAGGAATTGCAGCTCGCCGGCCGGGGTATCCAGGTTCGACTTGGGATCATTGAGCGCAGAAACGATGTCTTGTTGCATGCCCTCCAGCGCGGCGCGGCCATCAGCCGAGGACGCGTGGGCAGACAACATCAGTTCGGCCAACTTCGCGTCGGCCTCGTGAAGATTGGAATTGCGGTGCTCCGCATCGCTTTTGACCTTGCGGACCGCGTCGGCGGCGCGCCCCGAGTTCTCCTCATCGGTGCTCAGACCGTCCCCGGCGCCGTCCGGCGGCGCGCCCGCTCCCGCGGGGGTGCCGTCGTACTGCTCTTTGCTGATCGGATGGCCCGAACGGTCGAAGTAGTGCTTGTTACCGTTGTCGTCAAGGGTGTAGTAGTCGCCTCGAGCGTTGGTCGGGGTCAGCACCCCGCGGCCGTTGTCGTAGTAGCCCTGGCCCTTGTCTTTGGGCACATCCCCCATCAGCGGCCCCACCTGCTGGCCGTGGGAGTTTATCGGTGCGACCTGCCCATCGGGGCCGCGCCGGTAAGCCGCGGGCACCTCCGGGGTCCCTGGCACTGCTCTACCGTCAGGGCCCGCTAATTGGACTGTGCCGTCATCGTTTTGGATGAAGTTCTGCTTGGTGTGCCCATCGTGATACACCACGGTCCCGTCGCTGGGCAGCCGGGTCCCATCGCCGAATTGCAGATACCGTTCCTTGAACGGGTCATCGGTGTTGTAGCGAATGTTCGGATCGCCGTAGGTCTTTCGCGCGTCGTCGAGCACCTTGTCCCAGTACTGGTGATCTTGGGAACCGATGTAGCGGCCGTGATCGCTGGGCATCTCCCAGCCCGGTTTGCTCCACCCGTCCGCGGACTTGCGCTCGGGATGCCACACACCCCACGACGTGTGGTCGAATTTTCGCGGCGCCATTACGGTCCTCTACTCCCCCGAGGTGTCTGCGTAGGTCCCTTGAGTTGTCCCCGGTGGCCGTGGCCGTTCCACCTCGCCGTCTTCGCGACCGCGGCGGCGACCCGCCGGCGCGGCATGCTGCGCCGGCGGTTGTGGCGCGCCGGGCAGCACGTGTGCACCGTCGGGTGCCGCGAACAGCGACTCAACCCGCTGCAAGGCGCCCAATACCTGCTCTGCGGCCTCCACGCTCATCGTCGACCTCCGTCGTCTGACTGTTGTGGCTGCCCTGCTGGGCCCATCGCCCCCGTGTCGATACCCTCCGGCAACGTCGCAGCCGCATCTTCCGGGTAGAGCGCCGTGACGCGCTGCAACGCAGCTAAGAGCCGTTCGGCCTGCTCACGGGCTAAATCACTCACTTGTCCAGCCTAACTGCTGCCCTCATTGGTCCCCACACGTCAACTACGACCAGTTCACCGCGGCCGGCGGGCTATGTATCTCGATGGCATCGCAGCGACCTTGACGACATCGCCGGGTTGCGGGGCATGGACCACCTGGTTCGGAGAGATCGCCAGCTGCACGTGCCCGGGCCCGCTGCGCCCGCCCTCACCGAAGGCGTCGAGCGGGAAAATCAAGTCCCCGGCGCGGACCTGGCCTTGCGGCACCGGCATACCTTCGTTGATCTGAGAGTAGGTGTCGTTACCCAACGTCATCCCGACCTGGCCCCACGCCCACTTGGTGAGCCCGGAACAGTCAAACTGATTGGGCCCCTTAGCATGTCGGCTGCCAGGTGAATGGGACCACTTCAGAGCTGGTTTTGCCATGAGCATGGGACCACCTGTTTGCCATTGA
>LQPB01000089.1 GCA_002102225.1 Mycobacterium interjectum
GACCACCACGCCTCCAACGGACCCACCCACGCCATCAACAGCCGGCTAGAGACACCGCGCCGCAACGCCCTCGGATTCAAAAATCTCACCAATTACCGCTGGCGCTCACTGCCACACAGCGCGCACTCCACCAACTCGTCAATGCACACTGAATTGCGAAAGCCCTAAAACCAGAAGAGCCAACAAACACCTGACAATCAAATCCGGCTACGTCGGATGGCTTCGCCCTGCCCGGTCACCATCGATTCACGTGCCAGACAGCAATTACTGTTCATAACAACCAGCCCGCGCCGCCGAGCAATTCCTGCGCTCGCTTCAGTAGTCGAGAGTGTCACGCAGTTACGCTGTAACGCTCATCCATGGTGTAGCCGAATTCCTTCATTTCACTCTCGCAATGTTTGAGAAACGTCTCCGTCTGTTCTGCGGTCCACCCGGATTCAGCGAGCGAGAATGTCTTGGAGGCGCTTCCTTTTTCGCTCTCCTGCAGGCCAGGAGTGCTCAAGACTTTGTAAGCGGCTTGAACCGCGTTCTCGTCCCCATGTAGAAATGAGCACAAACTTCGAGCGGTGCGCTCCGGTTGCTGAATCATGTCGCGCTGCTCGACCTCGATGAAACATTCCGGCGGCAGCTGCTGCCGAGTGTTCCGCCACTCGGCCATGCTCCCGGCCCAACCGGCACAGTGGTCTTCGAACGACGCACCCGGAAACTTTTTCACGCGCGAGATTACGTTTTCAATGCCGCGCCGCTTGGCGAACACAAAAACCGAGCTCGGCCATAGTTCCCGGAGGATCGGGCTCGCCAAAATCATCCCAGGATCCGCCGTCTTGTCGAACCACGGATCTTTCGGATCTAGCTCAAGTTGCTTGGCATTCAGGTCGTTCACCAACGTCCGAAACGTCTCGTAGAGGCTGCGTTTTAAATGGCGCCTGTCGACGTTTCCCACCAGTTTTCCCAGTAGCACTTCTGGATCGGTGCTTGCAAACCTATCGTAGTGTAGATCCACTATGGCATCGATATAGTGAATCAACGAGAGAAAATGCCCCTCTCCGAAGCCTTCGTAGCCGATATGCCACAGCACGTCGACAAGCGCGCTGGTGCCGGAGCGCACGGACCCGATAATAAACACTGGAGAGCGCATTGAATCATTATATCGTTTGGGGGCGCGCTAGCTGAATCACCCCTGCCGCCACGGTGAAATCCCGGTCCAGCAGATCAGGCTCCTTCTGGCTGGCGGGATCAGGCACGGTCGTCTTGATGGCTTTTCGTAATTCAGTGTGCATTGACGAGTTGGTGGAGTGCGCGCTGTGTGGCAGTGAGCGCCAGCGGTAATTGGTGAGATTTTTGAATCCGAGGGCGTTGCGGCGCGGTGTCTCTAGCCGGCTGTTGATGGCGTGGGTGGGTCCGTTGGAGGCGTGGTGGTCGAAGAAGGCCGGGGTGTCGGCGGCGCCACGGGGGGCGGGCGAGTTGGGCGATCTCGTCCGATGCGGTGGGCACGCCACGGCGGATCGGGTTGATCAGTCTGGTCATGGCCGTGTTGCCGCGACGGCGGTTGGTGTCGACTTTGACGGCGAGGTGTTCCTCGGCGTCGAAAAGATTTGTGAGCCAGGCGTATTGAGGTATCAAGAGCAGCTGTAAGCGGGTGCGGGCGATGCGCCGAATCGCGTCGAGCGGGTCGCCGGTGTGCCCGCGTCGGCCCACGCTGCCTGGATGCGCTGGCGGATCAGATTCAGCTTTGCCCCGGGCCAATGCACCACGCGGAGGGGATCCATCACGGTGACCGCGTCGGGGATGACTTCGGTGGCGGCGGTTTCGTAGCCGGCGAACCGTCTATCGCGATGACCGCCAGGGCGCGGGCAAAGGTCGGCGGGTTGAGCGGCCGGCCACGAGGCCAGCGCGGTCGCTGAACGACCGGGCAGCTGGTCATCCACGTGCGCCGGGCCGCTGCAATTTGGGGTCGGGATCAAGTCGATGATGAGGGTGACAAATCCGGCAACTCCGCGGCGCCGCGGCGCCCAGCGGTGCTGGTCAACGCCGATCTTCCCCGAAGGTGTTGATCCGCTGGGATTCGGCCGGCACCACATACGGGTTTGCGGTCGCCTGCCGCAGCGCAGGGGCGGGGTTTTCTGTGGGGGCGGCGATCGGACGCGCCGGTGCGTGGACGGGGTCGAGGTGCTCAAAACCGACGACGGCTGGTATCCGGCGATCGATTCCAGCGGCGCGACCCGGGAAGGCACCTGGGGGCGGCGAAACTCACCGAACTTGGGGATCTGTCGAAATGGTCGACTGGCACCCGGGTGGCCCTATAAGGTGTGGTCCGAGCGGCTGCTTCACTTGGAAGGGGGCGGATGCCGCGTGCTTATGCCGGGAACGATGCGACGCCCGAATGTCCTTAAGGACTCCACTCTGTCTGGGCCGCTCGCGGCGCCGGCGGAAAGTTCCTTATGACGATCGTGAAGGGTGCCGGCAAGAAAGCTTCGGCGGATCAGAGTCCGCCGAAGGTGCGCGCGGCAACGTCGCCTCCGAAGCGAGCTGAGCCAGTTAGCGCGACACTCGGGCCTGCAGGTTTGCGAACGTCTTTCCCGGTTTCGGCCGATACTGCCCCGGAAGATTTTGATGAGTCAGCCTATCTCGCAGCGTTTCCGGACGTCGCAAGATCCATCGAGGACGGGCATTTTCCTTCGGCATTACGCCACTATGAATCTTATGGTAGGCATGAGGGCCGTCTTACGGATTCTCGTTATGAAGCGGCCGTTCGCGCCGACACACCCGGATTTCCCGCGGCCAGCGTGGATGGGATCTTCGGTTGCAAAGACGGGCAATGCCTGGTCTTGGGCTGGGTAAACGACGACGGACAGGATCCCGTCAGCAAATTGGTGCTGCGGAACGCATTTGGTTTGCGGGGTTCAACGACGGCAGTCTACCGGTACCGTCGCAACGATGTCACAAGCTATCTGCAACTGCCTGAGGACAGAAATCTCGCTTTTTGGGCGATTGTAGCGATCGACAGGCCCGAGACCATGAATGCGCCTGTCACCGAAGTGACCCTCTCGGTAGGAGCCGAGCGCAAGACATTCCAGTGTCAAATCCGCTCGGTGGCCGAAGAAAGATTCATGGAGCTTGCTCTGGAGCTTCTGGGAACCCAAACCGTCGGGCATGCTCCCGTGGAAACCTTTCGCTACTTGGACGCCGGATTAGGACGTTCGCTGATCGCGTTGAATCTCAAGGTTTCGAAGCGGATGGCCCTGGGCGCACAAACGGTTCAAATTGGCGTGGCGCCGGCTCGCCCGGAAGCATCAATCATCGTGTGTCTGTACGGCAGGCCGGAATTGCTTAGGATTCAGTGTGCGCTCTTCTCGAAGTGCCGTGGCATCGAAAATTACGAATTCATCTACGTCTCGAATAGTCCCGAGATGGCAGAGTTGCTGATCAAGGACGCTACTATCGCGAACCGGATCTATGGGATGCCGATCACGCTGATTCTTCTGCCCGGCAACGCGGGGTTTGGTGTCGCCAATAACGTTGCGGCCGCCGCCGCGCGCAGTGCCCGCCTTTTGATAGTGAATCCAGACATTTTTCCGATGGATCCGGAATGGCCGTCGCAGCATAGCCGGATCGTGAACGATCTGCCCCCGGAGCAAGTTGCGCTGTTTGGTGCACCCTTGTATTACGATGACGGGTCGTTGATGCATGGGGGTATGTACTTTGAAGTGGACGTAGAATTCTCTTTTCGGGATCAGCAAGCCACACGCTGCGAGATGCTCAGAGTGGAACATTACGGCAAGGGAGCGCCGCCGCAGACGAACCGGTTTCTTGTCTCGCGCCCGGTTCCAGCCGTGACCGGGGCCTTCATGTCCGTAGAACGCGAGTGGTTTGAGTCGTTGGGGGGGTTCTCGGCGGAATACATCTACGGACAGTACGAGGATGCTGACCTCTGCCTCAAAAGCTTCAGCGCCGGCAAGCCGGCGTGGCTCCATTGCCTGCCGTTCGTGCATTTCGAGGGTAAGGGGTCTACATACCGTCCAGCCTTCGGAGGCGGACGTCTGGTGAATCGATGGCATTTCACCAAACTCTGGGGTGAAATCGTGAAGAAGAACCTCCATGGTCCTGCGTCACAAGCTTTCTCGACTCCGGCTCACCGCTGAGCGCGCACCGGGAACACGAGGAGGAGGGAAATGACCGAAACGCAGGGCAACGCCAAAGTTCTCATTGTCAGTCTCTACCATCCCGAATTGATACGGGGCGGTGCGCAGCGGATCGCCTATGAACTATTCCAGGGATTGCAGAACGAACCAGGCATCGAACCGGTGCTTCTGGCTTCGACCGACAGTACGTATCAGGCATTGTATAAAGCCGGAGCCTGCATCACTGGCTTCGACCAGCGGCCGAACGAATTCCTGTTCCTACCGGCCGAATATAACGGTTACTGGTATTGGACGTCCTCAGTCCGTCTGGTCGAGGCCTACTGCGAATTTCTTACGACCGTTCGGCCCGATATCGTTCATTTTCATCATTTCCTGACTTATGGCATTGATTTGCTCAGCTTGACTAGGCGAATTCTGCCCAATGCGCGCCTTGTCTTTACCTTTCATGAATTTCTCAGCATCTGCTACGCGAACGGGCACATGGTGCGACTGAGCGATCAATCGATGTGCTCGCAAGCGAGCTCCGTTCGTTGTCATCAGTGCTTCCCCCACCTGCCGCCCGAACACTTTTCGTTGCGGAAGATGTGGTTCATGCGCCA
>LQPB01000090.1 GCA_002102225.1 Mycobacterium interjectum
GCGGGCCCGGCGGGCTTGCCGGGCGCGGCTGGTAGCCGGGCCCGAGATCGCCGGGCACCTCGAAGCGCGCCGGCGGCGCGGCGGCCATCCTGTCGATGACCATGTCGTAGGACGTGTCCACGCCTTCGACCGTCGAACGCATCGTCGTCAGCCAGTCGTCGCGAATCTCGTTGTCCACGTATGGCTGTATCTGCTCGCGGACCACCTGTTCGGCGCTCGCCAGGTCCCCCACCCCGCTGGTGACCGCGGCGGCCGCGGCCAACCATGCCGGTTGTTGCGCCCGCGTGCGAGCGTCGATGGCGATGGCCGCCGCGACTTTCGAGTCGACCAGGTACCACAGGTTGTCGCGCAGGGACTCACACCGCTGGGCCGCCGCGCGAACTTCCGCGGCCACCGCGCTCGCGGCGTCGCAGTGCCGCTCCAGAAACCGAACCGCGGACTCGCCGCCCGGGCCGGCCCATGCCGCGGCCAGGTCGGCAAGCTGGGCGCGCTGCAGCCGCAACGCTTCGGCGACCGCCGCGCCCGCCGCCCGCAGTTCGGTGCAGTCGCGTTCGAGCGCGCGAAGGTCGAGACCCTGTTCGCTGTCGTACCACTCGCGAATCCGCAAGGGATGCGACGTCATTTCGGGGTATTGGTAGCCGAGCGCGTGGCAGGCCCGCACGTAGGTCTGGGTGTGCTCGACGGCGGGCCCGCCCTCGGCGAGGCGCTCGGCGACGTCCAGCCGTTCGGCCACGGTCAGGCGATCCGCGCCGCGGCGTACAGTTCGGCGTCGGCGTACAGTTCGGCGTCGGCGTAGCGGTCGGCGCCGGCGCGCAATGCGGCGGCGGTGTCGGTGGCCGCCCGCGACCACTGCGTCACCTCGGCGGTCAGCCGCTCCAGTTGGACGCGCAGGGCGTCGCCGCGAGCGGTGTGCGCCCGACCCGCGCTCGTCCCGCCGAAAGCCAACCGCGCCAAGTGATCTGCCACGGCGCAGTCGAGGAGTTCGGCGGCCGCGCCCAGCTGGTCGGCGACCCGGTGTACCGCCGAGCTATCGAGTCTCATGCCTAATCCGACGCCGGGCCCCGCGTCGCGGTTCCCGCATGGGCGGATCAGCGCGCGGCGCTCACCGCTTCGGCGACCGCGGTGGCGACCCGTTGCGCGGTGCCCTCCTCGGGCGCCTCCACCATGACCCGGATCATCGGCTCGGTTCCCGAGGGGCGCAACAGGATTCGGCCGGTGTCGCCCAGTTCGGCCTCGGCCTTCTCGACGGCGGTTTGCACCGAGGGCGCCGCGGCGGCGGTGGCCTTGTCGGCGACCTTGACGTTGATCAGCACCTGTGGCAGCGACCGCATCACCGAGGCGAGGTCGGCCAGCGACGAGCCGGTCTGCACCATGCGCGTCATCAGCCGCAGCCCGGTGACGATGCCGTCGCCGGTGGAGCCGACCGCGGGCATCACGATGTGACCGGACTGCTCGCCGCCGAGGCTGTAGTCCCCCGCGCGCAGCTCCTCCAACACGTAGCGGTCGCCGACGCCGGTGGTGCGCACCGCGATGCCGGCCGAGCGCATCGCAAGGTGCAGCCCGAGGTTGCTCATCACGGTGGTCACCAGCGTGTCGGAGGCCAGTTCGCCGGCGTCGCGCATCGCCAGCGCGAGCACCACCATGATGTGGTCGCCATCGACGAGGTCACCGTTGGCGTCGATGGCCAGGCAGCGGTCGGCGTCGCCGTCGTGCGCGAGGCCCAGGTCGGCTTGGTGCTCGATGACCGCCGCCTTGAGCGAATCCAGGTGTGTCGAGCCACAGCCGTCGTTGATGTTGAGCCCGTTGGGGTCGGCGTTGATCGCGATCACCCGGGCGCCCGCGGCGCGGTAGGCGCGTGGGGCCACCGACGACGCCGCGCCGTGGGCGCAGTCGACCACCACCGTGAGGCCGTCCAGCCGCAGCGTGCAGGTCTTGGACAGGTGGCGCAGGTAGCGGTCGGCCGCGTCCTCGGCGTCGATGCGGCGGCCGATCCCGGCGCCGACCGGGCGCAGCCCGGGTCCGGCCGCGACCAGCTCCTCGATCTGATCCTCGGTGTCGTCGTCCAGCTTGTGGCCGCCGGGGCCGAAGATCTTGATGCCGTTGTCGGGCATCGGGTTGTGCGACGCCGAGATCATCACCCCGAAGTCGGCGTCGTATGCGCCGGTCAGGTACGCCACCGCGGGGGTGGGCAGCACCCCGACCCGCAGGGCGTCGACGCCCTGGCTGGTCAGCCCGGCGATCACGGCGGCCTCCAGCATTTCGCCGCTGGCCCGCGGGTCGCGACCGATCACGGCGACCCGCCGGCCGGGCCCGTCCGAACTCGCCAGGTGCCGGGCCGCCGCGGCGCCCAGGGCCAGCGCCAGCTCGGCGGTCAACTCGCGATTGGCGACCCCGCGGACACCGTCGGTGCCGAATAGTCGACCCATGCGCTAAAACCTCTCACAATTGCCGGTCGTTCACCTAACGTGCCCGTTCTTTTCTGACCGAAAACCCACGTCTGGGTGCGCAGACACGCCGCACACCTGTGCAAAAGTTGCCAAGTTGCGGCCAGAAAGGGACGCGGATCAGCGCTTGCTGTACTGAGGCGCCTTGCGCGCCTTCTTCAGCCCGTACTTCTTGCGCTCGGTGGCACGCGGGTCACGCGTGAGGAAGCCGGCCTTCTTCAGGGCGGGCCGGTCCTCCGGCGAGGCCACGATCAGCGCCCGGGCGATGCCCAGGCGCAGCGCGCCGGCCTGACCCGACGGGCCGCCGCCGTGCAGCAGGGCGAAGACGTCGAAGCTTTCCACCCGGTCGACGGTCACCAGCGGGGCCTTGATCAGCTGCTGGTGCACCTTGTTGGGGAAGTAGTCCTCCAGGCTGCGGCCGTTGAGGTCGAACTTGCCGGTGCCGGGCACCAGGCGCACCCGCACCACGGCCTCCTTGCGGCGGCCGACGGTCTGGATGGGCCGCTCGAAGACGAACGCCTCGGCGGGCCGGGCGGGTGCAGCCTCAGTGGCGGTCTCCGCGGTCTCTTCGGTCTCCGGCGCCTCGGGGGCCGCTGGGGCCTCTGTGGTCTCTGCGGTCTCCGCGGTCTCTAAGGCCTCGGTCGTTTCGGTCACTGGGCCACCTGCTTGATCTCGTACGGAACCGGCTGCTGAGCGGTGTGGGGATGCTCCGGACCTGCGTAGACGCGGAGCTTGCGCTGGATCTGACGGCTGAGCTTGTTCTTGGGCAGCATGCCGACGATCGCCTTCTCCACGACGCGGGTCGGGTGTTTTTCCAGCAGCTCGCCGGTCGTGCGCGAGTGCAGGCCGCCGGGGTACCCCGAGTGACGGTAGGCCAGCTTCTGCTGCAGCTTGTCGCCGGACAGGGCGACCTTTTCGGCGTTGATGACGATGACGAAGTCACCGCCGTCGACATTGGGCGCGAACGTCGGCTTGTGCTTGCCGCGCAACAGGTTGGCTGCCGCGACGGCAAGGCGGCCAAGCACCACGTCCGTGGCGTCGATGACATACCACGACCGCGTGGTGTCACCCGCCTTTGGCGCGTAGGTGGGCACAGCGCTTACCACTCTTTCTCTGCGAGCCTCGTTCTCGAGGCTATGGATCCCGGGTCAAGCCGGGTGCCAGTCAGGCGTTCGCGGTGGGGATTGATCTCGGCGACCGACATTGACCCGAGGCCCCGGCGTACCGCACGCCAACCGAGCAGCATACCGATGCACATCCCCGCAGGTCAAAATGACTGTGTGGTCCCGGCGGCTCTCCCCCGCCGGGACCACACAGGGGCCAGAAGTAATCAGCGTGCCCAGTCGCCGGCGGCCCGGCGGTCGGCGTTCGCCATCTCCTCCGCGCCGTCGCGCACCGCATTTCCCAGGTCGACCAGGATCTGGTTCAACGCCGTGGCCGCCTGGTGCCACTTCAGCTGCTCGACCTGGTATGCGGCGGCCGCCTCGCGGGTCCACAGCTCTCGCAACGGGGCGATCTGCGAGCTCAACTCGTCCAGCGCCGCGTTGAAACGGGCGGCGGTCGCATGGATTTCCTGGCGGATCGAGTATTCGATCTCGCCGAAGTTGTAGGACAGCACCTGATCCACGGTCGGTCCCTCCCTCAGAGGTTTCCGCCGGCGGCGGTGATGCGGTGGGCGTGGTCCTCGCCGGCCTCCAGCAGTACGGCCTCGTTGTGCCGGATCGTCTCCGCGATGGTGTGCAGGACGTGGTAGAGCCGCGTCGACTCGGCATTCCAACGATCCACCACATCGGTGAACCGCACGGCCGCGAGCCCACCCCACACCGAATGCGGCACCATATTCATCCGGCCGATGAAGGCCTGCAGCATCGCCCGGATCTCGTCATTGCGCGCGTCCGTCGTCGCCGCGACCGAGCGCATGAGGCCGAGGTCGGTGCTCAGTGTGTTCGCCATATCAGATTGGACCGCACCGGACGGCCTTCGGTTCCGCCCGTTTTCGGCTCAACCGATCGCGTGGGCGGACCGCACCGCCTGTTCGCACGCACCGCGGACGGCCTCCTCGTCGGCGGGACGGCTCTGGCATCCGACGCTGATGCGGACCGGCCCGTCCAGGAGCACCGTCCATCGCACGTGGTGCGTGGCGCGCACTTCCCGATAGGTCACCGCCGGGCGGCCCCCGCCGGTTCCCGAGGGGTTGAAGTCGACGAACACGCCGGTGGGCTCCGCGTCGATCGCGCGTTTCAAACGCTCGGCGGTGCCGCTCAGCGTTTCGCCGGGCACCGGCGACTGAGTGACGTGCAGCGCCACTTCGGGATCCGACGGTGAGGTGACCTGGATCCGGGCCGAGCCGGGCCCGGTGATCACCCGCTGCGCCGACCAGTCCGCGGGCACGGTGAGCGCAACGCGGCCCTCGACCAGAAACGTCGTCGGCGCCATCGGGGCCGTGGCCGACGCCGATAGGCCGTGGCCACCGCGGGGCGCCCCGCCGGAGACGGCCAGCGGCAAGACCATCAGCGCCAGGGCGGCCGCAAGCCCGCCCGCCGTCCAGGCACGGGATCGAATACCACCGGCGCTGACCGCCGGTTCGCGCACATCGTCCGGCAGCGAAGCCGACTGGGCCAACCGGGCCAGCCGGGCGTCTCCGATCTCGACAACGGCGCGGCCGCTGGCCCGCACGGCGGCAGCGATCATTGCCGCGAGGGCCGGTGCGCCGGTCACCGTGGCGGGCGCGTCGATCAGGATCGCCTCGGCGGGCATGCCGGCGATGATCGTCGCGACCTCCCCGGCAACGGCATGCGCTTCCGAAGCACGCGGTATCGCGGCGGACTCGGCCCCGCCGATCGCCACGAGGTGATCGGCGATCTCCACCACCACGGTCGGCCCGGCGTCGGTTCGGGCGCCGCGTTGCCGCGTCAGCAGCCACGACCGGGGGCGGGCCAGCGCGTCATCGCCGAGGGTCTTGGCGGCGCGGGTCACCCGGGCGACACGCGCCGACGGCCACCACGACGGATGCACGACGAGCACGCCGGCGGAGTCGGCGCATTTCGCCGACCGCAGCGCGCTGCGCCACAGGGAGTCGACGGCGACGGGGCGGCCATCGACCAGCGCCACCCGATCGTCGACGGCGGCCAGGGCCTCCCGAACGATCTCGCCGGTGCCGTCGTCCGTCAACTCGCCCGTCCCACAACACAATCGGCGGATCGTGCCCGGCCCGGCCTCGAGGACGGCCCGATGCCGTGTCATGGCGGCGGGCTCCAGGCCACTTGCACGAGCTGTCCGTCACCGGCGCGGGTGCTCAGAACACCACGTCCGGCAGGCATCGGCTGCGCGCGCCCAAAGCCCAACGAGGCGCCCTCGTCCGGGCGCCTGCTCATCATCAGCGTCATGCAGCCGAGGTCGCGCAGCCCCGCCAACAGGGGCTCGAACAGGGCGCGCTCCGCGCCGCCGCTGCGCCGCGCCAGCATCAGATGCAATCCCAGATCCCGTGCGTACGGCAGATATTCGACGATGGCCGCGAGTGGGTTGCCCGCCGACGTGGCCACCAGGTCGTAGTCATCCACCACGACGTAGAGGTCCGGCCCGGACCACCAGGACCCGGCTCGCAGCTGCGCCTGGCCGACGTCCAGCGGCGGCATCCGGCGCCGCAGCGTGTCGAGCAGACCCGGCAACAGCCGGCCCAGCGCAGCCGAGGACATGGCGTAGCCGCCGAGGTGTTCCGATTCGACGACGCCCAACAGCGAGCGGCGGAAATCGACGACCAGCAGCTGGGCTTCCGCGGCGGTCTTGGTCCGAACGATCTCGCGACACAGGGTCCGCATCGTCGCCGTCTTCCCACATCCGTTGTCCCCGAGGATCAGTAGGTGCGGGTGTTGAGCGAAATCCAGTGGAACCGGTTCCAATCGGCGTTCCTCCACGCCGAGCATGATCCGCGTCGCGAGCTGCGCACCCGCCCGCTGGACGACGACGTCCCGGTCGATACGTGGGGGGAGCAAAGGTATCGGCGGGGCGGCCTTGTCAGCGTGACAGATCCGCTCGGTGGGCAAGGCGACGATCATGTGCAGGCCCTCGCGGGAAAGTCCGCGGCCCGGACTGTCGAGGGGTACCTGCTGCGCGCGCTTGCGGTCGATCTCGGAATCCGCGGGGTCGCCCAGCCGCAACTCGATGCGGGTGCCGATCTGGTCCCGAACCGAGGGTCTGATCTCGGCCCAGCGCGATGCGGACAACACCACGTGCACACCGAACGAAAGGCCTTGCGCCGCAAGGGTGGCGATCGGCGCCTCGAGTCCCTCGAACTCCTGCCGCAGGCTTGCCCAGCCGTCGACGACCAGGAAGACGTCGGCGAGCGGATCGCCGTCCGGTCCGGTGCGGCCGCGGTGGTTCTCCCTGTGGCGGACCACGGCTTCCATCTCCGCGACCACGCGCCGGACCAGTTCCGGGTCGGCCCGTCCGGCGACGGCGCCCACATGCGGCCAGTCGCGCACCGCGTCCAGCGCTCCGCCACCGAAGTCCAGGCAGTAGAACTGCACCCGCCCCGGGTCGTGGGTGGCCGCCAACGCCGTGATGAGCGTGCGCAGTGCCGTCGACTTGCCGGATCGGGGCGCCCCGACGATCGCCACGTTGCCCGCGGCCCCCGACAGCTCCACCAGCAGAGGTGTGCGGCACTGCTCGAACGGGCGGTCGACAACGCCGATCGGTGCGGACAGGCCGCCCGCCGCCGGTGGGGCGTCGCGCAACAGGACGTCCAGGGCCGGCGCCGCTCCCAGCGGCGGCAACCAAACCCGGTGCGCGGGCGGTCCATGTCCGGTCAGCCGGTCGAGGACGGCTTCCAGGACGGTCCGCGTGGCCGAGTCGTCCCGCCCGGACGTGGGCGCCACCGGGCCGGCCGGCCGGGTGCTGAATACCCGCACCGCCGCCACCGGCGCGGGCGTCTGCGTGTCCGCCGGCACCCTTCCCGACACGATTGCGGCCTGGAAGCGAATCGGCTCGCCGCTGCCCGCACGCAGGAAGCCCGCACCCGGTGTGTTCGGCAATTGGTATGCGTCGAGCGTTCCCAGAACCGCGCGTGAATCGGCGGCAGACAGCGTCTTCAGGCAGATCCGATACGAGAGGTGCGCTTCCAGGCCGCGCAGCCGGCCCTCGTCGAGGCGCTGACTGGCCAGCAGCAGGTGGATGCCCAGCGACCGCCCGAGCCGGCCGATCGCGACGAACATGTCGGCGAATTCGGGATGCTGGCTGAGCATTTCGGAGAACTCGTCGACGATGACCAGCAGAGTCGGCAGGGCGTCCATCCGGCCGCCGGCCCGGCGCGCGCGTTCGTAGGCCGCGACGCCGGCACACCGCGCCGCTCGCAGCAGCCGCTGCCGACGGTCCATTTCGCCGGCGAGCGCATCCTGCATCCGCGCCACCAGCGGCGCCTCGTCGGCGAGATTGGTGACGACGGCGGCGACGTGCGGCGCCCGCGCCAAGTCGAGAAACGTTGCGCCCCCTTTGAAGTCGATGAGCAACAGGTTCAGCGCGGCCGGGGAGTTCCGGACCATCATCCCCAGCGCGATGGTGCGCAGCAGTTCCGATTTGCCCGAGCCGGTGGCACCCACACAGAGACCGTGCGGACCCAGACCGTTGTCCGCCGCCTCTTTGATATCGAGTTCCAGTGGCGCGCCGTCGGGCGCGATTCCGATGGGCACCCGCAGCCGATCGCGGTGATCTTGGTTGCGCCACAACGCCGCCGGATCGCAATCGATGAGACCACCGAGCCCGGCCGAGTCCCGCCCGCCGTGCGGGGCCGGGCCGACCCGATAGCCCGCGAGCCGGCGGGCGCACGTCAGCGTGTCCACCAGGTCCATCCGGTCGGGGCGATGCAATGGCTCGGCTTCGTCGCCGCGTCGGATCGTCAGCGGCATGCCCTCGCGGCCGGCACCGACCTCGAGGAGGGCGGCCCCCGCGATCGCGCCGGGGGACGCAGGCTCGCCGAGGTCGGCGACGACGATCGCATGGGCTCCCACATCCGGGAGCGCGCACCGCACCTCCGTGAGACTTCGATACACCATCCGGGCCGGCCCCACCGCGTCCGTGGCGGCCGGATGTCGGTTGTGCGGCAACCACTTCAGCCAGTCCCAGTGCTCTCGATTCGCCTCGCCGACTGCCGCGACGATCAGCAATTGGTCGGGTGGGTGCAGCACGACGAGTTGGCAGATCATCGCGCGTAACAGTCCGCGCACCGAGGTCGGATCGCCGTCGATCGTGACCGTTCCCACCCCGGACAGGTCGATCGCGAAGGGCGCGTCCGCCACGGTCGAATGCGCTCGGAGGAAGCGGCCCAGGGCCGTGGCGGTGACGGGATCCCAGGCCTCATGGGAGGTGGGCTCCGGGGCCACCAGTCGGGTGTTCAGCGGCTGGCTTGCGACGCCGACGCGGGCGAGGCAGAAGTCGGGGTCGGACGCGCTGCGCTCCCACATTCGCGCGCCGCCGACCAACGTCCACAGCGTGTCGGGGTCCGGATGGTTCCGACCCAGCGAACGGCGTTGTGCGGCAGCAATTTCGGTGATAGTCAGGCGCAGCCCGCTCAGGTACCAGAGGTAGTCGACGCGGTCGTCGTCGATGCCTCGCCCCTGCCGTTGGCGACGCCCGGCGGCCACCGACACCGCCATGGAGACCAGCGTCATCGCCGGAAATGCCAGGAGCGTGGGATTGCGAGTGACCGTCGACCCCGAGCAGACGGCCGCCGCCATGACGCCGAGGCCCGCCACGGACACCACGACGGGCAGCCATCCCGGTGATCGTGGCGGCGGAAGACGTGGCGGCGTGTCGATGACGATTTCGGCGACCGCCCCCACCGCCGCCGGCGACCGGCGCGCCTCCGGCACGAAACACTGAGTCATCGCGGCCCCTCCCCACCGTTGGGGCGACGGTATGCAGCGCCGAAATCGGTTGCAACTCGCCTGTGGATAGCAGGATTCCGCGCGCCGCAGAACCGGTTACCGTGCGATCCGACGGAAGGAGGCGTCGTTGCCGGCGACCGATGGGGGGCTGCGCCGTGTGTCCGTCCACTCGGGCACCGCAGTCATCGACGTGGCCCTGCCCGCGGGCGTGCCCGTCGCCGCCCTCATGCCGTCGATCGTCGACATCCTCGACGGCCCCGGTGGCGGCGACGACGGCGGTTCCGGTGACCCGGAGGCGAGGCGCTACTTCCTGTCCCGGCCCGGGGCGGCCGCGTTGAGCGCATCGGCGACGTTGGCGCAGCACGGCATTCGAGACGGCGAGGTGCTGATTCTGGCCGAGTCCGCCACGCCGCCATCCGCTCCGCGCTACGAGGACGTGGCAGAAGCGGTGGCTGCGCGGCTGCAGTCAACGGCTCGGCCTCGGAGCGGCTTGCGGCCCGCGTCCCGGCTGACCGGCGCGATCGCGGCGGGCGTCCTGACCGGTATCGGTGGGCTGACGCTCATCCGAAACGCGTTCACCGCCAACGCCACCGGCACCACCGTCGTCGTCACGGTGTCGGCCGGTGTGGTAGCCCTGCTCTGTGCGGGGGTCGCGCACCGCACGTACGGGGATGCGTTGGCCGGGGTCGCGCTGAGCGTGATCGCGACCGCATTCACCGCGGTCGCCGGCTTCCTCGCGGTGCCCGGTGTTCCCGGCTTCCCCAACGTGGTGCTGGGGGCGATGTCGGCGGCGGTCGCCTCCGTCTTGGCGCTGCGCGTATCCGGCTGCGGCGCGGTCATCTTGACCGCTCTCGCGTGCGTCGCGACGATCGTCGCCGCCGCGGCATTTGTCGGTGTGATCACCGCCGCACCGCCGCACGTCGTCGGCTCGGTATCCGCGCTCACGTCCCTGGGCCTGCTCGGGGTCGCGGCGCGGTTATCGATCGCGCTGGCCGGGTTGTCGCCACACCTGCCACCCGCACCGGACGTGGACGCCAGGGCGATCCGCGCCGGCACCTGGTTGACCATCCTGCTCGCCGCGTTCGGGTGCGCGGCCACCGTGGGCGCCGTCGTGACCGTCCTCGCGGGCGCGCCGGGGCCACCCCGCATTGGTTTCGGCGCCGGCGCGGGCGCGGTGCTGATGCTGCGCGCTCGTCGCGGCGACGGCGGAGTAGGTCCGGTGTTCGCTGCCTGCGGAACGACCGTTATCGCAACGACTTTCGCCGCCTTCGCCGTCGGCGCGCCAAGCGGCACACGGACGGCGGCAATGACGGCGGCGCTGGCCGCCACGGCGATGTGCCTGGGCCTTGCGGCTTCGGCGGCATCGCCGTCACCGGTGCTGCGCCGCGTCGTCGACGTGATCGAGGGTGGGGCGCTGGTCGCGATGGTGCCCATCACGTGCTGGGTGTGCGGCCTCTACGGGCCCGCTGGCGGGTTGAACCTCGCGTGAACGCATCACGCGCGGTGCGGCTGTTGGCGGTGTCGGCGCTGGTGGCGCTGCCGCATCTGGAAAGCCCAAGCGCGCATGCGGTTTCGCCGCCGAGCATCGACGACAAGTGGCTGCCCGCGCCCGCCCCGCCCGCACCGCCGTGGCCGACCCTGCAGCGCGAGGTTTGCGCGGCGTTGCCGACGGACTCGACGAAGGGCGGGCCGCTGCCGGGTGTCGGCGACTTGCGCCGGGTCTGGCAACTCACCCGCGGCGCGGGACAACGGGTCGCGGTCATCGACACCGGTGTGGCACCGCACCCGAGGCTGCCCGACGTGGTGCCCGGCGGCGATTACGTCTCCACCGGCGACGGCACCCAGGACTGCGACGCGCACGGCACCCTGGTGGCCGGAATCATCGCCGCGGCAGCCGATTCCAGGCCGGACGGCTCCGGCGGTGTGGCGCCCGAAGCCACCGTGGTCAGTATCCGCCAGTCGAGTTCGAAATTCGCTCCCATCAGCGACCGTTCGCGCACCCGGGTGGGCGATGTGGACACCATGGCCAAGGCCGTGCGCACTGCCGCCGACCTCGGCGCGTCGGTGATCAACATCTCCTCGATTGCCTGCGTTCCGGTCGGCACGACACTCGACGATCGGGCGCTCGGAGCCGCCTTGGCGTATGCCGTCGACGTCAAGAACGCCGTCGTCGTGGCCGCGGCCGGCAACAGCGGCGGCACCGCCCAGTGCCCGCGTCAGCGGTCCGACGCGACCTGGCAGACGACCGCCGTCGTGGTCAGCCCGGCGTGGTACGACGACTACGTCCTGACCGTCGGTTCCGTCAACGCCGACGGGACGCCGTCCGACTTCACCCTTGCCGGCCCCTGGGTCGACGTCGCCGCCACCGGCGAGGCCGTGACGGCGTTGGGCGCACAACCGGTTTCGGGCACCAGCTACGCCGCGCCGATAGTCAGTGGCCTGGCCGCGCTGATTCGGTCCCGCTTCCCTGCGTTCACGGCACGGCAGGTGATGCAGCGCATCGAGTCGACCGCACACCACCCGTCCGCCGGGTGGGATCCGCTCGTGGGCAACGGCGCCGTCGACGCGCTGGCCGCGGTCAGCACGGACTCCACTGCTCCCGAAACCGCCAGGCCGACAACGGCGCCCGTGCCGATCGTCGCGCCGCCGCCACCAGCACCGCCAGATCGGCGCGCCCGTGACGTCGCACTGCGGGGTGCGGCCGGCTGTCTCGTTGTGTTGATGGCACTCCTGGCGGCCGGACGGTTACCGGCCCGCGCCGATCGCGTCGCGGGCGACTGAGGCGCCCTGCCGGCTCAATTCCGGTCCGGACGGCAGGGCCGCCAACACCGGCCACGGCGCCACGATCGGCGCCGGAAGGCCGAGGTCGCGCGCGGCGTCGTCGTCGTGGATCGCGAACCGCACCCCGGTGTCGGTGACGAAGTAGCGCGTCCCGGTTGGGTTACCGCCCCGCACATAGGCGCTTCGGCCGGGCGGCACGAATACCCCGTCCAGAGCGGGTCCCCGGCCGTCGGCCTGGGACAGGGTCACCGGCGTCCGACCGGCCGGCACCGGCAGGCCCCCGCCGATCAGCAACGCGGTGTCGAAATCTCCGGCCGGCGCGGGTCGCGACGTGACGCACACGGTGCTGCCGGCATCGAGTTCCGGTACCCGGTCAGGGAAATCGGCCACCGGCAGCACGTTCGCGACCGCTGCGGCGCGGATCACGTCGGGTGCGACGGTGATGGCGTTGGCGGTGCCTTGCGAATCGCTGAAGCGCAGGACGTCGGCGGCGACGCGCCCGATGCGCTGCACCCCGGCGGGCAAAACGACGTAGTACTCGTCGGCATCACCGCGCGCGATGCGTAGCACGCTGCCGACCGAAAACCCGGGCAGCCCGATCCCGGCGGTGCCCAGCCCCCGAATGCGTGGGGCGCGTATCGGCGGAGCTTCGGGCAGCGCGTTGAGCACCGCCTGCGAGACGAGTCTCGGCGCGTGGCCCTCCAGCCGGAGCGCACGTACCACCGCGGCATCGGAAAGATCCAGCACCGCGCGTTTTCCGTTGAAGAGCAGGTAGCCGGGCGAGCCCGACGGGGGCGCGACGAGGAGCGCATGGTCGGAAGCCAGGCGGTGGGCCGGTGCGCCGGCGGTGGGCCCGACGACGACGGTCGTCGCTCCGCTCCCGTCCGTGTCGCAGATCGTCCACGCCGATTCCCCCGCCGGGAGCGGCACGCCGATCGACTGTGGCGCGCCAGGAATACCGAGTGACGGACCGCGCTTGGTACGGGCCAAATCGGCCTCCGAGACCGGTTGCGGGTTCGCGGCCGTGGCCGCGATCAACCGCGCGGACGCCAAATTCAGCACCGGATGCCAGGCGTCGCCCACCCGCACATACAAGGCCCCGGATTGTTGGCCCATGACGATCCGGGCTCCTCCGAGATCCGCCTGCGGTCGCAGCAGGCCCAGCACCGCGCATCCCGCGACCCCGATGGCCGCCAGAACGCACCCGACCCCGAGCGCCGCCGACTGGGCCCGCAGCGAGTCGTTCGGGGCGTGAATGTCCCGGCCCAGCAGCGCGCACTCGAGGCGGCGCAGCAGGAATCGGTAACCGCTGACCTGTAGCCGGGTGGTCGGCCAGCGCAGCTGTGAACGGTCCAAAATACCCCCGGCAAATTTGTGGAATCCGTCTCCCCGCTCCAGTTAAGCCGCAGGTAGACCGCGCCCGCGCCCGTTATCCACAGGCCGCCGAATTTGGGTTCGCGCTGGTTGCGGGTAAAATTTCGGCGTGTCTTCCCACCGCATAGGTCGCTGGGTGGGCCCGGGGGTTTCTGCAGTGCTCACCACCGCCGGCCTGCTCCTGTCCCCGACGGCGACGCCGGTCGCCTCCGCCTTCGACTGCCCGGACGTCGAGGTCATCTTCGCCCGCGGCACCAACGAGCCACCCGGCCTCGGCCGGGTGGGCGATGCGTTCGTCGACTCGCTGCGCCAGCAGACCGGCCTGAACATCCTGCCCTACGGGGTGAACTACGCGGCCAGCAAGCTGCAGCTGCACGGTGGTGACGGCGCCAACGACACCATCGACCGCGTCAAGAAGAGCGTGGAAACCTGCCCCAACACCAAGATCGTGCTGGGCGGCTACTCCCAGGGCGCCTCGGTGATGGACATCGTCGCCGGCGTTCCCATCGGCGGCATCAACTGGGGCAACTCGCTGCCGCCGCAATACGCCAGCAACATCGTGGCCGTCGCCACCTTCGGTGACGTGGCCGACCGCGCCGGCGGCACGCTGCCGGCCCAGAGCGCGCTGCTCGGGTCCAAGGCGATCGACCTGTGCAATCCGCAAGACCCGATCTGCCACGCGGGTCAGGGCAACGAGTGGACCGGCCACACCGAGGGCTATGTCCCCGCGTACACCACGCAGGCGGCAGCCTTCGTCGCGTCCAAGCTGATGGCCGGGTCCAACCAGCAGGTGCCCGGCTACGGGCCCCAATACACGCCGCAAACACCCTATGGCCCGCAGGCGCCCGGATACGGCCCGCAGACCCCGGGTTCGGGCCCGTCGGCGCCCGGTAACGTCCCGGTACCGAACACACCGAACGCGCCGGTCACGCCGAATCCTCAAGCGCCGCTTGTCTAAATCGTTACCGGCCCTTGACCCTGGGCCCGTAGCCTCGTCGTGTGAGGCTTATCCGCTTGGGGCTGACCGCCGCATTCCTTGCGGCGGTCGCGCTTTTCGTCGTCCCTAAGCTGTTGCCGCTGGCCTCGGCGTCGTGCCCGGACGTCGAGGTGGTGTTCGCCCGCGGCACCGACGAGCCGCCCGGCGTGGGGAAGGTGGGCCAGGCCTTCGTCAACTCGCTACGCCAGGACACCCGCAAAAGCGTTGGCGCGTACGCGGTTAACTATCCGGCCAACAAGGACTTCCTGGCGGCCACGGACGGCGCGAACGACGCCAGCAACCACGTCCAGCAGATGGCCAACAACTGCCCGAAGACCAAGATGGTGCTCGGCGGCTACTCCCAGGGTGCGGCGGTCATCGACATCGTCACCGCCGCACCGCTTCCCGGCCTTGGCTTCCGCCAGCCGTTGCCCGCCGCTGCGGCCGATCACGTCGCCGCCGTCGCCCTGTTCGGCAACCCGTCGGCCCGGGCCGGCGGGCTGATGAGCGCCCTGACCCCGGATTTCGGCGGCAAGACCATCGACCTGTGCAATACCGGCGACCCGATCTGCTCGAGCGGCAACAAGTGGAGCGCCCACCTGGGCTACGTGCCCGGATTGACCAACCAGGCCGCGAGTTTTGTCGCGAGCCGCGTCTAGTCCCTGGCGACGACCCGTCCCCCAGCTTCGCGGGGGTACCCCCAGCGCCCGGCTCCGCCGCGCTCGCGATCGCCGCTAGTCCCGCGTGCGCAGATCCCGCGTGATCAGGATCCGCGCGGCCAGCTCGTCGTCGGGCGGGTAGTCGACGCCGACCAGGGTCAACCCCTGCGCCGGCGCCGCGGCGAAGTCGCTGGATCGGTCAGTGGCCGAGAGCAATTCGCGGCACCACGACACCGGGCGGCGGTGCTCGCCGACGGCCAGCAGCGCGCCGACCAGCGAGCGCACCATCGACCAGCAGAACGCGTCGGCGGTGACGCGCGCGGTGACCCGGTCGCCGTCGCGTGACCAGTCCAGCCGCTGTAGGTCCCGGATGGTGGTGGCGTTCTCGCGCTGCCGGCAGAACGCCGCGAAGTCGTGCAGCCCCACCAGGTCCCGCGACGCGGTGGCCATCGCCTCGACGTCCAGGTCGCGCGGCCACGCGGTGACGTAGCGCGCCAGCTGCGGCGCCACCCCGTAGGGCGCCGTCGACAGCCGGTACACATAGTGACGCCGCAACGCCGAGAACCGCGCGTCGAAACCTTTTGGGGCCCGGGCGATGTCGAGCACCCGGACGTCGGTGGGCAAAAACCGGCCCAGGCGGCGCACCAGCGGCAGGAACTCCGGCTCACCGGCACGCGGGGCGCGCGGATACGCGTGGGGCAACGCGTCGGTGGGCACGTCGACGTGGGCGACCTGGCCGGTGGCATGGACCCCGGTGTCGGTGCGCCCGGCCGCGCGCAGCCGCACTGGAGCGCGAAAGACCGTCGCCAACGCCTCGTCGAGCACGCCGGCGACGGTCCGCTGCCCGGCCTGGGCAGCCCAGCCCGCGAATTCCGTTCCGTCGTAGGCGATGTCGAGCCGCAGACGGACCTGAAAGTCCGGGTCGCTAACTCTCGTCAGCCTCGTCGTCCGCCTCGGCGGCCTCGGCCTCGGCCCGCGCGGCCACGGCCTCGTCATGCTTTTCCTCAGCGGCGGCCTCGGCCTGCGTGGCTTCGGTCTCCGCGGCCTCGGTCTCCGTGGCCTCGGTCTCTGTGGCCTCGGTCTCGGCCGGCTCGGTGACTTCCGAGACCTCCTCGGCCGTCGGACCCTCCGCCGCCTCCGGCTCGACCGCCGCCTGCGGCGCGGCCGCCGCGGCGACCGGCGCGTCAACCTTCTTCGACGCCTTGACCCGTCGCGCCCGGTCGGCCTCCGACGTCACGGTCTTCTCCCGCACCAGCTCGATCACGGCCATCGGGGCGTTGTCGCCCTTACGCGCCTCGACCTTGATGATGCGGGTGTAGCCGCCGTTGCGGTCGGCGAAGAACGGCCCGATCTCCTCGAACAAGGCGTGCACCACGTCCTTGTCGCGGATCTTCTTGAGAACCTCTCGACGGTTGTGCAGCGTGCCCTTCTTGGCGTGGGTGATCAGCTTCTCCGCGTACGGCCGCAGCGCACGAGCCTTCGGCTCGGTCGTCTTGATCCGGCCGTGCTCGAACAGCGACGTGGCCAGGTTGGCCAGCAGGGCCTTCTGGTGCGAAGACGACCCGCCGAGGCGAGGGCCCTTGGTGGGCTTGGGCATTGCACTATCTCCTAAGTGGGGCCGGCCCCCGTATCAGGTAGGGCCGGGACGGACTTCTGTTACAGCTGTTCTGTTTCCGCGTAGTCCTGGTCGTCGTAGGCGGCCTCGGTGGACCAGGTGCCGGTGGCGACGTCGTAGCCGGCGACCTCCGACGGGTCGAAGGTCGGCGGGCTGTCCTTGAGCGACAGGCCCAGCTGGTGCAGCTTGACCTTCACCTCGTCGATGGACTTCTGGCCGAAGTTGCGGATGTCGAGCAGGTCGGACTCGGTGCGGCTGACCAGCTCGCCGACGGTGTGCACGCCCTCGCGCTTGAGGCAGTTGTAGGACCGCACGGTCAGGTCCAGGTCGTCGATCGGCAGCGCGAACGAGGCGATGTGGTCTGCCTCGGCCGGCGACGGCCCGATCTCGATGCCCTCGGCCTCGACGTTGAGTTCGCGTGCCAGGCCGAACAATTCGACCAGCGTCTTACCGGCCGACGCCAGCGCGTCGCGCGGGGTGATCGAGCTCTTGGTCTCGACGTCCAGGATCAGCTTGTCGAAGTCGGTGCGCTGCTCGACACGGGTCGCGTCCACCTTGTAGGTGACCTTGAGCACCGGCGAGTAGATGGAATCGACCGGAATGCGGCCGATTTCGGCGCCCGAGGCCCGGTTCTGCACCGCCGGGACGTAGCCGCGGCCCCGCTCCACGACGAGCTCGACCTCGAGCTTGCCCTTGTCGTTCAGCGTCGCGATGTGCATGTCGGGGTTGTGCACGGTCACGCCGGCGGGCGGCACGATGTCACCCGCGGTGACCTCGCCCGGGCCCTGCTTGCGCAGGTACATCGTGACGGGCTCGTCCTCCTCCGAGGACACGACCAGACCCTTGAGGTTCAGGATGATGTCGGTGACGTCTTCCTTCACGCCGGGCACGGTGGTGAACTCGTGCAGCACGCCGTCGATGCGAATGCTGGTGACGGCCGCGCCGGGGATCGACGACAGCAGCGTGCGCCGCAGCGAATTGCCCAGGGTGTAACCGAATCCCGGCTCCAACGGCTCGATGACGAACTGGGACCGGGTGTCGGTGAGGACATCCTCGGACAGGGTGGGTCGCTGTGAGATCAGCATGGTGTTTCTTCTTCTCCTTCTCGGCACCCGCTATTTGATGCCGTTCAGACCTGCGCCGTGTTCAGCGCAGGGGGTCTTTACTTCGAGTAGTACTCGACGATCAGCTGCTCGGTGAGCGGCACGTCGATCTGCGCGCGCTCGGGCAGTTGGTGGATGAGGATGCGCTGGCGCTCCCCCACGACCTGCAGCCAGCTCGGGATCGGGCGGTCGCCCGCGGTCTCCCGCGCGATCTGGAACGGCACCGTGTTCAGCGAGCCGTCGCGGACGTCGATGATGTCGTACTGCGACACCCGGTAGCTGGGGACGTCCACCTTCACGCCGTTGACGCTGAAGTGCCCGTGGCTCACCAGCTGGCGGGCCATCCGCCGGGTGCGCGCCAGGCCGGCGCGGTAGACGACGTTGTCCAGCCGGCTTTCGAGGATGCGCAGCAGTTCCTCACCGGTCTTGCCGGGCTGGCGCACGGCCTCTTCGTAGTAGCGGCGGAACTGCTTTTCCATGACGCCGTAGGTGAAGCGGGCCTTCTGCTTCTCCTGCAGCTGCAGCAGGTACTCGCTCTCCTTGATCCGCGCGCGGCCGTGCTGGCCGGGCGGGTAGGGGCGCTTCTCGAAGGCCTGGTCGCCGCCGACGAGGTCGGTGCGCAGCCGGCGCGATTTGCGGGTGATGGGTCCGGTGTAACGAGCCATGACTTCCTCCTAGACCCTTCTGCGCTTCGGCGGACGGCATCCGTTGTGCGGCTGCGGGGTGACGTCGGAGATCGCGCCGACCTCCAGGCCCGCCGCCTGCAGCGACCGGATCGCGGTCTCGCGGCCCGAGCCCGGGCCCTTCACGAACACGTCGACCTTGCGCACGCCGTGCTCCTGGGCCTTGCGCGCGGCGTTCTCCGCGGCCAGCTGGGCAGCGAACGGGGTCGACTTGCGCGAGCCCTTGAAGCCGACGTGGCCCGACGACGCCCAGGCGATGACGTTGCCCTGCGGGTCGGTGATCGTCACGATCGTGTTGTTGAACGTGCTCTTGATGTGCGCGGCGCCGTGCGGAATATTCTTCTTTTCCCGCTTCCGGGTCTTGTGCTGCCCCTTCTTGGGGGCCGAGCCGCTCGCCTTCTTCGGTGGCATCGGTTACCTGGCCTTCTTCTTGCCCGCAATGGTGCGCTTCGGGCCCTTGCGGGTGCGCGCATTGGTCTTGGTCCGCTGGCCGCGCACCGGCAGGCCGCGGCGGTGCCGCAGGCCCTGGTAGCAGCCGATCTCGATCTTGCGGCGGATGTCGGCCTGCACCTCACGGCGCAGGTCGCCCTCCACCTTGAGGTTGGCCTCGATGTAGTCACGCAGGTGGGTCACCTGGTCATCGGTCAGGTCCCGGGTGCGCAGGTCCTTGTCGATGCCGGTGGCGGCCAGGATTTCGTTGGCGCGGGTTCGCCCGACGCCGAAGATGTACGTCAGCGCGATCTCCATCCGCTTGTCACGCGGCAGATCGACGCCTACTAGTCGAGCCATAGGTGGCGTTTCCTCTTTTTCTAGGCGGAGGTCTTATCCCAGTCCGTTCCCGCCTCAAGGTTTGAGGTGGGGCCCGGCCTCCGTCCGGGCGTGGATGAACGGCCTATCCGTTCAGTGGTGCTGGGAGGTCAGCATTCAGTTGTGTTGGGGCGGGGGGTCAGCCCTGCCGCTGCTTGTGGCGCGGATCGGGGCAGATCACCATGACCCGCCCATGCCGACGGATCACCCTGCACTTGTCACAGATTGGCTTGACGCTCGGGTTCACCTTCACGGCTGGTCGATCCTGTTCTGTCTTCTCGTCGGTGGTCGGTTCGGGCTTGTCGTCACTTGTACCGGTACACGATGCGGCCCCGGGACAGGTCGTAGGGAGACAACTCCACCACCACCCGGTCCTCGGGAAGGATGCGGATGTAGTGCTGCCGCATCTTGCCGCTGATGTGGGCGAGCACCTTGTGGCCGTTCTCCAGCTCAATGCGGAACATCGCATTGGGCAGGGGCTCGACCACGCGGCCCTCGACCTCGATGGCACCGTCCTTCTTGGCCATACTTGTCAGCAATCCTCGTCATTCGTTTCGTTCGCTTCAGCGCCCGGATTGGCGCGACGTATGCACCGACTTCGAACGTGAGCCGGTGACAGGAAATTCCTAGGGACTGGGCACGCAAAAAGTCGGCGCGAAACCGCACCGTTCCCTAACGATACCCGGTCATCGGCCCTGGCCAAAATCGCTGCGAGAGGAATCCGGCCGCCCATCTCGACCCCCCGGACGGCGCCTGACAAGCGCATACTTGACGTCGATGACTAATCCCTCAGACACCTCGCAGCCGTCGGCTGCGGCCGGGCAACCGCGCAAACCCGTGCTGCTGACCGTCGACGACGATCCCTCGGTCTCGCGCGCGGTGGCCCGGGACCTGCGCCGCCACTACGGCGACCGGCACCGGATCGTCCGCGCCGAGTCGGGCCCCGACGCGCTGGAGACGCTCAAGGAGCTCAAGCTGCGGGGCGAGACCGTCGCGGTGCTCATCGCCGACTACCGGATGCCGCAGATGAGCGGGATCGAGTTCCTCGAGCAGGCGATGGACCTCTACCCGGCGGCCCGGCGCGTCCTGCTGACCGCCTACGCCGACACCCATGCGGCCATCGACGCGATCAACGTCGTCGACCTGGACCACTACCTGCTCAAGCCGTGGGACCCGCCGCAGGAGAAGTTCTACCCCGTCGTCGACGGGCTGCTGGACGCCTGGCGGGCGGCGCCGGAGCATCCCATCCCGCACACCAAGGTGATCGGGCACCGCTGGTCGGAGCGGTCCTGGCAGGTGCGCGACTTCCTGGCCCGCAACGGGCTGCACTACTCGTGGTTCATGGCCGACGATCCCGACGGCGAGCGGTTGCTGAAGGCCGCCGGCGCGGATTGCCTGCGGCTGCCGGTCGTCGTCACCGAACGCGGCGACACCCTCGTCGAACCCACCGACGCGCAGCTGGCCGACACGCTGGGCCTCACCACCACGCCGTCGCAGGAGTTCTATGACCTGATCGTCATCGGCGGCGGGCCCGCGGGCCTGGCCGCCGCCGTCTACGGCGCGTCGGAGGGGCTGCGCACGGTGCTGATCGAACGCACCGCGACGGGCGGTCAGGCCGGCCAGAGCTCGCGGATCGAGAACTACCTCGGCTTTCCCGACGGGGTATCGGGCGGCCAGCTGGCCGAACGCGCGCGCAGGCAGGCCGAGAAGTTCGGCGCGGAGCTGATCACTGCCCGCGCCGCCACCGCGCTGGAGGTCAACGGTTCCAAGCGCACGGTGCGGTTCGCCGACGGCGGCTCGATCGATGCGCATTCGGTCATCCTGGCCACCGGCGTCGCGTACCGGCAGCTGTCGGCCCAGGGCTGCACGGAGCTGACCGGCCGGGGCGTCTACTACGGCGCGGCCGTCTCCATCGCGACGGAGTGCGCCGGCGAGGAGGTGTACGTCATCGGCGGGGCCAACTCGGCCGGGCAGGCCGCGATGTACCTGTCCCGCGAGGCGAAATCCGTGACCATCGCGGTGCGCGCCGCCTCCCTGGAGGCGTCGATGTCCTACTACCTGATCGAGCAGATCAGGCAGCGGCCCAACATCACCGTGCGCACCTGCACCGAGGTCCAGCGCGCCGTCGGCAGCGACCATCTGGAACGGCTGACCCTGGTCGACAACCGGACCGGCGACATCGAGGACGTCACCTGCGCCCGGATGTTCATCTTCATCGGCGCCGCGCCGCGCACCGAGTGGCTGGACGGGGTGGTCGCCCGCGACGACCGCGGCTTCATCCTCACCGGACCGGACCTGCGCAACGTGTGCGGCTGGACGCTGGATCGCCCGCCGCACCACCTGGAGACCAGCGTGCCGGGCGTGTTCGCCACCGGCGACGTGCGGGCCGAGTCCGCCAAGCGCGTCGCCGCCGCGGTCGGCGAGGGGTCGATGGCCGTCATGCTGGTGCACCGCTACCTGGCCGAATCGTGACCGCCAAGACCCCGTGCGAGCCCGACGAGCTGCGCAGCCTGTTCCTCTTCGAGGCGCTCACCGACGAGCAGCTGGCGGTGCTGTGCACCAATGGGCACATCGAGACCTACCAGCCGGGCCCGATCTGCGTCGAGGGCGAGCCGGCCACCTGCTTCTACGTCCTGATCGAGGGTGAGCTGACGATGTCGAAGCTCTCCGGCGGCCAGGACATCGAAACCAACCGCACCTCGCAGCGCGGCGTCTACTGCGGGGCCTGGCGGGCGTTCACCGGCGGCAAGCAGAAGAGCTACGACGCCTCGGTGCACGTGACCAAGCCGTCCCGCTTCTTCGTGATGGACGCGCCGGTGTTCGCGCAATTCATGAAGGATCAATTCCCCATGGCGGTGCACCTGCTCGACGGGATCGCCGTGGGCACCGACCGCACCCGCCGGATCATCGACAACCGGGAGAAGCTGCTGGCGCTGGGCCGGTTGTCGGCCGGGCTGACCCACCAGCTGAACAACCCAGCGGCGGCCACCGTGCGCGCCGCGTCGGAGCTGCGGCAGCGGGTCGCCGGCATGCGCCAGAAGCTCGCGATGCTCGCCGACGGCACCGTCACCCCGGAGGCGCTGCGGGCGCTGGTGCGGCTGCAGGAAGAGGTGGCGACCCAGGTCGCCAAGTCGGCCTCGACGAACTTGACCGCGATCGAGACGGCCGACCTGGAGGACGCCGTCGGCGAATGGCTCGAGGACCACGGCATCGACGGCGGTTGGGACATCGCCCCGACCTTCGTCGAGGGCGGCATCGACACCGACTGGCTCGAGCGCATCGCCGCGGCGACCGAGGAGCTCGGCGCGTCGACGTCGCTGGAGAAAGCCATCCGCTGGCTGACCTACACCGTCGAGGGCGAGCTGCTTTTGAACCAGATCCTGGAGGCGAGCAAGCGAATCTCGGCGCTGGTCGCCGACGCCAAGCAGTATTCGCAGATGGACCGGGCGCCCTTCCAGGTGGCCGACATCCACGATCTGCTGCGCAGCACGCTGGTGATGTTCGCCGACCGGCTGGGCCGCGACGCCGCCGTACAGGTCTCCAAGGACTTCGACCGATCCATTCCCGAAATCCCTTGCTACCCCGGCGATCTCAACCAGGTGTGGACAAACATCATCGACAACGCGATCGCTGCGATGGGCGAAGCGGGCGGCACGCTGACCATCCGCACCTGCCGCGAGGGCGAGAGCAAGGTCCGCGTCGAGATCTGCGACACCGGCCCCGGCGTGCCCGAGGACGTCCGCGAGCACATCTTCGAGCCGTTCTTCACCACCAAGCCGTTCGGCCAGGGCACCGGCCTGGGGCTGGATCTGGCGTTCAACATCGTCGTGAAGAAGCATCGCGGCGACCTGCGGGTGGAATCGGCGCCGGGCGACACCCGCTTCATCGTGCTGCTGCCGCTGGAGCCGCCGCCCCCCGACGTGAGCTCCCTGGACCCGGAATAGCGCCCTGCGCCGGCGGGTTGGGAACAACCATGACCGCTTCTGACGCAAGCAAACCCAACCTCGGCCGGTTCGGATCGTTCGGACGCGGCGTGACGCCCCAGCAAGCCAAAGAAATCGAATCCCTGGGTTACGGGGCCGTCTGGGTGGGCGGTTCCCCGCCGGCCGAGCTGGCCTGGGTGGAGCCCCTGCTCGAGGCCACGACGACGCTGCAGGTGGCCACCGGCATCGTGAACATCTGGACGGCGGCCGCCGGGCCGGTGGCCGAGTCGTTCCACCGCATCGACAAGGCCTACCCCGGCCGATTCCTGCTGGGCATCGGCGTCGGCCATCCCGAGGCGCACACCGAGTACCGCAAGCCCTACGACGCGCTCGTCGGATATCTGAACCAGCTCGACGAGTACGGCGTGCCGGCGAACCGGCGCGTGGTGGCGGCCCTGGGCCCGCGGGTGCTGAAGCTGTCGGCCGAACGCGCCGCCGGCGCCCACCCCTATCTGACCACCCCCGAGCACACCGCGCAGGCCCGCGAGCTGATTGGCCCGTCGGCGTTCCTGGCGCCCGAGCACAAGGTGGTGCTGACCACCGACGCGGACAAGGCGCGGGCGGTGGGCCGCAAGGCGCTCGACATCTACTTCAACCTGGCCAATTACCGCAACAACTGGAAGCGGCTGGGCTACTCCGACGACGAAGTCGTCCGCCCGGGCAGCGACCGCCTGGTCGACTCGGTGGTGGCCTACGGCACCCCCGAGCAGATCGCCGCGCGCCTGAAGGAGCACCTCGACGCGGGCGCCGACCACGTGCCCGTGCAGGTGCTCACCAAGGATGAAAACCTGGTGTCGGCGCTGGCCGAATTGGCGGGGCCGCTCGGATTGAGCTGACCGACTTCGAGGGGGACACCGATGACCGAGGCAGTGGCACTCAAACCCGACCTGGGCCGGTTCGGGGTCTGGCTGCCTACCCGCTCGATCACGCCCGAATTGGCTGCCCGGATCGAAGCGCTCGGCTACGGCGCGGTCTGGATCGGCGGATCGCCGGACGCGGATTTGGCCTGGGTCGACCCGGCCCTGGAGCGGACCACGTCGCTGCAGCTGGCGACGGGGATCGTCAACATCTGGTCCGCGCCGGCGCCGGCGGTCGCCGAGTCCTACGCGCGCATCGAAAGCGCCCACCCGGGCCGGTTCCTGCTCGGCATCGGGGTGGGCCACCGGGAGCGCACCGAGGAGTACGTCAAGCCCTACGACGCCCTGGTCGGCTACCTCGACGCGCTCGACGCCGCGATGGTGCCGACCAGCCGGCGGGTGCTCGCGGCGCTCGGGCCGCGCGTGCTGGCGCTGGCCGCGCAGCGCAGCGCCGGCGCCCACCCGTACCTGACCACGCCGGAACACACGGCCAAGGCGCGCGAACAGTTGGGCAGGTCGGTGTTCCTGGCGCCGGAGCACAAGGTGGTGCTGAGCACCGACGCCGACGAGGCGCGGGCCATCGGCCGGCAGACGGCCGACCGCTACCTCGGGCTGAGCAATTACGTCAACAACTGGCTGCGCCTCGGGTTCACCCAGGAGGACGTGCGCAAGCCCGGCAGCGACCGGCTGATCGACGCGGTGGTGGCCCACGGCACCCCGGCGGCCATCGCGCGGCGCCTCGGTGAACATTGCGACGCCGGGGCCGACCACGTGGCCGTCCAGGTGCTGGGCGCCCCGAACGACGAGGCGCTGGTGTCGGCGCTTCGCGAGCTGGCCGGGCCATTAGGGCTAACTGCCCCAAACTGATCATCCGGCTCGGTTAGGGTGTGTGACCATGCGATTGCTGGTCACCGGTGGAGCCGGCTTCATCGGCGCGAATTTCGTGCACAGCACGGTGCGGGAGCATCCCGAGGATTCCGTGACGGTGCTCGACGCCTTCACCTATGCCGGGCGGCGCGAGTCGCTGGCCGCCGTCGAGGACGCCATCACGGTGGTGAAGGGCGACATCACCGACGCCGCGCTGGTCGCCGCGCTGGTCGCCGAGTCCGACGCGGTCGTACACTTCGCCGCCGAGACCCACGTCGACAACTCCCTGGAAGACCCGTGGACGACCCTGCAGACCAACGTGGTCGGGACCTTCGCGATCCTGCAGGCGGTGCGGCGGCACGACGTCCGGCTGCACCACGTCTCCACCGACGAGGTCTACGGCGACCTGGAGCTCGACGAGCCCAGCCGGTTCACGGAATCCACTCCCTACAACCCGTCGAGCCCCTACTCCGCGACCAAGGCCGCCAGTGACCTGCTGGTCCGGGCCTGGGTGCGGTCCTACGGCGTGCGCGCGACGATCTCCAACTGCTCGAACAACTACGGGCCGTACCAGCACGTCGAAAAGTTCATCCCGCGCCAGATCACCAACGTGCTCACCGGGCGGCGCCCCAAGCTGTACGGCTCGGGCGCAAACGTCCGGGACTGGATCCACGTCGACGACCACAACAGCGCGGTCCGGCGAATCCTGGAAAAGGGCGAGAACGGCCGGACCTACCTCATCGCCGCCGAAGGCGAGCGCGACAATCTGACGGTCATGCGTGCGATCCTGCAGGCGCTGGGACACGACCCCGACGACTTCGACCACGTCACCGACCGCGCCGGACACGACCTGCGGTACGCGATCGACCCGACCTCACTGTACAACGAATTGGGTTGGACGCCAAAGCATGCCAACTTCGAGGAGGGCCTGCGTGCCACCATCGACTGGTATCGCGCCAACGAGTCGTGGTGGCGACCGCTCAAGGACGCCACCGAGGGCCGCTACGAAGAACGGGGTCAGTGAGATGCCGGTCCGCGAGCTCAAAATCCCAGGCGCCTGGGAGATCACCCCGACCATCCACGGCGATTCCCGCGGCATGTTTTTCGAATGGCTCACCGCCCGGGCGTTCACCGAGTTCGCCGGTCATCGGCTGGACGTCCGCCAGGCCAACTGTTCGGTGTCCGCGGCCGGTGTGCTGCGTGGCGTGCACTTCGCGCAGGTGCCACCGAGCCAGGCGAAATACGTGACCTGCGTGTCCGGTTCGGTCTTCGACGTCGTCGTCGACACCCGCGTCGGCTCCCCGACTTTCGGCCAGTGGGACTCCGTCCTGCTCGACGACAAGGACCGCCGGACGATCTACATTTCGGAAGGCCTGGGGCACGGATTCCTTGCGCTGCAAGATAATTCGACGATCGTCTACCTGTGTTCGTCGGAATACAACCCGCAGCGGGAGCACACCATCTGCGCCACGGACCCCGAGCTGGCGATCGACTGGCCGCTGGTCGACGGAGCCACCCCCACGCTGTCCGACCGCGACGCCGCGGCGCCCAGCTTCGAGGAGGTGCGCGCCTCCGGCCTCCTGCCCACCTGGGAGGAGACGCAGCGGTTCGTCGCCGGGCTGCGCGATACGTGAGCCATCGATGAGGCGAGGGGTGCTGATCGGCCTCGCGACCGCGGCCGCCGCCACGGGCCTGGGCGGCTGCGCCAATGGCGACAACGCCTCGAGCGCAACATCTTCCAGCGCGACCTCATCCGGCACCGCCGCCGCGGCCGGGCCGGTGCGGGTCACCATCGGCGGCCGGCCCCAGAACGTCAGCGGCCCAGTGGTGTGCGGCACCAACAACGGCAAGTTCTCCATCGCGGTCGGTGACATGGCCACCGGCATCATCGTCGGGCTCGAGCCCGACGCGTCGGTGGTGCACGGCGCCGGGCTGGGCACCGTCGACGGGGTGGTCATGAGCTTCACCGAGGGTGTGCCCGGCGAAAACGCCGCCGCCACCAAGACGGGCAACACCTACAAGATCACCGGCACGGCCAGCGGCACCGACAACGCGGGCGCGCAGGTGCACAAGCCTTTCGAGGTCAGCGTCACCTGCCCGTAGGCGAGTATCCTTCCCCAAATGGCGTCGAGCTTCTCGGGCAAGGTTGCATTCGTCACCGGCGGCGCGTCCGGCATCGGCGCCGCGCTGGCCACCAACCTGTCCGACGCGGGCGCCGAGGTGTGGATCGCCGATCGCCAACTCGAGGCGGCGCAGGAGCTCGCGCAACGCCTGAGCAACGGCGGCGCGCCGGCGCACGCGATCGAACTCGATGTGCGGAGCTACCCCGCGTTCGAAAGCGCCGTCGCACAAGCGGTGCGGCAATCCGGGCGCATCGACTACCTGTTCAACAACGCCGGCATCGGGGTGGGCGGCGAGGTCGATGCGTACACGCTCGACGACTGGAACGACGTCTTGGACGTGAACCTGCACGGCGTGGTGCATGGCATCCAAGCGGTGTATCCGGTCATGATCCGGCAGGGTTCGGGCCACATCGTGAACACGGCCTCGATGGCCGGCCTGCTCGCCTCCCCCGGCGCCGTGAGCTACACCGCCGCCAAACATGCCGTCGTCGCACTCTCGCGGGCGCTGCGGTTGGAGGCCGGGCGCCACGGCGTATCGGTGTCGGTGCTGTGCCCCGGCGCGATCCGGACCCCGATCCTCACCGGCGGCAAGTACGGACGGATGGCAAAGACCGGCGCGGGAGACGAGGCGCTGCTGAAGTTCTGGGAGCCGATGCGCCCGATGGCGCCCGAAAAGTTCGCCGAGCGTGTCCTTCGTGCCGTGTCACGCGACGACGCGATCATCATCGTGCCGGGCTGGTGGAAAGCGTTGTGGTACCTGGAACGCCTCTCGCCGGCGTTTTCGGCGTGGTGCGCCAGACTCTCGCTCAAGCGCCTGCGGGCGATGGATTCCACCGCCTCCTGAGGCGCAACCGAATCACGGTTGAAAACAAGCACTTTCGCCAAGCAGTGGCGCTACTATCACGCGTGTCGCTGTAGTCGGGCCGCGACCGCTTCACGTGAGCTATTGCTTGGAGGGGTCGGATGTCGTTTGTGCTTGCGGTTACCGATGTAATGGCCGATGCGGCAACGCATTTGGCAAGCATCGGTTCGGCGATCGACGCCGCCCAGTCGGCGGCGGCCGTACCGACAACGGGGGTGCTGGCGGCGGCCGGCGACGAGGTGTCGACGGCTGTCGCGGCGGTGTTTTCGCGGTGCGCCTCGGCGTATCAGGCGCTGGGTTCTCAGGCGGCGGCTTTTCACACTCAGTTGGTGCAGGCCCTCAACGCGAGCGCGGGCACCTATCTCGCCGCGGACGCCGCCAACGCGTCGCCGCTGCAGACCCTCCAGGAAGACGTGCTGGGGCTGATCAACGCGCCGACCAACGCGCTTTTCGGGCGTCCGCTGATCGGCGACGGCGCCAACGGGACGACGAACGCCCAAGGCATAGGAACGCCCGGCGGCAACGGCGGATTCTTGTCCGGCAACGGCGGCAACGGCGGCAACAGCACCGCCACCGGCGCGCCCGGTGGTGCGGGCGGGTCCGCCGGGCTGTGGGGTAACGGCGGCAACGGCGGGACGGGGGGGCCCGCCGCGCTCGGTGGCGCCGGCGGCCGGGGCGGCCTGTTGGGGGGTGTGGCCGGTGCCACCGGCGCCCCCGGCCTGGCCACCGTCCCAATCACGTTGCAGAACAACGACATCATCGCGAACCTCTCGGTGGGCGGGGGACCGACGGCGTCCGTGGTGGTCGATACCGGGTCGCGGGGTCTCATTCTCCCGCCCCAAGACGTGAACACGGCGACCCTCGGGCCGCCCACCGGGAGCGGTAGCGTCATCTACGGCGAACCCGGCAACACCTTGACCGTGAACTACACCACCTATGCGACGACGGTGAACTTCGGGAACGGAATCGTCACCCAGCCGACCACCGTCGCCGTGGCCACCTCCGCGACCCAAACCATCGACTTCTTCTTTTCAAGTCCGGTTCCGACTTCGCAAGTGCCGGCCATCTTGGGCGTGGGGGTCAATCCGGCCGGACCACTCGGCAGCAGCCCCGTGACGGCATTGCCCGGCAGTTTCGGTCAGGGCGTGCTGATCGATGAACCCAAGGGCGTCATGGAGTTCGGCACCAACCCGTTGCCCGCCATCGGCTCCGTGACCGGCGCCCCCTCCGCCACCCTGGACATCCGCATCAACAACGGTGCCCTCCAACAGACTGCCGGCGCGTTCATCGATTCGGGCGGCCTGTACGGATCCGTCCCGGACAATCTCAACCCGCCCAACGCCGGCGGATACCTGCCGGCGGGAACCACCATTGCCGTCTATACCCCCGATGGGACGACGCTGCTCTACACGACGACGGTCGCTTCGCAACAGACGTCCATCGTGTCGAGTTTCCTGGGTGGCAACTTCAACACCGGGATCGCTCCCTTCCTGCAGGAGCCGATCTACCTCTCCTACAGTCCCACCGGCTACGGGACGACCATCTTCGACACGTGAACAATCTGTGAATCAGCCTTGAAAATACGCAATTTCGCAACGGGGAGTCGCTAACATCCGCTTGTCGCTCATCGGGCCGCGACCGCTTAATGGCATGTGCTACCGCCTGGAGGGGCCGGATGTCGTTTGTGTTCGCGGTGCCGGAAGTGGTGACCGACGCGGCAACAAGTTTGCAAAACCTTGGCTCGACGATCGACGCGGCCCACGCGGCGGCAGCGCTCCCGACGACGGGGGTGCTGGCGGCCGCCGAGGATGAGGTGTCGGCGGCGATTGCGGCTCTGTTCTCGCAGCAGGGCTCGGCATACCAGGCGCTGAGCGCGCAGGCGGCGGCGTTTCACACCCAGTTGGTGCAGACCCTCAATGCGGGCGCCGGCGCCTACGCGGCCGCCGAGGCCGCCAACGCGGCGCCGCTGCAGAGCCTGGAACAAGACGCACTGTTCGTCATCAACGCGCCGACCAACGCGTTGCTGGGGCGCCCGCTGATCGGCAACGGCGTTAACGGCACTACCACCGCACAAGGGGTAGGCACACCCGGTGGGCCCGGCGGACTTTTGTGGGGCAACGGCGGCACGGGCGGGGACAGCATCGCCGTCGGCGCGCCCGGCGGCGCGGGCGGCCCGGCCGGTTTGATCGGCACCGGCGGCACCGGCGGCATGGGCGGCTGGGCGGCGCCCGGAGGCACCGGCGGCACCGGTGGGTGGTTGTGGGGCAACGGCGGCACCGGCGGCATCGGCGGGCCCACCGCGCCGGGAGGCATCGGCGGCGCCGCGCACTGGTTCGGCGACGGCGGCGTTGGCGGCCTGGGCGGCGAACCCGGCCCCGCCGCACCCGGTGCCGTCGGCACCTCCCTGCCCGCCGGCACCGGCGGGGCGGGTGGGCATGGCGGGATCCTGATCGGCAACGGCGGCGCCGGCGGCCAGGGCGGGGTCCTTTCCGGTACCGGCGGCCAGGGCGGCCCCGGCGGCGCGCTGTGGGGCCATGCCGGCGCCACCGGCGCCGTGGGCGGCCCGGCCACCGCCGAACTACAGATGTTCGGCACCAAACCGCGCCTCGAAATCATGGTCGAAGGCGGAACGCCCGTCTGGGCGACCGCCGACACCGGGGCCAGCTATACCTTGGTCCCGGAGCAATACGTCAATGTGGCGGCCCTCGGCGCTCCGATAGCGACCGATAAAACCGTCTACTTCGGCGCCGGCGGCTACACGAAAGCCGACACCTACGACTTGTATTACGGCCAGCTGAATTTCGGCAATGGCATCGTCACCAAGCCCACCGAGATCGGTGTGATCACACACGAGGCGTACTCCACGCCGACGAAGACGTACATCATCCCGCAGAATCAATGGCGCGCCCTCATCGGCATGGGGGAAAATACAGTGGCCAAGGGGGATTTCCCGAACACCTCCTTGCAGGCGTTGCCGGATCCGCTGAATCAGGGCGTGCTGATCAACCAGCCCAGGGACTACTTCCAGTTCGGAGCCAACCCGCTACCTGCCATCGCCGAGGTCAACGGGGCGCCGAATGCCACCGGGCTGGTGCTGTCGGTCGACGGGGGAACCAACTACGTTCCGGTAACAGGCATTATCGATTCCGGCGGGTCCTACGGATTTGTACCGCAGTCGCTACTCCCCAACGTTCCGATCGACAGCCCCGTTCCGGTGGGAACAACGATTACCGTCGCCGTCGACACCGGGGCCCCCCAGCCCACTGTCCTGTACACACAGACAATCACCGACGCGACCACCACCGCATACACCCCGAAGGTTTTTTCAAGCACGCTTCCGACCAATTTCAACAGCGGAAACTTTCCCTACACCGAGATGCCGATCTATACCGACTTCAGCCCAACGGGCGTCGGCACAACGGTGTTTGATCGGCAGCTCCCATAACCGTTCAGGGCGCGGCGGCACTCGCCTTGGTCCGCAGGCCCGCCGCGCTCGCCCGGGGCCAGCGGACGAAGGCGGCCGCCCACAGCGCCACACACAGCGCCTCGGCGACCACGGTGAGCGCCGCGTGCGGCGCCGGCTCCCACCCGCGCTCGGTGAAGCCAAAGAGCCCAACGGTTCTCGACAGCACAAATGCCACCAGGGATCCGCCGGCCACCGCCGCGGCGGACCAATCCACCCAGCGGGGACCGCCCGCGGCGACCAGCAACGCCAGCGAGAGCGAGACGCTGGCCTGGACCAAGAATGCGGTGCCGATCATCGGAATGTGCTGGTAGCCATGGACATACAGGTACGCATGGCTGAAGGCGGTGACGGCCAGGGCGGCGGCCAAGCCGAGTCGAACCCAGAGTTTCATTGCAGCGTCGTCTCTTTCAGCGCCAGGGCGGTCTGGCCCTTGGTGTAGTTGACCTCGCGAATCCCCAGGGCGTCGCGCAGCTTGCCGGCCGGCAGCGTCACCGGCTTGGGCGCCGGCCCGTCGCCGGGATGCGGCAGCGGGTAGGCCGTCGTCGTGCCGCTGTAGAACGTCACGTTGCCCTCCGTCTTGGAAAACAGCTGATGCACATGCCCGTTGAGGCAGGTTACCGACGAGAAGCGACTCAGGTAGCTCAGCGCCTGGCCGGCGTCGTCGGTGCCCCAGCCCCAATCCGGGTACATCGCGAACAGCGGAATGTGGCTGAACACGATGATCGGCGTATCGTTCGACAACCCCGCGACGTCCTTTTCCACGAACGCCAGCTGATCGGTGCCCAGATGGCCCAGCTTCTTCAGGTTCAACGTGTTCACCAGCGCGATCACGTGGACCCCGGCGATGTCGAAGCTGTACCAGCCGTCGCCGCGGGTTCCGGCGCCGAACACGCTGCGGTATTTCTGCCCCGCGTCGTCGACCGAATCGTGTTCGCCGGGCACCGTGAAGATGTGCGGCGTTCGCAGCTTGGTCATCATCTGCTTCACCTGGTCGAACTGGTCGGGGGTGGCCAGGTGCGTGAGGTCGCCGGTGTGGATGACGAAATCCGGTGTGTAGCCGAGATTGTTGATCTCGTCGATCGCATGGCCGAACGTCCCGGCGACGTCCGGATTCGGTGCCCCGGCGAAGCCGATGTGGCTGTCGCTCACCTGGGCGAAGCGCAGGGTGGGCCGGGCGCCGGCGTGCGAGGCCGAAGCCGTGCCGGCGACGTGCGAGATGACCTCGCCGCCGACGACGGCGAACCCGACCGCCGCGCCGAACCACGCCGAGTGCCGGATGAGCTGGCGCCGGGTCATGGCGTTCGGGTCGTTCATCCCGTCACCACCACCGTGCCGTGCATCATCGGGTGAATGGAGCAGACGTAGTCGAACTTCCCCGCCGTGCCGAAGGTGTGCGAATAGGTGGCTCCGGTTCCCATTCCGGGCGAATGGAACGACCCGTCGCTCGCGGCCACCGTGTGTGGTTCCTCGTCGCGGTTGGTCCACGTGACGGTGGCGCCCGCCTTGACGGTCAAGGTGGCCGGTGCGAAGGCGAAGTTGTCGATGCTGACCTGGTCACCCGTGGCGGCGGCCGGTGACCCGGTGGCCGACGCGGGGCCCGGCGTCGGGCCCGGTGCGCTGGGCATCCCGCTCATGCCCGGCATCCCGGGCATGCCGCTGGCGCCCGAGCCGAAGCTCACCGACGGCTGGGCGGCGGGCGGCGAGGACGAGCAGCCGACCAGCAACAGCGCGCCGGCGGCCGTCATCGCGACCCAATGTTTTCGAAGCTTGGCGATATCCATGCCAAGAGATAGGGCGGCGGGTTACACCTCGCGGCGCGGCGGCGGGTTACACCTCGCGGCGCGGCGGCGCGAACACCTCGATCACGCCGTTGACCTCGCGAACCATCAGGGTGGGCAAGGGCTTTGGCGAGATCGGCAGCTGGTGGGTGAGCACCTTGCCACTGGGCGAGAACGACGTCGTGTGGCACGGGCAGCGCAGGGCGCCCTCCGGCGCGTCGAACCACAGCCGGCAGCCCTGATGCGTGCAGACGCCGGATATCGCTTCGGGTTTTCCGTCGACGCGCCGGACGAATCCGGTGACCGAGCCCAGATCGAACGGGTGCATGACGCCGTCGGGCACATCCGAGCTGGCCGCGACGCGCTGCCAGCTTCCGTCGTTGGGTGTGAGTTCCCCGGCGACAGCCGGACCTTCGGCGGGGTTTCCCATCAGCGCCCGATCGATGGAGACCGCCGCCGCCGCGGCGGCCGCGGCCGCCGACGTGCCCACGATGACCTGGCGGCGCGTCGCGCTCTGTTTGGCCGGCGCCGGTGCCGCCGCACCGTTCATCTGCTCGGCGAGCCGGGCGTGCAGGTCGTCGAGGAACTCCCGCCGGGGCTCGTCCTCACCCTGCCCGGCCGCTCGCAGCTCGATCGCGGTCCGGATCTGCGCGGCCTCGAAGTCGTCGGGCGCGAACGGCTTGGGCCGGCGGCCACGTAACAGGTCGTCGACATAGCGGCGCAACCCCCGCGCGTTCATCGCTGACCTCCATCGTTGACCTGTGCCGCCAGCCGCAGGGCCCGGTGCTGGAGCACCTTGGCGTTGGCGACGCTGATTCCCAGTTCGGCGGCGGACTCCTTGATCGAATTGCCTTGTAAGAAACGCATTTCCAAGATCTGGCGATACCGGTCGGGCAGGCTGTCGAGAACCTGGGCGACACGCTGGGGCGCGGTGCTGATCGCCTCCTCGCTCTCGGGTGGTTGTCCTATGTCGTCGATCGAGGTTATCTCCCGGCCCATCGTCTCCCGCCAATGCGCGGCCAGGACCGTCCTGGCCGTGGCCCGCAGGTAGGCGCGCACCTCGGCGACGCTCGCGGTCAGGCGCAGCGGCCGCAGCGCGGCCAGGAAGACCTCGGCGGTGAGGTCCTCCGCGTCGGCGCGGTTGCCCACCCGGGCGAACAGCGTGCGGTACACCCAGGACGCGTTGTCGGAGTACACGGCCTCCCAGTCGGGATAGCCGTCATCGGGGACCGCGCGCAGCGGACGCGGGCCCGGTTCGTTGTGAGCCGCCACGTGCCTCCTTCACCGATAAGTATCAGCTCGGGTTACACGAGAGTTCGGCGGCCATCAGCTGGTCCAGCTTGTCGGCCGTGGACGACAGCGCCGAGCGGGCGATGCGCAGGATCCGATCCCGCACCCGGGGCTTCGCCGAGGCGGGCGCCAGCAGATGACCCATCAGATGGCCGAACAGGTCCAGGCGCGTCGTGGCAAGCCAGGCGGTCAGGTCCGGGTCGTCGAGCCAGCGCAGCTGATTGCCGTAGTCGGCCCGCGCGACGCGCAGCCAGTCGAGGTCGGTGTCGGGATGCGGCAACGGCGGGCATAGCGCGTTTTTCGCGGCGTCGTCGGGGCAGGCGGCCTCGAGGTGGGCGATCAGCGCCGCGCTGAATATCTGCTGGCACCCGCGCACGCTCTGCAACGTGATGTGGCGCGGCCCGAAGATCGGTGTGGCGGGCCGCTTCTCGGCGCCGTCGGCGGTGCAGTCGACGTACAGCGCCGGGACCTCGGTGCGGACGGCGCCACCCTCGAGGACCATTCCGTCGGCATCGACGCGCAGCAGGTGGCCCATGCGCACGACGTCGGTGATGCGGCGCAGCTGCTCCAGCTCGGCGTGGGTGACGGTGGCGCAGCGGTACATGGTGGGGCGGATCGCCGGATCGATCCGCAGCAGCGCGCCGGCAGTTTCGAGGCGGGCGAACAGATCGTCGGCCGAGGTGGCATCCCGGACGGCCCGCAGCTGGTCGGTGAAGGCGGCCTTGATCCGGTCGGCGAACAACGATCCCGGCTGGATCGTCGCGCGATCCAGCAGCCACGAGTCCCGCGGCATGATCCAGGTCAGCCGGTCCGGCGCGATGCCCTGTCCCAGCAGCCACAGGCAGGTGTCGATGCCCGTCTTGCCGGCCCCGACGATGACGTAGCGCCGGTGGGCGGCGAGCCGCGGCAGGTCGTTGGGCGGGACGCACGCGGCGCCGGGCGCGACCTCATACGGCGGCGGGCGCATCGAGGGAACCTCGACGCGCATGTAGGTGGCGTCGACGATCCGGCGCGTGACGTTGACGGCGTAGTCGGCCCCGCCGAGCGTCGTGAAACGGCCCCCGAAACGGTCGCTGCCGCGGTACTCGCTCATCGGGAAGTAGGAGACGCGGCCGCTGGGCAGGAAGCGCCGGCGCAGGACGTGGTCGTAGTACGCGCACACCTCACCGGCGGTCGCCAACTCGTAAAGCCCCTCGTTCCAGCCGACCTGGTCGATGGCGTCGCCACCGAGCGGCAGGGAGTTGACGCCGTAGAACGCCGACGGCTGGTGCAGCCGCACGAACGGGTACGCCGTGGTCCAGTGCCCACCCGGCTGATGGTTGCGATCCACCAGCACCACGCGGGCCCGCGTCTCGGTGACCAGCGTGTCGATGAACGCCATGCCCATGGCGCCCGCCCCGACCACCAGGTAGTCGGCGTCGATGGTGTGCATACGGGGTCAAGGCTAACCCGGTCGCCATCGTGGCGGCTGTGGTTATGCCGCCCGGGCCTCGACCACGCTGACCGGCGACGCGGTTTGCACCACCCGGGTGACGCGGAACCCGGCCTGGCCGAGCAGGTCTCGGTACTCGGCGGCGGTGCGTTCGCGGGCTCCCAAGTTCAACAGCATTTCCAAATCCACCCACTTTCCCGGGAAGTCACGGTCGTGCCCGGGAATGACCAGTTCGACCAGCAGCACCGTCGCGTGGCAGCCGGCCGCGGCACGCACGTTACGCAGGATCCGCACCGCTTTGTCGTCGGGCCAATCGTGGATGACGTTCTTGAGGATGTAGGCGTCGCCACCGCCCGGAACGCTGTCAAAAAAGGACCCCTGCCGGAGGCTGACACGGTCGGCGACATTGCGCTCGCGCAACAGCTTTGGGGCTTCCGCGACCACCGGGGGCAGGTCGTAGAGCACGCCCCGCGACGCGGGCGCCCCCGCCAGGATGGCGGCCAGCAGCGGGCCGTGCCCGCCGCCGACGTCGACGATCGTCCGGTAGGCGCCGAAGTCGTAGCCGGCGACCACCGGACCGTCGGTCAGCTCCGAAACGCTCGTCATCGTCTGGTTGAAGAGATTGGCAAGCTCGGGGTAGCGGTCGAAGTAGTCGAAGCTCGCCTCCCCGCGCAACGCCGGGACGACCGTCTTGCCGGTGCGGATCGAGTCGACCAGCAGGGTCCAGCGTTCGCGCTGTTCGGCCGACCCGTAGAACTGCGCCGCCCACGTCATCGAGATCGGTGCGTCCGAACGCAGGGTTGCGGCAAGGGAATTCAGCTCATAGCGCCCGTCACGGCGCTGACGGAAGATGCCCTTGCCGATCAATGCCCGCAGCAGCCGGCCCAGCGCGTCCGCGTCGGCGCCCACCCGCGCGGCCAGCTGCTCGACCGGCAGCGGGCCGTCGGCCAGGGCGTCGGCGACGCCGAGTTGGGCCGCCGCGGTGATTGCCTGCGAAGTCCAGCTCGCAATGATCATCTCCATCATCGCGGCCGGCGCGGGTGTCAGCCGTTGATGCAGCCGGTACAAGTGGTGGCGAATCCATTCCACCGCGCGGGCCAGCCTGGGGGGCGGCGCCTTGATGGTCTGGTTGGTTGCAGACGTCATGTGGCATCCACCAGACGGGCCATCGCCGCGAGGTCGCTGCTGATCTCGGCGGACATCCGGCGGTGGCTCACCGCGCACAGAAACGTCGTGAGCGCCCAGGTCACGAAGCGGTCCGAGATCATCCCCGCCGGCCGCAGCGCGGACTCGCTGCGGGACACCTGCTGCGTGGTCACCCAGGACACCGCCCCGACCTTGCGTCGCCGGGCGTTCTCGTACCAGCGCAGCGCATCCGAGAGGTCCGCGGGCTTGCCGTGCGCCCCGCTGCGGCCCTCGCGGTGGTCCGAAAGCGCCTTGCACAACACCATCGTGTCCAGCAGCGCCTGATTGGTTCCCTGCGCCAGGGTCGGCGGCATCGTGTGGGCGGCGTCGCCGAGCAGCGTGACCGGCCCCCGGCCCGGGCCCGGGATCGGATGCCGGAAATGGGGGAACGGCGAGGGGGCCAGGTCCTCGTCGGTCAATGTCGCGAGTACCCGGTCGGCCGCCTCGGACCATCCCCCGAAATGGGACCGGATCATCTCGATCGGGCGTTGTGGTCTGACGAAGTCGCGCGACCAGGGCAGGTCGAACCACCACTGCAGGTCCGAACCTCCGGCCGGCCACAGTCCGAGGTTTCCGTGCTCGCCGATAATCATCTGCGCGGTGTGCTTGTCGCCGACGTCGGGCAGGCTGACCAGCCCCTGCCAGCTGCACCAGCCGGTCGGTTTGGCCGGTGGCGCACCGACGACGCCGCGAACCATCGAGTGCAGGCCGTCCGCGCCGATCAGCAGATCTCCGTCGACCGAGCTACCGTCTTCGAACTCGAGCCGAATTCCGTTGTGCGTATTGGTGATTCCGGCCGCACGGCTACCGCAGCGGATGCGTTCGCGCGGAAAGCCTTCCAACAGCCGTTCGAGCAGGACTCGGCGCGGCACCATCCGAACCGGTGCTCCCAGCCGGTCGATGATCGCGGTCAGATCCACGGTGGCGACGGAGCGGCCGCTCGGTGTGCTGACCCGCACGGCGGACAGTGGCTGACCGGCCCCGCCCATGTCGACTCCCAGCTGCCGGAGAACGGTCGAGCCATTGGACCAGATGGTCACGGCGCCGCCGCCGGCCGTCACGTCCGGTCGCCGTTCGAAGACGGTGACGTCGTGTCCGTCGCGCAACAGTCCCCGGGCGGCGGAGATGCCGCCCACGCCGGCGCCGACGATCAGGATCCTGAGCTTGTTGGTAGCGCTCACGTCAGTCCTCGGCGTGCCGCTCGTAGGACCAGCGCTCGAGTCGCGCTTGCAGCTTCAGCAGGACGACCCCGGCGAACGACATGCCCGCTGAAAAATAGAGCGTCAGTAGTGGGTCCATCTTCACAACCTCCGGGAGCGATTCGGATCAGCCCCGCGCGCTGGCCACCGCGGCCAGCACCGCTCGGGTGGACGCGCGGCTCCCGACGGTGATCCGGGCGGCGCCGTCGGGGTAGTAGCGGGCCGTCAGCCCGGTGTCGCCGAATACCTCTCGCCAGGGTTTCGCGACGGCGGGGAGGTAAACGAAGTTGGCATGCCCGCCGGTGGTGTACGCGCCCTTTGCCCGAAGGCGCCGGGACAGGTAGTCCCGTTCGCCGCTGATTCGCAGGATGCGTTGGCGCAACTGGTCTTCGGCGTCGTAGCACGCCGCGACCGCGACCAGGCTGGTGATGCCCATGCCGAACGGCAGCTGCATCGCCCACAGGGTCGCGGTCAATTCCGGTGACGAGAACCCGTATCCGATGCGCAGCCCGGCCAGGCCGTAGGCCTTCGAGAACGTCCGCACCACCACGACGTTCGGGAACTGCCGGATCAGGTCGGGTCCGTCGATGCGGAGCCGCGGGGCGACGAACTCGATGTAGGCCTCGTCGAGCAGGACGATCGTGTCGTCCGGCACCTGTCGCAAAAATCGCTGTACGTCCGCGGCGGGCTCCACGGTGCCCGTCGGGTTGTGGGGCCGGCACAAGACCACCACGCGGGCGTCCGCCGACGCTTCGGCCATGGCCCCCAGGTCGTGGTGGCCGCGCGTGTCCAGCGGAACGGTGACCGGTGTGAGGCGGGCCATCCGGGCGAAGATCGGGTACCCGTCGAAAGTGGGCTCGCTCAGCACGATCCGATCGCCGGGCCGCGTCACCGCGTGCAGGACCTGCATCACCACTCCGCTGGCGCCCGCCCCCAGCACGACCTGCTCGTCGCACACCCCGATGTGACCGGCGACCAGGCGGCGCAGCCGCTCGGGCAGGAACTCCGGGTACCGATTGGCGGCGTCGATCGAGCGGATCAGCGCCGAGCGCACCGCCGGCAGCGGCGGAAACGGGTTCTCGTTGAGCGACAACGCGAACGGATCGGTCGCGATCGGCAGCGCATCGAGGATCTCGTCGGTGACGGGGCTGGGGGCCAGCATGGGCAGCATCAGCGTCGTCCGCCCCAGCGGACCGCCGCCGCGCCCGCGAAGTCGCCGGCGTGCGCGAAGGCGGCCATCATCACGACGTCACCGGGCTTGACCTGACCACCCGATATCGCGCGATCGAAGTTGATCGGGATGCCGGCGCCGAACAGGTTGCCGCATTCGTCGAATGTGTCGACGTGTTTCGATTCGGGCACCTCCAGCGCCTCCCGCCAGTTGCGCAGGAACACCCGGTTGGGCTGGTTGGTCACCAGCAGGTCGATGTCCCTGGGCGCCAGTCCGATTCGATCGCAGACGGCCAACGCCACCTCGGGGACCTGCCGATTGCCCCGCGCGAGCACCTTGGTGATCTTGGATTCGGTGAACCCGATGGAGGCCTCACCGGTGCCGGGCTGCCACCACTTGCGCGGCGGGTCGATCGCGAGCGTCATGTCGCCGGCGTACTCGCCGTAGGTGCGGCATTCGATGTCCAGGATCGGGGATTCCTCCGACAGGGTCACCAATCCGACGGCGGCGCCGTCACCGGGGACCGAGGCCTGCGCCTTGCGGCGCACCCCGGGCTGGTCGAAGACCTGGCCGGCGGCGTTCTGGGCGATCGCGACCAGCGCGGTGCTCCCCCGCCCGGACGCGAGCAGTTGCCGGGCCACGTCCAGGCCCAGGACGAACGCCGCGCAGCCGCCGTTGTGCAGATCCAGCACCGTGCCCGGACGCATGCCCAGGCGGTGCGCGATGCAGCCGCCCCCGCCATAGAACGGCATGTCGGGCATTTGCGCGTGGGTGATCAGCACGTCGACGTCGGCCATGACGTCGCGGCCGTGCCGTTCGATCAGCCCCTGCGCCGCTCGCTCGATCATGTCCGTCGCGGTTTCGTCCGGACCGACGTGATGGCGGAACTTGGGCGCGCGGAACATCAGGTTGGCGGCCAGGTCGTCCGAGCCGGCGAACTGCGCGTAATAGTCGGCGCCGATCGGTTCGCCGGGCAAGTAGGTGGAAACGTCCGTCAGGCTGACGGTGGGTCGGTTCATAGTGTGCTCATCCATTCCGGCGTGACGGGCAAGCCGTTGCGGTGCCGGTACTCGGCGATCGACTTGAGGTTGTTCAGTTCCAGCCCGTGGCCGGCTCCGAAGATGTCCCAGAAGTCGCCCACCCAGCCCGTGCGCTCCGGCGGGGCGGCCTCGGGATACGGGTTGTGGTCGTAGAACGGGTGGCGGCAATTGGTCCATAGCACAACGGAACCGGGCTTGCCGAGCACCACCTGCGCGTCCAGCACCCGCATCAGGTAAATCATCCACAGGTGCTCGCCCTGGTCCCAGGCGCAGTGGTAGTCGACCGTGCGGGCCTGCGCGTTGGACACCGTGCGCGTGTAGATCTTGGTGTCCGGCAGCAACCGGTCGTAGGCCAACCAGAGACCGGGCTCCTCCGTCGGGGTGAAGTCACGAAGGGTGTAGGTCCACTCCTCGAGGCTGCGGGTGTCGGCCAGGTATTCGAACAGCTCGTCGGGTGGGCAGTCGACGTAGTCATTGACCGTGCAGTACTGCCCGAAAACCTCGTCGTGCGGATAAACCGATCGCATCTTCGCCATGAACATCGGTGCGGTTTCCTCGAGCGGCGAGGTCTCGATACGGACCACTCCCTCGATGGGTCGGGTGGTGCCGCTGTGCACGGCGATATCGTCAAGCGCTGTTACGGACATGGAATCGGTTCTCCTTTTTGCGTTGTGATCTGTTGTTCGACCACGTGATTGGCGGGCTTGTTGTCGAGGAACGCTGCGAACGGCGGGATTTCGTCGGCGGCGCATTCGACGCTGACCACGGCCGGGCCGTCGACGGCCAGCGCGCGCTGCAGTGCGGCGGGAAGCGCGTCGAGGTCGGCCACGTCGACCGAAGACAGGCCGGGGAACATGCTCGCCAGGCCCGCGCCCAGTTGACTGGAGCGGAATCGGTTGTAGCTGTACAGGTCGTCATAAAACAGCTGCTCGCGGGTCACGCACATGGCGTGGGCGTTGTTGTTGAACAGCACGAAGGTCACCGGCAGCCGGTACTGCACGGCGGTGTGCACCTCCATGCCGTGCATGAAGAACGCCCCATCCCCCGCGATCACCACGGTGCGCCCGCCGCGCCGCCCGCTGCTGGCCCGCCCGAACGCCATCCCGATCCCGGCGCCGAAGCTGTAACCCATGCCGCCCATCCCGAGCGCGACCGCGAAGCGGCCGTCCCGGCGAACGGGGAGGTAATGGATGGCGGCCGCGCCGGTGTTGCCGGCATCGACGACGATGTCGGTCCCGTCGGGCAACGCGCTGTCGAGTGCCGCCATGGCGTCCCGGTAACGCACGCCCGTACCGCCGAACGATGGTGGGCTGAGTTCGGTGTCCGAGACGAAGTCGGGCACGCGTAGCCCCCTCGCCCGCCCCCGCCCGGACAGCGCCCGGGTCAGCATCGCCAGCGATCCCCGCAGGTTCTCGGTGTGCACATGCGTGCACGGCAGGTAGGGTGGGGCCGAGCCGAGCGAGACCGTCCGCACGGTCGCGAGCGCGCCGTCGAGGCCGGCGCGGGCCGTCACCGACAGCCGGGTGCCGACCACCAGGCACACCGCGCTCGCGGCGACCGCGTCGGCCACCCCGGGATGACCCATCACACCGGTGACACCGAGCGCCGAAGAGGAACCGAAACCCGGTGTCCCGGCGACGTCTTTGGCGTCGGGCACGCAGGCCACCCGGGCACGCAGCAGGGCGCGCAATTCCTCGAGTTCGGCGCGGGCATCATCGCGAGCCACCTGCTCGCCGGCGATGATGGTGACGGGTCCCCGCGCTCGTCGCAGGACGCGAACGATCGCGTGTGGATCGCCGATGCTCGCACCCGGGCGCCCGCCGCCACGCGATTCATCATCGCCGTGGTCGGCGATCTCCACCTTCGCCTGCTGAATGTCTTTGGGCAGCAACAACACCGCGGGGCCGCCGGTGCGGGCCGCCGCGATTGCGCCGGGCAACGCCGAGACGATGTCGGCGGGCGTCAGGACCCGCCGGCAAAAAACCGACACCGCGGAGAACAACGCCTCGGCATCCAGGGAGCCGTTGCGCCCGCTGGTGTCTTGGAAGCTGCCCCGACCGTCCATCGTGGTGGCGGGCTGACCCACCAAGGCCAACACCGGCACCCGGCTGGCCAATGACTCCCCAAGGCCCGGAATGAGATTCAGTGCGCCTCCGCCGGATGTCGCCGCCACCACGCCCAAACCGGCGCCGCTGCGGCTATACCCGTCGGCCATCGTGGCCGCGGAGAACTCGTGTTTTGCCAACACCGCGGTGATGTCCGAATTGAAATGTGCAGCGTCGTAAAGATCTTCGATATTGGCGCCGTCAACGCCGAATATGAAGTCGCTGTCGATTCTCGCGAGGTATTCGACGATATGGTCGACCACCCTGTGTTGCCTGGGCATCTGCTCACCTAACTTAGGTTTCTGCAAGTAACACGACCCTCGGGCGATCTCAGTTCACCCGAGGTCGAAAATTCACAGTGAACGCTCCAAGAGGAGCTCGCCGTCTGCGACGGAAATCACTTGCACAGAAGCGATTTGATCTACACGTGTTGAAGTACTGCCGGCGGGCACCGCCGTGTGGCCCGGATTCGCCACCCAGGTCGCCAACCGCGTGTGGCTGCCATCGCGGCCGACCACCACCATCGCCAGCGTGTCGTGATGGGCATTCAGCGCGGCCAGGCAGACGCAGTTCATCGAGATGGACGTTCCCCACCGCTGGCCGCTCAGGGATACCGTGGAGGCCAGCTTGTCCGTTCCGACCTGCGCCATCGGCCGAACCGACTCGTTCGCCTGCGGCGTCGGGACGCTTGTCGAGGATTGCCCGGCGACGCCGACGAACACACCGATCGCCAGGACCGCCGCGGCGACGGTTCCGGCCGCCCACGTCGCGATGCGCGACCGCCGGCGCCGCCACTCGACCTTGGCCAGCAGCGACGCCAGCAACTCATCGGTCGGCCGCGGTTCGGCGTCGCCGCCGTCCTGGCCGTCGATCCAGGTCAGCTCGTGGCGGCCCAGCTGCGACAGGAGGGCCGGCACGCCGTTGATCTCGCCAACGGCGCTGCGGCACAACGGGCAATAGCCCAGGTGTGCCTCGAACCCGCGCCGTTCGGCCGACGACAGCGATCCCAACACGTATGCGGCATCCCACATCGCGTACTCGTCATGCCCGGGCAGCTCACCGACTGTCGGCGTGCCGGGCCGCCAAAGCGGCATCATCGATAGCTCCCCATTTCGTGGGATATTGTGGTATTCAAGCCATTTCAGGGATTTCGGAAAATTCTTCAGCCGGCCCGACCGGCTGGGGGTCCATGCGTCGCCGCATCGGCGGTCAGTCGCCGGACTGGAACTCCGACTTTCGCGCGGTCGAGGCCCGTACTGATGAAACGAGCGACGCGCCCGTTCGGTTCATTCAGGGGCGTCGTCAGACGCCGCCCAGCCAGCTGTGGAATCGACGATCCGGGTCGTAGGCCGAGCGCACCCGGTCGAGTCGTGCCATGTTCTGCTCGGCAATGAATCGCGACGGACGCCGGCACAGATTCTCGTCGGCGAGCGAGCTGCCGGTGGCCAGGTGTGACATCGCCGCCATGTTGGACGCGGCCCAGTCGCGGTACCGGTCGTCGTCGGCCGGATCCCTCCAGATGGTGTACAGCGCCAGGTAGACCTCGTCTTCGACGCCGTACACCATGTCCGCGCGGGCCGGGTCGGTCTTCCAGCCCGTGAAGATGAAGTGCGAGGGGTGCGGCGGCATGGTCTCGATGATCTTGCGGATGCCCGGCAAAAGCGCTTCCGCGGAGGCCGACGTGAACATGTTGTCGGCGATGTACCGGTGGCCCTTCGGGTAGCTGGTCATCACGGCGGTGTACCAATTGGCCAGCGTCGCCGGTGCGTACGGGAGGCTGACGATCGCCTTATCGATCACCGGGCAAGTCCCCAGCGGGGCAAGGGCTTTCATCGCCTCCTCCTCCGAATCGGCGAATACCGGCGAGGCGATCGTGATGCCGGGCTGGTCCAGCCCGGCACCGGGAAAGCTGCGCCCGGTGTGGATCTGCAATTCGACCCGGTCGTCGATCTCGGGAATGAGGGAGCGCCCCCAGGCGAACACCTCGTCGGCGACCTCGATCGGATACATGTACAGGCAGGTGCCCCAGACCGCGGGCCGGGGGTGAACCCGCAGTGTGAACGAGGTGACCACGCCGAAGAAGCCGGGTCCGGCCCCCCGCGCCGCCCAGTACAGGTCCGGATGGTTTTCGGGGTCGCAGTGGATCAGTTCGCCGTCGGCGGTGACGACCTCCAGCCCGAGCACGCTCTCGCAGGCCGGCCCGAGCACCGGGCTGTTCCAGCCGTATCCGCCCTGCAGCAGATAGCCACCGAGGCGGATGCCCTCGCAGTGGCCGGCGGGGAAAAACAGCCCTTGCGCGTCCAGTTCGGTCGCGAACTCGCTGGCGACCTTGCCCGGGCCGACTTGCGCGGTCATCCGGTCCGGTTCGACGGCGCAGTGGTCCAGGCGGCTGACGTCGAGCAGCAGCCCGCCGTCGCGCAGGTGGCTGGCCGTCCAGCTGTGACCGCCCGAACGAATGCCGACCTGATATCCGTTGGCCCGCGCATAGCGGATCGCCGCGACCACGTCGTCGGTGTCGTGCGCCTGCACGATGATGTCGGGAAAGCGTTGCGGCACGAGACCGTTCCACACCGTCTCCCGGCGTGCCCGTTCGTAACCGTCCGCGCCACGGGGGAAGGCCTTTGCGGTGGAAAGTAAAGTCATTGCGCCCCTCTGGTTTTCTGGCCGGATGCCACCAGAGCCACCGGCACATCGGCACCCGGCTCGCGGGTGGAAGAACCGATCCGCGTCAGGTAGGACGCGACGTCGGCGGCCAGTGGCGTCGAGTGCATGCGGATCGCCCGCAGCGGGCCGTTGGGCGGAATGCCGTACCCGATCGCGAACATCCCGTCGCCGAGGTGCGAGGCAAAGCCGCCGCGGGGGTGGCCGTGCCCGTCCAGGACGCCAAGGTGCCCGACCAAGCCGTCGAGATCCGTGCCGAACCCGGTCGCGGCGATGATCACCTGCGGCGCCACCGACGTGCCGTCGGCCAGGACCACGCCGGCGGCCGAGAGCGCCTCGACGGCGCCGACGACCTCGATGCGCCCGATCCGCACCTGGCCGACGAGCTCGTCGGCCAGCGTGGGGATGCGGCCCCGCGTCTCGACCGTCGCCTTCAATCCGAGCGTCGGCCGGTCGAAGCCGTAGGCCGACAGGTCACCGAACATCACCCGGTTCATCCGCGCGATCACCGGATCGACCACGCGCGCGGGAACTCGCGAAAACAGCTCGAGGAAGACATCTGAGGGAAACGGCCCGATGGCCCGCCGCACCAGGTGCGGCGGTGTGCGTACCGCGAGCCAGATCCGCCGCGCGCCGTCGTTGGCGAGCTGCACGGCGATGTCGGCGGCCGAATTGCCCGCGCCGACGACCAGCACGTCACGGCCGCGGTAGGGCCAGGCGTTGGTGAAGTCCCCGGAATGCACGATCTCGCCGGTGAAGCGGGCGAGCCCGGGCCAGGCCGGGATGGTGGGCGCGCCGTAGTTGCCCGTCGCGAGGACTATCGCCGGGGTTCGGATCGCACCGGTCGAGGTGTCGAGCCGCCAGGCGTCCCCGACCTGGTCGATCCGGTGGACCTCGCATCCGAGCCTGATCGCGATGTTCTGCCGCGCCACGTAGCGGTCGAAGTAGCGGACCATGTCCTCCTTGGTCGGCCAGCGGCCGGCGCTGAAGGGAATGCGTTGCCCGGGCAGGTGCGACAGGAACCCGGTGGTGTTGAGCCGGAAGTTGTCGTAGCGCGTGCGCCACGCCATCGCGGGGGCCGTGGCGCGGTCGACGACCAGCGCTTTGATGCCGTGCCGATGGTCGAGCTGACGCGCGACGGCCAGGCCGGCGGGCCCCGCGCCGATGACAACGGTGTCCGGCCGCTGCCGGGTCTGTGTCGTCATCCGCGATCTCCCGTCGTGCGTTTTGGGTGCCGGGGACCTCGGGCCCCCAGAACTAACACGGTGCGGAATCGCTGGTGGTTCAGCCGGGCGGAGCGGGGCGGCCGCCGCGCGGACGGTGGCGCCGCACGTCACCTTGCGGACGCGGGGCCACACTTACTAGGATATGCAAGTATCCGCTTCAATGCGTCAACGACACCCGAGGGCCCCATGACCACACAGATTCCGCACTTCATCGACGGGAAGCGCACCGCCGGCCAGTCCGCCCGCACCGCCGACGTCTTCAACCCCAGCACCGGCGAGGTGCAGGCGAAGGTGCCGATGGCCGGCAAGGCCGACGTCGATGCGGCGGTGGCCTCGGCCGTTGAGGCACAAAAGGATTGGGCCGCATGGAATCCGCAGCGCCGCGCGCGGGTGATGATGCGCTTCATCGAGCTGGTCAACAAGAACACCGACGAGCTGGCCGAGCTGCTGTCCCTCGAGCACGGCAAGACGGTGGCCGACTCGCGCGGCGACATCCAGCGCGGCATCGAGGTGATCGAGTTCGCCATCGGGATCCCGCACCTGCTCAAGGGCGAATACAGTGAGGGCGCCGGGCCGGGTATCGACGTCTATTCGCTGCGCCAGCCGCTGGGCGTGGTCGCCGGCATCACGCCGTTCAACTTCCCGGCGATGATCCCGCTGTGGAAAGCCGGGCCGGCCCTGGCGTGCGGAAATGCCTTCGTGCTCAAGCCCAGCGAGCGCGACCCCTCGGTCCCGGTGCGGCTGGCCGAGCTGTTCTTGGAGGCGGGCCTGCCGCCGGGCGTCTTCCAGGTCGTGCACGGCGACAAGGAGGCCGTCGACGCCATCCTGCACCACCCCGACATCAAGGCCGTGGGTTTCGTCGGCAGCTCCGACATCGCGCACTACATCTACTCCACGGCCGCGGCCACCGACAAGCGGTCGCAGTGCTTCGGCGGCGCCAAGAACCACATGATCGTGATGCCCGACGCCGACCTCGACCAGGCCGTCGACGCGCTGATCGGCGCCGGGTACGGCAGCGCCGGCGAGCGCTGCATGGCGATCAGCGTGGCGGTGCCGGTCGGCGAGCAGACCGCGGACCGGTTGCGCGCCAGGCTGATCGAGCGGATCAACAACCTGCGCGTCGGCCACAGCCTCGACCCCAAGGCCGACTACGGCCCGCTGGTCACCGAGGCCGCGCTGGCGCGGGTGCGCGACTACATCGGCCAGGGCGTCGAGGCGGGCGCCGAACTGGTCATTGACGGGCGCGAGCGGACCAGTGACGACCTGACCTTCGGTGACGCCAACCTCGAGGGCGGCTTCTTCATCGGCCCCACCCTGTTCGACCACGTCACCCCCGACATGTCGATCTACACCGACGAGATCTTCGGGCCGGTGCTGTGCATCGTGCGCGCCCACGACTACGAAGAGGCGCTGCGGCTGCCCTCGGAGCACGAGTACGGCAACGGTGTGGCGGTGTTCACCCGCGACGGCGACACCGCCCGCGACTTCGTGTCCCGGGTGCAGGTGGGCATGGTGGGTGTCAACGTGCCGATCCCGGTGCCGGTGGCCTACCACACCTTCGGCGGCTGGAAGCGCTCCGGCTTCGGCGACCTCAACCAGCACGGCCCGGCGTCGATCCAGTTCTACACCAAGGTCAAGACGGTCACGTCGCGGTGGCCGTCCGGCATCAAGGACGGCGCCGAATTCGTCATCCCGACAATGAATTAGGGCCATGTTCACCCTGAACGACGACGAGCGGGTCATCACGGAGACGGCGGCCGCGTTCGCCGCCAAGCGGATCGCCCCGAACACCCTGGAATGGGATGTCACCAAGCACTTCCCGACCGACGTGCTGCGCGAGTCCGCCGAGTTGGGTATGGCCGCGATCTACTGCCGCGAGGACGTCGGCGGCAGCGGGCTGCGCCGGCTCGACGGGGTCCGCATCTTCGAGCAGCTGGCCATCGCCTGCCCGACGGTGGCGGCGTTCCTGTCCATCCACAACATGTGCGCGTGGATGATCGACAGCTTCGGCACCGACGAGCAGCGCAAGTTCTGGGTGCCGCGGCTTGCCTCGATGGACGTCATCGCCAGCTACTGCCTCACCGAGCCGGGGGCCGGCTCGGACGCCGCCGCGTTGAGCACCCGCGCGGTCAAGCAGGGTGGCGACTACGTGCTCGACGGCGTCAAGCAGTTCATCTCCGGCGCCGGGGCCTCGGACGTCTACGTGGTGATGGCCAGGACCGGCGGCGAGGGGCCGCGCGGCATCTCCGCGTTCGTCGTCGAAAAGGGCGCCGACGGGCTGAGTTTCGGGGCGCTCGAGGAGAAGATGGGCTGGCACGCCCAGCCCACCGCGCAGGTCATCCTGGAGGGCGTGCGGGTGCCCGCCGACGCCATGCTGGGCGGCGCGGACGGCGAGGGCGCCGGCTTCGGCATCGCGATGAACGGCCTCAACGGCGGCCGGCTCAACATCGCGGCGTGCTCGCTCGGCGGCGCGCAGTCCGCCTTCGACAAGGCGGGCGCCTACGTGCGCGAGCGGCAGGCCTTCGGCTCTCCCCTGCTCGACGAGCCGACCATCCGGTTCGCCCTGGCCGACATGGCCACCGGGCTCGAGACATCGCGGATGATGTTGTGGCGCGCCGCGAATGCGCTGGACACCGACGACCCCGACAAGGTCGAGCTGTGCGCGATGGCCAAGCGCTACGTCACCGACACCTGTTTCGAGGTCGCGGACAAGGCGCTGCAATTGCACGGCGGCTACGGCTATCTGCGCGAGTACGGTCTGGAAAAGATCGTCCGCGACCTGCGGGTGCATCGAATCCTGGAAGGCACCAACGAAATCATGCGGGTGGTCATCGGCCGGGCCGAGGCCGGCCGCGTGCGGGCGAGCGCCTAGGAGGCTCAGTTGACGGCAATCGCGTTCCTGGGATTGGGCAACATGGGCGGGCCCATGTCGGCCAATCTCGTTGCCGCCGGCCACGGCGTTCGCGGGTATGACCCGGTACCCGCGGCCGCTGCCGCCGCGACCGCCGGCGGCGTCACGGTTTTCGACAGCGCCGCCGACGCGGTGGCCGAGGCCGATGTCGTCATCACCATGCTGCCCAACGGCGACATCGTCAAACGCTGTTACGCCGAGATACTGCCCGCCGCGCGGGACGGCGCGCTGTTCATCGACAGCTCGACGATCTCGGTCAACGACGCCCGCGAGGTGCACGCGCTGGCCCAGCAGCACGGGGTCGCACAGCTGGACGCACCGGTTTCGGGCGGCGTGAAGGGCGCCGTCGCCGGGACGCTCGCGTTCATGGTGGGCGGTGACGAGTCGGCGCTGCAGCGCGCCCGCCCCGTCCTGGAACCCATGGCGGGCAAGATCATTCACTGCGGCGCCGCCGGGGCGGGCCAGGCGGCCAAGGTATGCAACAACATGGTGCTGGCGGTAGAGCAGATCGCTGTCGGCGAGGCCTTCGTGCTCGCCGAGAAGCTGGGCCTGTCGGCGCAGTCCCTGTTCGACGTCATCACCGGCGCGACCGGGAATTGCTGGGCGGTGCACACCAACTGCCCGGTTCCCGGCCCGGTTCCGACGTCACCGGCCAACAACGGCTTCAAGCCGGGCTTCGCGGCCGCGCTGATGAACAAGGACCTCGGCCTGGCGATGGACGCGGTGACCTCCACCGGCTCGGCGGCGCCGCTGGGCACCCACGCCGCGGAGATCTACGCCAAGTTCGCCGCCTCCCACGCGGACCAGGACTTCAGCGCGGTGATCGAGGCCCTGCGCGACGGCACCGCCTGAAGGGCTTGCCTCACTGCACCTTTCGCCCCAGGAACGCCGCCAGCTGATCGGCGGGCGCCCGCTCCGGCGAGCATGACTGCTCGTGGCCGAAGGGCCGGCCCGGCCCGCGGAATTCGTTCCTGACAAACGCGCGCACGGCGACGAGCTGCTCGGCCGCCAGCTCCGGGTCGAGGTCGGTGGACTGGTTGGTGGCAAACGCCAGATCCCACGCGTGGGTCAGCACGTCGGAGGTGCGCATCCCGACGAAGACCTGTCCGGGCACTTCCCCGAACGGGAGCTTGTACATCCCGGTCATCCCGTCCGGTCCGGCGAAGACGTTTTGCGCCGCCAGCGCGGAGGCCCGGTGGGCCGCGACGGCGTCCTCGGGCCGGGCCGACGGCTCGGTGGGGTTCGCCGCCCACAGCCCGACGCGCTCGTTGCCGCCGATGACGTGGTCGATCAGGTCTCCGATCGTCCACTCCGTGCAGGGCGTCGGCGCCCCGAGCTGGTCGGGGTTGACGCGGGCAAGGACGCCGGCGAACGCCTCCTGGGCGCGCTGGTGCGCGACTAATGGGTCCACGGTCCTGTCCTGCCTTTCTCTCGTCTCAGTCTGAGAAGTCACCCGCGTTGCGCCGCAAGGTTTCGATGGACGACACCAGCGCCTCCGATTCGGCGGAATCGATTCCGATGTCGGCGAACACCCGCTCGTTGAGCGTGACGGTAGCGTCCTCGACGATAGAACGGCCGAGATCGGTGATTTGCACCAGTGTCGTGCGCCCGTCGGTGGGGTGCGGCACCCGCTGGACCAGCCCGTCGGCCTCCAGCCGGCGGATGGCGTGGGTCACGCTGGTGACGTGCACCTGCAGGCGATCGGACGCCTTGGTGATCGGCAGCGCCCCGGTCCGGCTGAACGCCAGCAGCCGCAGCAACTCGAATCGGGAGAAACTCAAGTCGTAGGGCCGCAGCGCGTTCTCCACCCGCGCCAACAGTATCTGGTGCGCGCGCATCACCGAGGTGACCGCGACCATGCCCGGCGAGACGTCTCCCCACCCGGCGCGCTCCCAGTTGGCCCTCGCCGCGGCGATCGGATCCCGCTTGGAGCTTGATGCGGCCACGCCCCTTCTTACCGCATCTGCGGCCAAACCGTGGCCTTTCCTATCGCGGCGACCACCGCCAGCGTCGACGCGCGGTTGCCCACGGTAATCCGCGCGCCGCCGTCCGCGTAGTGACGGACATGCAGGCCGCTGCCCGCGAAAACCTCATGCCACGGCCCACCCCTCGAAGGCAGGTACATGAAGTTCGCGTGGGCGTCGGCGGAGTACACGCCCAACGCGCTCAGCCGCATCCGCAGATAACGACGTTCCGCGTTGATCGCCTGAATCCGTTGCAGCAATTGGCCTTCGGCCTCATACGAAGCGGCGACCGCGAGCAGGCCGGTGAGCGCGATCCCGAACGGCAGCTGCTGGGACCACAGGACGCCGGCGAGCTCCGGGGATGCCAGGCCGTAGCCGATCCGCAATCCCGCCAGCCCGTAGGCCTTGGAGAACGTCCGCACCACCACGACGTTGGGAAAGCGCCCGAGCAACGCCGGGACGTCGATGCGGTGCTCGGGGGCGGTGAATTCGATGTACGCCTCGTCGAGCAGCACGACGGTGTCGCGCGGCACCCGGCACAGAAACCGCACCAGCTCGTCCGCGGGCTCCAGCGTGCCGGTCGGGTTGTGCGGGCGGCACACCACCACCACCCGGGCGTCGGCGGCGGCGTCGGCCAGCGCGTCGAGGTCGTTGTGGCCGTCCTGGTCCAGCGGAACGGTCAAGGACTTCAGCCGGGCCATCGAAGCGATGATCGGGTAGCCGTCGAAGGTCGGCGACGCCATCGCCACCGCGTCACCCGGCGCGGTCAGCGCCTGCAAGGCCTGCAACGCCACCCCCGTCGCGCCGGCACCCAGCACCACCCGGTCGGCGGGCAGGCCGACGTGGGCGGCGATCAGGCCGCGCAGCCGTTCGGGCAGGAACTCGGGATACCGGTTGACCGCATAGATGGAGCGGATCAGCGCCGACCGCACCGCCGGCAGCGGCGGAAACGGATTCTCGTTGAGCGACAAGGCAAGCGGATCGATCGCGGTGGGGAACGCGTCGTCGAGATCGGCGGCGAACGGGCCGCGGACGGGTCGCATCACCCTCGCGCGCCCCAGCGCACCGCCGCCGCCCCGGCGAAATCGCCGGCGTGGGCCAAGGCCGCCATCAAGACCACATCGCCCGCCTTCGCCTGACCGTCGGAGATCGCACGGTCGAGGTCGACCGCGACCGAGGCGAGCCGCTCGACGATGTGGTCGACTACCCGCTGCTTCCTGGGCATGCCTGTAACACGACGCGCGGGTGACTTCAGTTCACCGCGCGCCGTGTTTTACAGCGAGCGCTGCAGCAGAACCTGACCGCTGTCGGCCGAAACCACTTGCACGGCGGCAATCTGGTCGACGGGCGTGGAGATGCTGCCGGCGGGCGTGGCGGTGTGACCGGGCTCGGCCACCCACGTCGCCAGCCGGGTTTGGCTGCCGTCGCGACCGACCACCACCATCGCCAGCGTGTCGTGGTGGGCGTTCAGCGGGGCCAGGCAGACGCACTTGAGGTTGATCGACGTCCCCCAGTGCTGGCTGGCCAGCTGCACCGTGGACGCCAGCAGGGTGGTGCCGACCTGGGACATCGGTTGCGAGGACGCGGCCACCTGCTGCGCGGGCGCCGACGTGTACCCGTGCACGCCGACCAGCACGCCGACCCCCAGCACCGCGGCCGCGGCGGACGAGGCAACCCAGGTCGCCACCCGGGTGCGGCGCCGGCGCCAGCGCACCGTCGCCAGCAACGACGGCAGCAGCTCCGGAGACATCTCGGGTGCCGCCGCGGCGCGGCCCGGTTCGTCGATCGCGGCCACGTCCGCGCGGTCCAGCTGCGACAGCAGGGCCGGCACGCCGCTCAGATCGGCGACGGCCTCCCGGCATGCCGGGCAGCCGGCCAGGTGCGACTCGAACTCGCGGCGGTCGGAGGCGGACAACGAGCCCAACACGTATGCGGCATCCCACATCGCGTAACGGTCGTTGTCCCCAGTCAACCCGAACACCTCATTGTCAAAGTGGTTGTCACCGGGCGGGCCGATGCCCCGTAGCGGCGTCCTCATCTCGTCCATCTCCTGTCACCCGTCAAGTATTCGGAGCCGATGACCATGCGGATGGTCATCGCGTGACTCCAAGTTCCTGCAGAGTGAGCCGCAATGCCCGCACGGCATAGTGTAGTCGCGACTTCACTGTTCCTTCCGCGATCTCGAGGTCCGCAGCAATCTGCGCGGTGGTCCATCCGCGGTAGTAGGACCGTTCGATCACGGCCCGGTGCTCGACCGACAACTGCGTCATGGCCTCGGCTATCAGCAGCCGGTCCAGCGCCGCGTTGACCTCGTCGGGCGTCGACTGCTCGGGCGCCCCCTCTTCGTCCAGCGAACCGATGACGTTGCGGTACCTCGCGCTGCGCCGGTCGTCGATGATCATGTTGCGGGCGACGGTGAACAGCCACGCCCGCGCCGACCGTTCCGTGTCGCCGATGACCTCCGGATGCTGCCACGCCCGCAACAGCGTCTCCTGCACGACGTCCTCGGCCTGGCTCGCGTCCCCCGTCAACCGGAGCGCGTAGCGCCACAAGACCGCGGCGTGCTCGTCGTAGAGCGCCTTCATCAGCGCGGCCTCGGCAGCCCCTGAAGCCCTCCACGTGCCTGCCACACGGGCCACACGATCACCTCCGACTACAGAAACGAGTCGAACGGGCGTTTAGTTCAGGCGGCTAAGCAAGGGTCAGGATGCGCGGTCCGGCGTCGGTGGCCGCGACGGTGTGCTCCCAGTGCGCGGCGCGCGACCCGTCGGCGGTGGTGACGGTCCAGGCGTCGTCGAGGACCAGCGTTTTGCTGGTGCCCAGCGTCAGCATGGGCTCGATGGCCAGCACCGAGCCCGGCGCCAGCAGCGGGCCCCGGCCCGGGGAGCCCTCGTTGGGCAGGAACGGGTCCATGTGCATCTGCCGGCCGATCCCGTGGCCGCCGTAGCCCTCCACGATCCCGAACGCGAGCCCGTAGCGGGACTCGGCGGCGCGCGTGCCCGTTTCGATGGCGTGCGCGACGTCGGTCAGCCGGTTGCCGGGAACCATCGCCGCGATGCCGGCCTCCAGCGATTCCCTGGTCGCGGCGGAGAGCGCCTCGTCGGCGGCGTCGAGCGACCCGACCCCGAAGGTGATCGCGGCGTCGCCGTGCCAGCCGTCCAGCACCGCGCCGCAATCGATCGACACCAGGTCGCCGGGGGCCAGTATTTCCGCGGCCGACGGGATGCCGTGCACCACCCGGTCGTTGACCGACGCGCAGATCGACGCCGGGTATCCGTGATAGCCCAGGAACGACGGAACGGCCCCGGCCTCGCGGATCACCGACTCGGCGATCTCGTCGAGGCTCAGCGTCGACGCGCCGGTGACCGCGGCCGCGTGGACCGCCTGCAGCGCGGAGGCCACCACCGCGCCGGCCGCCGCCATTGCGTCGAGTTCCCCGGGGCTGCGCTGCGGCACGACCCTGCGACTGCGCAGCCGTGCCAGCGCGCTCATGATTACTTGCCCAGCGCTTGCAGCGCGCGGGCGAACACCTCGTCCATGGAGCCGACCGCGTCGACCGTCTTCAATTTATCGCTGTAGTACTCCAGCAGCGGCGCCGTCTCGTCGCGGTAGACCTTCATCCGGTTGATGATCACGTCGTCGGTGTCGTCGGCGCGGCCGCGCGCTTTGAGCCGCTGCAGCAACTCGTCCTGCGAGACGCGGAACTCGATCACCGCGTCGATGTCGCAGCCCCGGCGCTCGAGCATCTCATGCAGCGCCTTGGCCTGCTCGAGCGAGCGCGGGTAGCCGTCCAGGATGAAACCGTTGATGCAGTCCCGGTCGTCGAGCCGGTCGTCGACGAGCTGGTTGGTCAGGTCGGAGGGCACCAGGTCACCGGCGTCCAGGTAGCGCTTGGCCTCCAGGCCGAGTTTGGTCCCGTTCTCGATGTTGTTCCGGAACAGCTCCCCGGTGGAGATTTGCGGGATCCCCAGCTTCTCGGCGAGCTTTTGGGCTTGCGTACCCTTGCCCGCCCCGGGCGGTCCCAGCAAAACCACTCTCACTTGAGGAACCCTTCGTAGTTGCGCTGCATGAGCTGGCTCTCGATTTGTTTGACCGTATCCAAACCGACACCAATCATGATCAAAACCGCAGTACCGCCGAAGGGCAAATTCTGGACCGCGCCGCCGTTGCCGATCTGCAAAAACAGGTTCGGCAGTACCGAGATCGCGCCCAGGTAGATCGAGCCCGGCAGGGTGATTCTGCTCAGCACATAACGCAGGTAATCGGCGGTGGGCTTGCCCGGCCGGATGCCGGGGATGAACCCGCCGAATTTCTTCATCTCGTCGGCACGCTCGTCGGGGTTGAACGTGATCGACACGTAGAAGTACGTGAAGAAGATGATCAGGCCGAAGTAGATGCCGATGTAGACCGGGTCGCTCGGGTCGGACAAATAGCTGCCGACGAACTTGTCCCACCAGCTGTTGCCCACACCGCCGCTGCCGCTGCGGATCAGCTGGGTGATCAGGTGCGGGATGTAGATCAGCGACGACGCGAAAATGACCGGGATGACGCCGGCCTGGTTGACCTTCAGCGGCAGATAGGTCGAGGTTCCGCCGTACATGCGCCGGCCCACCATGCGCTTGGCGTACTGCACGGGAATGCGGCGCTGGCCCTGCTCGACGAACACCACGCCGACGATGATGATCAGCGCCGCGAGGCAGACCGCGGCGAAGATGACGCCGCCGCGGCTGTCCAGGATGCTCTTGCCCTCCGCGGGGATGCGCGCCGCGATCCCGACGAAGATCAGCAGGGACATGCCGTTGCCGATGCCTCGCTCGGTGATCAGCTCGCCCATCCACATCACCAGCGCCGCGCCGCCCGTCATCACCAGCACGATGACCACCAGGGTGAAGATGCTCTGGTCGGCGATGATGTCCAGCGAGCAGCCCTGCAGCAGCCCGCCGTTGGCGGCCAGCGCCACGATGCTGGTGGCCTGCAGGATGGCCAGCGCGATGGCCAGATACCGCGTGTACTGGGTCATCTTGGCCTGGCCCGACTGGCCCTCCTTGCGCAGCTCCTCGAAGCGCGGGATGACCACGGTCAGCAGCTGCACGATGATGCTGGCGGTGATGTAGGGCATCACCCCCACCGCGAACACCGTGAGCTTGAGCAGCGCGCCGCCGGAGAACAGGTTGATCAGCGAATAGATCTGTCCCGCCTCGCCGCCGCTGGCCTCCTTGATGCATTGCTGCACATTGGGGTAGTTGACCCCCGGAGACGGCAAGGCGGCACCGACCCGATAGAGGACGACGATGCCAAGCGTGAAGAGGATCTTCCGTCTCAGATCGACTGTCCGCAGCGATGAGATGAAAGCCGAAAGCACTCTTCCTCCTGCGTCCTGCGTCACGCGCCTAACACCCGCAGGCCAGGACGTACGGCGTCGCGCGTCAAACCGTGTACGAGACTAACAGCTGGGCGGGACTGGTCCTGTCGACACCCTTTGCCGACAGCCGCGAGGCGTAGAGTTTCGGTGGCTCATTGCATTGGCTAAGTAAGTAGGAGCATCAATGACGCGAAGCGATCAAGACACCTGGGATCTGGCCTCCAGCGTCGGCGCCACCGCCACGATGGTCGCCGCGGCCCGCGCGCTGGCCAGCGCCGAACCGGACGCGATCATCAACGACCCGTTCGCGGCGCCACTCGTGCGGGCGGTCGGCCTCGACTTCTTCATCCGCCTGGTGGACGGCGACTTACCAAAATCGAAAGCCCCCGCGGGGGCGTCGGACGGCGAGCGCGACCTGCGGCTTGAGGAGGATTCGATCGCCGTGCGCACCCGCTTCTTCGACGACTTCTTCCTCAACGCCGCCCGCGACGGCGTCACCCAGTCGGTGATCCTGGCCGCCGGCCTGGACGCGCGCGCCTACCGGCTGGCCTGGCCGCCCGGCACCGTGGTCTACGAGGTGGACCAGCCCAAGGTCGTCGAGTTCAAGAGCGCCGCCATGGCCAACCTGGGGGCCGAGCCGACCGCCGACCGGCGCACGGTTGCCATCGACCTGCGGGAGGACTGGCCGGAGGCGTTGCGCCGCAGCGGATTCGACCCGTCAAAACCGACGTCCTGGAGCGCCGAAGGGCTGCTGATGTACCTGCCGCCCGAAGCGCAGGACCGGCTCTTCGACAACATCACCGACCTCAGCGCGCCCGGCAGCAAGCTGGCCACCGAGTACCACGGCGATTCCGGCCGCACCATGACCCAACGCGCGCAGCAGTTCAACGATCGGTGGGCCAACCTGGGGTGCGACATCGATTTGTCGGGGCTGTTCTTCGACGGCGAACGCAGCAATGTCGTGGACTACCTGGGCGAGCGGGGCTGGGAAGTGACCACCCGGCCGCGGCGGGAGTTCTTCGCCGATTACGGCCGCGTGTTCCCCGACGACGAAGAGTCCCAGCTCCGCAACATCATCGCCGTCACGGCCACCCTGCGCTAGGGGCACCAAGGTGGCCAACGATACTCGCCGATTCGATGGCGACAGTTGGGATCTGGCGTCCAGCGTGGGCGCCACGGCCACCGCGGTGGCCGCGCGCCGGGCGATGGCCTCCAAGGGCCCGAACCCGCTGATCGACGACCCGTTCGCCGAGCCGCTGGTGAACGCCGTCGGCGTCGACGCCTTCATCCGGATGATGAACGGCGAAATCGATCTGTCCGACGACGATCCGGCCTTCACGCCCCGCCGGCTCAGCGAGGGCATGGCGGTGCGCACCCGGTTTTTCGACGCGTTCTTTCTCGACGCCACGCGCGCCGGGATACGCCAGGGGGTCATTCTGGCCTCGGGCCTGGACACGCGCGCCTACCGGCTGCCGTGGCCGCCGGGGACCGCCGTCTACGAGATCGACCAGCCCAAGGTGATCGAGTTCAAGACCCGCACCCTGGCCGGCCTCGGCGCGACCCCGACCGCCGACCGCAAGGCGGTGGGCGTCGACCTGCGCGACGACTGGCCGACGGCCTTGCGCGACAACGGGTTTGACACCGCATCGCCGACGGCCTGGATCGCCGAAGGGCTGCTGGGATACCTGCCCCCGGACGCGCAGGACCGCCTGTTCGATCACATCACCGCGCTCAGCGCCGCCGGCAGCAGGCTGGGCACCGGTTACGTGCCCAACATCCGCGACCGCATCGAAAAGCGGGGCCGCGAGATGAGCGAGCGCTGGCGGCGGCTGGGCCTGAACCTCAACTGGGCCGACCTGGTCTACCCGGGCGAGCGCAACGACGTGGTGGCCTACCTGGCCGGCCTCGGCTGGCAGTCGACGGTGCACGACACGCCGGAGCTGTACGCCCAGAACGGTTTTGAGTTCCCCGACCAGCCATCCATGGCCGCTTTCGGCGACATCAAATACGTGTCGGCGACGCTGACTTAGCCCGGCTTAGGCGGGCTTGGCAGGCGGCGTCCGCACCACCAGGGGCACCGCGGGGAAGCACCACGCCATCTCGGTGCGCGACTTGCGCAGCGCGGCCGTCCCGTAGCCCTTCTTGCGGTGCTCGGGGTGAATCCAGATCCGCACGTTCACCTCGCCGCGGACCAGTTCGCCGAACACCATGCCGACCTTCTCCCCCGAGTCGACGGCCACGAACCAGGCGGCCTCCTCGTCATCGAGGCGCCCCAGCGCCGCGCGGATCTCGTCGTCGAGGCTGCCGGCCGGGCCGCCGGACCCGTCGCCGGCGGCGCCCATGTCCTCGGTGCGGGCGGCGAAGATGTCCCGGTCCTGTTCGGCGGAGAAGGGCCGCAGTTCGAGGGTCTCCCCCGAACTGGCCGGGCGCTCGCCGAGGGTGAAGCTGAGCTGCTTGTTCAGGTCCTCCAGCTCTGCCAGGATCTTGCGCCGCGAGTCGATGGTGAGTTGGGCGAAGGACATGCTCATCACCGCCTCGGCGGCCAGGTGCGACGTGTCGAGCAGCCGGACGATCGCCTCGACCGCGGCCGCGTTGTTCTCGGACTCCACCACGACGTCGGCGATTTCATGCCGGCGTTCGAGGGCTTTCAAGAGGGCGTCGGCGATCTCGCGGCGGGCGGCTTTGCGGTCCTGGTCAGTCATTGCACCAGCCTAGAACGCCGCCGGGGGTAGTGCGCCGGATCGTTGGTTTCCCAGCTCCAGGAAGCGTTGGTAGCGGTCCGCGGTGGCCGCCGCCCACGCGGGCCGCGGCTCGACGATGCGCTCCACCCTGGCCCAGCGGGCCGCGTCGGCGATCGCGGTTTCCAGGCCGGCCGCCATCCGACCCAGGAAGGCCGCCCCCAGCGCGGCCCCCTCGGCCACCGCGGACACCTCCACCGGACGACCGGTGGCGTCGGCGATGGCCTGCATCCACGGCGCGACCCGGGTGCCGCCGCCCGCGGCCACGATGCGCGCCACCGGCGCCCCGCTCAGCTCGATGAGCTGACGGACGACGAAGGCCGACGCCTCGAAGGCGGCGCGCCGCAGCGCGGCGGCGTCGTGGGTCAGGTCCAGGGCGTCCAGCACGGCCCGGCGGTCGGGGTCGTGGAACGGCGTGCGCTCGCCGCGGATGTACGGCGACCAGACCGGCACGCGGCGCGGATCGGCCGCCGCCGGATCACCCGGTGCGACAACGCGATCCACCCAGCCGAGAAACAAGCCGCCCGCGTTGCTGGCCCCGCCGATCTGGCTCTTGCCGGGGGCGGTGTGCGGGATCGTCCACAGCCCGGGCACCTGCCGGGACTCGGGGACGGTGTTCCACACGATCAGGGTGGTTCCGCACAGCACCAGCACGTCGCCGTCGCGGTCGGCGCCGGCCACGATCTGCTCGCACAGGGCGTCGATGGCGCCGATCCCCAGCACGGCCCCGGCCCCGGGAAGCTGCCCGGCCGCCGTCCCGATCGTGGCCACCCGGGGCATCTGCTCGACGGTCGCGCCGCGCTCGGCGCATGCCGCCTCGTTCCAGCCCGTCCCGTCGAACAACGGGAACGCGGTGGCCGCGGTGGCGAGGTCCAGCACCGCCTCACCGGCCAGGGCGTGGTTGGCCACCGCCGGCGCCGGCCAGTACCCGGCGGCGCCGGGGGCCTGGGCTGCCGTCCAGCGCAGGAACTCGGCGGCCTCACCGAGCGCCGGCAGCGGCTGCACCCGGTTTTCCGCACCGCCCTGTGCCCGGCCCCGGCCGTCCCCGTAGAGCAGACCCGGTGTCAGCGGCGCGCCGGCGGCGTCGACGGCGGTCAGCGAGGGCACCATCGCCGCGACGGCCACCGCCCTCGCGTCCGGCCGGTCCAGCGCAGCGAGGGCGGCCAACGGCCCCCGCCGCCACGCCTCGTCGGCGTCGTGCTCGAGCCGATCGGGCGCCGGTACCCGCAACTGGTGCGGGATGCGCGTCCGCGCCGTCACCCGGCCGTCGGCGTCGGCGGCCACCGCCTTGACGGCGGTGCTGCCGATGTCGATGCCGATTGTGACGTCATCACGTGACACGGGCGTCACCGTACGCCAGCATTGACCCTCGTGACCGCAAGACCGCGCGCCTTGGTGACCGCCCCGCTGCGGGGACCGGGCTTCGACAAGCTCCGGCAACTGGCCGACGTGGTGTATGACCCCTGGATCGAGCAGACGCCGCTGCGGATCTACAGCGCCGAGCAACTGGCCGAGCGGATCGCCGCCGAGGCCGCCGATGTCGTTGTGGTGGAAGGCGACTCGGTGCGCGGCCCGGTGTTCGACCTGAACCTCCGCGCAATCGCCTCCACCCGGGGGGACCCGAACAACGTCGACGTCGACGGGGCCACCGCCGCCGGGATCCCGGTGCTGAACACCCCGGGCCGCAACGCCGACGCGGTCGCCGAGATGGCCGTGGCGCTGCTGCTGGGGGCCACCCGCCACCTGCTGGCCGCCGACGCGGATGTCCGCAGCGGCAACACGTTTCGCGACGGCAGCATCCCCTATCAGCGGTTCCGCGGCTGGGAGATCGCCGGGCGCACCGCCGGGTTGGTCGGCCTGGGCGCCGTCGGCCGCGCCACGCGGTGGCGACTGGCCGGGCTGGGGATGCGGGTGATCGCCCACGACCCGTACAACGACGAGGCGCGTCATTCCCTCGACGAAGTGCTGGCCGAGGCCGACGTGGTCTCCCTGCACGCGCCGGTCACCGACGGCACCGCCGGCATGATCGGCGCGCCACAGTTCGCGGCCATGCGCGACGGCGTGGTGTTCCTCAACACCGCCCGGGCCCAGCTGCACGACACCGACGCGCTCGTCGAGGCGCTGCGCGTCGGCAAGGTCGCCGCCGCCGGGCTGGACCATTTCGTCGGCGAATGGCTGCCGACCGATCACCCGCTCGTGGGCATGCCCAACGTCGTCCTGACGCCGCACATCGGGGGCGCCACGTGGAACACTGAGGCGCGGCAGGCGCAGATGGTGGCCGACGACCTGGAAGCGCTGCTGGGCGGCGGTACGCCGGCCCATATCGTCAACCCGGAGGTGCTGACCTCATGAAGTTTGTTGACCACCCCGAAACCGCGGTGCTGGACGCCGCCAAGGACATGCTGCGCCGCGGACTGGTCGAGGGGACCGCGGGCAACATCTCGGCGCGGCGCTCCGACGGCAACATCGTCATCACGCCGTCGTCGGTCGACTATCGCGACATGCAGCTCGACGACCTGGTGCTCATCGACCCGGACGGCGCGGTGCTGCACGCCGCCGACGGCCGCTCGCCGTCGTCCGAGATGCACCTGCACCTGGCGTGCTACCGGGCGTTCGACGACGTCGGCAGCGTGATCCACAGCCACCCGGTGTGGGCGACCATGTTCGCCATTGCGCACCAGCCGATTCCGGCGTGCATCGACGAGTTCGCCGTCTACTGCGGCGGGGAGGTCCGCTGCACCGACTACGCCGCCTCCGGCACGCCCGAGGTCGGCGCCAACGCGGTCAAGGCGCTCGACGGCCGGGGGGCCGCCCTGATCGCCAACCACGGCCTGGTTGCGGTGGGACCGCGGCCCGACAAGGTGCTGCACGTCACCGCGCTCGTCGAACGGACGGCCCAAATAGTCTGGGGCGCAAGGGCGCTCGGCGGCCCGGTGCCCATCCCCGAGGACGTGAACCGCAACTTCGCCGGCGTCTACACGTACCTGCGCGCCAACACCTGATGCGCCGGGTCCGGTTCGGCCACGCGAGCGTCGCGCGGGTGCTGGAACTTCGGTTCGACCTGCCGACCCGTTCCTTCCCGGCAACGCCGCCCTCGGGATGGCGGGACAACGCCGACCTGCTGGTGCCGGACTTCTTCGACCCCGACACCGATCAGTGGCACATCGCGGTCCAAAGCTGGGTCATCGAGGTCGACGGCCTGACCGTCGTCGTGGACACCGGCGTCGGCAACGACCGCGACCGCCCGCACATGCCACCGCTGGACCACCTGAACACCGGGTTCCTGACGGCGCTTCAGGCGGCGGGCATCGACCGCCACGCGGTGGACGTGGTGGTCAACACCCACATCCACTCCGACCACGTCGGGTGGAACACCCTGGCAGACAAGGACTCCCGGGGCACCTGGGTGCCGACCTTTCCCAACGCCAGGTACCTGGTGCCGGCCGCCGACTACCGCCATTTCGCCCCGGACGGGCCCGGGGGCGAGCAGCCCGGTGACCGGATCGTGTTCGCCGACAGCGTGGCGCCCATCGACAAGGCCGGACAGCTCGTCGGATGGTCCGACGACTTCCAGATCAGCCCGTCGCTGCGGCTGCGGCCCGCCCCCGGGCACACGCCGGGCTCCTCGGTGTTGTGGCTGGACGCCGGCCGGCCGGCGGTCTTCGTCGGCGATCTCACCCACAGCCCGCTGCAACTGCGCCGGCCCGCCGACGCCTGCGCGTTCGACGTGGACGCCCGCGCCGCCGCCGTGACCCGCGGCCGGATCTTCACCGAGGCCGCCCGGGCCAAGGCCGCCGTGATACCCGCCCACTACCCCGGCCGCGGTGGCGCGACGATCCGCGCCGTCGACGACCGCTTCGAGGTCGATGACTGGTTGGATTTCGAATCCCTATGACGGCTATCGCATCTCGGGTTCGGTGGCCCTGAGTCCGCGAAACAGCCTCATGCGATGGATGTTGATCCGATAGAACAGGCCGGGGAAACGGCGGTACAGGTGCCAGATCACCTGAACCGCAGCCGGAAACACGATCAGCGGCCGATTCCGGTCCACGCCGCGCAGGATCGCGCTCGCCGCGGCCTGGGCGCTCATCTGGGGCATCAGATAGTGGGTGCGCCGACTAAGCGCGGCCACTCGCTCGCGCGGCATGTTCACCACCACCATGTTGTCGTAGATCTTCGTTTTCATGTCGCCCGGACATGCCGCGCTTACTTTCACGCCGAGGTCCGCTCCCTCGGCCCGCAGCGAGAGCGAAAGCCCGACGATCCCGTGCTTGCTCGTGCAGTACGCGGCATTGCCCGGTTGCGGCACCAGCCCACTGAGTGAGGAAATGTTGACGATGTGCCCGTGGCCCTGGCGCGCCATCAGCCGATAGGCGTGCACCGTCCCGTGCACCACGCCCAGCAGGTCGACCTCGAGGACGCGGCGCCACTGCTGCACCGAAAGGTCGCGAGAATCCCCGCCGATCGCGATGCCGGCGTTGTTGATCATGTAGTCCAGGCGCCCGTGTTCGGCGAAGGTGTCCGCAATCAGCCGCGCCATCGCCGTTTGGTCGGCCACGTCGACCGTCACGGCAACTGCGGCGTTGCCGGCCTGGCTCAGGCGCCCGGCCACCTGACGTGCGGCGTCGCCATCGATGTCGGCGACGATGACCGTCGCGCCCCGGCGCCCGAGCTCCTCGCACAGCGCCTCGCCCAGACCCATTCCGCCGCCGGTGACGATCGCCACTGCGTTCTCGAACCGCCGCATGACCGATTCCTCTCCGGCGAGCCACCGCGACTCAACTTACATCTGCTGTAATATTATATCGGATGTAACATTTGGGGAAGGAGCGATCACGGCAAACGAGACGAGCCTGCGCGAACGTAAGCGAACGCAGACCAGGCGGGAGCTCATCGGCGCCGCCATGAGCCTGTTCGAGGAAAAGGGCTACGAGGAGACCACCGTCGCTGAGATTGCCGCCGCCGCAGGAGTTTCCACCAAGACATTCTTCAATTACTTCGCGAGCAAGGATGAGGTCCTCTTTCCCCACCTATCCCGCCGGATCGACGCCGCAGTGGCTCTCATCGAGCGCCACGCACCGGATGATCGGATGGCCGACGTCCTCGTGGCGGCGATGCAGCACATGCTGGCCGATGCCCTCGCCGAGGAAGTCGAGGGCGGCCTGGCGGCGGTGCGGCTGCCGATGATCGTGTCGGTGCCCGCCGTTCAGGCGGCGACCCTGCACCGTTATTTCCTGGCCGAAACTCAATTGGCCAGGGCCCTGCATCGCGCGTATTCCGACGCGCTCGATCAGCCGGCCGCCGCCGCCGTGATCGGCTCGGTCATGGGGGCGGCCATCGCCGCCGCGCTGGTTTGCCTGCAAGACAAAGGCACCGCCGAGCAGCTACGCGCCGCAGTCGAATCCGCCATCGACATCGCGATCAACGGCGTGCGTGACCTGCCCACCCGGTCGCGTCGCGCCACGCGCGGGGCGAGGCGCCGTGCGCGCGGCTGAACAGCCGGCTGAAGTAGCCGGGATCGGACACCCCGACGCGGCCGGCCACCTCCGCGACCGGTAGGTCCGTCTCGGCCAGCAGCGCGCGGGCCGCGGCCATGCGGCGTTCGGTGATCCACTCCCCGACGGTGCGCCCGGTGCGGCGCCGCACCACGGTGGTCAGGTGGCCTGGCGTGATGCCGAGGTCGGCGGCCACGTCGCGCAGCGACAACGGCTCGCGGTGGCGCCGGTCGATCACCTCGAACACCTCGGCCAGCAGCGGTTCCCCGCTGCGTCGCAGCTCGGCCACCACCGGGCCCGCCAGCCGCGCGAGGTCGATCAGCAGCAGCGTGAGATGCGCCAGGGCCCCCTGCCGATATCCGTCCTGCCGCTCGCGCAGTTCCGCTTCGATCGAAGTGATCGCGGCGTCCCACGCCGGCCGTCGCTCCGCGGGCACCTGTAGGCGCAGGATCCCGCCGGCGTGCCCGTGCAGGAACGGGAACAGCAGCGGGTGGGCCCGCCACGCCGGCCAGGGCGATCGCCCGTCCTCGCCCAGGGCCGCAGGGTCGAAGAACACCGCGATTCCGCCGGCGCGGTCGGCCAGCTGCGCGGGATCGAGCACCTCACCCGCGGCCGCCACGTGGACCAGGCCGGCCACCGGCAGGTACCACAGCGCCGGAAAGTCGTGGATGTGGCGGCCGCGTTGGACGACATCCTCGGGCCCCGGCCGCACCACCGACACCGGGGGCGTATCCGGATCGCTCCGGTATTCGTAGATCGGCACGCCCGCGCGCTGCCTGACCATCCGAGTCGGTCGCGTCATACCGCCAAAAATAGTCCAATTTTCTCCGACGATCACCCAATTATCGGGATAGTCAGCGGTTCACCATGGATGACGTGACGAAACATCATCCACATGATTACCTGCCCGCCGCCGGCCACGACGCGCTGCTGCCCACTTACGACCTGATGTCTCGCGTGCTGGGCATGAAAAGGGTGCACGAGGCCCTCATCGCGCAGGCGGAACTCGAGGACTGCCGCCGTATCCTGGAAATCGGCTGCGGCACAGGTAATCTCACAATCAAGGCCAAGCGTGCCTATCCTCGCATCGAGGTGGTCGGATGTGATCCCGACCCGCGGGTGCTTGACCGGGCGCGGCGAAAGACCGACGAGATCCGCTTCGACCAGGGCTACGCCGAACGGCTGCCCTACGCCGACGGCGAATTCGACCGGGTGCTGTCGTCGATGATGCTGCACCACGTCGGTGACGACGCGAAAACCGCTGCGGCGGCCGAAATCTTCCGGGTCCTTCGCCCCGGCGGCAGACTGCACCTGGTCGACATCGCCGGTGATGAGACCGACGAGCACGGCCTGCTGGGGCGGCTCATCAGGCGCAGCCACCACGCGGCCGGCAACCTCGGCGACGCGATTCCCCGACTGCTGACCGCGGCCGGGTTCGACTGCACCGAGGTCGCATCGCAGCGACACCGCATTCTCGGGCGATTGAACTACTACCGCGCCACCCGTCCGGCCTAGCCCTGGCCGAGGCGCACCGGGAGTGATTCGTACACGGTCATGTTGTTGCACAGGTCGGGCAGCGTCATCCTCGGCTCGCCGACCTCGATGACGCCGGACTTCAGCAAGATCTCGTCCAGGGCGGCCCGGACTTCCGCCCGGGCCAGCATGGCGCCCAAACAGTGGTGGGCGCCGCCACCTCCGAACGATTGGTGGGGGTTGGGATCACGGCGAATGTCGAACCGGTGCGGATCCTCGAAGACGTCCTCGTCGCGATTGGCCGAGCGCAACATCGTCACCACGCGCGCACCCTCGGGAATCGTTGCGCCCCCGAGGACCACGTCTCGGGTTGCTCCGCGCACCCAGAACATGATCGGTGTGGAATAGCGGATCACCTCCTCGACCGCCGTGCGCCTGGCATCCGGATCGGACCGGTAGACCGCCATCTGATCCGGGTTGGCGACGAAGGCGCGAAGCCCGTCACACAATGCGTTTCGAGTCGTGTCCGCGCCGGCCAACCCGAGGATGAAGAAGAAAATCTCCAGCTCGTTGGCGGGCAGCGGGACGCTCTGCCCCGACTGCGCAGTGATCTCCGCGGTGCACAGCGCGCTCCAAATGTCGTCCACGGGATGCTCGCGTTTATAGGCGGTCAGCGCGCTGGCGTACTCGAACAATTCCATGAAGGGCAACAGGTCATCCCCATCGGGAACGGACATCTGTGCGCCGGCGGTCTTCAGCACCCGGTCGATCAAGCCGAACACATGCGGGCGGTCGGCGTCGGGAATCCCGACGATGTCGCCGATCACCGAGATCGGTAGTCCGGCGGCCAGATCGACGAATTCACCGCCACCGGATTCACGCAAAGCGGCGGCCATCGCCCTGGCCCGATCGCGAATGCCGTCCTCCAGCTTGGCCACCGCGCGGGGCGTGAAAGCGCGCGCGATCACCTTGCGGCGGATCGTGTGATCCGGCGGATCCATGCTCACGATCGCCGGATAGGCGTCGAACAACGGCACATCCTGTATCAGCGGTCCCCGGGTCGCGGTAAACGACTCGTAATCGCGATGCACCCGGGCGACGTCGGCGTGTTTGGTGCACACCCAAAACTCGCGACCGACGGTGGATCTCACGTCGTCGGTGAGTTGCTGATGAAACACCGGCGTACGGGCGCGCAACTCGGCGAACAGATCGTCGGGAAACCGCGACGCCCAGATCCCCGGCTCGGCAAGGTCGATCGTCGTGCCCGTCACTCCACGTCCTCCAGCTCTTTGCGCAGACCGGTCAGGATCAGGCGCAACCCATACGCGTATGCCTCGTGGCTCGGCCCGTTCGCCGTGGCACCGGCGCGGCGGATGTGTTCGAGCTGAACCGAACCCAGCAGGTGGACGTACAGCGCTGCGTGCGCCGCATCGAAACGCTCTGCGCTCAAGCCCGATTCGCGCAGAATTCCACGAGAGGCGCGGTCCATGTCGGCGGCCGCCGCGGTGTGGGCATGCTCCTGCAGCCGGACCGCGATCCCGGGCACCTCCACCAGCACCTGCCAGGCATTCATGTAGAGCGCGACCAACCGTGATTCCCAGTCGCCCCGGTGTGGCACCTCGATCTGCGCCAGCACCGACTCGATCAACAGGTCGAACAGTTCGCGCTTGTCGCGCACGTGGTAGTAGACCGATGACGCCGCCGTGCCGGCCTCGGCCGCCAGCTCCCGCATCGTCACCCGGCCGACGCCGACGCGCTTCGCCAGCCGCAACAGGTGCTTCGTCAGGTGGGCGCGGTCGAGCGCCCCGTAGCGCAGCACCGGCGCATTGGCCACACCCGCCACGAGCCATCCCCTTTTCGAACAGCATTCGAATTCGAACAAGGTTCAGATTAGCGCAGTGGCCGCTTACGATGTCAAGGGTCCAGCATCCGATGCACGACGAAGGAACACCCATGGCGCCCTACCGCGTGGTTCAGTGGTCGACCGGCAACATCGGCAAGCGAGCGCTCGGCATCCTGCTCGACCGCGACGACTTCGAGGTGGTGGGCGTGCACGCCCTGGGCGCCGACAAGGTGGGGCGCGACGCGGGCGCGCTCGCGGACCGGCCGCCGACGGGCGTCACCGCGACGAGCGACGTCGAGGCGTTGCTCGACCTGGCGCCCGACTGCGTGAACTACATGCCGCGCGCAATCGACTACGAGCTGGTGGACACGATGCTGCGCCGCGGCATCAACGTGGTCACCACCGGAGACTTTCTGACCGGCACCCATCACCCGGTCGAACTCCCGGCGCTCGAGGAGGCTGCGCGGCAGGGCCAAGCCACGTTCCTGGGAACGGGATTCGAGCCGGGCTTCATCAACGTCGTCGCCGGCTTCCTCACCGGCGCCTGCCGCACCGTCCGCAGCGTCAAGCTGGTCGAAACGCTGGACTGCACAACGTATCCCATACCGGACGTGTGGAAGGTGCTCGGATTCGGCAAGACACCCCGTGAGCCGGTGACCCACCTCGACCCGGCGGCGCAACGATACGGCCTCGGCTACTTCGAGACGCTGGACATGATCGCCGCCATGCTGGGTACCGAACTCGACTCCAAGGAGGCATTCGTCGAGCCCGCGGTGCTGACCCGGGATCTGGATCTGGGCTGGGTGGACTACGCCGCCGGCACCGCCGGGGGCCAGCGCCGCACCTACCGGGGTTATCGCGGCGGCCGCCCGGTCATCGAGCTGGCCATCTGCTGGACCATGAGCGACGACGCGCTCGAGCCGAGATGGACCGACCCCAAGGGTTTCAGCGTGGTGATCGAGGGCGAGCCACGCGTCGACGCGACGATCCGGTTCGGCAACCCCGGCGAGGACGTGATGACCGTGTTGATGGACAGCACCGCCGTCGCGGCGGTCAACGCCATACCCTTCCTGTGCGACGCCGCACCGGGCGTCATCACCCCGATCGACCTGCCCGTCATCGGATCCCCGGGCGCACTGCTCTAGCGCTGGTCGATGGCCACCTTGACCGCGCCGCTGTCGGCCTGATTGGCGATCGCCAGGAACGCGTCGCGCCACCGCTCCAGCGCGAAGGTGTGGGTCAGCATGGGCCGCAGATCCACCCGGTGAGCGGCCGCCAGGTCCAGGTAGTGGGCGATAGCGTGCCGGCGTCGGCCGTCGACCTCCTCGACGCCGAACGCGTTCGACCCCACGAGGGCGATCTCCTTGAAATACAACGGACTCCACTCCCAGCGGCCGGGCGCGTGCACACCGGCCTTCACCAGCGTGCCGCGGGCGCGTAGGACCCGGACCCCCACCTCGAAGGTCTCCGGCTTGCCGATCGTGTCGTACACGACGTCGACCGCCCCGGGGTAGGCCATCGGCAGGCCGAGCAGCGGCTGGCGCAGCCGGCCACCGCCCCACGCCACCAGTTCCTCGATGACGGCCAGGCGGGGTTCGTGCCGCAGCACCAATTCGGCGCCGAACGCGCGGGCCAGCTCTTGCTGGGCGGCAAACCGCGCGACCACCGCGACGGCCACCTCGGGGTAGAGCGCCCGCAGGATCGCGACCGCGCACAACCCCAGCGAGCCGGCCCCGTACACCAGCACCCGGCCCGAGCGCGGCGGCGGGTGACGGGTGATGGCGTGCAGGGACACCGAAAACGGGTCGGCGAACACCGCCAGCTCGTCGGGCACGGAATCCGGAACCGCGAAGAGCATGCTGTCGTGGGCCGGCATCAGTTCCGCGTAGCCACCGGTCACGTCGGCCGACACCCCGGTGTGGATGCCGGGCTTGATGTCGCCGTCGGTGAAGCTCCAGCACAGGCTGTAGTCGCCGGTTTCGCAGGCGGGACAGGGCGGCTCGATGCCGCGCGGCCCGCAGGACAGCCACGGGTTGAGCACCACCCGCTGGCCGATCTGCAGCCCCCGGGCCTTCGGCCCCAGCGCGACCACGTCGGCGACCACCTCGTGACCCATGACTTGGGGAAAAGAGCAGAAGGCGGACATGGCGTTGTCGGCGTCGGCCTCGCCGAAATCCATCAGGATCTGCTTGGAGTCCGACCCGCAGATTCCGGTCAGCCGCGGCCGGGTGATCACCCAATCCTCATGCGGCAGTATCGGATCCGGCACCTCCCGCATCGCGGTCGGGGTGCGGGCCAGGTTCTGGGTCAGCGTGTTGGCCTCATCGGGGACCGCGAAGGGCTCGGGCGGCACGCCATAGACGAGCGCCCTCATCGCGGCGACTCCTTGGCGAGGCCGGCCGAGCCCACGATGAACGCATCGATGTCGGCGTTCTTGGCGTCGACGACGGCTTTCATGTCGGGGACGTAGTGCTCGAAGGTGCCGGTGCCCAGCGCCTCGATGATCCCTTCGGCCACCTGGTCGGCGGGCACCTTGGGGCCCTGGTAGAGCGGTTCCTCGCTGCCCGGATGGTCCCAGATCTCGGTGTCGACGGGCCCCGGTTCGATGAGCTTCACCGCGACCCCGCTGCCGTGCAGGTCCACGGCCATCGCCTCGCTCCAGCCGCACAGCGCGAACTTGCTTGCACAGTAGGCGGTTTCGTGGATGATCCCCAGCCGGCCGCCGACGCTCGACACGTTGACGATCAGGCCCGACCCGCGCGCCAGCATCAGCGGTAACAGCGCCAGCGTCAGCCGCATGGGCGCGAAGAAGTTGACCCGCATGACGTCCTCGACCTCGTCGGGCGCCAGGGCGGTGACGGGACGCCGCTTGGGAAGCGCGGCGTTGTTGATCAGCACGTCGATGCCGCCGAGCGCTTCGGCTGCCCGCGCCGCGAGCGCGGGCAGCCCCGCGGTGTCGGCCAGGTCGGCCACCCACATCGCCGATTCCGGCGCGGCCCGCCGGCAGTCGGCCAGCACCTCGGCCAGGCGGTCCCGCCGCCGGGCGATCAGCCCGACCACCGCCCCTCGCACCGCCAGCTGGCGGGCCAGGGCCGCCCCCAGGCCAGACGAGGCACCGGTGATCAACACCCTCTTGCCCGCCGCCGCGTACGTCATCCGTCAAGGTTGCCGCTAAAGGCGGGAAGCGTACAGTGGGGAAAGCTTGTTATATCGGCTAAATATTAGATTAACTAGATCCGAACAGGGGCAACTATGACTTCCACCAGGTATGAGGGCGACACCTGGGACCTGGCCTCCAGCGTTGGGGTGACCGCGACCATGGTGGCGGCCGCCCGCGCCGTGGCCAGCCGCGCCGACCGTCCGCTGATCGACGACCCGTTCGCCGAGCCGCTGGTCCGGGCCGTCGGCGTGGACCTGCTCACCCGGCTGGCCACCGGCGAGGTCGATCCGGACGACCTGAACGACGTGCACGACGGCGCCGACGGCTCCACCGGGGCGATGTCCCGCATGGCCGACAACATGGCGGTGCGCACCAAGTTCTTCGACGAGTTCTTCCTGGGCGCGACGCGGGCCGGCATCAAGCAGGTCGTGATCCTGGCGTCGGGCCTCGACTCCCGCGCCTACCGGCTTGAATGGCCGGCCGGGACGGTCGTCTACGAGGTCGACCAGCCCCAGGTCATCGAGTTCAAGACGCGCACACTGGCCGAGTTGGGCGCCTCCCCCACGGCCGAGCGCCGGGTGGTGGCCATCGACCTGCGCGAGGACTGGCCCGCCGCGCTGCGCGCCGCCGGGTTCGACCCGGCGCGGCCGACCGCGTGGAGCGCCGAGGGCCTGCTCGGCTACCTGCCCCCGGAGGCGCAGGACCGCCTGCTGGACACCATCACCGAGCTCAGCGCGCCGGGCAGCCGGTTGGCCACCGAAAGCGCGCCCAACCCCGAGCCCGGGGACGAGGACAAGATGAAGCAGCGCATGCAAACCATCTCCGACCGCTGGCGCGCGCACGGCTTCGACCTGGACATGGCGGGGCTGGTCTACTTCGGCGACCGCAACGAGGCGGCCCCCTACCTGCGCGACCGCGGTTGGGCGATGAACGGCATCAGCATTCGAGACCTGTTCTCGGCCAACGACCTTCCGCCGCTGGCCGACGATGACGTGCGGATGGGTGACGTTCTCTACGTGAGCGGCACGCATGAGTAAGGGACGCACCGACGGTGACAGCTGGGGCCCCGCGGCCAGCGTCGGGGCGACGGCCACCATGGTCGCGGCATCCCGCGCGGTGGCGTCGCAGGGGCCCGACCCGCTCCTCGACAATCCGTTTGCCGATCCGCTGGTCCGCGCCGTCGGATTGGAGCCCTTCATCCGCATCATCGACGGCGAGCTGGATTTCGAGGACGATGCGCTGTTCAACCGGAAAGCCAGGGCCCAGCAGATCACGGTGCGCACCCGGTTCTTCGACGACTTCTTCACCGGCGCCGCCGCGGACGGCATCCGGCAGGCGGTGATCCTGGCTTCCGGCCTGGACACCCGGGCATACCGGTTGCGGTGGCCGGCCGGCACCGTGGTCTACGAGATCGACCAGCCGCAGGTCCTCGCGTTCAAAACCGACACGCTGGCCAACCTCGGCGCCGAACCGACCGCGCAGCGCCGCGCGATCGCCATCGACCTGCGCGACGACTGGCCGGCGGCGTTGGCCGAGGGCGGCTTCGATGTCACCCGGCCGACCGCGTGGAGCGCCGAGGGGCTGCTGCCGTACCTGCCGCCCGAGGCGCAGGACCGGCTGTTCGACAACATCACCGCGCTCAGCGCGCCGGGCAGCCGCCTGGCCACCGAGCACGTGCCGGACCCGAACGCGTTCTCCGACGAGCGCCTGGCCCGCATCTCCGAGCGGTGGCAGCGCTTCGGTTTCGACCTCAACGCGGCCGACCTGTTCTACCGGGGCGAGCGCAAGGTCGTCGTCGACTACCTGAGCAGCCACGGCTGGGAGGTGACGGCCCACCCCGCCAGGGACCTGTACGCGCGCAACGGGTTTGACTTCCCTGAGGACGAGATGGCGGCCACCTTCGGCGAGCTGAGTTACGTCGCCGCGACCCTCAAGTAGGGTTGAGCCATGGCACGCGCGCATGACGACAACTGGGATCTGGCCTCCAGCGTGGGCGTGACCGCGACCATGGTCGCGGCCGGTCGCGCCATGGCGACCAAGGACCCCCGCGGCCTGATCAACGACCCGTTCGCCGAGCCGTTGGTGCGCGCCGTCGGGGTGGACCTGTTCACCAAGCTGATGGACGGCGAGATCGACTTCGACGCGATCGAGAACGCGTCGCCGGTGCGCATGCAGGCGATGAGCGACGGAATGGCCGTGCGCACCAAGTACTTCGACGACTACTTCATCGACGCCACCGGCGCCGGCGTGCGCCAGGCGGTGATCCTGGCCTCCGGCCTGGACTCGCGCGCATTCCGGTTGCCGTGGCCGGACGGCACGGTGGTCTATGAGCTCGACCAGCCGCAAGTGATCGAGTTCAAGACGACCACGCTGGCCGGCATCGGCGCCGAACCGACCGCCACCCGGCGCACCATCGCCATCGACCTGCGCGGCGACTGGCCCGCCGCGCTGAAGGCGGCGGGATTGGACACGACGGCGCCGACCGCGTGGCTGGCCGAGGGCCTGCTGATCTACCTGCCGCCGGAGGCCCAGGACCGGCTGTTCGACAACATCACCGCGCTCAGCGCCCCCGGCAGCGCCATCGCCACCGAATTCGTGCCCGGCATCATCGATTTCGACGCCAGCCGCGTGCAGGACATGGCCGGGGTATTCCGCGAGCACGGCGTAGACATCGACATGGCCTCGCTGGTCTACACCGGGGAGCGCAACCACGTCGTCGACTATCTGCGGTCCAAGGGATGGGACGTCGACGGCGTCACGCGGACCGAACTGTTCCAGCGCAACGACATCGAGGTGCCCGCCCCCGAGCACGACGACCCGCTGGGCGAGATCATCTTCATCAGCGGCAGGCTCGCCGGCCAGCGCGGCTAGGTCAAAGGCGCGAATTCCCCAGCCACAGCGCGCTGGCACCGCTCAGCGTTTGCTCGGCGCTGTCCAGAATTCCGGCGATCGAGCGACCGAGCAGCGCGCCCAGCGCGTCCGGAAGCGACGCGGCGGCGGGCTGCGACGAGGCCCGGGGTCGCACCAGGTCCAGCAGCGACGAACTCGGATAGCCGACGAGGCGGACCTGGGTGTCCTCGTCCAGGCCCGCGAGGGCCTTGGCGCGCCGCACCGCCGCCCGGAAGCCGCCGAGTTCGTCGACCAGGCCGCGCTCGGCGGCGTCGGCACCGGTCCACACCCGCCCTCGGGCAACGACATCCACGGCGTCGGTGCTCAGCTTGCGGCCCTCGGCGACCCGCTCGACGAAGTCGGTGTACATCAGGTCCGCCTCGGCCTCCCGATGCGCCCGCTGCTCCGGCGTGAACGGCGCATCGGCCGACCAGGCGTCGGCATTCGCGTTGGTGCGCACCGTATCCGACGCGACCCCCAGGCGACCCTTCAGGTCACGAACCACCAGCTTCCCGGTGATCACGCCGATCGAGCCGGTGATCGTGCCCGGATTGGCCACGATCGCGTCGGCGGCCATCGCGACGTAGTAGCCGCCGGACGCGGCCACCGCACCCATCGACGCCACCAGCGGCTTGCCGCGTTCGCGGGCCATTTTCACCTCGCGCCAAATGGTTTCGGACGCGGTGACCGAGCCTCCCGGGCTGTTGATGCGCAGCACGATCGCGGACACCGAATCGTCGGCGGCGGCCTGCCGCAGCGCCGCAGCGATGGTGTCGGCGCCGGCGGTGGGCGTGCCCAGCGGCAAAAATTGCGGGCCGCCGCGCCCGCCGACGATGCTGCCGTCGACGGTGACCACCGCGAACGTCGGCTTGGGCCGGCGCCCGGGCACCGACGGCACGGGCGGGGTCAGTCGGGACCTGGCCGCCCCGGCGTAGCGCGCGAGGTACAGCCGGGGCGGCTCTTGGTCGCCCGAAGCGTCCTTCCCCCCGGCGAGTTCCGCCATCCGGGCATAGGCCTCGTCGCGGAATCCGATCCGGTCTACCAGGCCGGAGGCCACCGCGTCGTCGCGCAGCAGCGGGCCCCGGTCGGCCAGCGCGTCGAGCCCACCCGGCTCGACCTTGCGCGATTCGGCGATCGCCCGCCACACCTGGTCCTGCAGGCTCTGCAGCATCCTGGTGACGGCCTCCCGGTGGGCGTCGGTGAAGCCGTGTTCGGTGAAAAGGTTTGCCGCCGACTTATATTCGCCCTTCGAGATGATCTGGGCTTCGATGCCCGCCTTGTCGAGCGCGTCGCGCAGGAACATCGCGTTGCTCGCGAAGCCGATCAGCCCGACGCTTCCCGCCGGCTGCATCCAGACCTCACCGAACGCGGAGGCGAGATAGTAGGACAGCGTGCCGGGATAGGTCTCGGCCCACGCCAGGGACGGCTTGACGGCGCTGAAGGCCTCGATCGCCGCCCGCAGCTCCTGCACCGCCGCCGGAGGGGACGCGCCCAGCTGCACGCGGGCGATCAGCCCGGCCACCCGGGCGTCCTCGGCGGCGCGGTGGATCGCTGCGACGGTGTCGCGCAGCGTCATCGGCCGGCCGGCCCCGGTGACGATCGCCACCGGATCGAAGCCCGTCGTCTCGGGCGGCACCGAGCGCAGGTCCAACTCGAGCACGCAGCCGTTGGGCACGCCGTGGTGGCGGGCGGTGTCGACCCGGCCGGCCAGGGCGCGGACATCTTCGATCCCGGGAAGGGAGGGCAGAAAACCGAACATACTCTGCAGGGTACCGATCGGCGGCCGTACGGTGGTCGGGTGAGGTTTTCCATCGCCATCCCCCAATTCGACTACGACGGCTTCGACGCGCCGGGCATGCGGTCCTACCTGGCCCGCGCCGAGGAGCTTGGGTTCGAGGGCGGCTGGGTGCTCGAGCAGATCATCGGAAACGCACCGCTGTTGGCCCCGTTGGAGCTGCTGGCATATTGCGCCGCCTGCACGGAGCGGCTGCGCCTGGGGGTCGCCGTCCTGGTGACTTCCCTGCACGACCCGCTCCAGCTCGCCTCGGCCGCGACGGCCGTCGACCGGCTCAGCCACGGACGGCTGGACCTCGGCGTGGGAACCGGCGGCGGCTTCCGCCGATTCGACGCATTCGGCGTCGAGAAGGCAACGTATATTTCGTATTTCACCGAGGGCCTGGAGCTGATGAAGGCGGCCTGGTCCGATCAGCCCAGGGTGACGTTCCACGGCCGGTTCCGCGATGTCGACGACCTACCGATTGCGCCCAAGCCGGTGCAGCGTCCCCACCCGCCGATCTGGTTCGGTGGGTTGGCCCCCAAGGCCCTGGCCAGGGCGGTGCGCCTGGGTGACTCGTTTCTGGGCGCGGGCTCGTCGACCACCGAGGCCTTCGCCGGCGCCGTCGCGGTGGTGCGCGGCGAGCTCACCGAACAGCGAAAAGACCCGGCGCGCTTCACGATTGGCAAACGCGTGTATCTGATGGTCGACGACGACGCGTCCCGGGCCCGCGAGCGGGTGCTGGCCGGGCTGAGCCGTATCTACGGCGACATGCCCGGCGTCGCGGACGTGCCGGTGTCGGGCACACCCGACGACGTGGCGCGCGGGCTGCGTGAGGTGATCGACGCCGGCGCCGAGTATGTGTTGCTCAATCCGGTCGGCGTCGACGTCGGCGAGAACCGGGAGCAGATGGAACGCCTTGCCGCGGAGGTGATTCCGCAGCTGGGCTAGGCCTGGTGCTCGGTTCGCAGCGTCGCCGCAGCACGCTCACCGATGATGACGCAGGGTGCCTGCGTGTTACCCGTGGTCACGCGAGGCATGATGGAGCCATCGGCGATGCGAAGGCGTTCTATCCCATAGACTTTCAGTTCGCCGTCGACGACTGACATGGAGTCTTGCCCCATTTTGGCCGATCCGCTCTGGTGCCAGTAGCTTGAGGCGGCATCACGGATGAACCGCTCCAGTTCGGCGCCCTCGAGGTTGCCCGGCATCACTTCACGCTTGGTGAACGCGCGCAGTTCAGCTGAGTTCGCCACGGCGCGGCACAGTTCCACGCAGGCGATCGCCGCCTTGACGTCATCGGGGTGCGACAAGATGTTGGCGTGGATCTCGACCGGGTCGAGCGGGCTGGGGCCGGTCAGGCGTATCTCGCCGCGGCTTTTGGGTTGCACCAGGCCGCCGAACAGGTTCCAGCCCGTTTCGGGCGGACGGAATCTGGCCGTGTTTTCGGCGCTGGAGGACTTCGGGAATTCTGCTTGACACGTCTGAAGGTCGGGTGAGTCGAGCCCCGGGTCGCTCGTCCAGAAATAGGTTGCCTCGACGCCGTTGTTGCGGGGCGGCAGCGGCCGTCGATATTCCCACACGCAGTCGAACCCGACGTGGTCTTGCAAATTTTGGCCCACGCCGGGCAGGTGCTGCACGACGGGGATGCCATGCCGCCGCAGTTGGGTCTCGTCGCCGATACCCGATTGCATCAGCACTTTGGGGGTGTTGATCGCGCCCAGCGACAGCACCACTTCTCTTGCGGCGCCGACGCGGCGCACCCTCCCGTCGTGGGTGAATTCCACACCGGTCGCCTGTTGGCCGTCGAAGATCAGCCGGGTGACCAACGCCGCGGTCAGCACGGTCAGGTTCGGCCGGTCCAGGTAGGGAAAGACATAGGATCGGAAGACCGATTGGCGATAACCGTCGCGGAGACGAAGATCCGCGATCGCCGCACCGCCACGCCCCTCCATCATCCGGCCGTTCTGGTTCTCGAACGACGGGATTCCTAAGGATCGCGCGCCTTCTACCATCGCGTGCGCGATCGGGCTGGGATCGGGCGCGGGTTGCACGAAGAGCGGCCCGCCGGTGCCCCGGTAGTCGGGATCGGGTACACCGTGCCAGTCCTCGACGGCGCGGTAGAGCTCGAGCACCGACTCGTAGTTCCATGCCGGGTCGCCGGCTTCGGCGGCGAAGAAGTCCCAGTCGCTTTTATGTCCGTGAGCCCAAATCATCACGTTGATGCTTGATCCACCCCCGAGGACCTTTCCCATCGACATCGGAATGGAGCGACCGTTGAGTTCCTTGCTGGGCTGCGAGAAGAAGTTCCAGTCCCGTTCACTGCCCAGGTTGAGCGGCCATTGATCGGCCCTCATTACGGCCGGTGCGGCGTCCTCGCCCCCGGCTTCCAGGAGTAACACACTGACGGCGGGGTTCTCGGCGAGCCGACGCGCCACCACCGATCCCGAAGAACCCGATCCGCAGACGATGAAGTCGTAGTGCGGCTTGAGCTGTGCGGCCAGTTTCTGCTGGTTGCGCCGCACTCGCTCGACGAATTCGGGCCCGTGCCCGTTAGCTTTGGTGAAATGGCCTGTGATGTCCGTCATTTCGCGACCTCCCCCAATGTCGCGAAATCGCGATGCTCCGCCTTGTCCAGTCGAATCGCGGCGCACAATCCCGAGAAGCCGCTGCCGACGATGGCTACTGGCACATGCCTCGCTGCCGAATCACCCGTCATCGAAATTCTCCACACCCCTCGCATAGAATAACGTTCGTTACGATAACGGACGCTATCCTATGATTAGGGCAACGTCAAGGAGGACTAGTGAGGTACCCACCGGATCAGAAGGCGCGTGCCCGTAACGCGCTGCTACAGGCCGGGGGTCGATCGTTGAAAGCAAATGGCTTCAACGGCATCGGCGTAGACGGCTTGGCCGCCGCTGCCGGCGTGACGTCGGGCGCGTTCTACTCGAACTTTCGCGGCAAAGAAGCGATGCTCGAGGCCATCATCGATGCGGAGCTTGGCGAACCGTTCCTCTCCGATACCGATTCGGTGACGCGTGAGGATGGCCGCGCGCGCCTGATCAGCTTTCTTCGCGAGTACATCAGCGCGGATCACAGCCTGGACCCGGCCCAGGGCTGCGTGATGCCCGCGTTGAGCGCCGACGTTGCGCGCGCCGACCCTACCGTCAAAGACGCCTACGAACGCAAGATGCGGGCCATGGTGGACCGGATTGCGGGGTTGCTCGACGGAAGCCGGTCCGATAGGCAGCGTCGGGCGTGGAGCATACTCGCATTGATGGTGGGCTCGATCGTGATATCCCGCGCTATCCCCGAAGGCAGCGAATACCGAACCGCGCCAACCGATTCGGCGCTCAGCTCGGCACTGGAGCTGATCGAAGGAACGGCTAAAGCCGCACGCTAGGACAGCTCGGTGACCGAGCCGCCCGCGGCGGCGATCTTCTCGCGCGCGCTGCCGCTGAACTTGTGCGCGGTCAGGTCGACCTTGACGGTCAGCTTGCCGTCCCCGAGGACCTTGACCAACGAGTTCTTGCGCACCGCACCCTTGGCCACCAGTTCGTCCACCCCGATCGAACCGCCCTGCGGGAACAGCCGGTTGATGTCGCCGACGTTGACGATCTCGTATTCGGTGCGGAACCGGTTCCGGAACCCCTTGAGCTTGGGCAGCCGCATGTGGATCGGCATCTGGCCGCCCTCGAAGGTGGCCGGCACGTTCTTGCGCGCCTTGGTGCCCTTGGTACCGCGGCCAGCCGACTTGCCCTTGGAGCCCTCACCGCGACCGACGCGGGTGCGGGCTTTCTTCGACCCCGGCGCGGGTTTGAGGTCGTGCAATTTGATGGTCACTGTGTCGTCCCTTCGGGCGCCGACTCCACCTGCACCAGGTGACGCACCACCGCGATCAGGCCGCGGGTCTGCGGGTTGTCCTCGCGGATCACCGAGTGGCGAATCCGCCGCAGCCCCAGGGTGCGCAGGCTCTCACGCTGCTTCCAGCGCGCACCGATGGTGCTGCGCACCTGGGTGATCTTGAGCTGACTCATGGTTTATGCCGTTCCCTCCCGGACCGCCGCACCCGCGGGGAGGCCGGCGGCGAGCGCGTCGCTCTCCCGCCGCGCCTTCAACATCCCGGCCGGGGCGACGTCCTCGATCGGAAGCCCGCGGCGGGCGGCCACCTCCTCGGGACGCTGCAGCAGCTTGAGCGCGGCCACGGTGGCGTGCACCACGTTGATCGCGTTGTCGCTGCCCAACGACTTGGCCAGGATGTCGTGCACCCCAGCGCATTCCAGCACCGCGCGCGCCGCACCGCCGGCGATGACACCGGTACCCGGGCTGGCCGGGCGCAACAGCACCACGCCGGCGGCCGCCTCACCCTGCACCGGGTGCGTGATGGTCCCGCCGATCAGTGGGACGCGGAAGAAGCCCTTGCGGGCCTCCTCGACGCCCTTGGCGATCGCGGCCGGGACCTCCTTGGCCTTGCCGTATCCGACGCCGACCATGCCGGCGCCGTCACCGACGATGACCAACGCGGTGAAGCTGAATCGCCGTCCACCCTTGACCACCTTGGAGACGCGGTTGATGGCGACGACCCGCTCCAGGTAGTTGCTCTTGTCGCCGTCGCGGTCACGACCGCCGCGGCCGCCACCATCGCGCCGGCCACGGCTGTCACCGCGCGAGTCGCGGTTGTCGCCGCGGGCCTCGGGTCCGCCGGCTGACTGTTCCGCCATTATGCGGTCCTTCCAGTTGTCATCAGAAACTCAATCCGTTCTCGCGCGCGGCATCGGCCAGCGCCGCGATCCGTCCGCCGTAGGTGTATCCGCCACGGTCGAAGACCACGGAGTCGATGCCGGCGGCCTTGGCACGCTCGGCGATCAGCTGACCCACCCGCACGCTGTGGGCTTTCTTGTCACCGTCCAGGCCCCGCACGTCGGCCTCGATCGACGAGGCGGCGGCCAGCGTGGTGCCGTTTTCGTCGTTGACCAGTTGCACGTGGATGTGCCGCGCCGAGCGGTGCACCACCAGGCGCGGACGCTGCGGGGTGCCCGCGATCTTCTTGCGCAGCCGCGCGTGCCTGCGCAGCCGCGAGACGCGCCGAGTCGCGGATACGCTCTGCCCCACCGGCTTCCGCTCGGCGGTGTCAGCCTTCTTTTGCGCCATGACTACTTACCTGTCTTTCCGACCTTGCGGCGGATCTGCTCGCCCTCGTAGCGCACGCCCTTGCCCTTGTACGGGTCGGGACGGCGCAAGCGGCGGATGTTCGCCGAAATCTGGCCGACCTTCTGCTTGTCGATCCCCGACACCGTGAACTTCGTCGGCGACTGGACCGCGAACGTGATGCCCTCGGGCGCCTCGATCACCACCGGGTGGCTGTAGCCCAGCGCGAACTCGAGGTTGGAGCCCTTGAGCTGCACGCGGTAGCCGACCCCGAAGATCTCCATCTTCACGGTGTAGCCCTCCGTCACGCCGGTGACGAGGTTGGACACCAGCGTGCGCGACAGCCCGTGCAGCGAGCGGTTGCGCCGCTCGTCGTTCGGGCGGGTGACCACGATCGCGCCGTCGTCGTTGCGCGCCACCGTGATCGGCTCGGCGACCGTCAAGTTCAGCGAACCCTTGGGACCCTTGACCGAGACGTTCTGGCCTTCGATCGTTACGTCGACTCCGGTGGGTACCGGAACCGGCTGCTTACCAATGCGCGACATCTGTACTACCCCTCACCACACGTACGCGAGGACTTCGCCGCCCACGCCCTGTCTGGCCGCCTGACGGTCGGTGAGCAGACCCGAGGACGTGGAGATGATCGCCACGCCCAGTCCGCCGAGCACCCGCGGCAGGTTGGTGGATTTCGCGTACACACGCAAACCCGGCTTGGACACCCGGCGCAGGCCGGCAATGCTGCGTTCCCGGCTCGGGCCGTACTTGAGCTGGACCACCAGCGACTTGCCGACGCGGGCGTCCTCGGTGCGGTAGTCGTTGATGTAGCCCTCGGCCTTGAGGATCTGGGCGATGTTGGCCTTGAGCTTGGAGTGCGGCAGGCTCACCTCGTCGTGGTACGCCGAATTGGCATTGCGCAGACGCGTCAAGAAGTCCGCGATCGGGTCCGTCATCGTCATATCGTCAGTCCCCTGTCACCAACTGCTCTTCTGCACACCGGGCAGCTCGCCTGCGTGCGCCATCTCGCGCAGGCAGATCCGGCACAGCCCGAACTTGCGGAACACCGCGCGCGGACGGCCGCACTTGCTGCAGCGGGTGTAGCCGCGCACCGCGAACTTCGGTTTGCGTGCGGCCTTGTTGACCAATGCCTTCTTCGCCATCTGCTCAGTTCTCCTTGAACGGAAAGCCGAGGGCCCGCAACAGCGCTCGTCCTTCGTCGTCGGTCGTCGCCGAGGTGACGACGTTGATGTCCATGCCCCGGACCCGGTCGATCTTGTCCACGTCGATCTCGTGGAACACCGACTGCTCGGCCAGCCCGAACGTGTAGTTGCCCACGCCGTCGAACTGCTTGGGCGACAGGCCGCGGAAGTCGCGGATACGCGGCAGCGCGATGGATGTGAGCCGGTCGAGGAACTCCCACATCCGGTCCCCGCGCAGCGTCACCCGGGCACCGATCGGCATGCCCTCGCGTAGCTTGAACTGCGCGATGGACTTGCGCGCCTTGCGGATCTCGGGCTTCTGCCCGGTGATCAGCGCCAGGTCGTTGACCGCACCGTTGATCAACTTGGCGTCGCGGGCGGCGTCGCCGACGCCCATGTTGACGACGACCTTGGTCACGGTCGGGATCTGCATGACGTTGGCGTAGCCGAACTGCTTGTGCAACGCATCCCGAATCTCGTTGCGGTAGCGCTCTTTCAGGCGCGGCTGAGTCTTCTCTGCGGTAGTCATCAGATGTCCTTGCCGTTGCGCTTGGAGATGCGGACGCGCTTGCCGGTTTCCTCGTCCACCCGGTACCCGATCCGGGTGGGCTTGCCGTCCGAGTCGACCACCATCACGTTGGAAACGTGGATCGGCGCTTCCTGCGTGACGATGCCGCCCGACCGCGCGCCGCGCTGGTTGGTCGAAATCGCGGTGTGCTTCTTGATCCGGTTGACGCCCTCGACCAGCACACGGTTGCGTTCCGGGTACGCCTGCAGGACCTTGCCCTTGGCGCCCTTGTCCTTGCCCGCGATGACGAGGACGGTGTCGCCCTTGTGGACCTTCATCTACAACACCTCCGGGGCCAGCGAGATGATCTTCATGAATCGCTTCTCGCGCAGTTCGCGGCCGACCGGCCCGAAGATGCGCGTCCCGCGCGGGTCGTTGTCGGGCTTGATGATCACCGCGGCGTTCTCGTCGAACTTGATGTAGCTGCCGTCCGGGCGGCGGCGCTCCTTGACCGTGCGCACCACGACGGCTTTGACGACGTCGCCGCGCTTGACGTTGCCGCCGGGGATGGCGTCCTTGACGGTGGCGACGATGACGTCACCGATGCCGGCGTAGCGTCGCGACGAACCGCCGAGCACACGGATGCACAAGATCTCCTTGGCGCCGGTGTTGTCGGCGACCTTCAGCCGCGATTCCTGCTGAATCACTCGATCTCCTGACCTGGTTCATGTGTGCACGGCAGGAGGAACCCAAAGCCTGACGTGCGCGGTCTTTGTCACCGAAGGGCACGCGGGGCCGATTCGCACCGGCCGAGGTCTGCCCAAGGCAACCCCTAGAGTCTAGGGGACGACCAGCTCAGAGCCAAATCTCCGGATGTCCGCGAGGTGATGGACGCCTTCGTGCATCGCCTGGCGGACCAGCCAGCGCGCGGTGCGCCGTTCGCCCGGCAATCGGGTCCCCGCGCGGTCCCAGTCATCGGTGCGCCCGACCTCGTCGCGGAACCCGGCGCTGCCGGCCGCCAGCTCGTGCAGCGTGGCCTCGATGTCGCAGTCGTTGTACCGGAACCGGCGGGCCCGCAGGTCGTTGAACATCGGCTCGAACGCGGGTTCGAACTCCGTGCGGACGCGGTGCAGCCGGATGGTGAAGCTGACGTAGACGTCGCGCAGGTGGCAGAGGTACTCGGCGACCGACCACACATCGGGGGCGGGCCGCACCCGCCGGGCCTCGGGCGCGACCGCCCCGATCGCTCCCCGGACCGCGCCCGGCAGCCCGGCGATGACGGCGACCGCGTCGTCGATCCGCGTTCGCTCATAAGCGACCGAGCAGGGGTCGCAGACGTGATCCTCGGCGGCAAGCGGCGGTAGCGACGCGGGCATGAGGAGATCCTGCACCGCGCGCGGCTGTCACCTCGTCGCGGGCGGCGGCGGGCAGGGGACCCTGACCGTGTTGAACCGGCAGACCTCGTTCGGCACGTTCGGCGGGGGCGACTGCAACATCTCCATCCCCTGCTGCACCATCTGCGACACCTCCGGCGGCAGTACGACCCCCGGCGGCAGCGGCGGCATCGGCAACCCCGTCCCCGGCAGCTCCACCGCACCCGGCGGCCACACCGCCCCCGGCGGCATGAGCGACCCCGCGGGAACCGGCGACGGCGGCGGACAGGCGACCCTGACCGTGTTGAATCGGCAGACCTCGTTCGGGTCGTTCGGCGCGGGCACGTCGGTGGCCCGGTCTACCAGGCGCACCGACTCCGATGCGGATGTGGTTTCGCCCGCCGCAGCCGCCAGCGATCCGGCGACGACCAGAACGCCGGTTACCGCGGCCGTCGCAACATTCCACATGGGCACCGGCTCACGATCGCACCCGCAGCTCGCAATGGCGTAGGAGCCGACTGTGATCACCGTTAGAGCGGCGGTGGTTCGTCGCCGCAGCGGGGTGGTGGCAGGGCGAAGTGGTCGCGGCGTATGGGTTTTCGGGCCGGTCTGCCTGGCGGATGTGGTGGCGTTCGGTGGCGATGCGGGTGGCCCGTTGGTGGGGCGCGGGTGCGGCGGCGTCGGGGCATCCTGGCGGGGCCGTCGCAAGAAGCGCGCAAGGATTAGGCAAGGCGTCTGCGCGACTCTTCGCCCGAACGGCAGTCACGGCCGGGCACAGCTGACGACCCGCGCCCCGCACCTCAGCACGGCGGATGTCCGTCCGGAAAGGCGACCCACATGACCACAATTTCCTACCGCCGGCGCGCGATGACGATCACGAAGCTCGCGCTGATCGCCACGGCGACCGTTACAGCAACGATCGGCTTGGCGGGCACCGCACATGCAAATGACGAAATCGATTTTCGGTCTTCGTCGGGAGACATCCTTTGCGCCATGACACAGGGGCATGACGTCAACGACCCGGTGCACTACGGCAAAGGCGCTGTCGCGTGCCAGGTCTTGAATCACACCTATCCCCAGCCACCACTGGCCGACTGTCCTGTCGCGGGGCGTGAATACGATCTCGAGCAGGGAACCCCGGCATCCCTGGGTTGTCAGGGCGGGATGATCGTTGATCCCCTGCCCCCGAAGTTCAACAACGGCCAAAGTTGGTCAGTCGGCACGATCACTTGCGACATTGCGCCCCAAGGGGTTACGTGCACCGACAGCAGCACCGGTCACTTCCTTCGCCTCTCCCGCGATTCCTATCTGCTGGGATGACGCGCAGCAGGTAAGAAGTTCAGGTCGAGTGTCGGTACCAGGCGGCGATATACAAGATCAGCGCCGTGGCCAGCGCGATCAACACCCAGATCACGACGGCCTGGTCGATCCAGGCGCCCGCGGGCGGGGTGCCGGGGAGGATGTTGCGCAGCGGCACGACGGCGAAGAGCATCGCGGCATACCAGGTGGAAAACGGTGGCAGGAACTGCCGCCGACCGGTGAGCATCTGAATGGCCACGAACAGCGCCAGCGTCGGCAGCGTGATGAGCACCAGGCAGATCCCGAGGTCGAAGACCAGCGGGCCCTTGGCCCGCTGCAGGGTGACGACGACATTGTCCGGGCGGTCGGAATCGCGGCTGTCCCGACCGACCCGCCGGACCGAGATGTCCCACCCCTCCAGCGATCCCGTCACCTCGACGCGTGCGGGTTTGTATTGACGGCTATCGCCGGCGCCGACGAGCACGTCGGCCTGGATGGTGTCGGTTCGGTATGAGTCGAATGGCCAGTCGCCGGGTTGGCCGTGGGCTTCGATGGTGGTGGCCACCTGCGCAGGCAACTTCCCCACCGGGTACTGCAGATCGCCCAGGTCGTTCTGCGGGAAGAAGCGCACGGAGGTATCGGTGTTCAACACGTTGGGTCGCTTGTTGATCATCGAATCATCGGGCATCACAAGGACTTTCACGTCGAGGCGATTCTGCACGGCATGCAGCTGCTCGAAGCGCACCAAGACCACGGTGCCCTCGGCGGTGTTCACATCCGGCCCGGGCAGCGGACCCGGCGCCGAGGCGAGCCAGTGGTAGCCGAAGAGCGAGAGGGCGTAGACCACGACGACGCCCACGATGATGGAGACATCGAGGACGAGGTGTCGCCGTCGCGGCTTGCGCGGCCGGCGCTGGCCGTTGGCCGGCGCGGCCAACGATTCGGCCAGACGGGTGATCGCCTCGTCCGTTTGAATAGTCACGAGGGCTGATGCTAGCAACGCATGTGTTTGCTGGCAGCTTTTAGCCGCCGCCGCCACGAGCTTGTAACATGGCCCGCTACCAGCGTTAACAGAGCGCGGCTAGCCGACCCTTTCGGGCATCAGTCCCCTTGCCGGACCCAGGCGAAGATGTACAGGCTCATCGCCGTCACGAGCGCGATCAGCACCCACTGCACGATGGCCTGGTCTATCCAGGAGCCGGGCGGCGGGGCGCCGGGCAGGATGTTGCGCAGCGGGACGATCGCAAAGAGGTTCGCGGCGTACCACGTCGCGAACGGCGGCAGGAACTTCCTTCTGCCCAGTGCCATCGGGATGGCGACCAACAGGGCCAGGGTGGGCAGGCTGATGAGCACCAGGCAGATGCCCAGATCGAAGATCAGCGGACCCTTGGCCCTCTTGAACGTGATGACCACATTCCCGTTGTCGGTGCCCCGCTGGGTGGGGAGCGCACCGGGGTCGTGCAGCCGCTGGACGCTGACGTCCCACCCGTCCAGCTCACCGGTGACCTCGACGCGGGCGGGCACCTTCTTGACGTTGTCGCCGGACCCGACGAACGCGTCGGCCGAGATCGGTTCGGTCCGGTAGGAGTCGAAGGGCCAGTTGCCCGGGTCGCCGTGCGCCTCCACGGTGGTGCTCAGTTGCGCCGGCGCCTTTCCCTTCGGGTAGTGCAGGTCCCCCAGGTCGCTGGTCGGATACAGGCGCACGCCGACATCGGTGCCCAGCACGTCGAAGCGATTGTCGTAGGCCGAGATACCGGGATAGACAAGGACATTCACGGTAAGACGATTGGCGACGGGCTTGAGCTCCTCCAAGCGCAGTTGCACGATGGTCGCATCGCCCCCGCCCTGGCTGAGATCCAGCGGAGGAAGTGGGGCCTCCGCCTCCTGCAGCTGGTGGACGCCGAACAGGGACAGCGCATAGGCGGAGATGACGACCAGCAGAATGCTCACGCCGATCGCGATGCGCGGCTTCCGAAACTGTTTGCCGGTCGGCGGCGGCGGGGACGGCGGTTCGTCCGACGGCGGTGGCGGAGCCGGTGTCGTGTGAGCCTCAACGGTCATTGCTGACCCGCGCGCGCAGTGGGGGCAACACCGATCAGATGCTAGTGAACTCGAGCCGGTCGCGCGCGGTGACGAAAGCTCCGTCATGCACCGTCCATCCGACGGTAACCCCGCGGTCGCTTTGCTGTCGGGCGGCCTAGCGCGAGGGCGAATCCGCCACGCAGCGAAACCCGATGTGGGTGGTCGCCGTGTCCTGTGATTGCGGGGACCGCGCGGCCGGGCGGTAGCGATGGCAATACTCCGGCGCGCACAGGTGCGATCCACCCTTCAGCGTCTGGCTGACGGACGGATCCGCCGGCCCCGAGGGCGCGCAGCAGGCCTTGGGTGGTTGGTCGAGCCGGTGGTGCGAAGAGAATTCGGTGACGGTCCACTCCCAGACGTTCCCGATCATGTCGAGCAGCCCGAAGCCGTTGGGCGGAAAGGCTCCCACGGGCGAGGTGCCCACCCACCCCAGCGCGCCGTCGTTGCGATACGGGAACCGCCCCTGCCACGTGTTGGCCATCAGCCGACCGTCCGGGTTCGCCTCGTCCCCCCAGGAGTAGGTCGCCGTGGTTCCGCCGCGGGCCGCGTACTCCCACTCGGCCTCGGTCGGGAGCCGCCGACCGGCCCAGCGCGCGTACGCCGCCGCGTCCGGGTAGGCCACCTGCACCACCGGGTGATCGGCCCTGCCCTCCAGATCGCTGTCCGGCCCGAACGGATTTCGCCAGCTGGCCCCCGGCACCCAGTCCCACCATTGGCGCCAGTCACGCAGGTCGACGGGGCCTTGCGTCGGCCGGAACACCATGGCGCCCGGACACAGGTCCGCGGGATCCGCGCCCGGGTACTGGGCAGGATCTATCGGCTGCTCGGCGACGGTCAGATAGCCTGTGGCGGAAACGAATTCGGCAAACTGCGCGTTGGTCACCGGATGGCGCTCCACCGCGAAGCCCGCCACGGTCACGGTGTGGATCGGCGCCTCTTCGGGATAGAAGCTCGTCGAACCCATGCGGAATGATCCGCCCGGCAGGTCGACCAACTCGGTGAGCACCCCTTCAGGGTAGGACGGCCGTTCGCCGGGGCCTCAGTCCGATTGTCGATACCAGGTGAACATGTACAGCGCCATCGCCGCGACGAGCGCCATCAACACCCAGATCACCAGAACCTGGTCGATCCACGCGCCCGGCGGTGGAGACCCGGGCAGGAAATTGCGGATGGGGATGACGGCGAACAGCATGGCCGCGAACCACGTCACGAAGGGCGGCACGAATTTCCGTCTGCCCAGGGCGATTTGTATGGCCACGGCAAAGGCCAGGGTGGGCAGCGCGAACAACACCAGGCAGATGCCCAAGTCGAAGATCAGCGGCCCCTTGGCCCGGTGCAGCGTGATGATCACGTTGTCCGGGCGATCCGCGTCCTGGCTGGCTTCACCGACCCGCTTGACGCTGACGTCCCAACCGTCCAACGCCCCGGTCACTTCCACCCGCGCAGGTATGTACTGGCGCGCATCGCCTTGTCCGACGAGCACCTCCGCCGACAGGGTGTCGGTGCTGTAGGAGTCGAACGGCCAGTTGTTGGGGTCGCCATGAGCCTCGATCGTGGTGGCGACCTGCGCCGGCGACTTCCCCGCCGGGTATTGCAGGTCGCCCAGGTCATTGGGGGGGTCCATCCGCACGGCGGTGTCGGTCTTCAGCACATCGAGGCGTTTGTCGAACATCGAATCCTCGGGAATCACAAGCACCTTCACCGTCAGGCGATTCGCGACGGTTTCCAGCTTTTCCAAACGCACCAAGACGATGGTGTCGTTGGTCGCGTTCAGGTCCGGCGGCTTGAGCGGTCCCGCCGATTTGGACAGCATGTGGACCCCGAACAGCGACAGGCCGTAGACGACGAGGAACGCCACCAGGATGCCGACCACCAACAGGGTGCGCCGTCTGCCGCGCGGGGTGGACGCCGCGGGCGGCTCGGGCGACGGCTCGGGCGGCGTGGGGGGTGGTGCTGGTGGAGCCTGATGAGTCATCGGTCAACACCTCCGTGCGGTGTGCGGAGCGAGGGGGCGAGCACACGAAAGATTAGATCGTAGCGAACCGGTGCTGTCCATGCGCCAGATAAATTTTCCCCGCCATCAGTAGGCAATATCGGTCAACCCGCCGCACCCCCGGTCGCCACCCAGCGAAATCCGGGCACCGCCACGCAGGACCACTCGTTCATTCCACGTTTGTTTGCCTGTTAATTCGAGCGCGGTAAATGTGTCGATCAGCGTCGGGGCCAGGAGGCAATCAAGGTGAAGCGCAACCGATCGACCGTCCCCATGAGCGTGCTGGCGGCGGCCGCGGTGGTGCTCTCGGGATGCAGCAACGCCCACGCGACCCTGGCCTACGCCGCCGGGGCCAAGGTGGAGTGCGGTGGCAAGCAGACTTTGATCGCCAGCGGCTCGACCGCGCAGGCGAACGCGGTGACGAAGTTCGTCGACGCGTACCACCGGGCATGCCCGGGACAGAGCCTCGACTACACGGCCAACGGCTCGGGGGCGGGAATCAGCGAATTCCTTTCCGGTAAAACCGATTTCGGCGGGTCCGACATACCGCTAGCCGGTGACCAATACGCCGCCGCCAAGCAGCGTTGCGGCGGGGCCGACGCTTGGAACCTGCCCGTCGTCTTCGGCCCGCTGGCCATCACCTACAACCTCGGCTCCGTCGACTCCCTGGTGCTCGACGCGCCCACGCTGGCCAAGATCTTCAACGGCACCATCACGCGCTGGGACGACCCGGCCCTGACCGCGTTCAACACGTCGATGCCGGCCGAGGACATCCGCGTCGTCTACCGCAGCGACGCCTCCGGCACCACCGAGAACTTCCAGTCCTACCTGCAGGCCGCCTCCGGGGGAGCCTGGAAGCAGGGCACCGGCAAGTCGTTCAACGGCGGCGTCGGTATCGGGGCCGCCGGCAACAAGGGCACCTCGGAGGTCGTGAAGGCCACCGAGGGTGCGATCAGCTACAACGAGTTGTCGTTCGCGCTCCAGCAAGGTCTTTTCGCCGCCGACATCAAGACCCCGGCGAGCCGCAGGTCCCTGCGCCCGGTGCGCATCGGCACCGACACGGTCGGCAAGACGATCACCGGCGCCAAAATCGTTGGCACGGGCAACAACCTGGTGCTCGACATCTCGTCGTTCTACAACCCCGCCCAGCCCGACGTGTACCCGATCGTCCTGGCCACCTACGAGATCGTCTGCTCCAAATACCCCGTCGCGGAGGAGGCCAAGGCCGTCAAGGCGTTCCTGCAGGCGGCGATCGGCCCGGGCCAGGTGGAACTGGCCAGAAACGGCTACATACCGCTCTCGCCCGAGTTCCAGTCGAGGGTTTCCAGCGCCGTCGACGCGATCAGCTCCGCGGGAGCGGCGGTCGCCGAGTAATCACGCCTTGTTCGGCTGTCTTCGTTCGCGTTGCCGCCACCAGCCGACGAGGAACAGGGCCATCGCGACCACCAGGCCGATCAGCACCCACAGCACGACGGCTTGGTCGATCCACGAACCGTACGGCGGGCTGCCCGGCAGGATGTTGCGCAGGGGGACGATGGCGAACAGCATCGCGCCGTACCACGTCGTCATCGGGGGCAGGAACGACGTCCTGCCCAGCGCAACCGGAATGGCCACCCACAGCGCCAGGACGGGCAGGGCGATGAGGACCAGGCAGATGCCGATGTCGAAGATCAACGGCCCTCTGGCCCGGTGCAACGTGATGGTCACGTTGTCCTTCACGTCCGGGTTGGAATCGTCGGGGTCGTGCACGCGGGTGACACTGGCGTCCCAGCCGTCCAGCTTGCCGGTGACTTCGACGCGGGCCGCCGCCTTCTCGCGGCTTTGGCCGCTACCGGTGAACACGTCGGCCGCGATCACCTGCGTCGTGTACGAGTCGAACGGCCAGTTTCCCGGATCGCCCTGCGCCTGGATGGTGGTGCTGAGCTGTGCCGGCGCCTTTCCGACCGGGTATTGCAGGTCACCCAGGTCGTTCTCCGGGTACAACCGCACGGCGGCGTCGGTCGTGAGGACGCCGAAGTTCTTGTCGTACAGCGAATCCTTGGGGTAGACAAGCACATTCACCGTCAGTCGGTTGGCGACCGTGTCCAGCTTCTCCAGGCGTACCTGCACCACGCTGTCCTCGGCCTCGACCTTGCTGAGGTCCACCGAGGGCAGCGGGGGTGCCGATTGCGCCAGCAGGTGCACGGCGATCAGGGAGAGGACGTAGATGACGATGACGGCCACGACGATCCCGAACGCGATGGCGATGCGCGGTCCTCGTGCGGCGGGCGGGGGCGAAGGCTCAGTGCTCATAAAGCATCACGGGGCGAGATGCTACCGCCCGGTTGCGTTGAAAACGGGCCTTTACGGAATGACGACAGCAAACTGCTGCATCGTCGTCGACTTCGCCGCGTCGAAGCCGGGGGCGCCGGCCGGCCCCTCCAAATGGATTACGACCAGGAACGACCTCGTATTCGTCCAGACGTGGGTGATGCGGTCGGCGAACTGAACCCCGCCGGGGCCCGCGACGCTGCCGCTCAGCAATTGGCTGCTGTAGCCGCAGAATTGCGCCGCCGCGACGGTGACCGCGACGCCCGGCCACCGGGCGCGCAGGTCGGCCGCGTAGCGCAGGAACGCCCCGCCGGCTTGGAGGTCCGTCGGCGTGATCGTCACCCGCACCGACATGCCGGCGGGCCCGGGCGCCGTCAATGCCACGTCGCCGGAGCCGCGGGAGGAGTTCCAGCCGTCCGGCAGCGGAAGCGTGATCACGGGCGCCACGGGATCCGGCACCGAGGCCACGGCCATGGTGCCGCTGGCGGGCGGGCGGGGAAAGCACACCACGGCGTTGGGCGGAATGTGGTCGGGCAGCGTGGTTTCGACGCCGGGCACCGGCTCGGCTGGGTCGGACAGTGTCGGCGCGGCGGACGTCCTCGACGGGGCCGCACTACCCGTCCGGACCGCGGTGCCCCCGGTGCTCCGCTGGCAACCCACGCCGGCGCCAAGGCAGAGCAGGACGGTCGCACCGACTGCCAGATCAGTCGCGCGAAAATGCAAGCGCAAGTTCCCTTTCGACGTCCTCGTACGGCCGATCCGACAGGTCGATGGTGACCTGGGCGATGGTTCCGCCGGTGAAGGCGAACGGCGCCTTGTAGCGGCTCGACACCCCGGATCCACCGTTGTGCCCGACGGTGATCCCGGCCCCCGCCAGGCCGAACGTCCCGGGATGGGTCGTCACCCCCGGCAGCGTGCCGACCACCTCGTCGTCGAAGAACAGCGCGAGGTCGCCGAGCGGGGTGTGGCTGTTCTCGACCGTTCCCGTCCGCGCATAGCGAACCCCGAAGACGTGCCGCCCCAACGGCACCGGGTCCGACGACGAGACCAGCTGCTGGCGTTCACCGAGGAAGTTGTAGACGTAGTGCAGGCGTCCGTCCTGGATGAACAGGACGTGCCCGCCGTGGGCACCGCCCTGCTTGAACAGCACGCCCTCGGCGCCGGTGGTGTCCACGGTCACGTCGGCGAGCACGGCGAAGGAGCGCCCGCGAATCTCGGCGGCGGCGCCGATGCCGACGTCCGCGCAGTGGGGATAGTACGTGTAGCTGGACCGTTCGCTGACCAGATAGGGACGTGAGCGCATCATCGTCTCGACGATGTTCAGATCCGACAGCGGTAGGCCGTTGTATTTGGACGCTTCGGAAAACCACAGCGCCTTGAGCTCTTCCAGCTTCTCGGGCTGCTCGGCGGCCAGGTCGTGGCACTGGCTGCGGTCCGCCTCGATGTGGAAGAGCTCCCAGCGATCGGCGTCGAAGTGCGACCAGCCGGCCGGTGTGGCGGCGTGGATGGTGTTGGCGAACCAGCCCTCGTGCCAGATGCCGCGGGTGCCCAGCATGGTGTAGAACTGGGTCTTCTTTCCGGTGTCGGCGTCCGGATCGGCAAGGGCCGCCTTGAAACTCACGCCATCCAGCGGTTTCTGCGCGATCCCTTTCACCGTCTCGGGCGGCGTCATGCCGAGCAGATCGAAGACGGTCGGGGTGATGTCGCAGACGTTGACATAGGTGTCGCGCACCTCGCCGTGCGCCGCAATGCCGTTGGGCCACGACACGATTGCCGTGTCGGCGATGCCGCCCTCATGCGAGGCGTAGCGCTTGTACAACTTGTAGGGCGTGTTGAACGCCATCGCCCACCCGATCGGGTAGTGGTTGTAGGTCTGCGGCCCGCCGAGGTGGTCGAAGAGCTTCATGCTCTCCTCGACGGTGTCGATGTAGCCGTTGAAGAACTTGCCCTCGTTGACCGACCCGTTGGGCCCGCCCTCACCGCTGGCGCCATTGTCGGAGATCACCACGATGATCGTGTCGTCCAACTGGCCGGACTCCTCGAGATAGTCCAGGATGCGGCCGATCTGGGCGTCCGTGTAGCTGAGGAACCCGGCGAACACCTCGGCCATCCGGGAGAACAGCTTCTTCTCTTCGTCGCTCAGCGAGTCCCAGGGACGCACCGTGTCCTGCATCGGCCATGGCTCGCCCTGGGGCCCCGTGACGTCCGAATACGGGTTGACCGGTGAGAGTTCGGTGTCCGGCGGCACGATGCCCATCGCCTTCTGCTTTTCCAGCACAATCTCGCGGTAGCGCTCGTAGCCCATGTCGAACCGGCCGGCGTAGCGGTCCGCCCACTCCTTGAAGACATGGTGCGGCGCATGCCCGGCCCCCGGGCAAACGTAGCTGAACCACGGCTTGTCCGGCGCGATCACCTTGGCGTCGCGGATGAATTCGATGGTCCTATCCGCGATGTCCTTGGACAGGTGATAGCCGTCCTCCGGGGTGCCCGGCGGGCTGACGGGGTGGTTGTCGTAGACCAGATCCGGGTACCACTGGTCGGTCTCGCCGCCCATGAACCCGTAGAACCGCTCGAAGCCGCGGGAGGTGGGCCAGTGTCGTTTCGTCGACGCCAGGTTGGACTCTTCGAGCGGCGTCAGGTGCCACTTGCCAATGCAATACGTGTTGTAGCCCCGCTCGGCAAGCACCTCGGAGATCAGCGCGGTGTCGGCGGGGATCCGCCCGTGGCAGTTGGGGAACCCGTCGGTGAACTCCTCGATGGTGGCCATCCCGACGGTGGTCGCGTTGCGACCGGTCAGCAGCGACGCCCGGGTCGGCGAGCACAGCGCGGTGGTGTGAAACTGCGACAACCGCACGCCGCGCTCGGCGATCCGTGTCATGGCGGGCATCTCGACCAGCCCGCCGAAGCAGTCCCACGTTGCGATGCCGGTGTCGTCCCACACCAGATACAGGATGTTCGGCGAGTTCTCCGGCGCCGTCGGCGCCGCGTACGGCCCCCAGTCCGGTTCCGAATCGCGGATATCCAGTTCGATCTTGCCGTTGAATTCCGTTGACCCAGTCATTGACAGCCTCACTCCCGTTGATCAACGCCGCTACACGCGTGGCGTGGAGACTACACCGGGCAGGTGAGAACAGGGTGTGAATTTGCCTGGCAAACGAAAACGCCCGAGACCGCGGGGGCTCGGGCGTTTTGGCGTTGCCTGCGGGCTACTTGGCCTTCTCCAGAATTTCGACCAGCCGCCAGCGCTTGGTCGCCGACATCGGGCGCGTCTCCATCAGCGAGACGCGGTCGCCGATCCCGGCGGTGCTGTCCTCGTCGTGCGCCTTGACCTTCTTGGTGGTGCGGATGATCTTGCCGTACAGCGGGTGGCGCATGCGGTCCTCCAGCTCGACCACGATGGTCTTCTGCATCTTGTCGCTGACCACGTAGCCGATGCGCACCTTGCGCCGGCCCCGCGACTTGGGGTTGGCGGGAGTGTGCTTGGGGCCCTTGTCTTTCGACTCGGCGTCCTTCGCGGCTGCCTTCTTGGGAGCGGCCTTTGCGGCGGCCTTCTTAGCTTCTGCCATCACGAATCCTTGTTTCCGTCGGTCCCGTCGGGTCCGCTAGCCAGGCCCAGTTCGCGTTCGCGCAGCACCGTGTAGACGCGCGCGATTTCCTGACGCACCGTGCGGAGCCGGCGGTTGTTGGTGAGCTGTCCGGTCGCCATCTGGAAGCGCAGGTTGAACAGCTCTTCCTTGGACTCGCGCACGCGCTCGGCGAGTTCGGAGTCGGTGAGCTCGCGCAGTTCGCCTGGCGAAATTCCCAGTGCCATCAGAACTGATCCTCTCGGGTCACGATGCGGGCCTTGATCGGCAGCTTGTGGATTGCGCGGGTGAGCGCCGCCCGGGCGACCTGCTCGTTGGGGTAGCTGAGCTCGAACAGCACGCGGCCCGGCTTGACGTTGACGACCCACCACTCCGGGGAGCCCTTACCCGAACCCATCCGGGTCTCGGCGGGCTTCTTGGTCAGGGGGCGGTCGGGGAACACGTTGATCCACACCTTGCCGCCACGCTTGATGTGCCGGTTGATCGCGATACGGGCCGACTCGATCTGCCGGTTGGTCACGTAGGCGTGCTCGAGGGCCTGGATGCCGTAGTCACCGAAGTTCACCGCCGTGCCGCCGCTGGCGATGCCACGCTGGCGGGGGTGGTGCTGCTTGCGATGCTTAACCTTGCGGGGAATCAACATGATTCAGCTCTCCGTGCTCTGTGCTTCGACGGCAGGCGCGGACTCGGCCGGGGCCGGCGGAGCGCTTTCTTCGGCACCCGCCGCGCGGCCGGCCTCGGTGCTGGTCGCCGTGGTGCCCGACGCGCCACTGCGCCGCGGACGCGTGCCCGACGGTCGCTCGCGGCGCGGACGCTCCGCGCCCGCCGGGGCGGCGGCGGCCAACTCGCGCTTGCCGCCGACGATGTCGCCCTTGTAGATCCACACCTTCACGCCGATCCGGCCGAAGGTGGTCTTGGCCTCGTACAGGCCGTAGTCGATGTCGGCGCGCAGGGTGTGCAGCGGCACCCGGCCCTCGCGGTAGAACTCCGAGCGGCTCATCTCCGCGCCGCCGAGGCGGCCGGAGCACTGCACCCGGATGCCCTTGACGTTGGGCTGACGCATCGCCGACTGAATGGCCTTGCGCATCGCGCGGCGGAACGCCACGCGGTTGCTCAGCTGCTCGGCGACGCCCTGGGCCACCAGTTGCGCTTGCGACTCGGGGTTTTTGACCTCGAGGATGTTGAGCTGTACCTGCTTACCGGTCAGCTTCTCCAGGTCCGCGCGGATCCGGTCGGCCTCGGTGCCGCGGCGGCCGATGACGATGCCCGGACGCGCGGTGTGGATGTCGACCCGGACCCGGTCGCGGGTGCGCTCGATCTCGACGTCGGCGATGCCGGCGCGCTCCAGGCCCGTGGACAGCAGCCGGCGGATCGCGACGTCTTCCTTGACGTAGTCGGCGTACTGCTTGTCGGCGTACCAGCGCGACTTCCAGTCCGTCGTGATGCCCAGCCGGAAGCCGTGCGGATTGATCTTCTGGCCCACTAGTCTGAGCCTCCCTTCGCTTCAGAAGCCTCAGAAGCCTTGGCCGGGGCCTTCTTTGCCGGGGCCTTCTTGGCGGCCGGCGCTTTCTTGGCTGGTGCCTTCTTGGCGGGCGCCTTCTTGGCGGGCGCCTTGGCCGCGGCCTTGCTGGCCTCGGCGCGACGGGCCCGCGTCGACTTCGCCGGCCCCGCGCCCTTCGCCGGCCGGCTCTCCACCACGACCGTGATGTGGCTGGTGCGCCTGCGGATCCGGAAGGCGCGGCCCTGGGCGCGCGGACGGATGCGCTTGGCGGTCGGGCCCTCGTCGGCGTAGACGGTGGCGACCACCAGGGTCGCCGGGTCCAGGCCATTGTTGTTCTGCGCGTTGGCCGCCGCGCTGGCGATCACCTTGGCGACCGGCTCGCTGGCGGCCTGGGGCGCCCAGCGCAGGATGTCCAGCGCGTCCTCCACGGACCTGCCGCGCACCAGGTCGATCACCCGGCGCGCCTTTCTCGGCGACACGCGCACGAACCGCGCCTTCGCGACCGCCGACGGAAACTCAGTTGTGGTCATCGCCGTTTGGCCTTCCGATCATCCTTGATGTGCCCCTTGAAGGTGCGCGTCGGGGCGAACTCGCCGAGCTTGTGGCCCACCATCGCCTCGGTGACGAACACGGGGACGTGCTTGCGCCCGTCGTGCACCGCAAAGGTGTGGCCGATGAAGTCCGGAATGATCGTCGACCGGCGCGACCAGGTCTTGATGACCTGCTTGGTGTTCTTCTCGTTCTGTACGTCGACCTTCTTGAGCAGATGGCCGTCGACGAACGGACCCTTCTTCAGGCTGCGTGGCATGTGCTGGCTTCTCCTGGTCCTGAGACTTCTTTACCGCGAATGCTTCTTGCCGGTGCGGCGTCGCCGGACGATGAGCTTGTTACTGGCCTTGTTCGGGTGGCGGGTGCGGCCTTCCGGCTTGCCCCATGGGCTGACCGGGTGCCGACCGCCGGAGGTCTTACCCTCACCACCACCGTGCGGGTGGTCCACCGGGTTCATCACCACACCACGGACCGACGGGCGCTTGCCCTTCCACCGCATCCGGCCGGCCTTGCCCCAGTTGATGTTCGCCTGCTCGGCGTTGCCGACCTCGCCGACGGTGGCGCGGCAGCGCACGTCGACGCGGCGGATTTCACCGCTGGGCATCCGCAGCGAGGCGTAGCTGCCCTCCTTGCCGAGCAACTGGATGCTCGACCCGGCCGACCGCGCGAGCTTCGCGCCGCCGCCCGGTCGCAACTCCACGGCGTGCACCAGGGTGCCGGCCGGGATGTTGCGCAGCGGCAGGTTGTTGCCCGGCTTGATGTCGGCGTTGGCGCCGGACTCCACCACGTCGCCCTGCGAGAGGCCAAGCGGCGCAATGATGTAGCGCTTCTCGCCGTCCAGGTAGTGCAGCAACGCGATGTTGGCGGTGCGGTTCGGGTCGTACTCGATGTGCGCGACCTTGGCGTTGACGCCGTCCTTGTCGTTGCGCCGGAAGTCGATCACCCGGTAGGCGCGCTTGTGCCCGCCGCCCTTGTGACGGGTGGTGATCCGGCCGTGCGCGTTGCGCCCACCGTGCCCGTGCAGCGGGCGCACCAGCGACTTCTCCGGCTCCGACCGGGTGATCTCCGCGAAGTCGGAGACGCTGGCGCCGCGGCGGCCCGGGGTCGTCGGCTTGTACTTACGAATTGCCATGTCTGATCAAGTCTTTCTCTCGCGCTCGGCTAGCTCGGTGCGCCGAAGAGGTCGATCGGCTTGCTGCCCGGCGCCAGGGTGACGATGGCGCGCTTGGTGCCCTTGCGCTTGCCATATCCGGTGCGGGTGCGCTTGCGCTTGCCCTGTCGATTCGCGGTGTTCACCGACGCGACCTTGACGGAAAAGATCTTCTCGACAGCGATCTTGATCTGCGTCTTGTTCGAGTCGGGGTGCACCACGAAGGTGTAGACGTTGTCATCGAGGAGCCCGTAGGACTTCTCGGAGATGACCGGCGCCAGGATGATGTCGCGGGGGTCAGCGATGGTCGCCATCAGGCCGAAACCTCCTCGGCAGAACTAGTGTTGGCGGCGATGTAGGCGTTGAGGGCCTCGACGCTGAACACCACGTCATCGGAGCGCAGCACGTCATAGGTGTTGAGCTGATCGGGCGCCAGCACGTGCACGCCCGGCAGGTTGCGCACGCTCTTCTTGCCGGTCTCGTCGGTGCGGCCGATGACGAGCAGCACCTGCTTGCGTTCGGTCAGCGTGCCCAGAAATGCCTTGGCGCTCTTGGTGGATGGGGTCTGGCCCGCGACCAACTCGGTGATGGCGTGGATGCGCCCGTTGCGCGCCCGGTCGGACAGCGCCCCACGCAACGCCGCGGCGATCATCTTCTTGGGCGTGCGCTGGCTGTAATCGCGCGGCTTGGGACCGTGCACGACGCCGCCACCGGCGAACTGCGGCGCCCGCGTCGAACCCTGCCGCGCCCGGCCGGTGCCCTTCTGCCGGTACGGCTTGCGCCCGCCGCCGCTGACCTCACCGCGGGTCTTGGTCGAGTGCGTGCCCTGGCGGGCGGCCGCCCGCTGGGCGGTGACCACCTGGTGCATCAGCGCGATGTTGGCCTCGGCGTCGAACAACTCGGCCGGCAGCTCGATGGAGCCGTCCACCTTGCCGTCCGGTGTCTTGACGTCAATCTTCTGCGCTGCCATTACTTCTCACCTCGTTTGATCGCGCTGCGCACCATCACGAGTCCTCCAGTGCGGCCGGGGACCGCGCCTTTGATGAGCAGCACGCCGTTCTCGGTATCGACTTTGTGCACCACCAGGTTCTGGACGGTCACCCGGTCGTTGCCCATCCGGCCGGCCATCCGGGTGCCCTTGAACACCCGCGCCGGGGTGGCGCAGCCGCCGATGGAGCCCGGCCGGCGGTGCACCGCCTGGGCGCCGTGGCTGGCGCCCTGACCGCGGAAGCCGTGCCGCTTCATGGTTCCGGCGAAGCCCTTGCCCTTGGAGGTGCCGGTCACGTCGACATAGGAGCCGTCGGCGAAGATCTCGGCGGTCAGCTCCTGGCCGACCTCGTATTCGGCAGCGGCGTCCGGGTTCTCCAGACGCAGCTCGGCCAGGTAGCGGCGCGGGTTGACCCCCGCCGCGGTGTACTGACCGGTCACCGGCTTGTTGACCTTGCGGGGGCTGATCTCGCCGTACGCCAGCTGCACGGCGCTGTAGCCGTCGCGCTCCGGCGTGCGGATGCGGGTCACCACGTTGGGGCCGGCCTTGACCACCGTCACCGGCACAACCCGGTTGTTCTCGTCGAACACCTGCGTCATGCCCAGCTTGGTACCCAGGATGCCTTTTCTTGCCATCGTTTCTGGATCTCCTACTGGATGTTGACGTCGACGCTGGCCGGAAGGTCGATGCGCATCAGCGCGTCGACGGTCTTCGGCGTCGGATCGAGGATGTCAATCAACCGCTTGTGCGTACGCATCTCGAAGTGCTCCCGCGAGTCCTTGTACTTGTGCGGAGAGCGGATGACGCAATACACGTTCTTCTCGGTCGGCAGCGGCACCGGACCTACGACGCTGGCACCCGTGCGGACGACGGTCTCGACGATCTTGCGCGCCGATGCGTCAATAGCCTCATGGTCGTAGGCCTTAAGCCTGATGCGGATCTTCTGTCCCGCCACGCTTCTCCTACCCTCACTCCTCTTGAAGCCCGGTAGCCGGGCTTACATCCATGTCTCAGTGCCCCCCAGCGCGCCAATCGACCGCCCAATGTTGGGCCGGTCGAGCGTCGCGCCGGATACTGCGCCGCTGTTTACCTGTCGTGGTCCACCGGCCCCCGCGGTCGGGTGTGTCACCTGACGCAGCCTCGGCCCGGCCCAATTTCTAAGCCGAAATTGGTCGCGTTCCGAGGATGGGACCGGACGCGCCCGGTTGGGCGCTGGTCGTATGCCCAGCCAGGCAGAACCCGGCGAAAGGCAACCTGAACAGTATGCCCTAGATCGCGGCTCCGGCAAAATTCCCAGGCCTGCGTCGACGCCTCAGGCGCCCGCCGATTCGGTGCTCGCCGCGTCGGCCCTGCGCTGCGCGCGCTGAACATGCAGGAAACCGTCGACGGCCGCGCGCGCACACTCGCGATAGTCGAAGTCGGGCAGGGTGGACAGGCGGCCCAGGACCAGCGGGCCGATCAGCATGGCGATGGCCCGCGAGCGGTCGACCTCACCCAGCTCGGCGGCCGCCTCGGGGCTGTCGAACACCGCGTCGAACGGTGCGGCGTACTGCTGGGCGATGCGTTCGCGCAACGAGCTGATCGAACAGCCGTTGCCCGCGCGGGAATCGCCCGGTTCCGGCAACACTTCCAGGTCCGGCCCCAGGGCCAGCCAGGACATGGCGGTCAGGAGGGCCGGCGCCTGCGCCACGGCTTCGGCCTGAGCCTGCACCAGCGCCACCAGCCGGTCGCGCAGCGAGCCCTGCGCGGGCGGCGTCGGCGACGGCGGTATCAGGCTGTGGAACGCCGCCGCCAGCAAATCGTTTCCGCTCGGGAAGTGGCGATACAGGGTCGCCCTGGCTACATTGGCGCTACGGGTGACCGCATCGACGGTCACCGCGCTCGGACCTCCGGAACGCAGAAGCGCGGCAGCGGCTTCGAGCAAGCGGGCCCGCGACCGCGCCGGCCGGGGATCGGTACTTGCGCCGGTGATTGTGAGCCACCTCTCCGTTTGGGGCCGGGATTATCGGCTATTTCACAAGACTATCGGTCTTAAAACTTCTACGCCCCCGTTAGGAGGCGCTTCATATGGTCGAAACGCTGGTACGGCCTGATCAGCGTACTGACAGGGCGGCCATCGGCGGAAGCCCGCGCGCCCGAACCTGGACCCTGGCCGTCGCATGCATGGGCGTCGGGCTGGTCGTCGCGTCGATGACCGCGCTCAACACGGCCCTGGGCGATCTCGCGGTGGCCACCTCCGCGACGCAGTCGCAGCTGAACTGGATCGTCGACGGGTACACGGTGGCCCTGGCATGCCTGTTGCTGCCCGCCGGCGCAATCGGCGACCGCTACGGCCGGCGGGGCGCGTTGCTGGCCGGTCTGGCGATCTTCGCGCTCGGCTCGGCCGCCCCGGCGATGTTGCACACCCCGCTGCAGATCATCGCGGGCCGGGCCGTGGCCGGCGTGGGCGCCGCCTTCGTGATGCCCGCGACGCTGTCGCTGCTCACCGTGGCGTATCCGAAAAAAGACCGCGTCAAGGCCGTCGGCATCTGGGCGGGCACCGCCGGGTCCGGCGCGGTGCTCGGCATGCTCGGATCCGGGGCGCTGCTTGAGTTTTGGGACTGGCACGCGATTTTCTGGTCGCTGGGTGTCGCCGGTTTGGTGATCTTCGCGCTGGCGTGCACGGTGGCGTCGTCGCGCGACAGCACCGCCCCGCGCATCGACACGCCCGGCGCGGTCCTGATCGGGGCGGCGCTGGCGATCGGCGTCGCGGCGATCCTGGAAGCGCCCAATCGCGGGTGGAGCGATCCCCTGGTCTGGGGCGGGCTCGTCGCGGGGGCCGTGATCGCGGCGGTGTTCGGCGTCGTCGAACTCCGCCGGCGGCAACCGCTCCTCGACATGCGGTTGTTCGCCGACCCCAGCTTCGCTACCGGGGTCGCGTCGATCGTCGTGCTGTTCGGGGCGACGTTCGGCTTCTTTTACCTGGGCATGCAGTATGTGCAGCAGATTCTGGGCTATTCGCCGCTGATGACGGCGGTCGCCTTCACGCCGTTCATGGTTCCGCTGGCCATCTGCTCGGCGTTGTCGTTCTGGTACATGCCCAAGCTCGGCCTGCGGCTGGTGATCTTCGTGGGCACGGCGTTGATGTCGGTGGGGTTCATCAGCATGCATGTCCTCGACCTGCACACGTCCTACCTGGAATTGGCCTGGCCCACCCTGATCCTCAGCACCGGCATCGGATTCTGCACCGCCCCCACGACGTCGGCGATCATGGGCGCGGTCCCCGACGAAAAGCAGGGCGTCGCCTCCGCGGTGAACGACGCCTCGCGCGAGATGGGCGGGGCGTTGGGGATCGCGATCGCCGGTTCGATCCTGGCCGGACGCTATTCGCAGGAGCTGGCGCCGCGGCTGACGCAGTTTCCCGCGCCGGTCCGCGGACCGGCGACCGATTCGCTCGCCAAGGCCGTCGAAGTGGCCGACAAGCTCGGGCCGCAGGGGCGGCAACTGGCCGAGCTGAGCAAAACCGCCTTCATGACGTCGATGCACTCCTCGACGACGGCGCTGGCCGTCATCGTCGCCGTCGCCGCGGTCCTGATCGGGCTGTGGGCCCCCGGGCCCGACGGGAGACAGCTGACCCCGGTGCGCAGGGCCGCCGCCAGGGCCAGGCGAGCCGTCGGCCGGCGTCGGGTGGTGGCGCGCTAACGGCCAATGTCGCTGCCGGAGAACAGGACCGACCGACCGACGGCGTGCTGATGGCGGCCCGCTTCGCCTGATTCTTCTTCCCGCGCCCACCAAGTCGGTTCTGATGCTTGCGAAGATCCGCCTGTCGTGGTATCAGAAAATATATATCGACGGGTGCAGGTCATCTCGCAGGTTGAGGTGGGTGTGATGTTGATGGGTCTCGACCCGCTGAGCAAACAACAGGTGACGGTTGCCGCGCCGGTGTGCCCGGCGTTGATCGAGGCGGCGGCGATCGTGGAGGCCGAGTGGATGCGTCTCAGGCCGTCGAGCGGCCCGGTGCGCCACGTCACCCGTGAGTTGCCCGCACCTGTGCGAGGTCGGCGCCGGCCGCACACCGTGGTCACCACGAAACCTACGCCGCGCCCGGGGCCAACCCGCCGCGGTGAGCTGCGGATCCGATGGCCGGTCCCCCGGGTGTGGGCGCGGGAGCGATCGCCTCCGGCCACGCGATGATGCCCGATCGCCGGTCGAGTCCTGCCGAAGGGAGGTGGTGCAGACGGGGACCTCGTACCGTCCACGAATATTGCGACGCGAAGTTCGCGCCTGACGCAAAGTCAGCCGCGCGCCCGCCACTTGTCGTGGCCATCTACGTGGACAGCACGAACGTCGCCGCATTTGTACGGGCGGGTCGCGCCCGGCTCGATCCCCGCAGGATCGCGGCCGTGGCGTGGCCCGCCCCCTATTTACGGCAACTGCGTGAAGATCGGCTGAAAACGCCTCGGCGACCCCGGGGAGGGCGCTAGCATCCGGTGGAGCGGGGTCCGTTATGGGGAGGCGGGCGCCGTCGAGGCTAGCCGGGGGAGCGGAATGTCCTATGTGATCGCAGCGCCGGAGTACGTGGCAGCCGCCGCAATGGATTTGGCCAATATCGGATCCATGGTCAGCGACGCCAACTCGGCCGCGCTGGGTCCGGTTTCGAGCGTGCTGCCCGCGGGCGCCGACGAGGTATCGGCGAGCATCGCAAGCCTGTTCGACGCGCACGCCCAGATCTATCAGGCGCTCAGCGCCGCCGCGCAGGCGTTCCACACCCAGTTCGTCCAGCTGATGAGCGCCGGCGGGGAGCAGTACGCCCTCGCCGAGGCCGCGAACGCCACTCCCCTGCAAACCGCCGGCCAGAGCGTGCTGAGCGGGGGCAACGCGCCCAGCCAGGCGCTGTCGACCGCGCAACCGCTGATGGGCAGCGCGGCCTCGGTGGGCTCGGCGGCGGCGGGGGTGCCGGCGGCGACGGCGGGCGTGGCGGGTGGTGGCGCGCCGGCGGCGGCGTCCGTAGCGCCGGCGGTGGCGCCGGCCCCGGCCGCACCCGTGGCACTGACACCGACGGCGACGCCGTTCGCGGCGGCTCCGGCCGTGGCTCCGGCGGCCGCGCCGGTTGCCGCGATGCAGGCCGCGACGCCGGCGTACGCTCCGGCCGCCGCGGCGGTGACCGCGCCGGCACCGGCGAGCATCCCGGTGGAGACGGCGCCGGTGGAAGCGCCGGCATTCTCTCCGGTGACCGCGGCGCAGGCGATGCCGATCACCACACCGCTCAACGCGGCGCCCGCGACGACACCGAACTATTCCCCCGCGACGCCGGCGTACTCTCCCGCGACGGCGGCAGCGGCCGGATCCCACGAAGAGCAACCGATGGCGGCGGGCATGCCGATCGAGATGGAGCCCTACTCGGCCTGATTCACCGTGCGCCGTTCTTTCGTAGCCTTAACTCACGCAACGAATTCGGCGGCCCGGTGCCCGAGCATCACGATCGTCGCGTGCGGTCCGCGGCTGGTGATGGCGGGCAGGATGGAACCGTCGATGACCCAAAGGTTTTCGAGTCCCAGCACCCGGCAACGCGGGTCAACGACGGCGCCCATCGGCGCGGTGCCGCAGAGGTGTTGGGAAGTCGACCACACCGGCGCGCCGACCGAGGCTGTGGCGCCGGCCAATTCGCGCGCGAGTTCGCTCCCCTCGCGCAGCGCCGCGACGTCGTCGGGCTCGCTGTCGTAGCGGTGCTCGATCCGCGGCGGCACGGTCGCATCCGGCGAGACCAGCGTGATGCGCCCACGCGCCCGCGGCCGCATCAGCGCCACCCCGATGTGCGGCCAGTCGGGATGCCCCGCGGTCCCGTCACCGGTCATCGCCACGAACCCGCCCGTATACGGCCTGATCTCGAGGCCGTCGGCGGTCGCGAGCACCACCTCCACCACGGGCCGGCCCGGCGCCACGGTCCAGTTCGTCGGCAACACCCACTCGGGATGGTCGCTGCACGACGTGCCCACCGGCAGCGCCGTGACCACCGGGACCCCGGCGGCGCGCAGCATCGCTTCATCGCCGATGCCGGACAGCATCAGCAGATGAGCCGACTGTATCGCCCCGGCGCACAACACTATTCGATCGGCGGCGAGCTGCATCGGGCCGTGCGGGCCGACCGCGTCGACGCCGACAACGGTGGCTCCGGAGAAGCGCAGTCGCACCGCTCGCGTGCGCTCCAGCAATGCCAGGTTGGGTCGCCCCAGAGCCGGCAGGAGATAGGCCGCCCCAGAGCCGGTGCGTACGCCATCGACGATGTTCAGCGGGACCGCGCCCAGCCCCGAAATCGGCTCCGGCCCACAGTCATTGAGATCATCGATCCACCGAAATCCGGCGTTTTCTGCCGCCGCGATGAAAGTTTCCGTGGTGCCGGTCATTTCGCGCGTCCGGCGCACGGCGATCGGCCCGCTGTCGCCGTGGGCGGGGCCGTCGAAATCGAGGTCGGTCTCGATGGCGCGGAAGTGCTCGAGCACCTCCGACCATGTCCAGCCGGGCACCCGGTCGAAGTCACTGGGCAGGGCGCGGCAGAAGTAGCCGCCGTTGATGGCGCCCGAACCGCCCACCGTCTTCCCTCGCACGATTGGGAGCTTGAGATCGTGCCGATCGGTGAGGTGGGTCAGGTAGCGCTCGGCCACCGGGCTGCCGGCCCCGATCGGCAGTTGCAGCCCATTGCTCGTCAACGCCAGCAGGTCCGGATCGGAGAGGCCCGGGCCGGCCTCGAGGACGGTCACGGTGCGGCCGGGATCGCTGGAAAGGCGTTCGGCAACAACCGATCCGGCGCTGCCGGCGCCAACGATCAGCACGTCGCTGCGCGGCACGGCTCCGGTCAAGACGGCTTGGGGACCACTATGTGCGGATCTGTGGTTTGAGCGCGCGCACGTTGCGCTCGCGCGCCACCCCCCACCACAGCCCGAGGCCGTAGGCCAGGTCGTCGATGCGCTTGAGCAACAGGTAGGTCAGCAACCCGATCGGTTCGGCCTCGTCGCCGGTGGCGTCCCGGCGGTGGAGCCAGTCCACCACGCCGTCCATCACCGCCGCGACCAGCACCACGCGTCTGCAGTGGCGCGACAGGACGGCCGCGAGCAACGCCACCGGCCAGTAGTGCCGGCAGACGGCCGACGCCAGTTGCAGCGCCGCCGCCCACAGGCCGCGGGTGGCGATCGTCACCACATCCCACAGCGAGGTCTCGGCGCTGCGCATGGCCTTGGCGATCCGACGGCCCGTCACCAGCGCGACCACGATCGAGGCGAGTTGGCTGAGGCTGGTCCCCAGCGCCATGAGCGTCCAGGCCATCAACGCCCAGCCGGAGATCACCACCGGCGCCGTCTTGTCCGGGTGGCGCACGGACAGCGGGGCGGCCGAGCCGCCATAGAATGCCTTGCGCGCAAGCCAGTCCCGCAATTCGGTGCGGTGATCGTGCGCGACCTGAGCGATCGGCTCGTAACGCAACCGGGCCCCCGCTTCGATGAGGCGCCAGCACAGGTCGACGTCCTCGCCGGACTGCATGGTCTCGTCGAACCCGCCCACGTCGCGAAGGGCCGAGCGGCGGCAGATGATGGCGGCGCTGGGGACGTAGGACACCGTACTGTGCGGCAGCACCGGGGCCTCGCGCTCCCCGAGGTCCAGCGACGAGTGCACCGCCTCGTACCGTGCCACCACGTTCTCGCTGTGCGACAAACCGACGATGCGCGGCGCGACCAGGGCGACGGTGGGATCGCAGAAGTGGCCGAGCAGGGCCTCCAGCCAACCGCGGCGCGGCGTCACGTCGGAATCCAGGAAGGCGACGAAGTCGGTCGTGCAGGAGGCCAGCCCGGTGTTGCGGGCCGCCGCCGGCCCCTTGCTGTAGGAGTGGCGCAGCACCTCCACGTCGCAGTGCGCGCCGATGAAGTCTTCGGCCTCGATGGGCGGGAAGGAGCCGTCGTCGACCACCACGACGCGCAGCCCACGCAGCGAGCTCACCAAGCGCCGCACGCCGGAAAGGTTGTCGCGCACCGGGATTACCACGGTCACGTCGCGGTGCGACGGGCCGCCCGCGGGCCGGGGGTGGGCCACCGTGGCGTCCAGCAGGGTGCGGGCCAGCTGCGCGCTGACGTCGTCGCGGACCTTCAGCCGGCCGTCGGACAGCATGCTCTGGGCGGCCGGAGCCAACTTCAGCAGGCGCGTCGGTGACCCCCCCAACAGGGCCGAACCGTCGCCGAGCACCCGCACGCGACGGTCGACCTGGACGGCGAATCCGTCCGGCAACCGGGTCGCCGTCATGTGAGCATCCCGTCGGGCCCGGGCGACCACCGGGCGACTCGACGGACGCAGTCGTCGACCATCTCGCCGAAGATGCGCTTGCCCTCGGCGGCGGTCGCGGTCGTCGGGTCCCCCAGCACCCCGACCGGGCTGACCGCCGCGACTCCCCCGCGTCGCATGGCCGGGAGTAGCTCGGGCAGTGGCGCCCGGTTGCCGGCGAGCCACCGGTCGGTCAGCACCTCCGTCGGTGAGATATGGAGCAACACGGATGTTTCGGTATGCCCGGCGTGGGCGTCCCCGCCGGGAGCCACGCAGGGGCACCAGCCGGCGTCTCGTCCTTCGGCGCGCAGCCGTCCGACGGCCACCCGCAACGCGCCGACATTGCCGCCGTGGCCGTTGATGAAGACCAGGCTCGGGGCCCAGCACGCGGCTGACCTGCCGTACTCCACCAGCAGCTGCGTCAGGGCCTCGGTGCCGATGGAGATGGTGCCGGCGAACTCCTGGTGCTCGCCGCTGGCGCCGTAGGCGATGGCCGGCGCGACCAGCCACGGTTGTTCGAGGCGGGCCCGAGCCCCGCGGGCGACCGCGGTCGCGATGCGGGTGTCGGTGTCCAACGGCAGGTGCGGACCATGTTGTTCGGTCGACCCCAGCGGGACCATTATTGACGGCGAGGTACTGAATAGCTGGCTCGACGTCGCCGCTCCTAATTCGCCGAGTACGGGCACTGGCTGATGGTAGGACGAATTCACCTGGCGTGCACCAATTGTTGACCCTCGAAAATTATTTTTTTCTGGCTTGTTCACCGAGCGGTCGAATATGGTGACTCGTCCGTCACGGTTACCACGCGAACACCACAATTTTCGCGACGGCGGATTGAGATTAGATCAAATCCAGATCAAATCCTAGGAATCCCGCCCAACATTCTGATCTATGCGGGCGGAACCCCGAGCGTCCGGGTGAAGCCGGCCGGCACCAGGATGTCGTCCGGGCCGAGGTCGTGCACCGACGAGTGCCCCAGACCCATCAGCGCCGAGTCGATGCCCCCGCGCAAAATGTCGAGGACGTTCTCCACCCCCGCCTGCCCGGCCGCGGCGAGGCCCCACAGATAGGCGCGGCCGATCATCACCGCCCGCGCGCCCAGGGCCACCGCCTTGACGACGTCGCTCCCGCGGCGGATGCCACCGTCGAGCAGCACCTCGACCTGATCGCCGACCGCCGCGGCCACCGCGGGCAGGGCGCGAATCGACGCCGGGGTGCCGTCCAGGTTGTTGCCACCGTGATTCGACACCGAGATCGCCGAAACACCGGCATCCACAGCCCTTTTGGCGTCGTCGACGCGCATCACGCCCTTGAGCATGAACGGCCCGCCCCACAGCTCGCGCAGCCAGGCGATGTCCTCCCACGTCGGCGGCGAGGTGCCCATCCATTCCCCGTAGGCGGCGAAGAACGCCGGGCCGGGCTCGCCGCGTCCGCCCTGGTTCGGCACCCGCAGGTCCGGCGGGCGCAGCGTCTTGCCATACTTGAACAGCCAGCGGGGCTTGAACACGGCCTCCGGAGACTGCCGCAGCACGGTCCGCAGGTTCATCGCTTCGGGGATCTTCGGGCTGCCCCAGTCGCGCCCGTGCGAGAACGACCAGTCGGTGGTGACGATCAATCCGACCGCGCCGGCCTGGCGCGCGCGTTCCACCCGCTGCGCGATCGCGTCGCGCCCGCCCAGCCAGTACACCTGGAAGAACACCTTGGGGTTCGCGGCGATGACTTCCTCGATCGGCTTGCTCGCGAAGGAGGACAGGCCCATCGCCGTTCCGCGCGCCGCCGCGGCGCGCGCCACGGCGACCTCGCCGTCCGGGTCGACCGCCTGGACGCCGGTCGGCGAAATCAACACCGGCATCGAAATATCTTGTCCCATAACGGTGGTCGACATGTCGCGCTTTTCCTGCGCGCCGACGACGTGGGGAGCAAATCCGAGTTCACCAAATGCCGCGACGTTGTCGGAGACGGTGATGCCCTTTTCACTGCCCGCGAGCAACGCCGAGTAAACGGATTTCGGTAGCCGCCGCTTCGCGCGTTGCTGGGCGATCGCCACCGTTTCGAACCATTGGTCGGCCATCTGTTATAGCGGGCTTTCGTTGCAGAGCCGGGCCGGGGGTCGCGACAGTTGCAGCAGCACCGGCCCGCCCGCCTTGCGGGAGTGGTCGGCGCGCGGCCGCGGGGTCTGCCGCTCGCGGGCCAGCGCAGGGGCGCTGTGCCCCTGGACGCATTCGGGGTCCGGGCCGTCCAGCGGCAGGCCGGTGAAGAATTTTGCCGCCATGCAGCCGCCCCGGCAGCTGTCGTAGTGCCCGCAGCTGCCGCAGGCGCCCGCCGACTGCGGTTCGCGCAGCTCGCGAAACAGCGGCGCGTTCTTCCAGACGTTGTCAAATCCACCGTCGGACAACACATTTCCCGCCAGGAATCGGTCATGGATGGCGAACGGGCAGGCGTACACGTCACCCACGGGGTCGATCAGGCACACCACCCGCCCCGCCCCGCACATGTTCAGGCCGGCCAGGGCGCCCGACGAGCCGAGGGGCGCCAGGTGAAAGAAGGAGTCGCCGGTGAGCACCCGCTCCCCCTTGGCGACCAGCCAGTCATACAGCTGGACCTGCTGGGCGGCGGTGGGATGCAGCTCCTCCCACACGTCGGCTCCCCGGCCCGAGGGACGCAGCCGGGTGATGCGCAGGGTGGCACCGTAACGGCTTGCCAGCGCAGCGAATTCGTCGAGCTGGTCGACGTTGTGCCGGGTCACGACGACGGAGATCTTCGCGTCCGAGAAGCCGGCCGCCGCGAGGTTCTCCAGCGCGCGCACCGCCATCGCGAACGAGCCCTCGCCGCGCACGGCGTCGTTGACCTCGGCGGTGGCGCCATCGAGCGAGATCTGCACGTCGACGTAGTCACTGGCGGCCAACCGCGCGGCCACCTCCGGCGTGATCCGGACGCCGTTGGTGGAGAATTTCACGCCGACGTGGTGTGCGGTCGCATAGTCGACCAGCTCCCAAAAGTCCGGGCGCACCGTGGGTTCCCCGCCGCCGATGTTGACGTAGAACACCTGCATGCGTTCCAGCTCGTCGATGATGTCCATGCACTGGCGGGTGGACAACTCGTGGGGATCGCGCTTGCCCGACGACGAAAGGCAGTGCACGCAGGCCAGGTTGCAGGCGTAGGTCAGCTCCCAGGTCAGGCAGATGGGAGCGTCCAGGCCGTGCTCGAACTGCTCGATGAGGCGCGGTACGGGGGAAGTTGCAGCCGTCATTGGGCCTCCTGAAGTACCAACATCTTTGAATCGGCCAACACGCCCAGCGCGTGCAGGTAGGGCCCCTGCCCGGGGTCGTCCACACCCGCGGCGCGGCAGGCGGACCGGACATCGGGATGGTCGGCCAGCGACCGCACCACCGTGAGGATGGTGCGGTTCTTCAGAAAGGACAGCTTGCGGGTGCCGAAATGGTAGAGCAGCGCGCCGAACGGCTCCGGCCGCACCGCCACCTGCGGGTGCAACCGCCAGCCGCGATCGGGGTCGAACACGCGGATCAGTAGACCCCGCACATCCCGTCGATCGACACCTCTTCCACCAGGGTCTCGGTGACGAGCTCGGTCGCGGTCTCGGTTTCGTGGTCCATCTGGATTTCCTCCCTTGAGGGCTCGACAACGACGGGTCGTTCTGGACACAATATGGCATCGAGTGCCGCAATGGAAGGGCGGGTCCGATGATGCCGCAGCCGCGGGTGGGCCGGCGCCGCTCCACGACACCGGGCCACATCACCGACGTCGCGCTCGAGTTGTTCGCCGCCCGAGGTTTCGCCGAGGTGAGTGTCGACGATGTCGCGCACGCGGCCGGGATCGCCCGCCGCACGGTGTTTCGCTATTACGCCTCCAAGAACGCCATCCTCTGGGGCGACTTCGACGCCCACCTCGCGCACCTGCAGCAGCTGCTCGACACGGTCGACCCGCGAGTCCCGCTGGGCGAGGCGCTGCGTGCGGCGCTGCTCGCGTTCAACACCTTCGACGAGTGCGAGACCGCCCGGCACCGCCAGCGCATGCGCGTCATCCTGGAAACCGCGGAGCTGCAGGCCTATTCGATGACGATGTACGCCGGATGGCGCGAGGTGATGGCGGGCTTCGTGGCCCACCGGTTGGGACTCAAGACGACCGATCCGGTGCCGCGGACCGTCGCCTGGACCATGCTCGGGGTGGCGCTGAGCGCTTATGAGCACTGGCTCTCCGACGAGTCCGTCCCGTTGCCCGTCGCGCTCGGCAACGCGTTCGACGTCGTCGGCGCCGGGCTGGAAAGCCTGGACCGATGAACGCGGGCACCGAGCACCTGCTGCACATGCTGCGCTCGCAGGGCCGGTTCTGCGCGGGCTCCGGCTCCCCGATGTACGGGGAACTCTTCGAGTTGGTGGCCGGCGACGTCGAGGCGGGCGGGGTGTTCGCGGCGATTCTGTCCGGCCACGAGGACGACCCGTCGCGCCTCGCGGTGCCGCTGCGGCTGCTGGGCGGGCTGCACCGGTTGGTGCTCGACGGCCGGGCCCCGGCGTTGCGGCGGTGGTATCCCAGCACCGGCGGCGTGTGGGACGCGCGCGACGCCTGGCCCGAAATCCTGGGCACCGCGGCCCGACACGGCGACTTTCTGCGCGCGGCGCTGCAGCAACCGCCGCAGACCAACGAGGTCGGCCGCTCCGCCGCGCTGATCGGTGGACTGTTGCGGCTGGAGCACGGATTGGACTTGCCGATAAGGCTTTTCGAGATCGGATCGAGCGCCGGGCTGAACATGCGGGCGGACCACTACCACTACCGGTACGACCGCGGCCGGTGGGGACCCCTCGGCTCGCCGGTGAGGATCGACGACGCGTGGCGCGGCGCCCTGCCGCCCGACGGCACCGTCCGGATCGTCGAGCGAAACGGCTACGACATCGCACCCATCGACGTCACCGGCGCCGACGGGGAGATGACCGTGTTGAGCTACGTCTGGCCCGACCAGGGCGCCCGGCTGGACCGGCTGCGCGGCGCCATCGCGGTAGCCCGGAGCGTTCCGGCGGGGCTCGAGCGCCGGACCGCGGCCGAGGCGGTGGCCGGCTTGAGCCTCGCCGACGGCGCGCTGACCGTACTGTGGCACTCGATCACCTGGCAGTACCTGTCCGACGACGAGCGCGCCGCCGTGCGCGACGGCGTCGAGGCGCTGGGCGCGCAAGCCGGCGCCCGGTCGCCGTTCGCCCACCTCACCCTCGAACCCGCGCGCGACGGGCCCGGCGCGCCGATCAGGTTCCTGGTGCGGGCCCGCCGCTGGCCGGGTGGCGAGCTCGCGATCCTCGGCGAATGCCATCCGCACGGCCCGCCGGTGAATTGGCAATAGAAATTTTTTCGTCCGCCGGCGTCGGAATTCGGCCCGCCGCGGCGACGATAGGGGTGTGAGCGCCGAAGCGGAGCACCAATCCGACGCTCGACGCGCGCTGCTCGCGCTGTACGACGAGGCGTTGCCCGTGGTGTACGGGTACTTCGTCCGCCGCTGCGGGGATCGCGCCACGGCGGAGGACCTGACGTCGGAGACGTTCCTCGCGGCGATGGACGCCGCGCGCAAAGACGACCCGCCGCCGATCGCGATCCCGTGGCTGCTCGGCGTGGCACGCCACAAGCTGGCCGACCACTATCGGCGCGGCCAGCACCGGCTGGCCGTGCCGGTCGCCGATTCGCCCGAACCGGGGGACGGCGCCGACGACTGGGACGCCGAACTGGATCGCCTGGTCGCCGAGGCGGTGCTGGCGCGGCTGGCCGAGCCGCACCGCGCCGTGCTGGTGCTGCGCTACATGGACGACTGCTCGGTGGGCGAATGCGCGGAGCTGCTCGGACGCACCGTGCACGCCACGGAGGCGCTCCTGGTCCGGGCCCGCCGGGCCTTCAAACGGCAGTATCCGGAAGGAGGCGCATCATGAGTCCGCAGGACCACACCGATCCACTGGACGTGCTGCGCGCCAACGACCTTCCGGCGCAACCTGATCCGGACTTCGCCGGGCGCCTGCGCCGGCGTTTGGAATCCGCATTGTCGCTACCGAAAGGAGTCGTCATGAGCGGCACCGCCAGTGCCCTGTCCGAACTGACCGAGCCGTCCGCCGCCGAGGCCGCACCGCGCCCGGCGGCGCTGCCCTACCTCAGCGTCGGGGACGCGCGGGCGGCGATCGCCTGGTACGCCGACGCCTTCGGCGCCCACCTGATCGGCGAACCGATTGTGATGGACGACGGCCGAATCGGGCACGCGGAGATTGCGGTCGCCGGTGGCGTGCTGTACCTCGCCGACGAATATCCGGAACTCGGCCTGAAAGCCCCTGTGCCCGGCCGGGTTTCGGTGAGCCTGATGTTGCGCGTCGCCGACACCGACGCCGCGCTGCGGCGGGCGAGCGAAGGCGGAGCCGCCGTCGAGCGCGAACCCTACGAAAACTACGGAAACCGGACCGCGACCATCATCGACCCCTTCGGCCACCGGTGGATGCTGTCCGGCCCCACCGCGACATCGCGCATCCGGCACGGCGACCTGGGGTACATCTCGGTGTGGACCCCCGACCCCGATCGCGCGGCCGCCTTCTACGGACACGTCCTGGGCTGGACCTACGACCCCGCGTCGCACCGGGTCACCAACACCGAGCTGCCGACCGGCATTGCGGCCAGTCCCGGGACACCCACCCTGTTCTGCTGCTACGCCGTTGCCGACGTCGAGGCCGCGCGCGCGGCGATCGCGGAGGCCGGCGGGGTCCCGGGCGAAACCCGGGACAGCGAGTACGGCGTGCTCCTCGAGGCCACCGACCCGCACGGGGTGGCGTTCGCGGTGTTCGAGCCGCCGGCCGGACGAAAGCGTCCGGAACTCAACGGTTCCGGGCCCGGCGAGCTGTCCTACGTCACCTACCTGGTGCCGGATTCCGCGGGCTTCCGCGACTTCTACGGCCGGGTGCTGGGATGGGCGTTCGAACCCGGCCGGGTCGCCGACGGTTGGCAGGTGGTGGACACCCATCCGATGGCCGGCGCCGCCGGCGGCAGCACCGATCCGGTGACGGTGCCGATGTGGACGGTGCCGAACATCGACGCGGCGGTCGCGCGGGTGCGCGAGGCCGGCGGCACAGTGTTCGCCGAGCCGGCCCGCCAGCCGTACGGCGTGACCGCCGAGTGCGTCGACGATCAGGGCGCCCGCTTCTATCTCGGCGAGTTCTAGGCGTTGGCGATCCGGATGGGCGCCCCGTCCAGCCAGGCGGCGACGGCCTCGACGGTGTCCTCGTAGAAGGCGCCGAGCATCTCGCGGGTGACGTAGCCCAGGTGCGGGGACAGCGTCACGTTCGCCAACCCCCGCAACGGGTGATCTTGCGGCGGCGGTTCGGTGTCGTAGACGTCGAGCCCGGCCCCGGCGATGCGCCCGGTGCGCAGCGCGTCGATCAGGGCGGCCTCGTCCACGATCGGGCCGCGGGAGGTGTTGATCAGGTAGGCGTGCGGCTTCATCAGGGCCAGCTCGGGACGGCCGACCAGGCCCCGGGTGCGCTCGGAGAGCACCAGGTGAATGGACACCACGTCGGATTCGGAGAACAGCACCTCCTTCTCGACCCGGCGGGCGCCGACCGCCGCCGCGGCCTGTTCGGTGAGGTTCTGGCTCCACGCGATGACCTGCATGCCAAACACTTTCGCGTATTCGGCCATGCGGCTGCCGGTCCTGCCCAGGCCGAGCAGCCCGATCGTCTTGCCGGACAGCGCCATCCCGGTGGTCCTCTGCCAGCCCCCCGCGCGCATGCTCCGATGCTCTTCGGCCAGGTTGCGCACGGTCGCGATCATCAACCCCCAGGCCAGTTCCGGGGTGGCGTCGCGGACCGAGGTGAATCGGGGATGGGCGAAGTCCGAGTGGGCGACCAGCACGCCGCGCTCGCTGGCCGCCGCCATGTCCAGGTTGGGCAGGCTCCGGCCGACGATGGTGATCAGCTTCAGGTTCGGCAGCCGCTCGATCAGCGTGCGCGGCAAGGCCATCCGCTCGCGCATGGTGCAGATCACGTCGAAGGGCCGCAACGCCTCTGCCGCTTCCGACTCGGACAGGTGCCGATCGAAAACGGTTACCTCGGAACGATTTTGCACCCGTGACCAGTCGGCGAGGTCGAGAGCCAGGCCGGCGTAGTCGTCGAGTATCGCCACCTTGGGCATGACAGCGTCAGCCCAGCACCTCGGCGATGGGCGCGGCGGAGGCGATCTTGGCGCGGACCTTCATGACCTTGCCCGGCATCCCGCCGCCCACCACGCCGACCAGCACCCCGTCGCGCTCGTAATAGGCCAGGAACTTGCGCCCGTCGTCCTCCACGAGATGGACGGTGTCGGTGGCCTCCGGCTCCCCCAGGCACTGGATCTTGACGTCGTACTGGTCGCTCCAGAAGTAGGGGACGACGGGGTTGGTGGGAACGTCCCGCCCCAGCATCGCCGGCACCACCACCCGGGCCTGGTCGGCGACGTTGCTCCAATGTTCCACGCGCGCTTGGTGTCCCGTCGCGTCGCGCCAAGAGGCGACATCCCCCAGCGCCCACACCTTCGGCGCGCTGGTGCGGCCGGCCTCGTCGCAGACGACACCGTTGTCGACGTCGATGCCGCTGCCCTCGAGCCATTCGGTGGCCGGGCGCGACCCGATCCCGATGACGACCAGGTCGGCGGGCAGTTCCGCCCCGTCGGTCAGCACCACGGTGTCGACGTGGCCCTCGCCGCGCACCTCGGCCACGCCGACCCCGAGGCGGACGTCGACGCCTTCGTCGCGATGCAGGCGCGCCACCAGCGCGCCGATCTGCTCGCCCAGCACGGCGGCCAGCGGCGTCGGCTGCGGCTCGACCAGTACCACGTGCACCCCGAGGGTGCGCATGCTGGCGGCCACCTCGCAGCCGATGAAGCCCGCGCCGATGACCACGGCGCGCTGCGCGGCGGACGCGTGCTCGCGCAACGCCATGCTCTCGTCGAACGAACGCAGCACCCGAATGCCCTCGAGATCCGGTAGCGCCGGAATGCGCCGCGGCACCAGCCCGGTGGCGATGACGAGCTCGTCGTAGCCGAGCGCCGATCCGTCGGCCAGCGTGACCGTCTGCCCGGCGGTGTCGAGACCGGTTGCCGCCGAACCGAGTCGCAGGGTGATGTCGTTGTCGTCGTACCACTCACGCGGCTTGAGGGCCACGTCGTCGACCTCTTTGCGCAGCACCTCCTTGGACAACGGCGGGCGGTCGTAGGGCAGATGCACCTCGTCGCTGACGATCGTGATGGGGCCGGTGTATTCGGACCGGCGCAATTGCTCGGCGGTCCGGGCCCCGGCGAGCCCGCCACCCACGATCACGATGCCTTTTTCGGTCACGTGGTGTTCATACACGATCGCGAATTAGTACTTCAAGGCGCCCTTGTCCACCGGGATCTGGCTGCCCGACAACGTGCCTGAGCCGTCGCCAGCCAACCAGACGACGACGTCGGAAACCTCGTCGGGCGTCATGAAGCCCTTGTACTGCATCGGCATTGGCGGGAAGCTGTGCACGTAACGGGGGTGCTTGGCAAAGATCTCCATCATCGCCTCCGGCTCGATCATCGGGGTTTCGACCGAGTAGGGGTGGATGGAGTTGACCCGGATGTCGTATTCGCCGAGTTCGATGGCCAGCGTGTTGGTCAGCGCGGTGAGCCCGAACTTGCTGGCGGCGTAGTGGCCGTTGCCCGGCGTCGCCTTCAGGCCCGCCGACGAGCTCACGACGACGATCGACCCGCCGTTGCCGGCCTCGATCATGGCCGGAATCGCGGCGCGCAGGGTGCGCCAGGTGCCGGTCAGGTTGATCCCGATCACGGTGTCCCATTGCTCGTCGGTGAGCTCCCAGACCCGGCCCCACCCCAGCACCCCGGCGTTGGCCACCAGGATGTCGAGCCGGCCGAATTGTTCGACGCCGTCGGCCACGAGTTGCCGCACCGCGGCGTCGTCGCGGATGTCGACCTCGCGGGCCAGCACCTTGCGGCCCTCGGCCTCGACCAGGCGGACGGTCTCGTTGAGATCCTCGGGCGTGGCCGGCGTGTAGGTCAGGGTGTCGGACGCCCGCGCGCAGATGTCGAGCGCGATGATGTCGGCACCCTCCCGCGCGAGCCGCACCGCATGCGACCGCCCCTGCGCCCGGGCCGCGCCGGTAATGAATGCCACCCGTCCCTGCAGTGATTCAGCCACGGTGCAAGGCTAGCAGCGAAACTGAAACGTGTTCTAACTAATCCCTGGGTTCAGATTTCCGAGATGATCTGGGCGCGGCGGCTGTTGTACTCCTGGTCGCTCAGCGCGCCGCTGGCCCGCAGCGTCTCGAGCTCTTGGAGCCGCTGCGCGATCGACGGTTGCGCAGTGGCGGCCGGTGCCGGACCGCCGGCCGCCGCCGGCTGGGGGGCCGGTGCCTGCTGCTCGGCCGCCCGCCGCACCACGGCCTGGACCTGCTGGCGCAGCGCGGGATTGGACCGGATGTCGACCATCCGATTGAGCGGGACGTTGTTGGCCTTGAGGATCTGCAGGATCTCCATCAGCGGGCCGGCCTGCCCGCTGAGGTCGTAGGTCCTGTTGTCCTCCGCCACCGTGAACTGCGCCGGCACCAGACCGTTGACCAGAGCGCTGCGTTCCCAGTCGATCCGGTATTCGCCGGTGGTGGGGTTGACCAGCACCACCACCTTGCGGGCGTTGAGGTTGCCGAGCCGGGTCACGCTGGCGATCACCCGGTCCTCGCTGTCGAACGGCAGAAAGCCGGGCCCCGCGATATGCAGGTAGACCTTGACCACCTGCTGGTTGTTGATCCAGGTCCCGGTCTCGCTGAGCCCGGTGATCTGGGCCAGTGCCAGCACGCCGTGCTGCTCGAGCTCCGCGTTCTTGGCGGACGACTTCGCCCCGTAGTTGGCCAGCGCGAGCGCGATCACCACGTCGGCCACGGTGATCAGCAGGCCCACGTAGAGCATCCACTGCAGCAGGTTGTCGAACCCGAGGGTGAAGTAGACGACCAAAAAGATCGGACCCACCAGGCCGCCGCACAGCAAAACGATCAACTGTGCCTTCAGGTAGCGCGCCAACACGTGTCTCTCCTCATCTCGCTGGGAAGTCCGTGTCAGATTAGCGCTCGACCGGCGGTCGCGATACCGATGCGCGCAAACCGTTTGCGCGCTCGGTCACTCCTCGGAGGACTCGGCCGGGGCGGCGGTCGTCGGAGAGTAGGCCGGCGTCGCGGGACGCACCGCCGCCGAAGAGCCGGCGGGCGCCGCGGCCGGCATCGTCGCGGGCAGCGGCGTCCCGGCGTACCCGTCGAGGCCAGCCTCCTCGACTGCTTCGGTGGCCCCGATGACGCCGGAAGACGCGGCGGGGCCGCCGGTTGCCGCGGCCGCGGGGACGGCGCCGAGGTTCTGACCCGCGACCAGGCTGCCGGTCAAACCGGCCCCGCCCATGCCGAACGACTCGCCGCTGCCGGCGGCCGCGACGGCGGGACTCACGCTGCCCACCAGCTGACCGGCCACGCCGCTGCCCCCGGCGCCGAACGCGCCCGGCCCGCCGCTGGGCGCGACCGCCAGCGCGGGGCTCACGCCGTTGCCGGCCGGGACGGCCGCGGCCGCCGCCTGGCTGGGCGCGCCGACCGCGCCCAGCGCCGCTTGCTCCATGGTCTGCAGCGGTGAGGCGTTGGTCGCCTCAGCGAGGGCATACTGCGCCGCGCCGCCGCTCATGAGCTCGACAAACTGCTGGTGGAACATCGCCGCCTGGGCACTGAGCGCCTGGTAGACCTCGGCGTGCGCGCCGAACAGCGCCGCGATGGTCGCCGACACCTCGTCGGCACCCGCGGCCAGCACCCCCGAGGTCGGGGTCAGCGCCGCCGCGTTGGCCGAGCTGATAGCCGAGGCGATATTCGAGAGGTCGGAGGCCGCCCCGGCCAGGTACTCGGGCGTCGCGAAAACGAACGACATCCGTACCTCCCGGGCGGGTCACACGATTGAAGCAATCGCCCGGTCATTAGACACGGACGCAATAAGACTAAACCTATAGTAACTCGGCCCGTGCCCGCGCCCGGTTTCGCCGATTGCCGTGGATCCGGAACGCACGAAGCCCGGGCCGCCGATTGGCAAGCCCGGGCTTCGCGTCGAACGGAGCTACTTGATGATCTTGACGACCCGGCCGGCGCCGACGGTGCGGCCACCTTCGCGGATCGCGAACCGCAGGCCCTCGTCCATGGCCACCGGCTGGATCAGCTTCACCGAGATGTTGGTGTTGTCACCGGGCATCACCATCTCGGTGCCCTCCGGCAGCGTCACCACACCCGTCACGTCGGTGGTGCGGAAGTAGAACTGCGGGCGGTAGTTGTTGAAGAACGGCGTGTGCCGGCCGCCCTCGTCCTTGGACAGGATGTAGACCTGGCCCTCGAACTCGGTGTGCGGCGTGGTGGTGCCGGGCTTCGTGACGACCTGGCCGCGCTCGACGTCCTCGCGCTTGATGCCGCGCAGCAGCAGCCCGACGTTGTCGCCGGCCTGGCCCTGGTCGAGCAGCTTGCGGAACATCTCCACACCGGTGACGGTCGTCTTGGTGCTGGTCGGGCGGATGCCGACGATCTCGACTTCCTCGTTCACGTTGATCACGCCGCGCTCCACACGACCGGTCACGACGGTGCCGCGGCCGGTGATGGTGAAGACGTCCTCGACGGGCATCAGGAACGGCTTGTCGGTCTCGCGGACCGGGTCCGGGATGGACTCGTCGACCGCGTCCATCAGCTCCTCGACGGACGAGACCCACTTGGCGTCGCCCTCGAGCGCCTTGAGCGCGGACACCCGCACCACCGGCGCGTCCTCGTCGAACTCCTGGGCGGCCAGCAGCTCGCGGACCTCCAGCTCGACGAGCTCGAGCAGCTCCTCGTCGTCCACGGCGTCGGCCTTGTTCAGGGCGACCAGGATATAGGGCACGCCGACCTGGCGGGCCAGCAGCACGTGCTCACGCGTCTGCGGCATCGGGCCGTCGGTCGCGGCGACCACCAGGATCGCGCCGTCCATCTGGGCGGCGCCGGTGATCATGTTCTTGATGTAGTCCGCGTGACCAGGCGCGTCGACGTGGGCGTAGTGCCGCTTGTCGGTCTGGTACTCGACGTGCGCGATGTTGATCGTGATACCGCGCTGACGCTCCTCGGGGGCGTTGTCGATCTGGTCGAACGCCTTGGACTCGTTCAGGTCCGGAAACTTGTCATGCAGGACCTTGGTGATAGCCGCGGTCAGGGTGGTCTTGCCGTGGTCAACGTGACCGATGGTCCCGATGTTGACGTGGGGCTTGGTCCGCTGGAACTTCGCCTTCGCCACTGTTTTGTCCTCCGACTTGTTGGTGCTTTGTTAAGCAGTGTTGATTTCTTGTTGTGCCGCGGTGTTAACCGGGTCAGCTTACTCGTACGCCTGAACTCACTGACCCGTCGCCTTAGCGATGATCTCCTTCGACACGTTCGCCGGCACTTCGGCGTAGGAGTCGAACACCATGGAGTAGTTCGCCCGGCCTTGTGTCTTCGACCGCAGGTCGCCGACGTAGCCGAACATCTCCGACAGCGGCACGTGCGCCTTGACCACGCGTGCACCGCTCCGCTCCTCCATGGCCTGAATCTGGCCACGGCGGGAGTTCAGGTCGCCGATCACATCGCCCATGTAGTCCTCGGGCGTGGTGACCTCGACGGCCATGATCGGTTCCAGGATCACCGGTTGCGCTTGCGCGGCAGCCTTTTTCAGCACCTGCGAACCGGCGATCTTGAAGGCCATCTCGGACGAGTCGACCTCGTGGAAGGCGCCGTCGAGCAGGGTGACCTTGAGGTTCACCAGCGGGTAGCCGGCCAGTACGCCGTACTGCATGGCGTCCTGGGCGCCGGCGTCCACCGATGGGATGTACTCGCGCGGGATGCGCCCACCGGTGACCTTGTTCTCGAATTCGTAGGTCGCGCCGTCCTCGCCGTGGAACGGCTCGAGGTTGATCAGCACCTTGGCGAACTGGCCCGAGCCACCGGTCTGCTTCTTGTGGGTGAACTCGACCTTCTCCACCGTGCGCCGGATGGTCTCCTTGTAGGCCACCTGGGGCTTGCCCACGTTGGCCTCGACCTTGAACTCGCGGCGCATGCGGTCGACCAGGATGTCCAGGTGCAGCTCGCCCATGCCACCGATCACGGTCTGGCCGGTCTCGGTGTCCTGGTGGACCTTGAACGTCGGGTCCTCCTCGGCGAGCTTCTGGATCGACAGGCTCAGCTTCTCCTGGTCGCTCTTGGTCTTGGGCTCGATGGCCACCTCGATGACCGGGTCGGGGAAGGTCATCGACTCCAGCACGACCTGGTCGTTCGGGTCGCTCAAGGTGTCGCCGGTGGTGGTGTCCTTCAGACCGATCACCGCGTAGATGTGACCGGCCGACGCCGTCTCCACCGGGTTCTCCTTGTTGGAGTGCATCTGGAACAGCTTGCCCAGCCGCTCCTTCTTGCCCTTGGTGGAGTTGATGACCTGGCTGCCGGAATCGACCTTGCCCGAGTAAACCCGGACGTAGGTCAGCTTGCCGAAGAACGGGTGCGTGGCGACCTTGAAGGCCAGCGCCGAGAACGGCTCGTCGGTCGACGGCTTGCGCACGACCTCGACGTCTTCCTTGCCCGGAGCGTGGCCGACGGCCGGCGGCACGTCCAGCGGCGAGGGCAGGTAGTCGATCACCGCGTCCAGCATCGGCTGCACGCCCTTGTTCTTGAACGCGCTGCCGCACAGCACCGGGTAGGCCTCCGAGCTGATGGTCAGCTTGCGGATCGCGCCCTTGATCTCCTCGACGGTGAGTTCCTCGCCGCCCAGGTACTTCTCCAGCAGCGTCTCGTCGGTCTCGGCGACGGACTCGAGCAGCTTGGTGCGGTATTCGTCGGCCTTCTCGGCCAGCTCGGCCGGGATGTCGACGACGTCGTACTTCTCGCCGAGCTTGGCCTCGGCGCTCCACACCTTGGCCTTCATCTCGACCAGGTCGACGACGCCTTCGAAGTCACCCTCGGAGCCGACGGGCAGCTGGATCGGGATGACGTTGGCGCCCAGCCGCTCTTCCATGGTCTTCACCGAGAAGTAGAAGTCGGCGCCGATCTTGTCCATCTTGTTGACGAAGCAGATCCGCGGAACGTCGTATTTGTCCGCCTGGCGCCACACCTGCTCGGACTGCGGTTCGACGCCCTCCTTGCCGTCGAAGACGGCGACGGCACCGTCGAGCACGCGCAGGCTGCGCTCCACCTCGACGGTGAAATCAACATGGCCAGGCGTGTCAATGATGTTGATCTGGTTGTCGTTCCAGAAGCAGGTGGTGGCCGCGGAGGTGATGGTGATCCCCCGCTCCTGCTCCTGCTCCATCCAGTCCATGGTGGCGGCGCCGTCGTGCACCTCACCGATCTTGTAGCTGATGCCGGTGTAGTAGAGGATGCGCTCGGTCGTCGTCGTCTTGCCGGCATCGATGTGCGCCATGATGCCGATGTTGCGGACCTTGGTCAGGTCGGTCAGCACGTCCTTCTGTGCCACAGAAGTCTTCCCACTCTTTCGATTGCTTGGTTAGCTGTCGTTACGCCTCCGGCAACGGTGCCGGCGGGTCTCACCAGCGGTAATGCGCGAAGGCGCGGTTTGCCTCGGCCATCTTGTGGGTGTCCTCACGCCGTTTGACGGAGGCCCCGAGGCCGTTGCTGGCGTCGAGGATCTCGTTTGCCAGCCGCTCGATCATGGTCTTCTCCCGGCGCTGCCGCGAGAAGCTGACAAGCCAACGCAGCGCCAGCGTGGTGGACCGGTCAGGACGCACCTCGACGGGCACCTGGTAGGTCGCACCACCGACGCGGCGGCTGCGCACCTCCAGGGCGGGCTTGACGTTGTCGAGAGCGCGCTTGAGGGTGATCACGGGATCCGTACCAGTCTTTTCCCGCGCATTCTCGAGCGCACCATAAACAATGCGCTCGGCGAGCGATTTCTTCCCCTTGAGCAGAACCTTGTTCACCAGCTGGGTGACCAGCTGCGACCCGTAGACGGGGTCGTTGACCAGCGGACGCTTGGGCGCGGGCCCCTTGCGCGGCATTAGCTCTTCTCCTTCTTGGCGCCGTAACGGCTGCGAGCCTGCTTGCGGTTCTTGACACCCTGGGTGTCGAGCGAACCGCGGATGATCTTGTAGCGGACACCGGGCAGGTCCTTGACCCGGCCACCACGCACCAGCACCATCGAGTGCTCCTGCAGGTTGTGGCCCTCGCCGGGGATGTACGCGGTGACCTCCACCTGGCTCGTCAGCTTGACGCGCGCGACCTTCCGAAGCGCCGAGTTCGGCTTCTTCGGGGTGGTGGTGTACACGCGGGTGCATACGCCACGGCGCTGCGGGCTGCCCTTCAGAGCCGCGGTCTTGACCTTGCCGATCTTGTCCCGACGACCCTTGCGGACCAGCTGCTGAATGGTTGGCATCTACCGGCTTTCTGTGTTGTCGTTCGTGTTCTGGCTCAAGCTGTTAAGTCTGTGTACTGCAGTTTCGCCCCGCCCCGGGTAAGCTCGCCTACCCCGCGGCCGGGAGTGTCGCAAGCGCTCAGCACGGCAGTCGATCCGGTGCGTCGGGGACATGCGAATTAGCCCGGCATCCGCTCCCTTACGTCAGGCGCCGTAAGCCGCCAGGCACGAGCTACCACAATACCCGCCGCCGGTCTTGCAGGTCAAAGCGGCGGCGGGAGGACCCGTGGCGACCGCAAGCGCGGCCGAGCCGGGCGCTGGGGGCACCCCCGCGGAGCTGGGGAACGGGTCGCCACCATCGGGAACTACTGCGGCGCGGCTTGGTGGTGCGCGGTGCGCCTGCTCTGCGCCTCCATACCCCGAGCCAGCCGCAACACCATGTCGGAGAACAGCACGTCCGTGTCGATGTCATCCATGACACCGGTCATCTCCAGCAACACGAAGCCGTGCAGCGCGGACCAGAATTCCAGGGCGGCGTGGAAGGCCTCCTCGCCGCCGAGGCCATAGGAGGCCAGCACCGAGATGACGGGCGTGGCCGCGCCCCTGGTGGCGGCCGCGTACTCGGGGTCGTCACCGCCCAGCGGCATCCGGGTGAACGCGGAGTACCGGCCGGGGTGGTGATGGGCGTAGCTGCGGTAGGCGCCGGCCATGACCAGCACCGCGTCGTCGCGGGCGCGACCCTCGCCGACCCTGTTCAACATCGTGATGATGTCGTCGATGACGCGGATCCGCACCGCGCGGCGCAGGTCCTCCAGGCTGTCCACGTGGTTGTACAGCGAGGGACCCTTGGTGCCCAACTGGGTGGCCAGCGCGTTGATCGTCAGCGAGTCCCAGCCCTCGCGGTCCAGGAACGTCAGGGCGCCGTCGACGATCCCTTCGCGGCTCAGCTTGGCCGGGCGGGAGCCCGACTTCCCGGCGCGCTGGCGCCCCGCCGCCGGCGGCGGTTCTGGAGCTGCCATGGCGATCGCCCTTCGAGTATGCGGGTGGGTTAACTAATGACTCTAGTTGACGATGGGCCCGAAATTGGTGAGCCGATAACCCTGCCGCCGGGCGGCCGGATGCACGTAATCTCTTTCCAGGCTGACTCGAACGACGAAGGGGGCTCGCCGTGAAGTGGACAACCGCCGCGGGACCGCTGCTCACCTGCGTCCTCGTCGCCCTCGCCCCCACACCGGCCGCGCCGGCCAAGAACGGCGACACCCACGTCATCGGGCAGGGCCTCGAGCAGACGCTGGACTGCAACGATGCCACCCTGATCGTCAACGGCACCTCGAACGTCATCAACGCCAAGGGCAACTGCTGGGCCGTGACGGTCATGGGATCGGGCAACACCGTCATCGCCGACTCCGTCACCCACGACATCACCGTGTACGGCTACAACGAGACCGTGTTCTATCACGGCGGCGACCCGATCCTCTGGGATCGGGGACGCGAACTGGGCATGACCAACCGGCTCCAACAGGTGCCGGGCTGAGCACCGAATCGAGAGAATCGAGGATCGATGCGCGACCACATCACCGACCGCCCGTCCAGGCTCGCCGCGCTCGCCCTGGCGCCGGCGGCCGCGGCGTTAGTGCTGGCGGGTTGCAGTTCCACCGCCAACCCGCCAGGTGCCTCGACCACGACGACGACCAAGAGCAGCACGACGACCAGCGCCGCGGCGGGGCCGACGAGCACCAGCGGCGCGAGCACCACGGCGTCCGTCGAGATCGGCAACACGCTGAACTACGGGTCGATGGGGACCACCGCCACCCTCGATTGCGCCAACGGCAAGTCGCTGAACGTGGGCGGCTCCAACAACACGCTGACCGTGACCGGGACCTGCGAGACGGTGACCATCGGCGGCGCGAACAACAAGATCACCATCGACAAGGTCAACACGCGCGTCACCGTGGTGGGGCTGAGCAACACCATCACCTATAAAGACGGTGATCCCAAGGTCGACAACCTCGGCTCGACGAACTCGATCAGCAAGGGCTAATTCGCCGGCGTGCCATGGCGTCCGGCGCCCGCGGCGAACCGCCCGGCGCCTTCCGCGGCCTCCGCGGCGACGCGCGAGATGCTGGCGAATTCGTAGTCGATGGCGTCGGCTTCGGAACTGCCCCATTGGTGCAGCGCCGACAACCGGTCCGATCGCAGGCACTGCTGCGGCAGCGCCGCGAGCTGGGCGGCCAGTTCCTCGGCCGCTTGGCGCGCTTGGCCTTTCGGCACGACGCGGTTCGCCAACCCCATCGCCAGCGCTTCGTCGGCCCTGACACCGCGACCGGTGAGGATCATGTCCATCGCGCGGCTCTGCCCGATCAGCCGGGGCAGCCGCACGGTGCCGCCGTCGATGAGCGGCACGCCCCAGCGCCGGCAGAACACCCCGAACACGGCGTCCTCCTCCGCCACCCGCAGGTCACACCAAACGGCCAGCTCCAGGCCCCCGGCGACGGCGTAGCCGCTGACGGCGGCGATCACGGGTTTGGACAGCACCATCCGGGTGGGCCCCATCGGGCCGGGGCCGGTGCGGTGCACGGCGTTGGCGTCGGGAGTGCCGAAGGATTTCAAATCGGCTCCCGCGCAGAAGGTTCCGTTATCGCCCCACAGCACCGCCACCGACGCGGTGTCGTCGCGGTCGAATGCGTCGAACGCCGCGTAGAGCGCGGCGGCCGTCGGGCCGTTGACGGCGTTGCGCGCGCCCGGCCGGTCGAGGATCACCGTCGTCACGGCGCCGTTGCGCTCTACGCGCACTGGATCACTCATGTCACCTCCAACAGGGATGGGTCACGCCGCCGCGCCAGCTCGGTGGCGAAGTCGTGGTAAGCCTCGCGCAGCCGGTCGCCGGGCCAATCGGCGGGCAGTAGCTCGGCGGGCAACATCGGGTCGGTGAGCACGTGGCGCACGATGCCCGTGGCCGCCACGAACCGCCCGGGAATGTCGGACGCGCCGGCCATCTCACCGAGCAGCCGGTGGCCGGTTTGGGCCCACGCCGGCAGGTCCCACAGCTCACCGGCCAGCTCCGCCGGCGCGTCGTCGCGCGCCTTGAGCACGCGCACCCGGCCCGCGACATCGGGATCCAGGTCCAGCCGCAAGTTGTCGGGCCGCATCCACACCCCCTCGCGAAGTTCGCCAAAGCGCTTGTCGTGCATGCCCGTTCGCAGCGCCGCGCGGGTTCGGGGGTCGCCGCCCACACTGGTCACGATCAGCACCAGCCAGTCCCCGCGCCACGGGCGGGTGCGGGGGTGCATGGCATCGTCCTGGCGGCGCTGACGGGCCAGCAATCGATCCGAGAGGCGGTAGCCGTCGGCGGACCGGATCAAATCGCCGGCGCCGACCATCCGGGTCAGCGCCACCCGCAGCGTGGTCTCCTTGATGCCGAAATCGGCTGTCAGCCTGATCAATTCGCCGGCACTCGCGCAAGCGGGGTGGGCGCCGAGCAGCACGCTGAGCACCACCGAGCGAGCCGTCATGTCGGGCAAGGGATCACACCCCTGAGCCTTTGCGGCCGTGGTCGCCGAACGGCTCGTCGCGATGCCGCACCGCCTCCCGAAAGCCGTGCTCGACCGCGTCGGCCACGAAGGCGTGCCCCTCGGGCGTGTGCCGGGCGACCCCGTCGAACACCGTGCTCACCATCCTGCTGGTGGCCACACCCTGTTGCAGCAGAGCCGAATTGAGCGCGAGCTTGACCATGATCAGCTGATTGACGGGCACCGCCGCGATCCGCTCCACCAGCCGCTCGGTGCGTTCGTCGAGGTGCTCCGGGTCGGGAGCCTCGACCGCCAGGCCCCACTCCGCGGCCTGCGCGCCGGTGATGCAATCGCCGGTGAGCAGCAGGCGTTTGGCGCGCTGATCGCCGAGCCGGTGCGCCCACAGGCCCGCCGCCGGGACGCCCCACACCCGGGTCGGTGGGTAGCCGATCTTGGCGTCGGCCGCGGCGATCACCTGATCGGCGTGCAGCGCGATGTCGGTGCCGCCGGCCACGCAGTAGCCATGGATCTTCACCACCGTCGGCTTGTCGGCGTGCATCAGGCTGGAGAACCCGCGCACGAAGCGGCTCATCATCTGGTAGTCGACCATCGGGTCCCACGGCTGGTCGGGCAGGTGGTTGACCGCCTGGATCTTGCCGTCCAGCACGGTGCCCTGATACGCGCCGGTCCCGCCGGCCGAGCCGGTGCGATCGGCGTAGGCGCTCAGGTCGAAGCCGGCGCAGAACCCCTCGCCGCGACCCGACACCAGGATGACGTGCACTCCGGGGTCGAGGTCGGCGCGCTCGACCAACGCCGAGAGCTCCAGCGGGGTGTCCGCGACGATCGCGTTGCCCTTCTCGGGCCGGTTGAAGGTGATGCGCGCTACCCGGTCGGTGACCTCATAGGTCATCGTCTTCAGGTTGTCGAAGTCGACCGGCCTGATCGCGTGCGTCACCCCTTGACCAACGCCCGCTCGAGGATCGGCGCCAGGTCCAGCCCGGTGGGCATGGTGCCGAACGCCCCGCCCCACCGGCCGTCGAGCCGCGTGGCCAGGAACGCTTCGGCGACGGCGGGGTGCCCGTGCCGCACCAGCAGCGAGCCCTGCAGCGCCAGGCAGATGTCCTCGGCGACCTTGCGGGCCCGGTAGGCGATGTTGTCCAGGTCGGCCAGTTGCTGCCGCAACTTTTCGACGTGCCCGTCCAGTCGGTGATCCTGCCCCGCGGTTTGGGCCAGTTCGCCGAACAGCACCTCGACACACTCGGGACGGGTTGCCATGGCGCGCAACGTATCCAGCGCGCTGACGTTGCCGGAGCCCTCCCAGATGCCCATCAGCGGCGCCTCACGGAAAAGGCGCGGCATCCCGGAATCCTCGACGTAGCCGTTGCCGCCCAGGCATTCCAGCGCTTCGGCGGCGTGCGGGGTGGCGCGCTTGCACACCCAGTACTTGCTGGCCGCCAGGCCGATGCGGCGCAGCAGCGCCTCCGTCGCGTCACCGCGCACCGCCTTGTCGGTGGCGCCGGCCATCCGCATCGCCACGATGGTGGCGGCCTCGGCCTCCACGGCCAGGTCCGCGAGCACGTTGCGCATCAGGGGCTGGTCGATCAGGTAGGCGCCGAACGCCTTTCGGTGCTGCGCGTGGTGGATGGCGCGGGTCAGGCCGGTGCGCATGCTGGTCGCGCTGCCCAGCGTGCAGTCCAGCCGGGTGAGGTTGACCATCTCGATGATGGTCGGCACGCCGCGGCCCTCCTCGCCCACCAGCCAGGCGACGGCGCCGTCGTACTCGACCTCGCTGGAGGCGTTGGCGTGGTTGCCCAGTTTGTCCTTGAGCCGCTGCAGGAACATCCGGTTGCGGGTGCCGTCGGGCAGTACCCGCGGCAGCAGGAAGCAGGACAGCCCGCCGGGCGCCTGCGCCAGCACCAGAAAGATGTCGCACATCGGCGCCGACGTGAACCACTTGTGGCCGGTCAGGCTGTACGTGCCGTCGCCGTTGGGGGTCGCCTGGGTGGTGCCGGCGCGAACGTCGGAGCCGCCCTGCTTCTCGGTCATCGACATGCCGGCGGTGATGCCGGCCTTGGTGGTCGCCAGTTTCAGCTCGGGGTCGTACTCGCGACTGGTCAGCAGCGGCTCGTACACCGCGGCGAGTTCGGGGTTGAAGCGCAGCGCCGGAACGACGGCATATGTCATCGAGATCGGGCAGGTGTGTCCGGGCTCGACGTTCCAGACCGACATCTTGGCGGCGCGCACCACGTGCGCCCCCGGCCGCCCGTCGGCCCACGGGGCCGCGTGCACGCCGTGGGCGATCGCCGCGCGCATCAGCTCGTGGTAGGCCGGGTCGTATTCCACCTCGTCGACGCGGTGGCCGTATTGGTCGTGGGTGTGCAGCACGGGCCGGTTGCGGTCGGCGAGCTCGCCCCAACGCTGGGCTTCGCGGGTGCCGGCGAGCGCCCCCAGCTCGGTCACCTCGTCGACGCCCCACTGCCCGCCCTCGCGGATCAGGGCCTCGACGAGCACGGCTGACGTCGCGGGGTTGTGGTTCTCCAGGGTCGGGACCTGGTTGGTGACGACATGGGTGTCTGGCATGCTCCTCATGTTACATTTCTTCGACAGTCGCACAAGAGCTGTAATGGTCAGCGCGGGTGGGCGGCGAAGAACTGCCACAGGGCCTGGCTCGCGAACGGCGGCCACTCGTGTCCGCCCCCGTCGACGGTGACGAGCACGACGCCGCGGCCCCCGGCGCATCCGGCCGTCGACGTGGTCACCGGGCCGCTGGCGGTGGTGGTCGGGGCACCGCACTGATCGACGTTGCGCCAGAACGCATTCACCTCCGGCACCGACGGGCCGTTGATGACGCTGAAGCCCTGCCCGCCGCCGTACGGGACGAGTCGATCGGTGGTGCCGTGGATGTGCATGACCGACGCCGGGCGCGGGGCCCGGCACGCGTTCAGCTGCGTGCCGGCAACCGGCCCGATCGCGGCGAAAATATCGGTGGTGCACGCCAGCGTGAACGACATGATGGCGCCGTTGCTCATGCCGGTGGCATAGACCTTGGCGGGGTCGACGCCCAGGTTCTTGGCGATGTCGGCGACGGCCGCGCGGATGAAGCCGACGTCATCGACGCCGTCCCGTCCCGACCGCCCGCAGCAGGTTTCCCCGTCGACGTTCCAGGCCCGGCCGAGGCCATCGGGGTAGGCGACGAGGAACTTGCCCGAATCGGCCAGACCGTCCCATTGGTAATCCCTTTCGACCTGCCGGGCGCTGCCGGAATAGCCGTGCATCACGACCACCAACGGAGCCGAGGCGGGCACGCCGACCGGCTTGTACAGCCGGTAGCTGCGGTCGAGGCCGCCGACCTTGATGTGGTGCAGGCTGGTCCCGTTCACGAAGCCCGCCGGCGGATCGGACCACGATGAGCAACCCGCGACCAGCAGAAGCACGCCGACGAGCTCCGCGAGCCGACCGAGCATGGGCCGGGAGATCAGCTGCCGGTCTTTTCCCGCAGAAACGCGATGTCGTCCTTGCGGCCCTCGTCGGCGGTTTCGCAGATGACGGGGGCGTCGGCGGCCTTGACGACCGCGGCGAGCACCTCCGGGTCGATCTGGCCGGTGCCGAAGTTGGCGTGCCGGTCCGCGCCCGAGCCGGCCGCGTCGCGCGAGTCGTTGCAGTGCACCAGGTCGATGCGGCCGGTCAGCGCCTTGATCCGGTCGACCGCGTCGATCAGCTCCTCACCCGCGGCCCACGCGTGGCAGGTGTCCAGGCAAAAACCAATGCCCTTGTCCCCGATGCGATCCCACAGCCTGCCGATGGTGTCGAAGTAGCGGGCCATCGCGTGGTCGCCGCCGGCGGTGTTCTCCAGGTACACCTGCACGTCGGTTTCGAGGTAGTCCAGCGCCTTGACCCAGCGCTCGAAGCCGGCCTCCATGTCGTTGTCGTCGGCGTGGCCGCCGTGCACGATCACCGCCGTCGCGTTGATCTCCGACGCCGCGTCGCAGGTGTCCTGCAGGATCTTGCGCGACGGGATGCGGATGCGGTTGTTCGCCGAGGCCACGTTGATGAGGTACGGCGCGTGGACGTACAGCGGGATGGTCGACGCCTTCAGCGCCTCGGCGTCGTCGCGCGGCTTGGGCTTCTTCCAGCTCTGCGGGTTGCCGAGGAAGAACTGGACCGCGTCGGCGCCGTCGGCCTGCGCGGCGGCCAGGGGGTCGTCCTGGTGGACGTGCGAACCGATGAGCACGGTGGCCATTGTAGTGAGCCGCGCCGACGAGGCCGGCTACTAGCCGAGCCCGGCGTCGACGAGCAGCTGCGGCAGCCCGTGTTGGGCGCACAGGGCGCGGACCGCCGCGACGTGGTCACGCGCGTCATGCGCCGGCCCGGCAGCGGTGAGGGTTTCGGCCAACAGCAGGCGGGCCTGCAGGGCCGCCAGCGGCCGAGCGGTCGGGTCGATTCCGCCGAGCAGCGCGCCGGCGCGCCGGCACGCCCGGTCCCGGTCGTCGCCGGCGCGGCTGCGCGAGAGCAGCCGGATGCCGGAGGCCTCATCCAGCTCGGCCGTGATGGTGGCGATGCCGTTGGAGCCGTGAAAGACGCGACGCACGGCCCGCAGCCGGTCGGCCTCCGGCGAGGAAATCGGCAGCTGCAACCTGACCCGTTCATGGTTGATGGCGGCCGCCAGCCGCGGCAACCCCAACTTGTCGGCCACCGTCATACCGGCGTCGAGGCGACCGGCCGCCGCGTCGCGATTGCCTTGGGCGGCTTTGACTCTGGCGCTGACGGCGTATTGCGCCACCAGGTAATCGACGGCGCCGGCTTCGGGGCCGAGCCGGTAGCTCTCCTCGAGAAGATCCGCCGCCTCGGCGAATTCGCCCATCTCGTAGAGCAATTCGCCGAGAAGCGCGCCGGCGTGTCGCGCGGCCTGCGACTCCCGCCCCGCCGCCGCGCCGATGTCGAGTGCTTTCCGGAAGCTGCGCAGCGCGCGCGGGATGTCGAGCTGGTGTCGGGCGGCAATGCCCTCCCAGCAGCTGTGGTACCCGGCGGCGACTTCCTCGTCGTACGGCGCCGCCCATTCCAGGGCCCGATGGACCGCCTCGAAGTCGAAGCGGTAGATGCCCGCGAACGCCGCGACGGTTGCCGCCGCGCTGGGCAGCACCGGGCGCAGGGTCGTTGGCCTCGATATCACCCGGGCCACCAGATGGGCCAGGCCTTCGACCCGGTCGGCGTTCATGTGGGCCACCGCCCGCAACACGTCGGCCTCCAGGGTCAGATCCGCCCGCGTCGCCTCGGGCAGATCTGCCCCGGCTATGGCGCCGGCGACGCGGTCGAGTGCGGCCTCGATGGCGGCGGGGCGCTGCAGCAGGATGTTGGCCGCGGCCACCGACAGGTTCAGCCGTGGCCGCGAATTCACCAGTTGCGGGGGCAGCTTGTCGATGATGCCGAGAAACGTTGTCATGCGTGCTCGGTTGACCGATCCAATCGTCCGGTCCCGCTCGACGAGGTCGACCGCCCGGGCGGCCTCCCCCGCGGCCAGCGCGTGATCGACGGCATACCCGAGGTAGCCGTGCTCGGCGAACCAGTCCGAGGCGGTGCGGTGCAGGCGTTTCAGGCGATCGGGGCTGTCTCGCTCGAGCCGGCGCCGCAGGAATTCGGCGAACATCTGGTGGTAGCGAAACCACGGCGGGTCATCATCTGTGCGCCGCAGGAACAGGCCGCGTCGCTCGACGTCCTCGAGTACGTCCTGCCCGCCGCCGACCACGGCCAGCGCCGATGCGAGCTCCCCGCAGGTCCGTTCGGTGATCGACGTCGCAAAGAGGAACTCGAGCAACTCGGGCTCCAGCGTGGCGAGGACGTTTTCGGCGAGAAGTTCCCCGATCACCTCGTTGTCGCCTGACATGCGGCGCAGCAGGCCGTCGACCCCGCCCCCCGGGCCCTCGCCGCGCAGCGACAGCCTCGCCAACTGCAGGGCGGCGGCCCACCCGTCCGTCGAGGCGGTCAGGGCCGCCACGTCGCTGTCCGCCAATTGCAGCCCGGCAATGTCCTTCAGCAGCGCCTGCGCCTCGTCGGCATCGAAACGCAGCTTGTCGCAATCGATTTCGACCAGTTCGTCACGAAGTCGCAACTTACTCAACGGCAACCGGGCGCGCGACCAGCTGTTCACGATGAATTGCAGGTGATGCGAACCATGGGCGATCAGGTAACGCAGCGCCTCGGTCGTCGCGCTGTGCGATACCCGCTGCCAATCGTCGATCACCAGCGTGACCGGGGTGCCGTTCCGGTCGATCTCGTCGATCAGCGACGTCAGGACGTAGCGCACCGCCTGCTCCCCGCGGTCTTCAAGGACCTGACCCAACGAGGTGGCTGAGGCCGCTATGGCGGGATGGACCCGTCGGATCGCCTCGAGCACGTGCGCGAGAAACCACACCACGTTGTTGTCATCGTCATCGACCGTCAACCAGGCCACCGCCACACCGGAATTGCCCAGTTCGGCCCGCCACTGCTCCACCAGCGTGGTCTTGCCGAACCCCGAGGGCGCATAGATCAGGATCAGCCGTCGACGCCCGGCCGCCCGGAGCACGGCCATCAACTTGTGGCGAGTGACCAACGATCGCGCCGCGACCGGGGGGCGGAATTTCGTCGCTGGTGCCGGCGGCGCCTGTGAAGACAAGTCGCCCATCGATTCTCACCGTCCTCGACGACAGCAAATGGGGTTGCGCCGCAATTGACATGCCACGATACCGCGAATGCCGCTGGGCCATCGTGAGATCGAGGCAACGAAAAAGCCCCGGGCCTGCAGGTGAGGCCCGGGGCTTTTTCGTGACTCGCCGACTAGCGCCGATTGTCCGACTCCTCAGCGGCGCATAACGCGCCGCATCGTCGTCGAACTAGCGCCGATTGTCCGACTCCTCAGCGGCGCATAACGCGCCGCATCGTCGTCGAACTAGCGGTAGTCGGAGTACCCGTAGTCGTCCAGCGGGACGGCGGCCCCGGTGGCCTGGCCGAAGTCCGGGCTGTAGTAGTGATCCTCGTAGGACGGGATCGTGTACGCCGCGGCGCGGGCCTCCTCGGTGGGCTGCACTTGGATGTTGCGGTACCGGTTGATGCCGGTGCCGGCCGGGATCAGCTTTCCGATGATCACGTTCTCCTTCAGACCGTTGAGCTTGTCGCTGCGGCAGTTGATCGCCGCGTCGGTCAGCACTCGCGTGGTCTCCTGGAACGACGCCGCGCTCAGCCACGAGTCGGTGGCGAGGCTCGCCTTCGTGATACCCATCAGCACCGGACGGCCGGCGGCGGGCTCGCCGCCCTCGGCCACCACCCGGCGGTTCTCCGCCTCGAACTCCGCGCGGTCGATCAGCGAGCCGGGCAGGAACTCCGTCGCGCCCGAGTCGATGATGGTGACGCGGCGCAGCATCTGGCGAACGATCACCTCGATGTGCTTGTCGTGGATCGACACACCCTGGGCGCGATAGACCTCCTGGACCTCGCGGACCAGGTGGATCTGCACCTCGCGGGGGCCCTGCACGCGCAGCACCTCGTGCGGGTCGGCCGAGCCTTCCATCAGCTGCTGGCCCACCTCGACGTGGTCGCCGTCGGACAGCACCCGCTCGGAGCCGTCCTCATGCTTGAACACACGAAGCCGCTGCCGCTTGGAGAGCTTGTCGTAGACGACTTCCTCGCCGCCGTCGTCGGGAACGATGGTGATCTTGTAGAAGCGCTCACCGTCCTCGAGGCGCACCCGCCCGGTGACGTCGGCGATCGGCGCCTTGCCGCGTGGCACGCGGGCCTCGAACAGCTCCTGGACCCGGGGCAGACCGCCGGTGATGTCCTCACCGACACCACCCTGGTGGAACGTCCGCATGGTCAGCTGCGTGCCCGGCTCACCGATGGACTGGGCCGCGACGATGCCGACGGCCTCGCCGATGTCGACCAGCTTGCCGGTGGCCATCGAGCGCCCGTAGCAGGTCGCGCACACGCCGGTGCCGGTGGTGCACGTCAGCACCGAGCGCACCTTGACCGACGTGATGCCGGCCGCGAGCAGGGCGTCGATCTCGGGGTCACCCAGGTCCTCGCCGCGCGCGACGACGACGTTGCCGGCCTCGTCGACCGCGTCGGTGCCCAAAGTCCGCGCGTACGCCGAGGTTTCGATGTACGGGTCGCGGATCAGCGTGCCGTCCGGCTGGCGCTCGGCCAGCTCGACGACGATGCCGCGCTCGGTCTGGCAGTCGTGCTCGCGGACGATAACGTCCTGGCTCACGTCCACCAGACGGCGGGTCAGGTAACCCGAGTCGGCGGTGCGCAACGCGGTGTCCGCCAAGCCCTTTCGGGCGCCGTGGGTGTTGATGAAGTACTCCAGCACGGTCAGGCCCTCACGGAAGGACGACTTGACCGGACGCGGGATGAACTCACCCTTCGGGTTGGTCACCAGACCCTTCATGCCGGCCAGCGTTCGCGTCTGGGTGAAGTTACCCGTGGCGCCCGAGTCGACGATCGTGATGATCGGGTTGTCGGCGGGGTAGTGCTCGCGGAGCGCCTGACCCACCTCGTCGGTGGCTTCCTTCCAGATCTCGACGAGCGCCTCGTTGCGCTCGTCGTGGTTCAAAGCACCACGCTGGAACTGCTTTTCGACCTTGTCCGCGCGCTCCTCGTACTGGTCGAGGATCTCCTTCTTGCGCGGCGGCACCAACACGTCGGCCATCGAGACCGTGACACCGCTGCGGGTCGCCCAGTAGAAGCCGGCGTCCTTGAGCTTGTCGACGGTCTGCGCGACCACGATCATCGGGTAGCGCTCGGCCAGGTCGTTGATGATGGCGGCCTGCACCTTCTTGTGCATCTGCTTGTTCACGAACGCGTAGCCCACCGGCAGCAGCTCGTTGAACAGCACCCGGCCCAGCGTGGTCTCGGCCATCCAGGCATCCCCCGGCTGCCAGCCGTTGGCGCCGAACAGCTCGGCCTCGATCTCGGCCGGCGGACGCAGCTGGGTCAGCCGCACCTTGATCTTGGCGCGCACCGAGAGCAGCCCGCGGTCCGAGGCCATGATCGCCTCGGCCGGCGAGGAGTACACGCCGACCTCGGGTTGGTCCTTGGCGGCCGGCGAGTATTCGCCCTTGTCGCCGTCGACCTCGGTGGTCAGGTAGTACAGGCCGGTCACCATGTCCAGTCGCGGCATGGCCAGCGGGCGGCCCGACGCCGGCGACAGGATGTTGTTGGAGGACAACATCAGGATGCGGGCCTCGGCCTGCGCCTCCGCGCTCAGCGGCAGGTGCACGGCCATCTGGTCACCGTCGAAGTCGGCGTTGAAGGCCTCACACACCAACGGGTGCAGCTGAATCGCCTTGCCCTCCACCAGCATCGGCTCGAAGGCCTGGATGCCCAGCCGGTGCAGGGTGGGTGCGCGGTTCAGCAGCACCGGGTGCTCGGCGATGACCTCCTCGAGCACGTCCCACACCTGGGGACGCTGACGCTCGACCATCCGCTTGGCGCTCTTGATGTTCTGCGCGTGGTTGAGGTCGACGAGCCGCTTCATCACGAACGGCTTGAACAGCTCCAGCGCCATCAGCTTGGGCAGGCCGCACTGGTGCAGCTTGAGCTGCGGGCCCACCACGATGACCGAACGGCCGGAGTAGTCGACGCGCTTGCCGAGCAGGTTCTGCCGGAACCGGCCCTGCTTGCCCTTGAGCAGATCCGACAGCGACTTCAGCGGACGGTTGCCCGGCCCGGTGACCGGACGGCCGCGCCGGCCGTTGTCGAACAGCGCATCCACCGACTCCTGCAGCATCCGCTTCTCGTTGTTGACGATGATCTCGGGCGCGCCGAGGTCGATCAGCCTCTTGAGCCGGTTGTTGCGGTTGATCACGCGGCGGTACAGGTCGTTGAGGTCGCTGGTCGCGAACCGGCCACCGTCGAGCTGGACCATCGGGCGCAGCTCCGGCGGGATGACCGGGACCGCGTCGAGCACCATGCCCATCGGCGAGTTGCCCGACTGCTGGAAGGCGGCGACCACCTTGAGGCGCTTCAGCGCGCGAAGCTTCTTCTGCCCCTTGCCGCTTCGGATGACCTCGCGCAGGTTCTCGGCCTCGGCGTCGATGTCGAAGTTCTCGATCAGCTTCTGGATCGACTCCGCACCCATGGCGCCGGTGAAGTACTCGCCATAGCGGTCGACGATCTCGCGGTACAGGTTCTCGTCGACGATCAGCTGCTTGGGGGCCAGCTTGGTGAAGGTGTTCCAGATGTCCTCCAGCCGGTCCAGCTCGCGCTGGGCGCGGTCGCGGATCTGGCGCATCTCGCGCTCGCCGCCGTCCCGGACCTTGCGCCGGGCATCGGCCTTGGCGCCCTCGGCCTCCAGCTCGGCCAGGTCGGCCTCCAGCTTCTGCGCCCGGGCCTCCAGCTCGGCGTCGCGCTGGTCCTCAACGCCCTTGCGCTCCACCATCATTTCGGCCTCGAGCGTGGACAGCTCGTTGTGCCGCATCTCGGCGTCGACCGACGTGATCACGTACGCCGCGAAGTAGATGATCTTCTCGAGATCCTTCGGGGCGAGGTCGAGCAGGTACCCCAGCCGCGACGGCACACCCTTGAAGTACCAGATGTGCGTCACCGGGGCGGCCAGCTCGATGTGTCCCATCCGCTCGCGGCGCACCTTGGCGCGGGTCACCTCGACGCCGCAGCGCTCACAGATGATGCCCTTGAAGCGGACGCGCTTGTACTTGCCGCAGTAGCACTCCCAGTCGCGAGTCGGTCCGAAGATCTTCTCGCAGAACAGGCCGTCCTTCTCGGGCTTGAGCGTGCGGTAGTTGATTGTCTCCGGCTTCTTGACCTCGCCGTAAGACCATTGCCGGATGTCCTCCGCGGTGGCCAAGCCGATGCGGAGTTCATCGAAGAAGTTGACGTCGAGCACGTAACTCCCTTTCCCCTTGCGGGTTTAGTAACTAAGTTGGTTAAGCCAGGTCCTCAACAGAGGCGGATTCGTTGCGGGACAAGTTGATTCCCAAGTTGGCCGCGGCCCGCTCGAGATCCTCGTCCTCGCCCTCGCGCAGCTCGATCGCCGCGCCGTCGGACGACAGCACCTCGACGTTGAGACACAGCGACTGCAGCTCCTTGAGCAGCACCTTGAACGACTCGGGGATGCCCGGCTCGGGGATGTTCTCGCCCTTGACGATCGCCTCGTACACCTTGACCCGGCCGACGGTGTCGTCGGACTTGATGGTCAACAGCTCCTGCAGCGTGTACGCGGCGCCGTAGGCCTGCATGGCCCAGCACTCCATCTCACCGAACCGCTGGCCACCGAACTGCGCCTTACCGCCCAGCGGCTGCTGGGTGATCATCGAGTACGGGCCGGTGGAGCGGGCGTGGATCTTGTCGTCCACCAGGTGGTGCAGCTTCATGATGTACATGAAGCCGACGGTCACCGGGTACGGGAACGGCTCGCCGCTGCGGCCGTCGAACAGCACCGCCTTGCCGTCGCCGTTGACCAGCACCTCGCCGTCGCGGTTGGGCAGCGTCGCCGACAGCAACCCCTGCAGCTCGGCCTCCTGCGCGCCGTCGAACACCGGCGTCGACACGATGGCGTTGGGCTCCGCGTGCAGCAGGTCCTCCGGCAGGTTGGCGGCCCAGTCCGGGACCCCCTTGCCGGTGTCGACCTTCCAGCCGCTGTGCGCGCACCAGCCGAGGTGCGTCTCCAGGATCTGGCCGATGTTCATCCGTCGCGGCACACCGTGGGTGTTCAGGATGATGTCCACCGGGGTGCCGTCCGGCAGGAAGGGCATGTCCTCCTGCGCGAGGATCTTGCCGATCACGCCCTTGTTGCCGTGCCGGCCCGCCAGCTTGTCGCCGTCGGAGATCTTGCGCTTCTGGGCCACGTACACGCGGACCAGTTCGTTGACACCGGCCGGCAGCTCGTCGTCGTCCTCGCGGGAGAACACCCGGATGCCGATGACCTTGCCGGACTCGCCGTGCGGCACCTTCAGCGAGGTGTCGCGGACCTCGCGGGCCTTCTCACCGAAGATCGCCCGCAGCAGCCGCTCCTCCGGGGTCAGCTCGGTCTCACCCTTCGGGGTGACCTTGCCGACCAGGATGTCGCCGTCCCGGACCTCGGCGCCGATCCGCACGATGCCCCGCTCGTCCAGGTCGGCCAGCACCTCGTCGGAGACGTTCGGGATGTCCCGGGTGATCTCCTCGGCGCCCAGCTTGGTGTCGCGGGCATCGATCTCGTGCTCCTCGATGTGGATCGAGGTGAGCACGTCCTCTTCGACCAGGCGGTTGGAGAGGATGATCGCGTCCTCGTAGTTGTGGCCTTCCCACGGCATGATCGCGACCAGCAGGTTCTTGCCCAGCGCCATCTCGCCGTTCTCGGTGCAGGGACCGTCGGCGATCACCTGGCCGGCCTCGACGCGGTCGCCCGCGTCGACGATCGGCGACTGGTTGGCGCAGGTGCCGTGGTTGGAGCGGGCGAACTTGCGCATCCGGTAGGTGTGCCGGGTGCCGTCGTCGGCCATCACGGTGATGTAGTCGGCGGAGACCTCCTCGATCACCCCGGACTTCTCCGCGACGACGACGTCGCCGGCGTCGATGGCCGCGCGCAGCTCCATGCCGGTGCCCACCAGCGGCGCCTCGCTGCGCACCAGCGGAACCGCCTGGCGCTGCATGTTGGCGCCCATCAGGGCTCGGTTGGCGTCGTCGTGCTCGAGGAACGGGATCATGGCCGTGGCCACCGACACCATCTGGCGCGGCGACACGTCCATGTAGTCCACCTCGGACGACGGCACGTACTCGACCTCGCCCGCCTTGCGGCGGACCAGGACGCGGCCCTCGACGAACCGGCCGTCGGCGTCGATCGGCGAGTTGGCCTGCGCCACCACGTGGCGGTCCTCCTCGTCGGCGGTCAGGTACACGATCTCGTCGCTGACCACGCCGTCGACCACCTTGCGGTACGGCGTCTCGATGAACCCGAACGGGTTGACCCTGGCGTACACCGACAGCGAGCCGATCAGACCGATGTTCGGACCCTCCGGGGTCTCGATCGGGCACATGCGGCCGTAGTGCGACGGGTGCACGTCGCGGACCTCCAGGCCGGCGCGCTCACGGGACAGACCCCCCGGGCCCAGCGCCGACAGGCGGCGCTTGTGGGTCAGACCCGACAGCGGGTTGTTCTGGTCCATGAACTGCGACAGCTGGCTGGTGCCGAAGAACTCCTTGATCGCGGCGACGACCGGCCGGATGTTGATCAGCGTCTGCGGCGTGATCGCCTCGACGTCCTGGGTGGTCATCCGCTCCCGGACCACGCGCTCCATCCTGGACATGCCGACCCGGATCTGGTTCTGGATCAGCTCGCCGACCGTGCGCAGCCGGCGGTTGCCGAAGTGGTCGATGTCGTCGGTCTCCACCGGCACCTCGACGCCGCCGGGGACGGTCATCGTGGCCTGCCCCTCGTGGAGGCGGACCAGGTACTCGATGGTGGCGACGACGTCCTCTTCGGTCAGCGTGGTCGCCGTGATCGGGTCCTTGGTGTTCAGGCCCAGCTTCTTGTTGACCTTGTACCGGCCCACCCGGGCCAGGTCGTAGCGCTTCTCCTTGAAGAACAGGTTCTCCAGCAGGGTCTGCGCGGACTCCTTGGTCGGGGGCTCGCCCGGCCGCAGCTTGCGGTAGATGTCCAGCAGCGCCTCGTCGGTGCCGGCGGTGTTGTCCTTCTCCAGCGTCGACATCATGATCTCGGAGAACCCGAACCGCTCGGTGATCCGCTCGGCGGTCCAGCCCAGCGCCTTGAGCAGCACGGTGACCGGCTGACGGCGCTTGCGGTCGATGCGCACGCCGACGGTGTCGCGCTTGTCGACGTCGAACTCGAGCCAGGCGCCGCGGCTGGGGATCACCTTGACGCTGTGCAGCGTCTTCTCGGTGGACTTGTCGATGGTCTCGTCGAAGTACACGCCGGGCGAGCGCACCAGCTGGCTGACGACGACGCGCTCGGTCCCGTTGATGATGAAGGTGCCCTTCTCGGTCATCATCGGGAAGTCGCCCATGAACACCGTCTGGCTCTTGATCTCGCCGGTGTTGTTGTTGATGAACTCGGCCGTGACGAACAGCGGGGCCGCGTAGGTCATGTCCTTGTCTTTGCACTCGTCGACCGGCGCCTTGACCTCGTCAAAGCGCGGGTCGGAGAAGGACAGCGACATCGAGCCCGAGAAGTCCTCGATCGGCGACAGCTCGTAGAGGACCTCTTCGAGGCCACCCACCGGGGTGGCTTCCCCGCGGCTAGCGGCGGCCTCGCGCCAGCGCGGCGAGCCGATCAGCCACTCGAAGGAGTCGGTCTGCACGTCAAGAAGCCCCGGAACCTCGAGCGGTTCGCGGAGCTTGGCGAAGGAAACTCGGTTAGGCGCTCCGGGCACGGAGCCATTCGTGGAGATTTTTTGGCGACGCTTGCTCTGGCGGGAATCTGCCAAGATGCATCCTTCCAGCACCTCGTGCGACTCACGGGAACCGGAAACACCGGCTGCGTTCGCCGCAACAATTTTGTCGGTTTGGCCGGCGAACGATCTGCCCAGATCTCACGCGCACAACTAAATAGCTAAGCCGCGGGTGGGGGCTCAGGCTAAGACCACAGTGTCAAGTGGTGGGTGAGGTGGGCAGGAAGTAGCCAGCGCAACGTCCAACAATAGCGCAGGCGCGCGCATTCCTCAACTACCCATGGCCATCTGCCCAGGGACATCGGCGCTGGCTGGCAAATCGACTTTCCCGTAGGCACATGCTGCCCAACAGAGTGACCCGTTTACGCCCCGTCGTCAAGAGGGCGGGGCGGCAAGTTGCGCCGAGTTATCGCAAAATTCTCGGCTGGGCGCCGCCGGGGGTCAGGCCGCCGGGTTTCCCCGCGCCGCGCTACCCGCCGAACTCGTTCGCCCGGTACTTGTGGGTGCCCTCGAGGTCGTCGAGGATCGCCGCCTGGGCCTTCTTGGGCAGCGTGTGCAGGATTTCGCGCACCCGCGCCTGGCGCCGCGCGACGGCTTTGCGCTCGGGCATCCCCGGCGTCGCGACGATCTGCGGCGGCACGCCCTCGATTTCCTCGACGCCGCCATCGCGGTGACCCGCGTCGAGCAGCGCCTGCTCTTCGGCCATGGTCGCCTCGTCCTTTTCCTCGGACATGCCGATCGGCCCGATCCGGCGGCCGTTGAGGAACTGCCGCACCACCGGCTCGTCGCTGGTCAGCAGCACCTCGCGCGGACCGAACATGACCAGTTTGCGGCGGAACAACATGCCCATGTTGTCCGGCACGGTGCGGGCGATGTTGATGTTGTGCGTCACGATCAGGACGGTGGCGTCGATCTGGGCGTTGATGTCGAGGATCAGCTGGCTCAGGTAGGCGGTACGGACCGGGTCCAGACCGGAGTCGGGCTCGTCGCACAGGATGATCTGCGGGTCCATCACCAGGGCGCGGGCCAGGCTGGCGCGCTTGCGCATACCGCCGGAGATCTCACCGGGGAACTTCTTCTCGTCGCCGCCCAGGCCCACCAGGCTCAGCTTCTCCATGACGATGTCACGGATCTCGCTTTCCTTCTTCTTGGTGTGCTCGCGCAGCGGGAACGCCGCGTTGTCGAACAGGTTCATCGAGCCGAACAGCGCGCCGTCCTGGAACATCACGCCGAACAGCGTGCGGATCTCGTACAGCTCCTTGGCCGAGCACTCGAGGATGTCGGTGCCGTCGATCATGATCGAGCCGCGCTCCGGCCGCAGCAGGCCGATGAGGGACTTCAGGAACACCGATTTGCCGGTACCCGACGGCCCCAGCAGGACGCTGACCTCGCCGCTGGGGATATCCAACGACACGTCTTCCCAGATTCTCGAGGGACCGAAGGACTTGGTCAGTCCCCTCACCTCGATAGCGACGCCCATGGGAGATCCTTCCGTCGACGCTTGTGCCCGCCACCTGCCCTTTTCTGTGGCATGAGTCACTGTAGCGCACGCTCGTGGGACCGCATCAGGGTTGGACGGCACCGCCGGCAAAAATTGGCCGACCTGATATCGGAGCGCCCGTTGCCGGTGGGCGTTATTGACGCGGGTGTTAGCCAGCCGGCGCCCAGTTGCCGTGGAATCCCATCGGCACCCGCTGGGGCAGATGCACGGTAGCCACCGATTCGAGGGTCTGCGCGTCCAGCAGCACCAATTGCCCTTCGTCGCGGTCGCGGTGGTAGGCGTAGCCCATCAGGATGCCGTCGTCTTCGGCCCGGGCCGCCGGGTTCGGCACGAATGCCATCTCGCCGAGCGCAAGGGCGGGATCGAGCGCCGCGACCTCCCGCGACCCGGTCGCGTAGTCGTGCTTGTAGAGCCCCGCCTCGGCGCCCTGGAAGGACGCACCGATGGTGTAGCCGTAGCGGTGCCGCCCGCCCAGCAGGGTCTCGTTGATCCGGGGGAATTCCTGGGGCCGGTCGTCGCGGCATTCGGTGCTCACGGCGCCGGTCTCCAGGTTGATTGTCCAGCGGTCCAGCGTGGGCGGGGCTTCGCCGGGGCCGCGCCGGTCGCGGTCGAACATCCGCGCGTAGCGCACCACGTCGAGCACCAAAACCTCGGCGCCGCCCCGCATTTCGGAATAGGCGTTGAGCGGGTGGTAGACGTAGCAGGGTTCGATGTCGAACCAGCGGATGGCATCGTTGCCCGCGTTACTCCCCTGGCCCTCGCGGGGCATCACCCCGATGCGCGCCGGGTAGTTCGGGTTCCACGCGTACGGCATCCGGTCGGAGTGCTTGGGGTCGCGGTTCATCCTGGCGTGGATCGGGCCCGGCACCCGGACGCGTCCGACCAGCGACTGCATCACCAGCCGGGCCGGCGCCGACAGCCAGCGCGGCATGTTCAGCGGCAGCGCCTGCACGGCGTCGAATGTCACCGGCAGGTCGTAGATCACCACATATTTGTCGGTCAACGAGAAGTCGTGCATCATCGGCGACCCCGACACCTCGATGTCGACGGTGCGGCGGGCCCGCCCCCGGGTGTCGATCACCGAGTACTGCACGGTGCGCCCGCGGGCAAACGAGTAGGACACCGCGTGCAGTTCGCCGGTGCGCGGGTCGCGGTGCGGGTGGGCGGTGTAACCACCGGCCAGGGTCCCGTCGAAGTCGCACGTTCCGACGGTGTCGAGCTCCTCGGTCAGCTCGTAGTTGGCGACGCCGCCCTCGACCAGCGCCAGGGTCCGTCCCGCATGGGTCAGCACGTTGGTGTTGGCGCCCAGCGAGAGCATGCCCGCCCGCGGGTCGAGCCGGGCCGGGGTTGGCTCGCCGCGGCCGGCGCACACCGACAGGCTGCGCACCCAGCGGTTGCGGTACCAGTTGGCCTTGCCGTCGCGCAGCGCCACCCCGTGCACCATGCCGTCGCCGCTGAACCAGTGGTAGGTGGCCGGATCGACCTCTTCGGCCGGGTTCGGCCCGTTGCGCAGGTACCGCCCGTCGAGGTGCTCGGGGATGTGCCCGGTCACCTCCAGATCGGTCGCGGTCACCTCGGCGCTCACCGGCGCCAGGAGGCCCTCGAGATACGGATTCCGGGAGGGGGCGGTTTGCACGGAGGTCACTGCTAAGCTCCTATAACATTGATATTTCGCTGTTATGAGGACGGTACGCCGGTGATGGGAAGATGACAAGGATGACTTCGGAGACCCAGCGCAGCGTGCGTGACGAGATGCTGCACGCCGCCGTCGGCCTGCTCGACGAGCACGGTCCGGACGCGCTGCAGACGCGCCGGGTGGCCGGCGCTGCGGGCACCTCGACGATGGCGCTGTACACCCACTTCGGCGGGATGCGGGGGCTGATCGCCGGGGTCGCCGAGGAGGGCCTGCGGCAGTTCGACGCCGCGCTGACTGTCCCCCAGACCGACGACCCGGTCGCCGATCTGTTCGCCGTCGGCGCCGCCTACCGGCGCTACGCCATCGAGCGTCCGCACATGTATCGGCTGATGTTCGGCAGCACCAGCGCGCACGGCATCAACGCTCCAGCGGGCAACGTCCTGACGCTGACGGTCGCCGAGATCGAGGAGAGCATCCCCAGCTTCGCGCACGTGGTGCGCGCGGTGCAGCGGTCCATCCGCGCGGGGCGAATCACCGTCGGCCTCGCCGCCGGCGGCGCGACCGACCAAGCGATAGTGGCCACGGCCGCCCAGTTCTGGGCGTTGGTGCACGGGTTCGTGATGCTCGAACTGGCCGGCTTCTACGGCGAGGACGGCGCGGCGGTCGCGCCGGTGCTTGGCTCGCTGACGTCGAATTTCCTTGTGGCTCTGGGAGATTCACCTGAGCGCGTGCGAGCTTCGCAGCGCGCGGCCTTCGGCGGCCGCTGAGCGCACGAAACCCCCGGAAGGGCGCTTCCGGGGGTTTCGCGACGTGGTGCTACTTGACGGTGACGGTGGCGCCGGCGGCCTCGAGCTTGGCCTTGGCGTCGTCGGCCGCCTCCTTGGCGACCTTCTCCAGCAGCGGCTTGGGCGCGCCGTCGACCAGGTCCTTGGCCTCCTTGAGGCCCAGGCCGGAGACGATCTCGCGGACCACCTTGATCACGCCGATCTTCTTGTCACCGGCGGCCTCGAGGATCACGTCGAACTCCGACTGCTCCTCGGCGGCCTCGGCGGGCGCGCCACCGGCGGCCGGACCACCGGCGGCGGCGACGGCGACCGGGGCGGCCGCGGTGACCTCGAAGGTCTCCTCGAACTTCTTGACGAAGTCCGAGAGCTCCAACAGGGTCATTTCCTTGAACACGTCGAGCAGGTCGTCGGCAGTCATCTTTGCCATGGGTATGGGTCCTTCCTGATTTCGGGTTGGGGGTTATTCGGCTGAAGCCGGTGCCTCGGCGGCTTCCGTCGATTCAGCCGGTGCCTCGGGGGTTTCTTCGGCGGGTGCCGCCGGTGCTTCCGCGACCGGAGCGGCAGGCTCCGGCGCCGAGGCTTCGGCGGGCTTCTTCTCCTGCAGGGCGGCCAAGAGGCGGGCCATCTGCGAGGTCGGGGCGGCGAACAGGCCGGCCGCCTTGGCGAGGTTGCCCTTCATCGCGCCGGCCAGCTTGGCCAGCAGCACCTCGCGGGACTCCAGGTCCGCGATGCGCTCGACCTCGGAGACCGTCAGCGGGTGGCCATCCATGTAGCCGCCCTTGATGACCAGCGCTTTGTGCTCCTTGGCGAAGGTCTTGATGGCCTTGGCGGCGTCGACCGCCTCGCCGCTGACGAACGCGATGGCCGTCGGGCCGGCGAACAGCTCGTCGAGGCCCTCGATGCCGGCGTCGGCGGCCGCCCGCTTGATCAGCGTGTTCTTGGCCACCGTGTAGGTGGCCGATCCCGCCAGCGACCGGCGCAGCTCGGCGAGGTTGGCCACCGTCAGACCGCGGTATTCGGTGATCAGGGTTGCCGTCGAATCCTTGAACTGCTCCGCGATGTCTGCAACGGCGGTGGCCTTGTCAGCCCTGGCCATGCATGCCTCCTGTCGGTGAAAGTCGTCGCGATCCACCGGAGGAACGCCTAAGAACGAAGTACGCCCCGGCGCAGGAAGCGGCCGGGGCGTCAAAATTCGCCGGCGTGCGCCGGCGTTGTGCCTCGTCCTCCTGCGTGGGCCGCCGGGATGTTCCCGGACCTTCAACCGATTGCTCGGTGACCGACGGTCTTCGGTGGATCGCCACCACCATAGCGTGACCGCCCCCGGTCAGCCAAAACGCCGCTAGCCCAGTCCCGCCAGCCGGGCCGCGCCGACCAGGCCCGCCTCGCCACCGAGTGCGGCGGGCACCACGCGCAGCCCGGCCAGGAAGTCCAGCCCGGCGTAATCGGCCAGCGCGGCGCGCAGCGGGTCGAAGAGCACGCCGCCGGACTGGGCGACGCCGCCGCCGATGACGACGAGGTCGAGGTCGCACACCGCCCCGACCGACGCGATCATCGCCGCCAGCGCGGTGGCGCCGCGGCGAAACGCCCGCACCGCCGGCGCGTCCCCGGCCGCCGCCGCGGCGGCCAGTTCCCGGGCGGCGGCGCCCGCCGGCGCGGACCAGCCGTTTTCACGGGCCCAGCGCACCATCCACGGTCCGGACGCGACGGTCTCGACGCAGCCGCGACCCCCGCACGCGCAGGGCCGGCCGTCCTGCTCGACCACCACGTGGCCGACGTGGCCGGCGTTGCCGGTGCGCCCGGTGTACGGGGCGCCGTCGAGGATCAATCCGCCGCCCACGCCGGTCGACACCACCATGCCGAGCATGAAGCGCGCGCCCCGGCCCGCGCCGAGCCAATGCTCACCCAGCGCCATGCAGACGCCGTCGCCGCCGAGCCGGACCGGCACGCCCGGCACCTCGGCCGCGACCCGGTCGCGCAGCGGGAAGCGGCGCCAGGATCGGATGTTGACGGGGCTGACACTCCCGCCGGGCAGGTCGATGGGGCCGGCGGAAGCGACGCCCACCGCGGTGACGCGACCGTCGGCGACGCGCATGGCGTCGGCGATGGTCGCGGCGACCGCGGCCCACACCGCCTCGGCGTCGCCGCCGGCCGGGGTGGGCCGGATGGCGGTGTGGACCAGGGCACCGCCGGGATCGGCCAGGCCGGCCGCGATTTTGGTGCCGCCGATGTCGAGGCAGAGCGTGAGCGCGGCCATCAGTGGCGGTGGGTGTTGTCGGGTTGGCGCGGGTCGCCCGGGTGCTCGTAGCCGGGCGCGAGCCGCACCAACGCGGCCCGGCGCGCGTCCAGCCACACCCGGAAGGCCCGCCGCCGCGCGGCGCCGCGCAGGTGGTCGGCGATCGCCGGGCGCACCTGCGCCAGCGGCGGGCCGGTGCGCGGGGGCGCCCGCCAGCCGTCGGGGCCCGGCTGCGGCGCCGCGAAGCGCAGTGGGTTGCGGGCGTGGTAGTCGGCCACGTCGTCGTCGCCGATCCGGACCGCGGCGGTCACGTCGGCGAACAGCGCCCGCGCCCGCGGATCCGCCAGCACCGCGGCGGCCACGCTGCCGATCTCCAGCCGGGCGGTCGCGTCGGGCAGCAGCTCGGCCTGGGCCGGCGCGTCCCGCGCGAACAGGCCGCGCGCGGCCGCCTCGACGGCGACGACGCGCTCGGTCACGATCACCTGGGTGAGCCAACGCCGCAGCTGCCGGCCCTCGGCGGTGCCGGCGGCCGGCAGCGCGGCCGCGCGCCGTCCCCGCCGTAGCCGCGCCTCGGCCGCGTCGACCTCGTCGACCGACACCGGGTCGCCGGCCACCCTCGCCACCGTCCGGGCGCTCATGTCACGCTCACCCGGACCGCCGGCGAGTAGACCAGCCGGCCCGCGCAGCCGACCCGGACCAGGGCCCACCACCGGCCGGGGTCCCGCCACGGCGGCGGCGCCACGTCGAAGCCGAGCTCGACCGTGCCGCGCGCGGGCAGCACCGCGCCGAGCACGGCGGGGCCGATCCACTCCCAGGTGCCCCACGGGCTGATCAGGTGCGCCTCCAGCGCCAGGTCGGCGCGGGCGTGGGTGCCCACCGTCACGGCCAGCCGGGCCGTCCCGCCCGCCGCGACCTCGACGTCGGCCGGGCCGTCGACGAGGTAGAGCAACTCGGACTCATCGCACGCGCCGACCTCCACCACGCACACGTCCTCGACCACCTGACGCCAGGCCGCCGGGACGTCGTCGCCCGCGAGGCGGAGCTGGGCGCGGACCGGGTACAGCCCGGGCCGCGCCCGCGCCGGGATCGACACCATCACGTCGGCCTCGCGGTGATCGCCGGCGCACAGGCCGAACGGCAGCTCGGCCGGCACCGCCGACCAGCCGTCGGGACACACCACCGTCACCGCGCCGCGCAGCGCGGCATCGCTGCAATCGCTGGCCACGCTGAGCCGCAACGTCACCTCGCCGCCCGGCGCGGCCGGCACCCGCTGCGGGTGCAGGTGCGCGACGGCGGGCAATCCCCCGAGCGGCGCGGGACCCCGGTTGTGCAGCCAGTAGCGCGCATATAGCGGCTGCGCGGCCTCGGCGTCCGGGGCCAGCCGCGCGGAACACGTTGACGTGGTTGGCATTTCGAGGTGGGCCAGCACGGTAGCGACCTGATAGCCGTGCAGGTCGATCGAGCGTGCGCGCCCGTGCGGCCGTTCCAGCAGGTCGGCGAACTGCAGCCCGCGCACCGCGCCGAGGTCGGAGCCGACGGCGACGCGGGCGCGCTTCCCGGTGGTTTCCACCAACCGCAGCGCCACCGCCGCGGGCTCGACGGGCCGGCCGCTGCCGGCGGTCAGCGGGTTGCCGGCCGCCTTGAGCGCCGCCAGCTGCGCGGCGCCGGCGGGCTCGACGTGCAGCAGCGATCCGGTCGGCGGCAGCCCGCCGCGTCCCTCACCGGGGATGACAGCGAGCAGCGGATGGCCGAATTGGGCTGCGCGGGTGTGGATCTCGGTCTCCCGCCAGTCGCCGTCGCCGTCGATGAGCGCGTAGTCGAAGGCGTGGGTCCAGTGCTGGAGCTGAAAGTTGGAGCCGTCGGGCGCGGTGCGGCGCGGATCGTCGATCCAGGTGCCCGACGGCCAGCCGGTGCAGGACCGCATCAAGGCGGTGTGCAGGGTGCCGTCGGTGTCGACGGCGAAGCTGGGCACCCCGCGGTTGAGCAGCGCGACGGTGCGGGATTCGAAGCGGCCCATGCCCGACGGCGCCCGCTGCTCGACCATGATCTCGGCGTCGGCCAGGTCCTCGATCACCGACGCGATCGCCGCGGCCAGACCGCGCTGATCGCGGCCGTCGATCACCAGGACCGGCAGCGCCCGCGGCGGCCGCAGGTCCGCGTCGGGCACCCACGCGGCCGCCAGCGGGGCCTCGGCCGGCACCCACACGCGGGCCCGGCCGGTCCGCGCCAGCTGGCGCTCGAGTTCGGCGGTGTACGCCGGATCCGCCTGCTCCAGAACGGCTTCGGCGAAGGCGTTGCGGGCGGGCCCGCCGAGCGCGATCCGCACGTCGGGCAGGTTGGAGTCGACGCCGAGGCACCCGTAGCGCGGCTTGTCGGCGCCGCCGCAGGTGGCGGTGACGCCGGCGCGGACCAGCGCCACCATCAGCTCGCGCGCCAACGGCCCGGACACCGCCTCGGCCGGCGTCACCACCTCGGCAACCGACACGGCCCGCACTGTGTTATCCGCGGCGCCGTCGGCGCAAACCCGGACCGCGGAGGACAGGCCGAACCAGCCGTACGCCGGGTTGTCCAGCGTCCACGGGTGTTGGGCGGTGTCGACGGAGCGGGGCCCGTCGTGCAGCAACGCGAAGCCCCGCCCGACCACGGCGTCGCCGACCTCGCTGACCGGCATGGCGCCCGGCACCGGGCACGGCCAGCGCAGCCGCAACAACCGGTCCTCCCCGGTGAATTCGTCGACGGCGGTGCGGCAGTCCAGCCGCGCCACCCCGTTCCACAGCGTCAGCGTCTGGGTGTAGCGCAGCACGCCGCCGAGGCGCCCCCGCACGACCAGCCGCTGACCGAGCGGACCGCGATAGGCCCGCACTTGCGCCGGCGATTCCGACGAGCAGACCACCGGTCCCCTGGGCAGCAGGTGCCACGGGCCCTCCCCCTGCTGCGGGTGCGACGGGTATTCCTCATAGAGCGCGAGCTCGTTGCCCACCCGGCCGTCGGCGATCAGCTGCCGCCCGTCGCGCACCAGGGACGCGACTCCCCCGCCGCGTTCCGGGTCGGCCTCCAGCCGGTAGTGCTCGTTGGCGATCGCCGCGCCGGGCATCGGTTCCCAGCCGGTCGGCCCGCTCCCCGGGACCAGCCGGTAGGCCCGCCAGCCCAGCGACGGCACGTCGGGCGCCAGCCAGCTGACCGAGCGCCCGTCGTGCTCGACGTGCGCGGGCAACTCGGTGCCGTCGGGATCGAGCACCCGGACCCCGGCGCCCGGCGGCGCGTCGAGGCGGGCGGTCACGATATCGGTGCGCCGGTGCGCCAACGGATTCCAGACGACCACGTCGCCCCCGATCGCGCCGGACAGCAGCGCCAGCGACGCGTCGCGCGTCGCGTGCCCCAGCTCCCACGCATCGCGCCAGCCGGTCAGCAGGTCCAGGTACACCTGGTCGGACTCCGAGCCGGTGATGGCGTCGTGGTGCGCGCCGTAGGCCAATTGCACCCACGCCTTGGCGAGGGCGGCCTGCGGGTACTCGGCGCCGGTCAGCAGCGCGGCGAACACGGCGAAGCGCTCGGCCTGCAACACGGCGTTCTCGGCGGCCCGGTTGGCCTGCTTGGTGTCGATGTACGACACGTCCTTGCCGGTGTAGATCGGGTTCATGTCGCGCGTCTGCGGCGACGGCTCACGGCCGCGCTGCGCCAGTTCGGCGCGCACCGCCGCGAAAAACTCGCGCGGCAGCGCGCACACGAAGCGCGGCCAGGTGTACCGCGCGCCCCAGTCGCGGTGGATCGCGGTCACCCATTGGTTCGGCGGGGTGTAGTCGGTTCCCACCGGCAGCAGCACGTTGCGCGTCAGGGCGACCTTCTTGAGCCGTTGGAAGAGCGCATGGGTGGCGTCCTCGGCCTCGGCGAGCGACGCCGACGAGTCCATCCCCCAGCCCGCCCCGTAGTGCGCGGGCATGTAGTGGGTGAGCAGGCCGCGACCCGACGGCGCGATCCACTCGAACTCGCTGCAGAACTGCATGCGGTCCACGTCGCCGCCCGGACCCCACTGGTGGTGCGGGCCGCGGGCCCACGAGCTCGACGTCAGGCCCGCGTCGGCGGCGAACCCGGGGAATTGGGGGTCGTGGCCGAACACGTCCAGCTGCCACGCGGTGGCGGGGTTGGCGCCCAGCACGTGACGCTGAAACCCGTTGCCGTGCACCAGATTTCGAATGGTCGTTTCCGGCCCGGTGAGGTTGGTGTTCGGTTCGTTGTAGGTGCCGCCCATCACCTCGACGCGGCCCTCGGCGAGGAACCGTCGCAGATCGGCGCGGTCCTCCGGGTGGGTGTCCCAGTACGGCTTGAGGTAGTCCACCTCCGCCAGCACGAACTTGTATTCGGGCTCGCGGCGGGCCAGCTCCAGGTGGGCGTGGACCAGTTCGAAGGCGTTGGTCTGGCGCCCCGGCGGGTCTTCGGCCCACTCGCTGGTGTAGGCGCCCTGGGTGTTCCACCAGACCGGGTCGTAGTGGAAGTGACTGACCATGAACATGGTCCACCCGGGCTCGGCGACGGTGAACTCGAACTCCGTGGTGGCGCCGCCGGCGTGCACCCGCGCCGCCCGGCGCTCGCCGACGGCCGCACCGGCGACCGTGACCGGCACCTCGACGGCCCCGGCTCCGGGCTCGGCCGTCGCCGCACCGCTGAGCCCGTCGCCGTCGATGCGGACCGCGGTCGGCGCGACGCAGCCCGCGAGGCCGATGCGCGCGAGCTGCAGCGGCGCGTCCGGCGGCCCGACGAAAAGCTCGGTCGAGTCCGCCGAAATCACCTGCATCCCCGCACCTTACGGCGCGAGGCGCCGCGGTGGAGGGATCTGGACCTAGGATCTGGTCATGCCCGCCCTCGCCCCGCCCGTCACCGACGAGCGCCACGCCCTGCGCGAATTCATGGCGTTCCACCAAAGCGCTTATTTCGCCGTGTCCTACGGCCTCACCGACGAACAGGCCCGCTCGACGCCCTCGGTCAGCGCGCTGTCGGTCGGTGGGCTGGTCAAGCACGCCACCGCCATGCAACGCAACTGGATGGCACGCGTCGCCGCCGCGCCGGACCTGCCCCCGAAGGACCCCCGGCCCTTCGACGAGATCGCCAAGGAGTTCGGCGACCAACACGTGATGCGGCCCGACGAGACGCTGGCCGGGCTGCTGAAGGCCTTCGAGGCCCAGAACGCCGAAACGCTGCGCCTGGTCGAAACCGCCGACCTCGACGCCGCGGTGCCGGTGCCCCAGGACATCCCCTGGTTTCCCAAGAACCAGAAGGCCTGGTCGGTGCGCTGGGTCATCCTGCACGTCATCAACGAGCTGGCCCGCCACGCCGGGCACGCCGACATCGTCCGGGAAACCATCGACGGCGCCACCATGTACGAGTTGATCGCCGGCCTGGAGAACTGGCAGATCGAAGGATGGGTCCAGCCCTGGCAGAAATAGCGCAGCTGCGCAGCGGGATCGCGCGCCGCGAGACCCCGCACGGCCCCGTCGAGCTCTACTACGAGGACCTCGGCGACCCGGCCGCGCCGCCCGCGCTGCTCATCATGGGCCTGGGCGCCCAGCTGCCCATGTGGCCCGACGGGTTCTGCGCGCGCCTCGTCGACGCCGGGTTCCGCGTCATCCGCTTCGACCACCGCGACACCGGGCTGTCGGCCAAGCTGCACGGGCTGCGGGCCCGGGGCTCGGTGTATCGGCGGGTCGGGCGCTATCTGCTGGGCAGGCCCAGCAGGGTGCCCTACACCCTGGTCGACATGACCGAGGACGTGGTGGCGCTGCTGGACCAGCTGGGCATCGACCGGGCCCACGTGGTGGGTGCGTCGCTGGGCGGCATGATCGCGCAGATCCTGGCCGCCACCGCGCCGCACCGGGTGGCGTCGCTGGGCGTGATCATGTCGACCACCGGCAAGCCGTTCTCCGCGCTGCCGGCCTGGCGGGTCATCAGGCTGGCGTTCGACCCGCCGGCCTCCGACGCCTCCGCCGAGGAGAAACTGGCCTTCGAGGTGCGCAACGTCGCGGTGTTCAACGGCCCGAACTTCCTGCCGCCCGACGACGAGCTGCGCGCGCGGGTGCGCCGGCTGGCGGACCGGTGCAGCTACCCGCCGGGCATGCTGCGCCAGTTCGACGCGGTGCTGGGCACCGGCAGCCTGCTCGGGTACGCCAAGGCGATCACCGCCCCGACCGTGGTGCTACACGGTTCGGCCGACCCGATGGTCCGCCCGCGCAACGGGCGCGCCGTCGCCGCCGCCATCCCCGGCGCGCGATTCGTCGTGGTCGACGGGATGGGACACGATCTTCCGGAACCGGTCTGGCGGCCGATCGTCGAGACCCTCACCGAGCACTTCGCGCTCGCCGGGACCCGGTGAGCGCGCTCACTGCAATTGGGACTTGACAGCCCCGATTTGGCAGACTGCTGGAATGACTACTACCAAACACCGCGAGGTGGCCAAGCTCGACCGGGTGCCGCTGCCGGTCGAAGCGGCCCGGGTAGCAGCCACCGGTTGGCAGGTCACCCGCGCCGCCGCCCGCATCATCAGCAAGCTGCCCGGCAGGGGGCCGTGGCAGCAGAAGGCGATCAAGGAGCTCCCCAACACGTTCGCCGACCTGGGGCCCACCTACGTCAAGTTCGGGCAGATCATCGCGTCCAGTCCCGGCGCGTTCGGTGAATCGCTGTCCCGCGAATTCCGCGGGCTGCTCGACCGGGTGCCGCCCGCCGACCCCAAAGAGGTGCACAAGCTGCTCGTCGAGGACCTCGGCGGCGACCCCGCCGACCTGTTCGCCGAGTTTGACGACACGCCGTTCGCGTCGGCGTCCATCGCGCAGGTGCACTACGCGACCCTGCACACCGGCGAGGAGGTCGTCGTCAAGATCCAGCGTCCGGGCATCCGGCGCCGGGTCGCCGCCGACCTGCAGATCCTCAAGCGGTTCGCCCAGGCCGTCGAGCTGGCCAAGCTGGGCCGCCGCCTGTCCGCGCAGGACGTGGTCGCCGACTTCTCCGACAACCTGGCCGAGGAGCTGGACTTCCGCCTCGAGGCGCAGTCGATGGACGCGTGGGTCTCGCACCTGCACGCGTCCCCGCTGGGCAAGAACATCCGGGTGCCGCAGGTGCACTGGGACTTCACCTCCGAGCGGGTGCTGACCATGGAGCGGGTGCACGGCATCCGCATCGACGACGTCAAGGCCATTCGCCAGGCCGGCTTCGACGGCACCGAGCTGGTCAAGGCGCTGCTGTTCTCGCTTTTCGAGGGCGGCCTGCGGCACGGCCTTTTCCACGGCGACCTGCACGCCGGCAACCTGTACGTCGACGACCAGGGCCGCATCGTGTTCTTCGACTTCGGCATCATGGGCCGCATCGACCCGCGCACCCGCTGGCTGCTGCGCGAGCTGGTGTACGCGCTGCTGGTCAAGAAGGACCACGCCTCGGCCGGCAAGATCGTGGTGCTGATGGGCGCCGTCGGCACCATGAAGCCCGAGGCGCAGGCCGCCAAGGACCTGGAAAAGTTCGCCACCCCGCTGACCATGCAGACCCTCGGCGACATGTCCTACGCGGACATCGGGCGCCAGCTGTCGGCGCTCGCCGACGCCTACGACGTCAAGCTGCCCCGCGAGCTGGTGCTGATCGGCAAGCAGTTCCTCTACGTCGAGCGGTACATGAAGCTGCTGGCGCCGAAGTGGCAGATGATGTCCGACCCGCAGCTGACGGGATACTTCGCCAACTTCATGGTGGAGGTCAGCCGCGAACATCAAAGCGACGTGGAGGTCTAGGGGCGACCCGATGGAAATCCGCACCGGCTTTGCCAACTCGAGAGCCACTTCGGGCGACCTGAAGCTGTATTACGAGGACATGGGCGACATGGACAATCCGCCCGTCCTGCTGATCATGGGGCTCGGCGCCCAGCTGCTGCTGTGGCGGACGGCGTTCTGCGAGAAGCTCGTCGCCGAGGGTTTGCGCGTCATCCGCTACGACAATCGCGACGTCGGCCTGTCCAGCAAGACGCCGAGGACCGGCGCCGGCCAACCCCTGATCCCGCGGCTGCTGCGGTTCTGGTTCGGGCTGCGCAGCGAGGCGGCCTACGCGCTGGAGGACCTGGCCGACGACGCCGCGGCCGTGCTGGATCAGCTGGGCATCGAGCGCGCCCACATCGTCGGGGCATCGATGGGCGGCATGATCGCGCAGGTCTTCGCGGCCCGATTCGCCGAGCGGACCAAGAGCCTGGCGGTCATCTTCTCCAGCAACAATCGCCCGTTCCTACCGCCCCCGGCCCCGCGCGCCCTGCTGGCGGTCCTCAAAGGCCCGCCGCCCGGTTCTCCCCGCGACGCGATCGTCGACAACGTCGTGCGCGTCACCAGGATCACCGGCAGCCCGCGCTACCAGGCGCCGGAGGAACAGGTGCGGGCCGAGGCGATCGAGGGTTACGAACGCAGCTACTATCCCTGGGGTGTCGCGCGGCACTTCAGCGCGATCATGGCCAGCGGCAGCCTGCTCGGCTACAACCGGCGGACGGCCGCGCCGACCGTGGTGCTGCACGGCCGGGCCGACAAACTGATGCGTCCATCGGGCGGACGCGCGGTCGCACGCGCCATCGACGGCGCTCGACTATTCTTATTCGACGGCATGGGCCACGACCTACCTCAGCAACTATGGGATCGGTTGATCAGCGTGCTCACGAGCAACTTCGCCGAGGCCGGCTGAGGCCTGGGTCGGACGGCTTTCGGCACTGCCCAGTGAATTTCACGGACACTATTGCTGCGTTGTACGGTTGGCGTTGGGAGGATCTCGAACAATGGCGGAACTGAAACCGTATTACGAAGAGTCGCAGTCGACATACGACATCTCCGACGACTTCTTCGGCTTGTTCCTGGACCCCAACATGGTCTACACGTGCGCCTACTTCGAGCGCGACGACATGACGTTGGAAGAGGCACAACTCGCCAAGGTGGATCTGGCGCTGGACAAGCTGAACCTCGAACCGGGGATGACGGTGCTCGACGTCGGCTGCGGATGGGGCGGGGCGCTGGTGCGCGCCGTCGAGAAGTACGACGTCAACGTCATCGGAATCACCCTGAGCCGCAACCACTATGAGCGCAGCAAGGCCAGGCTTGCCGCGATCCCGACCACTCGGCAGGCCGAGGCTCGGCTGCAGGGCTGGGAAGAATTCGACGAGAAGGTGGATCGCATCGTCACCTTCGAGGCGTTCGACGCCTTCAAAAAGGAGCGCTGGCCCCTCTTCTTCGAACGCGCCTACGACGTACTGCCCGCCGACGGCCGGATGCTCTTGCACAGCATATTCACCTATCCGCAGACGTACTGGCGGGACCACGGCATCACGGTGACCATGAGTGATCTGCGGTTCTTTCGCTTTCTCGGAACGGAAATCTTCCCCGGCGGCTCGATGTGCGGCGAAGCCGATATCGTCGACAATTCGAAGGCGGCCGGGTTCTCGCTCGAGAAGGTCCAATACCTGCAGCAGCATTACGTCCGCACTCTGGACATGTGGGCGGCCAACCTGCAGGCCAATCGCGACCGCGCCATCGCCATCCAATCCGAAGAGGTCTACGACCGCTACATGCGCTACCTGACCGGCTGCGCGAACCTCTTCCGGAAGGGCATCTCCAACGTCGCCCAGTACACCCTCACAAAGTGAGGTGATCCATGGCCAAGGACCTGACGCCGCACTTCGACGACGTGCAAGCGCACTACGACCTGTCCGACGACTTCTTCCGGTTGTTCCTGGACCCCACGCAGACCTACAGCTGCGCCTACTTCGAGCGCGACGACATGACGCTGGAAGAGGCGCAGCTCGCCAAGATCGACCTGGCGCTGGGCAAGTTGGGCTTGCGGGCCGGCATGACGTTGCTCGACGTCGGCTGCGGCTGGGGTGCCACCATGCGGCGGGCGGTTGAAAAGTACGACGTCAACGTCGTCGGCCTGACGCTGTCGAAGAACCAGGCCGCCCACGTGCAGAAGTCGTTCGACGAGATGGAAAGCCCGCGCAGCAAGCGGGTGCTGCTGGCCGGCTGGGAAGAGTTCGACGAGCCCGTCGACCGCATCGTCTCGATCGGCGCATTCGAGCACTTCGGCCACGATCGCTATGACGACTTCTTCGCGCTGGCCCACCGAATCCTGCCCGCTGACGGCGTGATGCTGCTGCACACGATCACCGGGCTGACGGGACCGCAGTGCATCGAGCGGGGCATCCCGCTGACGTTCGAGATGGCGCGCTTCATCAAGTTCATCGTCACCGAGATCTTCCCGGGCGGCCGGTTGCCGTCCATCGAGATGGTGCAGGAACGTTCGGCGAACGCGGGATTCACGCTGACCCGCCGGCAGTCACTGCAGCCGCACTACGCCCGGACCCTTGACCTGTGGGCGGAGGCCCTGCAGGCGCACCGGGACGAGGCCATCGCGATCCAATCCGACGAGGTCTACGAGCGGTACATGAAGTACCTGACCGGCTGCGCGAACGCCTTCCGGACCGGCTATATCGACGTCAATCAGTTCACCCTGGAAAAATAGCTGTGGTGCGCGTCACACTGGGATAGGGAACCGATCGAGAAACCCCGGGGCGCGCGACTTCAAACACGGGGGATGGTGCGGGCGCCGTGTAGGGTGCCGGGCAACGGCATCGAGCCAAGGTGCCGTTCCGGCGGGAGGACATGATGCTCGAGAATCGAGTCGGGGCGACGCTCAAGCGGTCCAACCTCGACAATGTCCAGGCGCACTACGACCTATCGAACGAATTCTTCGCGCTGTTCGTGGACCCGACCCGCACCTACAGCTGCGCGTACTTCCCGCACGAGGGCATGACGTTGCACGAGGCGCAGCTCGCCAAGCTCGACCTGTCGCTGGACAAGCTGGGGCTGCGGCCAGGGATGACCCTGCTCGACGTGGGGTGCGGGTGGGGCTCGATGATGAAACGCGCCGTCGAGCGCTACGACGTGAATGTCGTGGGGCTGACCCTGTCGAAGAATCAGCACGCCTACTGCCAGCAGGTGCTTGACGGGATCGACAGCGACCGCTCGCGACGGGTGCTGCTGCGCGACTGGGCCGAGTTCGACGAGCAGGTGGACCGCATCATCGTCATCGAGGCGTTGGAGCACTTCGGTTTTCACCGCTACGACGATTTCTTCAAATTCACCTACAACGCCCTGCCCGACGACGGCGTCATGATGCTGCACTCGATCACTGGGCTGCACGTCAGCCAGGTGCTGGAGCGCGGCCTCCCCATGACGATGGAGCTGGCGAAATTCATGAGGTTCATCGTCACCGACATCTTCCCCGGCGGCCGGCTGCCGACGATCGAGACCGTGGAGGAGCAGTCCGCGAAGGTCGGTTTCACGGTGACCCGCCGCCAGTCGTTGCAACAGGACTTTGCCAAGACCCTTGACTTCTGGGTCGAGGCCCTCGAGGCGCGCAGGGACCAGGCCATCTCCATCCAGTCCGAAGAGATCTACGACATGTACATGAGGTACCTGACCGGGTGCGCCAAGGTGTTCCGCACGGGTTACGTCGACTGCAACCAGTTCACGCTGGAGAAATGACCTTCGGTATCGTTGCGCGTCAGATGACGCCACTGCGCATACCTGCGTTGCCGGCGGTGAACTTTTCAGGAGAACAAGGCGAGAATGGCTGAGCAACCGACCGGCCCGACCAAGACGCGGACCCGCTCCGAAGACATCCAGGCCCACTACGACGTCTCGGACGACTTCTTCGCCCTGTTCCAGGACCCGACTCGGATCTACAGCTGCGCCTACTTCGAGCCGCCGGACATCACGCTCGAGGAAGCCCAGATCGCCAAGGTCGACCTGAACCTCGACAAACTGGACCTCAAGCCCGGCATGACGCTGCTGGACATCGGCTGCGGCTGGGGCTCCACCATGAAGCGCGCCGTCGAGCGCTACGACGTCAACGTCATCGGGCTGACCCTGTCCAAGAACCAGTACGCCCGCTGCGAGCAGGTGCTCGGCGAGCTCGCCACCAACCGCTCCCGCGAGGTGCGCCTGCAGGGCTGGGAGGATTTCAACGAGCCCGTCGACCGGATCGTGTCGATCGAGGCGTTCGAGCACTTCGGGCACGAGAACTACGACGACTTCTTCAAGCGGTGTTTCGACATCATGCCCGACGACGGCCGGATGACCATTCAGAGCAGCGTCAGCTACCACCCCTACAACATGGCCGCCCGCGGCAAGAAACTGACCTTCGAGACGGTCCGCTTCATCAAGTTCATCATCACCGAAATCTTCCCCGGTGGTCGCCTGCCGTCCACCGAGATGATGATCGAACACGGCGAGAAGGCGGGTTTTGTAGTGCCCGAACCGCTTTCGCTCCGGCCGCACTACATCAAGACGCTGCACATCTGGGGCGACAACCTGCAGTCCAACAAGGAGAAGGCCATCGAGGTCACCTCCGAAGAGGTCTACGAGCGGTACATGAAATACCTGCGGGGCTGCGAGCACTACTTCACCGACGAGATGCTCGACTGCAGCCTGGTGACCTACCTCAAGCCCGGCGCCGCCTAACTGTCGGATCGGGGCTGCGCCGTTCGTCGAGTAGGTAGAGAGTGGAACGCAGGGTTTCGCTCACAACCGGAGGTGACGAACATGCATTACTTCGCGCTGTTGATCAGCCAAGAGCAAGACCGCACACCCGACGATGCCGCCGCCGCGATGGCGGCATGGGAGAGCTTCCACGCCAAGGCCGGCTCCGCGATCAAATCCGGAGATGCGCTGGCTCCTGCCGCCGCCGCGGTGGTCATCACCGGCGGCCCGGACGCGCCGATGGTCACCGACGGGCCCTTCGCCGAATCCGCCGAGGTGGCGTGCGGCTACTACGTGTTCGAAGCGGAAAACCTCGATGAGGCGCTGGCACTGGCCCGCGATGTCCCGCTCGCCGCGTTCGGGGCCGTGGAAGTGTGGCCCGCCGTCCACTCGATCGAGCTGTCCCGCGAGCTCACCGGTAACGACTGGCTCGCGCTGCTGCTGGAACCGGCGCAGTCCGCACACACGCCCGGCACACCGGAGTGGGAGGCAGTGGCGGCGAAGCACGCCGATCTCCACGCAGCCGCGGGTGACCACATCATCGGCGGTGCGGCGTTGCACGACAAGTCCACGGCGACGACGGTGCGGGTGCGCAACGGCGAGGTTCTCATCACCGACGGGCCCTATGTCGAGGGCGCCGAAATTGCCACGGGGATCTACCTGCTCAGCGCCGCCGACCGCGACGAGGCCGTCAAGATCGCGTCGATGATCCCCGCCTCGACGGTGCAGGTGCGACAACTGGCCGGGGTGTCCGGGCACTAAATGCGCGAATGACCAACCTGGACGGCGTCTTCCGTCGCGAATGGGGACCCGCCGTCGCCGCGCTCGCGCGGTGGTCGGGCGACCTCACGATCGCGGAGGACGCCGTCCAGGAAGCCTGCGCCGAGGCGCTGCGCGCCTGGCCGCGCGACGGCGTGCCGGACAGCCCCGGCGGCTGGCTGGTGAGCGTGGCGCGCAACCGCGCCCGCGACCGGCTGCGCCGCGAATCGGTGCGTCCCGGGAAGGAATTGGCGGCGGTGATGGACGACATTCTGGCGCGCACCGACGGCACCGACCCGCATCCGGTTCGCGACGACGAGCTGCGGATGATGTTCACCTGTGCGCACCCGGCGCTGGACCGGCAGTCGCAACTGGCGCTCACGCTGCGGTTGGTGTCGGGGCTGACCGTCGGCGAGATCGCCCGCGCGCTGCTGCAGAGCGAGGCGGCCATCGGTCAGCGAATCACGCGCGCCAAGAACAAGGTTCGGCACGCGAACATCCCGCTGCGGGTGCCGCCCGCGGAGCTGCTCCCCGAGCGCACCCCGCACGTGCTCGGTTGCATCTACTCGGTGTTCACCGAGGGGTATTGGTCGACGGCCGGCCCGTCGGCGATTCGGGACGAACTGTGCGACGAGGGGGTCCGGTTGGCCGGGGAGTTGTGCGCGCTGATGCCGCAGGAGCGGGAGGCGCACGCGTTGGCCGCCCTGGTGCTGCTGCACGATTCGCGACGGGCGACCCGGGTCGACGCCGCCGGGGCGCTGGTGCCCCTCGACGAGCAGGACCGGCGACGGTGGGACCGCGGCCGCATTGCCCGCGGGCTGGACCGACTGCGGCAGGCCCAGGGATCGACGGGCCCTTACCTGCCGCAGGCGGTGATCGCCGCACTGCACGCGACCGCGCAGTCCTGGGAGCAGACGGACTGGGTCACCATCTGCGCGGCCTACGACCGGCTGCTGCAGATCACGGACTCGCCGGTGGTGCGCGCCAACCGCGCGCTTGCGGTCGGTTTCCGCGACGGGCCCGACGCCGGTCTGGCCGCCCTGGACACGATCGCGCACGATCCCCGGCTGGGCCGGTCCAACCTGTTCGCGACGGCGCGCGCCGATCTGCTCCGGCGCGCCGGGCGGTACGCGGAGGCCGCGCGGTGGTACCGAATGGCGTTGGAGTCCAACGGCTCCGAGCCGGGCCGCGACTTCTTGCGGCGCCGCATCGCCGAATGCGGTGGGTGACGCAACGGCCGAGCGTCGACTTGTTGCGGCGATTACTCGCGAGATCGCACCATAAGTCGACGTTCGACGTTCGAAGCTCAGGCCTCGGCGAAATTGCGGGTGACGGCCGGGTCCACCGGAATGCCGGGGCCGGTGGTGGTCGACACGGTGATCTTCTTCAGGTAGCGGCCCTTCGACGACGACGGCTTGAGCCGCAGCACCTCGTCGATCGCGGCGCCGTAGTTCTCCGCCAGGCTCTTCTCGTCGAACGACGCCTTGCCGATGACGAAGTGCAGGTTGGCCTGCTTGTCCACGCGGAAGTTGATCTTGCCGCCCTTGATGTCGGACACGGCCTTGGCGACGTCGGGGGTGACGGTGCCGGTCTTGGGGTTCGGCATCAGGCCGCGCGGGCCCAGGATGCGGGCGATGCGACCGACCTTGGCCATCTGGTCGGGGGTGGCGATCGCCGCGTCGAAGTCCAGGAACCCGCCCTGGATCTTCTCGATCAGGTCGTCGCTGCCGACGATGTCGGCGCCGGCGGCCTGCGCCTGCTCGGCCTTGTCGCCCACGGCGAACACCGCGACCCGGGCCGTCTTACCGGTGCCGTGCGGCAGGTTGACCGTGCCGCGGACCATCTGATCGGCCTTGCGCGGGTCGACCCCGAGCCGGATCGCCACCTCGACGGTCGCGTCCTGCTTGGACGACGACGTCTCCTTGGCGAGCTTGGCCGCCTGCAACGGGGTGTACAGGTTGCTGCGGTCCACCTTCTCGGCGGCGGCGCGGTATACCTTGCTGTTCTTGCTCATTGATGCATCCAATCTGATGTTGGGTCGTGGTTAGCGGGCCGAAGCTGGCCCTCCCACGGCGTGACTTGCTACTCGACGGTGATGCCCATCGACCGGGCGGTACCGGCGATGATCTTGGCGGCGGCGTCGATGTCGTTGGCGTTGAGGTCGGCCTTCTTGGTCTCGGCGATCTCCTTGACCTGATCCCAGCTGACCTTGGCGACCTTGGTCTTGTGCGGCTCCGCGGAGCCCTTGCCGACGCCGGCAGCCTTGAGCAGCAGCTTGGCGGCGGGCGGCGTCTTGAGCGCGAAGGTGAAGCTGCGGTCCTCGTAGACCGTGATCTCCACCGGGATGACGTTGCCACGCTGGTTCTCCGTGGCGGCGTTGTACGCCTTGCAGAACTCCATGATGTTGACGCCGTGCTGGCCGAGCGCAGGCCCGACCGGCGGCGCGGGGTTGGCCTGCCCGGCCTGGATCTGGAGCTTGATCAGCCCAACGACTTTCTTCTTCGGGGCCATGAGATGTTGCGGTTCCTTCCTTGCTAAATCTTGGAGACTTGGCTAAACGTCAGTTCGACGGGCGTTTCGCGGCCGAAGATCGACACCAGCACCTTGAGCTTCTGCTGTTCGGCGTTGACCTCGTTGATGGTGGCCGGCAGCGTCGCGAACGGCCCGTCCATGACGGTGACCGATTCGCCGACCTCGTAGTCGACCTCGACGACCGGACGTTCCAGGCCGCCCGCCTCGGCGACGGCAGCGGTGCTGGCCGCGCCCTTGGCGGCCTTCTTCGCCGCCCCCCGCGGCAGCAGGAACTTCACCACGTCGTCGAGCGCCAGGGCCGAGGGGCGCGAGGTCGCGCCGACGAACCCGGTCACTCCCGGGGTGTTGCGCACCGCGGCCCACGAGTCGTCGGTCAGGTCCATGCGCACCAGGATGTAGCCGGGCAGCACCTTGCGGTTGACCTGCTTGCGCTGGCCGTTCTTGATCTCGGTGACCTCTTCGGTGGGCACCTCGACCTGGAAGATGTAGTCGCCGACGTCCAGGTTCTGCACGCGCGTTTCCAGGTTGGCTTTCACCTTGTTCTCGTATCCGGCGTACGAGTGGATGACGTACCAGTCCCCCGGCTTGCTGCGCAGCTCCGCCTTGAGCGCGGCGGCGGGGTCGACCTCCTCGGCCGGCTCGGCCGGCTCGGCCGGCTCGGCCGCTTCCGCCTGCTCCGTGGTCTCGCTGGCCTCTGGGGTCTCGGCGGAGGCTTCAGTGGCTTCGGTCGCGTCAGTGGCCTCAGTGTTCTCTGGGGCCTCTGGGGTCTCGGCGACCTGCACGTCGACCGCGTCACCCGCAGACGTGTCACCGTCGAAGGTAGTCACGGTTTTCAGTCCTCTCTGTCAATCTCAGGGCTCAGCCGAACACCAGCAGCACGAGCTTGGCCAGGCCGAAGTCCGCCAGGCCGACCAGCGCCACCATGAAGGCGAGAAACGCCAACACCACCGAGGTGTAGGTGAGCATTTGCTTGCGGTTCGGCCAGATCACCTTCCGCATCTCCGCAACGACCTGCTTGAGGTAGTTGTAGACGAACACGAACGGATTGGCCGAACGGTCGCCGGGCTTCCGCGGCTTCTTGGAGGCCTTCGCCTTCTTGGCCTTCGCCTTCTTGGCCTTGCCCTCCTGGGAGTCCTCGACCTCGTCCGTCGACACGTCGACGTCGTCGGCATCGGCCACGCGCTGCCGCGACCGCTTGCCGGTCGGCCGTTGCGGCCGCGCCGCCTTGGTCACCAGGGCCGTCCGACCGCCGCTGTCGCGGCTCTCCTCGGTGTCGCCGCCGTCGCGTGCGGCGTCGTTGGCAGCGTCGCCCTCGTCGCTCACCGCATGCTCCTTTGTTTGCTATATCCCGCGGCCCGTACCACGTGATGGGCACCTTCTTCCAGTGTCCACCATGGCACGGCCTCGCGGTCGTGTCCGACTCCTCCTCAGGCCGTTCCGGCCTGCATCGTCGTCGGACGGCCGTCAGCAGGGGCGACAGGACTTGAACCTGCAACCTGCGGTTTTGGAGACCGCTGCTCTGCCAGTTGAGCTACGCCCCTTCGCGGTTGGCAGGCCAACCTGCGCTTACCTGCCGGGGCTTACATGACACGCGCGCTCCCCGAATGCTCGAATCCCGGAAAGCGCGCTGATGCTGGGAAAACCCCGAGGTCCGAGTGTACATCGGTGCGGGAGCCAGATACTAATTACGCGGTTCTGACAACCTGTCCGGTTTCTTTGTCCCATCTGAGCTGGATGGAGTCGTCACCCTCGTGGCCCATCAGGGTGGTGTAGGCCTCCAACAAGACCTCGCCACGCTCGTTGGTGCAGGTGTTCTTGGTGACGACGATGTCGGCGCCAAAACGCTCGTTCACGGATTCGATGTCCATACGGCCGAAGAGCTTGTCGCCGACCAGCACCGGTTTGATGTACCGAAACTGCTGGTCGACCTGGACGATCTGCATGGTTTCCATGCCCACGTCGACATTTCGGAAGAAATCGTCCTGGATGATCTTCGCGAAGATCGACACGAAAGTCAGCGGCGCGATGAGGCTGTCGTAGCCCAATTCGGCGGCAGCCACCTCGTCGAAGCAGGCCGGATCGTCGCACTTGATCGCCCGCGCAAATGCGCGAACTTGCTCGCGGCCAACCTCGAAGTAGTCGGGGTACTTCCAGCTCATCCCGCGGACATCGGTTTTGAGCGCCATCAGCTACGCCAGCTTGGCCGAGGCGATGGCCCGACCGAAGATCTTCTTGCCGCCGGTGGTCGCCGTGAGGGCGATCGTCACCGATTTACTCTCCGGGTCGACCGACTTCACCCGGCCGCTGAACACCAGCTCCGCGCCCTTGCCGTCGTTGGGCACCGGCACCACGGCGGTGAAACGCACGTTGTACTCGGTCACCGCGCCTGGGTCGCCGACCCACGAGGTGACGTAGCCGCCACCCAGCCCCATGGTCAGCATGCCGTGGGCGATCGCGGTGTCCAGCCCGACGATCTTGGCGATCTCATCGTCCCAGTGGATCGGGTTCAAGTCGCCGGAGACGCCCGCGTAGTTCACCAGATCCTGCCGGGTCAGCGGGTAGACCTTCTCCGGCAGCCGGTCTCCCACCTTGACCGAACTGAACTCACGCAGTGGCATCTGAAAATCCCTTTCCGCCATCCTCACCGGCACGGCCCGCCAGGGTCGTGTAGGTCTCCTGCACCACGTCACCGGCCTCGTCGGTGATGATGTTCTTCGTCACGATGATCTGGGTGCCGTGCGACTCGCGCACCGAGTCCACCCAGACGTCGCAGTAGAGCTTGTCGCCGGCGACGATCGGCTTCGCGAACTTCAGCACCTGGTCGACCTGGACGATCTTCGCGTCGTCCACGGCGATGTTGGCGTTCTTGAAGAACGCCGACTGGGCCTGGTAGCCGAACACGCAGATGAACGTCAGCGGGGCCGGCAGGCCTTTGTAGCCCAGCTCGGCCGCGGCGTCCTCCTCGAAAAACCAGGTGTCGTCGTGTTGCACCGCGACCGCGTATTCGCGGATCTTCTCCCGCTCCACCTCGTAATGATCGGGATAGCGGTAGTGCATCCCGACGATATTCGCGCTCAACGACACGGCTGTAGAACCTACCTAGTCACTCTCAATCGACGCTGACGGACGGCGCCTAGCGTGTCTCGCGATGCGCCTGGTGCTTGCCGCAGTTCGGGCAGAACTTCTTCAGCTCCAACCGGTCGGGATCGTTGCGGCGGTTCTTCTTGGTGATGTAGTTCCGGTGTTTGCACACCTCACACGCCAAGGTGATCTTCGGCCGCACGTCGGTACTGGAAGCCATGTCCGTTCTCTCTGCTCTCTAGGAAAGTCACATTGTTCTGTTGTAGCGATGGCCGGACTCGAACCGGCGACCTAACGATTATGAGTCGTTCGCTCTAACCGACTGAGCTACATCGCCTCTGGGCCACCCCGTTGAGGGTGTTCCGCCGCCTGCCAGCTCGGCGTCCCGCCGAGCCCCCTAACGGAATCGAACCGTTGACCTTTTCCTTACCATGGAAACGCTCTACCGACTGAGCTAAGGGGGCCGTTCACCCAAGCGACAGTCGTGTCGCGGGCCTAAAAGAGGTTACAGCCTGGCGCGCAACGTCACCAAACCAACGGATTGGCGCGGGGCGGCTCCTCCGACTAGTTTCCGTCGCGGCGCAGTTGCCACGCGCTGAGATCGCTGAACTGGTCGTACTCGTCCTGCTCATCGCCCGCGTCCGACTCGCCGAGCAACGTCCGCAACGCGAGATGGACGGCCTCGCGCGTGTCAGCCAGATGGAACCGACGAATCGCCTCTTGGACCAGATCGTCGTCGATTTCGATCTCGACCCTCTTCTTCATGCGCCAACAATACCCATTACGCAGGGGCCCAACCGCTGCGCGACGAGCGTGTGCCGGCAAAGCGTCCTCGACGGGCAGCCCCCAGCGGCGAGCCTCCGGCAAGCCCTAGTCTGGTCGGGTGTCAGAGGACCGGCTGTACTTCCGTCAACTGCTTTCGGGTCGCGATTTCGCCGCGGGCGACATGGTCGCGACGCAGATGCGCAACTTTGCCTACCTGATCGGGGACCGGCAGACCGGGGACTGCTTGGTGGTCGACCCGGCCTACGCCGCCGGCGATCTGCTCGACGCGCTGGAGGCCGACGGCATGCACCTGTCCGGGGTGCTGGTGACCCATCACCACCCCGACCACGTGGGCGGTTCGATGATGGGCTTCCAGCTGAAGGGCCTGGCCGAGCTGCTGGAGCGGGCGCCCGTGCCCGTGCATGTGAACACGCATGAGGCCCTTTGGGTTTCGCGGGTCACCGGGATCGGCCTCGGTGACCTCACCGCCCACGAGGGCCACGACAAGGTCAGCGTCGGCGACATCGAGATCGAGCTGCTGCACACCCCGGGCCACACGCCCGGCAGCCAGTGCTTCCTGCTCGGCGACCGCCTGGTCGCCGGCGACACGCTGTTTCTGGAGGGCTGCGGACGCACCGACTTTCCCGGCGGCGACTCCGACGAGATGTATCGCAGCCTGCAGCGGCTCGCCACCCTTCCGGGTGACCCGACGGTGTTTCCCGGGCATTGGTATTCGGCCGAGCCCAGCGCGTCGTTGTCGGAGGTCAAGCGCTCGAACTACGTGTACCGCGCGGCCAATCTCGACCAATGGCGAATGTTGATGGGCGGCTGAGCGAGCCATTCGGGCGTGCTGCGCCCGATAGTTCCCGGATCGGCAATGCCCCCCGGACGCCTTTACTATCGGTCCAGCGAAAGAAAGGGTGGGTCGAATGGGGTGGATCCAGAGCGCCTGGCAGGGGGTCACCCAGGTGGGGTCCGGCACCTGGTTGGCGGGGGCGGCATGGGCGGCGATTGTGCTCGGTGTCGTTGCGTTGGTCTTGATAAGCCGGCAGCTCAAACTCAACCGCCGGTTGGCCGCGGAGCGGACGCGGCCCCAGGTCGCGATGTTCATGGAACCCCATCCCGCCGACTGGCACGTGATCGAACTCGTGGTCCGCAATTTCGGTCAGACGGCCGCGTATGACATCCGGTTCGCCTTTCCGAGCCCACTGACCGTGGCCGAATACGAAAACGCCGCCGACGGCTACGCCGACGTCGTCGAGCTGCAGCTGCCCCGCGAGTTGCCGGTCCTCGCGCCCGGCCAGGAATGGCGCATGGTGTGGGATTCGGCGCTCGACCGCGCCGAGATCGGAACGGGCATCGAATCGCGCTTCGCCGGCTCGGTGATCTATTACGACCGCCCCGACAAGCCGCGCGGCTGGCGGTTCTGGGCGGCCGAGCGGCCCATGCTGCAGACCAGCGTGGTCCTGGACTGGGACGCGCTGCCACCGGTTCAGCGCATCGAGTTGATGACCACCCACGACCTGGCGAAGCGGGAAAAGCAGAAGCTGGAGCTGCTGCGCGGGCTGCTGACCTACTTCCACTACGCGAGCAAGGAAACGCGTCCCGACGTGTTCCGCAGCGAGATCGAACGCATCAATGGCGCGGTGCAGGAGACCCAGGAGCGCTGGCGCACCCGGCTGCTCGACCAGCCCACCGATGTCAGCCTGCGCTGGGGCAACGCGGAATCCGATCTGGCCAAACACCGCAGCCAACACGTCTGACCCAGACTAAGGAGCAACCCATGAGCGGTCCGGTGCAGTACAGCCGGAAGGACTCCATCGCGGTCATCCGGATGGACGACGGCAAGGTCAACGCGCTGGGCCCGACGATGCAGCAGGCCCTGGGCGAGGCGATCGACCGCGCCGACAGCGACAACGCCGGGGCGCTGGTGATCACCGGCAACGAGCGGGTGTTCAGCGGCGGGTTCGACCTGAAGATCCTGACCTCCGGCGAGGTGCAGCCGGCGATCGACATGCTCCGCGGCGGCTTCGAGCTGGCGTATCGGCTGTTGTCCTATCCCAAACCCGTGGTGATGGCCTGCACCGGCCACGCCATCGCGATGGGCGCGTTCCTGTTGTCGTCCGGCGACCACCGGGTGGCCGCCCACGCCTACAACATTCAGGCCAACGAGGTGGCGATCGGCATGGTCATCCCCTACGCGGCCCTGGAGATCATGAAGCTGCGCCTGACGCAGTCGGCCTACCAGCAGGCCGTCGGGCTGGCCAAGACGTTCTTCGGTGAAACCGCGCTGGCCGCCGGCTTTGTCGACGAGATCGTGTTGCCCGAGATGGTGGTCAACCGCGCCGAAGAGGCCGCGCGCGAATTCGCCGGCCTGCACCAGCACGCCCACGCCGCCACCAAGCTGCGCGCCCGGGCCGACGCGCTGAAGGCCATCCGCGCCGGAATCGACGGGCTCGAGGCCGAGTTCGGGCTCTGACAGCACGAACGCGGTGGCCGGGAAAACACCTGGCCACCGCGTTGCTCGCCTCCTCGGGGCCAGTGTGGCACGGATGCCGGGCGCCGTCACTTCACCTTTCCGGGGTGGTCACCCTTCCGCCGAGACCCATTGGTAGGGCAGGAACTTCCCGTCGAACGTCACCACCACCCGGTCGCCCGACGGGTGCGGCTTCTTCTGCAGGTCGACGCTGAAGTTGATCGCGCTCATGATGCCGTCGCCGAACTGCTCGTGAATCACTTCCTTGATGGCGCCGCCGTACACCTGCAGCGCCTCGTAGAAGCGGTAGATGGTCGGGTCGGTCGGAACGGCGGTGGGCAGGCCGCCGCGCATCGGCGGCGCCGCCAGCACCGGCACCGCCGACTCGTCGAGGCCGAGCATCCCCACCAGAACCTTGCCGAGCTCGGCGGGTAGCGGGTGCTGGCCGAGCAGGGCCGACGTGGTCCACAGCACCGGCCTGTCGATCGCGTCGGCCAGCTCCTGCCAGGTCAGCCCCTTCGCCAGCCGCGCGACGACGATCTGCTCGGTGAGTTCGTTTCTCGTCATGCGTATCAGCATTGCACCGCCGACCGGTGGTCGCAGGGCGAGCGCGTCACCCCGGTTTCGTCGCGGTGACCAGGCGCGTCGAAAACCACGGACCGCCGTACCACATCCGCCATCCGAGGTTGCGGCGCTTGACGTTTCGCCACCCCAGCTCGCGCAGCCGGGCGGCATGCTGGCGGGTCTCCCAGAGGTCGGCGATGGCGAGCCGGCCGCCCGGGCGCAACACGCGAACCGCTTCGTCCAGCGCCTGGCGCCGGCCGGCGCGGCTCGGGATGTTGTGGATGGCCAGGTTGCTGACGACGACGTCCACGCTCTCATCGGGCAGCGGCAGGGCCGTCATGTCGGCGGTGCGCACCTCGACGCGGTCCGCGACGCCCTCCAGGGCCGCATTGGCCAACGTCGCCTCCTGCGAGTTGTCGGTCTGGTCCGCATGCCAGAGGTCGACGCCCGTCGCGCGACCCCGCGGCAGCCGCTTGGCGGCCGCGAGCAACACCGCGCCGCGTCCGCACCCGAGGTCGAGCACCGTTTCGTCGCCGCGCAGCCGCAGCCCGTCAAGCACCCGGTCCCACACCACGAACTTGCCCGACCGCGTCGCATAGACGTAGGACGCCAGCGCCGAGAGCAGGGCGACGGCCCCGCCCCCCGCCAACGCCGCCGTCACCCTCCGGCCGCGCGCCCGGCTGATGCACGCCCACAGCGCCAGGCCGACCGCCTGGGCGACGACGCCCACCGCCTGCCCGCGCGCCGAGATCGTCTTGAACGAGCCGTCGATTCCGTAGTCGCCGCGGTGATCATGCACGGCGCTCACCACCGCCCGTGGTGCACGACCTCGGAAAACGGCCGTCTATCCGGCTTGCGGATCGGGGCGAGCGGACGGTCGGCGGGATAGCCGATGCCCAGCAGGAACGCCACCTGATGATCCTCGGGCACACCAAGGATGGCGCGCGCCTTGTCCTGGTCCCCCACCGACGAGTGGCCCGTGCCGATGCCCAGGTCGGTGGCGGCGATCATCATCGCCATCGTGGCCTGCCCGACGTCGTAGTTGTCGGTGACCAGCCTGCGCTCGTCCGGCGGCACCGGCACCACGATCGCGATCGCGGCGGCGGCCGCGGCGATGTGGCCGGCGCCCCGCCAGACCGTGGACAACTCCTGCAGCTGGGCCGGATCGGTGACGATCACGAAGTCCCACGGCTGCCGGTTCTTCGCCGACGGCGCCCGCCAGCCGGCCTCGGCGATGCGGTCCAGGTCGGCCTCCGGCACCGGATCCGGCTTGTATTGCCGCACGTTGCGTCGCGCGCGGATCGCGTCCCAAGCTTCCATCCCGTTTCCTCCCATTCCTGCCCCATGCTGCCACCACCGACGAACGGCATGTCGGCGCGGAATCATCCCGCCCGTCGGTGCGGCGTTCTATGGTGGCAGCGCAATGGCCCTCCATCTCCACCGTGCCGAACGCACCGACTCACTCGCCGACGGTCTCGGCGCCCTGTTGGCGGACCCGCCGGCCGACCCGTTCGCCGAGGAGCTGGTGCTGGTCCCGGCGCGCGGCGTGGAACGCTGGCTCAGCCAGCGGCTGTCCCACGCGCTGGGCTGCCGGCCCGGCGCCGGGGACGGGGTGTGCGCGGGGGTAGCGTTCCGCAGCCCGGCCTCGCTGATCGCCGAGATCACCGGCACCCTCGACGACGATCCCTGGTCACCCGAGGCGATGACGTGGCCGCTGCTGGAGGCCATCGACTGCAGCCTCGACGAACCGTGGTGTGCCACGCTCGCAACGCATTTGGGGCACTTCGACACCGGCGAGGAGGCGGAGCTGCGCCGGGCCCGGCGCTATGCGACCGCGCGCCGGCTGGCGGGCCTGTTCGCCTCCTACGCGCGGCAGCGTCCGCAACTGCTCAGCGACTGGTCGGCCGGCGACGCGGGCGACCTCGACGCCGACCTGCGCTGGCAGCCGGAACTGTGGCGGGCGCTGGTCGAGCGCGTCGACGCCGATCCCCCGCATGTCCGCCAGCACAAGACGGTCGCGCGGCTGCGGGAGGGGCCCAGCGACCTGCCGGCGCGGCTGTCGCTGTTCGGGCACACCCGGCTGGCCGCCACCGACGTGCAGCTGCTCGACGCGCTGGCGACCCACCACGACCTGCACCTGTGGCTGCCGCACCCCAGCGACGAACTCTGGCAGGCGCTGGCCGGCACCCACGGCACCATCCCCCGCCGCGAGGACGTCGGCCACCGGGCCGTCTTTCACCCGTTGCTGGCGACGCTCGGGAGGGACCTTCGGGAGCTCCAGCGGAGCCTCCCCGCGGGCCCGCGAACCGACGAGTATCTTCCCGGCCGGACGCGGCCCGGCACGCTGCTCGGCTGGCTGCAGGCCGACATCGCCGCCAATGCCGTTCGGCCCCAAGGGCGCAAGCTCGCCGCGGATGATCGCTCCGTGCAGATACACAGCTGCCACGGCCCGGCCCGGCAGGTCGATGTGCTGCGCGAGGTGCTGCTCGGCCTGCTGCAGGACGACCCGACCCTGGAGCCGCGCGACATCCTGGTGATGTGTCCGGACATCGAGACCTACGCGCCGCTGATCGTCGCGGACTTCGGGCTCGGCGACGTGGTGCACGGCGCGCATCCCGCCCACCGGTTGAGGGTGCGGCTCGCGGACCGGTCGCCGACCCAGACCAATCCCCTGCTCGGCCTGGGCGCGCAGCTGCTGGCGCTCGCCGGCAGCAGGGTGACCGCCAGCGAGGTGCTCAACCTCGCCGAGGCCGCGCCGGTGCGCGCCCGCTTCGGCTTCACCGATGACGACCTGGAGGCCGTCACCCGCTGGGTCCGCCAGGCGAACATCCGGTGGGGTTTCGACCAGGAGCATCGGCGGCCGTACCACGTCGACTTCGTGCACAACACATGGCGTTTCGGCATCGACCGGGTGCTGGCCGGGGTCGCGATGTCCGACGATTCGCATGCCTGGATCGATTCCACGCTGCCGCTCGACGACGTCAGCAGCAACCGCGTCCAGTTGGCCGGCCAGTTCGCCGAGTTCGTCGACCGGCTGCAGCGCGTGGTCGACTCGCTCAGCGGGGCGCGGCCGCTGCGGCAGTGGCTGGCGGCGCTGACCGACGGCATCGCCCTGCTGGCGCACATCGACGATTCGGACCTGTGGCAAACCAGCCAGCTGCACCGCGAATTCGCGCGGGTGGTGACCGACGCCGGACCGCGCGCCGACACCACGCTGCAGCTGCCCGACATCCGGGCGCTGCTCGACCGGCACCTCGCCGGGCGCCCGACGCGGGCCAACTTCCGCACCGGCACCCTGACGGTGTGCACCATGGTGCCGATGCGCTCGGTGCCGCACCGGGTGGTCTGCCTCGTCGGGCTGGACGACGGCGTGTTTCCGCGCCTCGGTGTCGTCGACGGTGACGACGTGCTGGCCCGGGACCCGATGACCGGTGAACGCGATATCCGTTCCGAGGACCGGCAATTGCTGCTGGACGCCATCGGTGCGGCCACCGAGCACCTGGTGATCACCTACACCGGCGCCAACGAGTATTCCGGCCAGCCGCGCCCGCCCGCGGTGCCGCTGGCCGAACTGCTGGACACCCTCGAGATGACCGTGCCGAGCGAAACGCCGGGCCAGATCCGCGAGCGTGTCGTCGTCCAGCATCCGTTGCAGCCGTTCGATATTCGCAACGTCATCCCCGGACGGCTGGTGCCGAAGGTTCCGTTCACCTTCGACCCGACGGTGCTGCGGGCCGCGCGGGCCGCGGCGGGTGAACGCGGCGAGGCACCCCCGTTCATCTCCGGACCGCTGCCGCCACCGCGCGCCGACGACGTGATCCTCGCCGACCTCGTCGGCTTCTTCAAGGACCCGGTGAAGGGCTTCTTCCGGGCGCTGGACTTCACGCTGCCGCGGGACGTCGACGGCGTGCAAGACGCCATGCCGGTCGACATCAACGGCCTCGAGGAGTGGACGGTCGGCGACCGGATGCTCGGCGACATCCTGCTCGGGATGACGCCGGACGACGCGCGGCAGGCCGAGTGGCGCCGGGGCACGCTGCCGCCGGGCCAACTGGGTTGGCGCAAGGCGGGCGAGGTTCGCGATCAGGCCGCGCTGCTGGCGGCCGCCGCCCAACAGCACCGGCGGGCCCAGGCCCGGGCGTACGACGTCGACATCGATCTCGGCTCGGGGCGGCGGCTCACGGGCACGGTGTCGCCGGTGTATGGGGAGCGGCTGGTGTCGGTGACCTATTCCAAGCTCGACGGCAAGCACCTGCTCGAGTCGTGGATTCCGTTGCTGGCGTTGATCGCTCACGACCCCGCCCGCGACTGGTCGGCGGTGTGCATCGGGCGTCGCAAGAGGGGCACCGGCCCGCGGGTGGAGGGACTGGGGCGGCCAAGCGATGACGCCGCCGGGATACTTCGCGATCTGGTGGCGATCTACGACGCGGGGCGCCGGGAGCCGATTCCGTTGCCCATCAAGACGTCCTACGCCTGGGCGGCCGCACGCCACTGCGGCGACGACCCGGAGCGCGAGGCGGAATACCGGTGGAAGTGGGAGGACGAGGAGCCGGCGCACGTGCGGGCCTGGGGCCCGAAGGCGCGGCTGGCCGACCTCATGCAGCCGCTGCGGCCGGGCGAGGAATGCGACGGCGAGGACCACCGGCTCGGCGCCTATGCCGCCCGGCTGTGGCTGCCGATGCTGCGCGCGGAACGGAAGCCTTAGGTGCGCGCGGCGGCGGAGCGCTTCGACCTGCGGGGTGCGTTGCCGGCCCGGCGTCGCACCACGGTGCTGGAGGCCAGCGCCGGCACGGGCAAGACGTTCGCGCTGGCCGGCCTGGTGACCCGCTACCTCGCCGAGGGCGAGGCGACGCTCGACCAGATGTTGCTCATCACGTTCGGCCGGGCCGCGAGCCAGGAGCTGCGCGAGCGTGTCCGCTGCCAAATCGTCGAGGCGGTCGCCGCTTTCGATGATCTCCCGGATTCCTCGGGCCCCTCGACGGTCGGCGACAACGAGCTGGTGGCCTACCTGCTGGACGCCGACGAGGACGAGCGCGCCCTGCGCAGGCAGCGCCTCCGCGATGCGCTGGCCGGCTTCGACGCGGCGACGATCGCCACCACCCACCAGTTCTGCCAGCTGGTGTTGTGCTCGCTCGGCGTCGCCGGCGACACGGCCGGCGGTGTCACGCTGCTGGAGAGCCTCGACGAGTTGGTCGTCGAGATCGTCGACGATCTCTACCTCGCCCACTTCGGGCAGGAGCGCGAGGAGCCGGTGTTGCAGTACCGCGACGCGCTGCGGCTGGCGCGCGAGGTGGCCAACAACCCCTCCGCGCAGCTGCGCCCCCGCGACCCCGAACCCGGTTCCCGGGCCGCCGTCTGCGTCGGCTTCGCGGAAGAGGTTCTCGCCGAGCTGAATACGCGCAAGCACCGGCTGGGCGTGCTGGGCTACGACGACCTGCTGATCCGGCTCGCCGACGCGCTGGCCAACGACGAATCCCCCGCCCGAACCCGCATGCACCGGCGCTGGCCGATCGTGATGGTCGACGAGTTCCAGGACACCGACCCGGTGCAATGGAAGGTCATCGAACGCGCGTTCAGCGGGCGCTCCACCGTCGTCCTGATCGGCGACCCGAAGCAGGCGATCTACGCGTTCCGCGGCGGCGACATCGTGACGTATCTGCAGGCGGCCGAGGCGGCGGGCGAGAAGAAGACGTTGGGCGTCAACTGGCGCAGCGATGCCGCGCTGGTCGAGCGGCTGCAGGTGGTCCTGCGTGGCGCGCAACTCGGCGACCCCACGATCGTGGTCAACGACGTCGACGCCTATCACCGGGGCCATCGGCTGGCGGGTGCGCCGCGAAACGATCCCTTTCGATTGCGCGTGGTGTCACGAAAGGCCTTGGGGCGCAAGGGTCTGGCCAACATGCCGATCGCCGAGTTGCGCGAGCACATCGGCGCCGACCTCGCCGCCGACGTCCGCGCGCTGCTGGCCAGCGGCGCGACCTTCTGCGGCGAGCCGCTGCGGGCCCGCGACGTGGCGGTCATCGTGGAGAGGCACGAGGACGCCGCCGCCTGTTTCCGGGCGCTCTGCGCCGCCGGCGTTCCGGCGGTCTACACCGGCAACACCGACGTGTTCGCCTCGGAGGCCGCCGCGGATTGGCTTTGCCTGCTGGAGGCGTTCGACCAACCGCACCGTCCGGGCATGGTGCGCGCCGCGGCGGCGACCATGTTCTTCGGTGAGACCGCGGCATCGCTGGCCGCCGGCGGCGACGCGCTGACCGATCGGGTCGCGGAAACGTTGCGGGAATGGGCGGGTCACGCCCGGGAACGCGGGGTCGCCGCCATCTTCGAGGCCGCGCAATTGCGGGGCATGGGTGACCGCCTGCTCGCCACCCAGGGCGGCGAGCGGCACATGACCGACCTGGCGCACGTCACGCAGTTGCTGCAGGACGTCGCGCACCGCGACCGCTACAGCCTGCCGGCGCTGCGCGATTGGCTGCGCAGGCAGCGCGACGAGCGCAGCGGCGCACCCGAACGCAACCGGCGGCTGGACAGCGACGCGGCCGCCGTACAGATCATGACGGTCTATGTGAGCAAGGGCCTGCAGTACCCGATCGTGTACCTGCCGTTCGCATTCAACCGCAGCGTCCAGAAACGCGACATCGTGTTGTTCCATGACGGCCAGCAGCGCTGCCTGCATGTCGGCGGCAACGACGGCCCCGATTTCGCCCCGGTGGAAGCGCTGGGCCGCAAGGAGGATGCCGGCGACGCCAGCCGGTTGACGTATGTCGCGCTAACCAGGGCGCAGACGCAGGTGGTGGCGTGGTGGTCGCCGGCCTACTACGAACCCAACGGCGGCCTGTCCCGGCTGCTGCGCGGCCGCCGGCCCGGCGAGTCCCTGGTACCCGACGAATGTGAACCCGCCAAGATCTCCGACGAGGACGCGCTGGCCCGGTTCCGCGAGTGGGAGGCCGCGGGCGGCCCGGTGATCGAGGAGTCGGTGGTGGTCGCGGCCCCGGCGCTGAGCCCGGCGCCGCTGCCGACGGGCATCGACAGCCGCCATTTTCACCGCGGCATCGACACCGGCTGGCGGCGCACCTCCTATTCCGGCCTCATCCGGGCGGCGGAGACCTCCGAGGCCACCGGGGTGAGCAGCGAGCCCGAGGTCACCGAGCTGGACGACGAGGCCGGCGATATCGCGTTGAGCCAGGCCGCATCCGGGCCCGACGTGCCATCCCCGATGGCGGACCTGCCGATGGGCGCGAAGTTCGGCACGCTGGTGCACGCCGTGCTGGAGACCGCCGACCCGTTGGCGGCCGACCTGGCCGCCGAGCTTGCGACGCAGATCCGGAAGCACTCGGTGTGGTGGCCTGTCGCCGTGGCACCGGAGGTGCTGGCCCAGGCGATGGTGCCGATGCACGACACTCCGCTGGGCCCGCTGGCCGCCGGCCTGACGCTGCGCCAGATCGGGCTGCCGGATCGGCTGCGGGAACTCGACTTTGAGTTCCCTTTGGCCGGCGGTGATCTCCGCTCGGGCGGGCCCGAGCTTCGCCTGGCGGACGTGGGGGCGCTGCTGCGCCGGCACCTGCCGGCCGATGACACGCTGACGTCGTATGCCGATCGGCTGGCGGGACGCGCGCTCGGCGGGCAGCCGTTGCGCGGATACCTCACGGGCTCGGTCGATGCCGTGCTGCGCGTCCCCGACGGTGCGGAGCACCGCTACGTGGTGGTGGACTACAAGACCAACTGGCTCGGCGATCCCGAGCGGCCCCTGACATCCGCCGACTACGACCGGGGCCGGCTGGCCGAGGCGATGCTGCATTCGGATTATCCGCTGCAGGCGTTGCTGTACAGCGTTGTGCTGCATCGGTTCTTGCGGTGGCGGGTTGCCGGCTACGACCCCGCCCGGCACCTCGGCGGTGTCCTCTACCTGTTCGTGCGCGGGATGTGCGGCGCCGATACACCGGTGATCGGCGGGCACCCGTCTGGGGTGTTCAGCTGGCGCCCGCCCGCGTCGCTGGTGGCGGCGTTGTCGGACCTGCTCGACGACGGGAGGGCCGTCGCGTGACGGTCGAGGCGATCGGCGCCGAAGGCAGGCTGCGGGCATTCGGCGATGCCGGCGTCTTCGAGGCGGCGGATGTCCATGTGGCGCAGCGGCTTACGGCGCTGGCCGGCGAACCGGACGAGCGGGTGGCGCTGGCGATCGCGCTGGCGGTGCGCGCGCTGCGCGGCGGCTCGGTGTGCGTGGACCTGCGGACGGTGCAGGCCCAGATCGGCATCGCCGAGCTGCCGTGGCCCGGCGCCGACGAATGGATGGCCGCCGTGCGGGCGAGTCGGTTGCTCGGCTCACCGCCGGTGCTGCGGCTGTTCGGTGACCTGTTGTATCTGGACCGGTACTGGCTCGAGGAGGAGCAGGTGTGCGCGGACCTGCTCGCGCTGTCCGTGCCGGGGGCAGCGGGTCAGGCGCCGCCACTCGAGCGGCTCTTCCCGCCGGGCTACGACGAACAGCGGGCCGCCGCCGAAATCGCTCTGTCGCAGGCGGTTACGGTGCTCACCGGTGGACCCGGCACCGGAAAGACCACCACGGTGGCGCGGCTGCTGGGGCTGCTGGTCGAACGGGCGGAGCTCAGCGGCGCCCCGCGGCCGCGAATCGCCCTGGCCGCACCCACCGGCAAGGCGGCGGCGCGGCTCGCCGAGGCCGTCGCCGCCGAGGTCGAGAACCTCGACGCGGTGGACCGGGCGCGGCTGGCCGGCCTGCACGCGACGACGCTGCACCGGCTGCTGGGCTCCCGCCCCGATACCTCGGTGCGGTTCCGGCACCACCGCGGCAACCGGCTGCCGCACGACGTCATCGTCGTCGACGAGACATCGATGGTGTCGTTGACGATGATGGCGCGGCTGCTGGAAGCGGTGCGCCCGGACACCCGGCTGATCCTGGTGGGCGATCCCGACCAGCTGGCCTCGGTGGAAGCCGGCGCGGTGCTGGCGGATCTGGTGGAAGGGTTGACCGCGCGCCACGACGTGCGGGTGGCTGCCCTGCGCACGCCGCATCGGTTCGGCGAATCGATTGGCGCACTGGCCGAAGCGATCCGGATCGGCGACGCCGACCGCGTGGTGGGGCTGCTGCGTGCCGGCGGTGAGCATGTCGAGTGGGTGGACTCCGACGGACCCACCGACCGGCTGCGTGGGGTGTTGACCGGACACGCGCTGCGGGTGCGGGAGGCCGCGGTGCTCGGCGCCGCCGAGGTGGCGTTGGCGACGCTCGACGAGCACCGCCTGCTGTGCGCGCACCGGCGGGGGCCGTACGGGGTGTCGCAGTGGAACCGGCAGGTGGAGCGCTGGCTCTCCGAGGAGACGGGTCAGCCGGTGTTCTCGGATTGGTACCTCGGTCGGCCGCTGTTGGTGACGGCCAACGACTACGGGCTCAAGATTTACAACGGTGACACCGGGGTCGTCGTCGCCGGCCCGGACGGATCACGAGAAGGCTTGCGGGCGGTCATCGCCGGCGCCACCGGAAATCTTGATTTCGCGACGAGTCGGCTCAGCGATATCGAGACGATGCACGCGATGACCATCCACAAGAGCCAGGGCAGCCAGGCGACCGAGGTGACGGTCCTTATGCCGCCGCAGGATTCGCGGTTGCTGACGCGCGAGCTGTTCTACACCGCGGTGACCCGCGCCAAGGTGAAGGTGCGGGTGGTCGGCGCGGAGGCGTCGGTGCGCGCCGCGATCGAGCGGCGGGCGGTCCGGGCGAGCGGGCTACGGCAGCGGTTGCAGCGCTTCACCCACGACGGGCGGCCTTAGAATCGCGGTGACCATGGCCGACGACGAAGAGGGGCCCGCGCCCGCATCCCGACGGCGCCACATCGCGCGGCTCGCGGTGTTCGCCGCCTTCCTGGCCGCGATGTTCTACCTGGTGGCCGTCGCACGGGTCATCGACATCGAGGCGGTGCGGCGCGCGGTCTCGGCGACCGGTCCGGCGGCGCCGCTGACCTACGTCGTGGTGTCGGCCGTCCTGGGCACGCTGTTCGTTCCGGGCTCGATTCTGGCCGCCGGCAGCGGAATGCTGTTCGGTCCCCTGCTGGGGGTGTTCGTGACGCTGGGCGCGGCGGTCGGCACCGCGATGGTTGCCAGCCGCGTCGGGCGCCGGGCCGGCCGGGACAGCGCGCGGGCCCTGCTGGGAACGCAACGCGCCGAGCGCATCGACGGGCTGATCGAACAGCGCGGGCTGTGGGCGGTGGTGGGTCAGCGATTCGTCCCCGGCGTCTCCGATGCCCTGGCCTCCTACGCGTTCGGGGCGTTCGGAGTCCCGTTGTGGCAGATGGCTGTTGGATCGCTGATCGGGTCGGCGCCGCGGGCGTTCGCCTACACCGCGCTGGGCGCGTCGATCAGGCATCTGTCGTCGCCGCTGGCGTATGCCGCGATTGCGGTGTGGTGCGTGAGCGCCGTCGTCGGCGCGTTCGCGGCGCGGCGCGGATACCGAAACTGGCGCGAGCACGCCCGCGGCAAGCGCTGAGGTTCAGCCGGCCGGCGCCAGCATGCCCTGCCATCCCTCGTCGCCGATGTTCGTCGAATTCGCAACGGAATAGACGACACCGTCGGGCCCGACGACCTTGCCGCTCCGCACGTCGTAGAGCGCGGTGGGCAGCGCGTTCGGGGTGTAGACGCACGGGTTGGGCTGCTGGCCGTTGCACTGGACGGTGCCCGATCCCGGCCGCTGCAGCGGATCGCTGCGCGGCGGCGGTGTGCCCGGCAGCCGATCGGCGGGCGCCGGATTGGCGCCGTTGTCCACCGACGGCGCCGGGATCACCTGCCCGGGCTTCACCGGTTGGTCGCACCGGGCACCCGGCGCCGGGCAGGTGAGGATCTGATCCGGCTCCCCGTACCACGGGTTGGTGCCCAGCGGCACGTACGGCTCGGCGCTGCGGCACTCCCGGGGCGTCGCGGCCCGCTTGCCGGGCACGTCCACGCACGGGTAATTGCGCGCTCCACGAACCACATTCGTCGCGTCCATCGGGATCTTGCAATAGGTGCCGGCCGGTAGCGGCGCGGGCCCGGTGTCGGCCGGGGCGCGCCACTCCGACGCCGACAGGAAGCCGGTAAGGCATGGCGGTGGTTGGTTGAGCGCTAGGGCACCGACGCCGAGCGCCGCCTGGCCGGGAGAATTCGCGGTTACCGACTGCGCGATGGCGGCCGACTGCGGGATGAACACCAGCGCCTGCTCGACGCCATTGTGGTAGCGCTTGAGCATGTCGATGACGACCTCGAGGTTGGCGAGCGCCTGCGGCAGCGCCTCCCGCACGTCGCCGAAGGTGGCATCGATCTGCTCGGCGGTCGGGGCCGCGTTGGCCAGGATGCTCCGGACCTCCTGGTCGTGCTGCGCGGCCTGCGTGGCCAGACTGTTCAGGTTGGCGGCCCAAAGCCTAATCCTGTCACCGGAATTCGCTTGGCTGTCGATGATGGGCGCCGCGCGCGCGATGATGTCGTCGACGTCGTCGATGCTGCCGCGGAAGTCGTGGGCGATGGCCTGGGTGGAATCGACCAGCCGCTGCAGCGATGGCCCGAGGCCGCCCAGTGCCTGGGATGCCTCGTAGAGCAGCGACCCGACCTTGTCTTTCGGCAGCACCGCCAATCCGCGGTTGGCGGCGTCGAGGGCCGGGCCGATCTGGCTGGGGACCGTGCTTTTGGTGATCGTCTGGCCGTCGTGCAGGTACGGGCCGCGGTTGACCATCGACACGAGGTCGATGTACTGCTCGCCCACCGCCGAGACCGAGTGCACGTTCGCCGAGGCGTCGGCCGGTATCTGGTAGCGGTCGTCGATGCTCATCGTCGCGCGTGCGCCGCGCTCGGTGGGTTGGACGCCGGTGACCTTACCGATGGTGATGCCCCGGTACGCGACGTTGGCCGTACGATACAGTCCACCGGATTGGGGCAGTTCGGCGTAGAGCGTGTAGCGACCGACGCCGACCAGGCTGGGTACCCGCAGGTAATACCACCCCAGCACCACCACCGCGGCCACCGCCACCGCGGTCAACACGACCAGCTGGGTTTTGATGAGGCGGGTCAACATCTTTCACTCGCCCCTTTCCACCAGCGGCCCTCCCGGGGCGTCGTTGGGGTTGGGCGTGTAGCGGACGTCCGGGATCATGGTGCGCGGGTCCCGTCCCCACGACTGCTCGAGCGCCCGCAGCGCCCCCGAGAATCCCGTCCCGCTGAGCATCGCGTTGTCGAGGCTGGACAGGGTCAGGTCGAGCACGGGAGACAGGTTGACGTAGTCGCCGCGGATCACCTGCGTGACGTCGTCGATGTTGAACGGCGCCGTGAGGCCCAATTTCAGCGCCCCCACCACGTACGGCGAGGCCAGGCCGAGCTGGCCGAGCGGTCGCTGCAGCGACTGCAGGCTGCGGTGCAGGGGGGGCCGGGTGTCGGCCAGCGCCCGGTTGGCGACGTCGCTGAACCGCCCCAGGGCCTCGGTGGCGTCGGCGAACAGCGTGCGGGTGTCGGCGAAATGCTGGATCAACGGCGGAATGTCGGTGAGCAGGCGGTCCAGCGTGTCGTTGTGGTTGGCGACGACGGTCAGCAGCTGGTTGGTCGAATCGATTGCGCGGGTGAGGTCGTCGCGTTGGCGGTTCAGTTCGGCGGTGAAGGTGTCCAGCCGCCTGAGGAATTCGCGAACTTGATCGGCGTGCCCGTCGAGGATGTTGACGACCTCGGTTTGGATCGCGTCCAGGTTCGCGATGCCGCCGCCGTTGAGGATCACCGCGACGCTGGCCAGCGTCCGCTCCACGGTCGGGTAGGCCGACGAGTCCCTCAGGGCGATGGTGTCGCCGCTCCGCAACGGCTGCGGTGACGGGTCTTTCGGCGCCGCGAGCTCGACGTGCTGGGTGCCCAGCAGGCTGGTCTGGCCGATCTTGGCGGTCGCATTCGCCGGGAGTTTCACGCCCGGATCGAGATCCAGCGTCAGCGTGGCGATCCAGTTCTTCAGGGCGATGGCCCGCACCGTGCCGACCCACACGTCGGCGACGCGCACCCGGCTGTTGGTGTTGAGCGCCAGCGTGTCCGGCATCTGCACGTAGACGGTCAGGTGGTCGGCGCCCGTGCCGTGGCCGACGGGGAGCGGCACGTTGGCGATGCCCCGCCAACCGCACGACGTGACCACCACCGCGGTCAACGCGGCGGCCAGGCCGCGCCTCAGCGACCTCGATGGCCATTGGTTCGGCTTGCCGTTCGCGCTCACCGCGCTCACGCCGCGCCTCACTAGCCCGGCCCCGGGCGCGTCGGCTGCGGATACCACGGCGGCGGAAGCGGATTCGACTCGTCATAGGCGTTGGGAGGTCCGGGCAGGTTGGTCGCCGGCGGCGGGGCGGCGATGTCGGGCCCGCCCATGAGCTCGGCCAGCGACTCGGGGGTCAGCATGTTGGCCGTAAACGGCTGAACCTGCGTGCCCTGCATCCCGGGCGCGACGACCCAGCCGGGTTCGTGGTTGCCGTGCGCGAAGGGTGTGTCGCGCGAAAAGATCCCCGGCACGGTCGTGTCCTTGTATCCCGGCGGCGGGCGCAGCCGCTCCTCGGAGTAGGCCACCTCCTTGGGCAGGGTGGCCGCCGAATTGAACGGGTTCAGGCCCACCGGCACGTAATTGAACTTGATCGCGTCCAGCACCGGCGCCAGGTACTGCGCGCACAGCTCGGCCGAGTCCTGGTAGCCCAGCCTGCTGCCGGCCTGGATGGCGCTGCAGATGAAATGCATGGGGTTGGCGAAGTTCGGGAACGCGAACAAGCCCACCAGGGAGCTGTGCGCGGGGTGGTACAGGTTGTTGAAGTTGCCCGCGAACGTGGGCAGCACGTGCAGCGCGGTCTCCAGGCCGTCCCGCGTCTCCGGTTGCAGCAGCGTGGTGGTCGCGTCGGCGAGGTTGTTGACGTCGTGGGACAGAACGGACCTGTTGTCGCCGACAAACTTTCGGGCGGCGGCGAGCACGTCGTCGAGGCGGGCGATCGTGTCGGCCACGTCGTGGTCGGACTGGGTGAACCAGCCGGTGAATTCGGCCAGGTTGTCGTTGAGGGCGACGAACTGTTGATCGTTCTGGTACAGCGCGCTGACGAACTGGGCCAGGCTTCGCGTGATCGCGACGAAGTCGCCCCGGCCCTCGTTGAGCGCGGTCAACGCTTTCGACAAGTTGTTCAGGGTGTCGTTGACCTGCTTGCCCTTTCCGGCCAGGTTGTCCGCGGCCGATTCGATGACGTCGCCGAACGGGCCCCTCGGCTGCTGGGGCGTCGGGCCGAGCTGTCGCAGGATCCCGTTGATGGAGTCGCGCAGCTGGTCCCATTCGACGGGCACCTGGGTGCGCTCGATCGGGATGACCGCGCCGTCGCTCAGCACCGGCCCGCCGGTGTAGGGCGGAGAGAGCTGGATCGTGCGCGAGGCCACCAGGCTGGGGTTGAGGATCGACGCGGTCGCCGTGGCGGGCACCTTATAGGAGTTGTTGTAGTGCAACGTGACTCGCATCTTGTCTCCCGCCGGCTCGATCTTGTCGATCGAACCGACGCGGACGCCCATGATCTGAACTTTGTCGCCCGGGTACAGCGCCAGGGTTTCGGAAAAATACGCGACGACGGTCGTGGTGGTCAGTTTCCGGTAGAGCTGCGCCCCGGCTACGGCGGCGATGAGGACGAAGACCGCCGCCAACGCCGCGGCGAGGACCGCCCTGCCGGACACTTGCGGCAGTCGCAGGTTGCGGATGTCGAAGATCGTGCTCACCGGTTGCTACCGCCTGTCCCGTCGGGCGTGACGAACGGGGCCGGCAGCTGCGGCCCGGGTCCCGGTGGCGCCGCCGGCCCCCCGGGCAGGCCCGGGGCCAACGTCGACGGCGGCGGGGTCGGGCCGGCCGGCCCCAGGTTCTCGGTGCGTGCCCCGGGTGGTGCGTGCGCCGGCAACGGCACCGGGGCACCGGGAACGTCCGGCGGCGCCTCGCCGGGCCGGCCCGCGCTCGGCACCCCCGGCGCCGGCGGCGGCCCGTCGGGATTGGGCGGCGACGTCTGCACATCGAGCGGCGCCGGAAAGCCGCCGAGCACCGGGCCGAACGGTCCTTGCCCGGAAAGCGCGCACGGCAACGGGTTTCCGGGCCGCGGCGGGCTGTCCGCGGCCGGCGTGTAGGAACACGGCGATCCCGGCGGGACGGCCGGTTGCGGGTGATCCGGCGTGCCTTCCAGCACCGGCGGCGCCGGCGGCGGCGCACCGTTGGGAAACCGGCTGCCGTTGGGGTCGGGCCACCGGAATTCCGGCAGGCCGGCGCTGCGCCAGAAGTTTTCCGGGTCGATGCCGCGCTTCTTGAATGCCGCGTCAACCCACGGCTGAAGCATTTGGGGGGGAAGCAGATTCGCCACCATCGCCTTGAAGTACGGCCCGGACGCGACGGCCTCGGTCAGCGACGCGGTGTATCTGCCGAGCAGCACCAGCACGTCGGCCAGTTCCTTCTTGCGCTTGACCAGCTCGTCGCTGACCGTGCCCAACTGCTGCAGCACATGATGTGCGTTGGGGTTTTCCTTGATCAGGCCCGACACCTCGGCCGACACCGACGACACGTTGCTCAGCAGAACGCTCAGGGCCTGGCTGCGCTGCCGGAACGCGGCCAGCAGGGTGTTGGCATTGACCAGCAGCCCGTCGACCTGTTGGCTGCGGTCGCCCAGCACGCGAGCGACCTTGTCCGCGTTGGCCAGCAGCTGTTTGATCTGGTCGTCGCGCTTGCCGATGGTCGCGGAGAATTTGGCGACCCCGTCGAGGGCGGCGCTCAGGTGCGGGGCGGTCTGATCGAACGTCTCGGACAAGACGTTCAGCGACCGCTTGACGACGTCGATGTTCCAGTCCGTCGCCGCCTTCGTGACGTCGACGAACGCGTCGTAGATCTGGTAGGGCGTGGTGGTCTGGCCCGCGGGGAGAACACCGTTGGGCCGCAACGGATCCGCACCGCGGTTTTCGATCGCCATGTTCTTGCGACCGAGGAAGGTGTCGGTGCGGATCGCCGCGCGGCTTTGCGTCCCGATCGTCCTGCCGGGCAGCGAGAAGCCGATCAGGACCTTGTCGCCGCGAATAACCAGCGAGCGGACCAGACCGATGTTTACCCCGGCGATCTCCACCTTGTCACCCGGGCTGATGCCGCCGGAGTCGGCGAATTGCGCGTAGTAGGTGGGTGTGGCGAAGAGCATCGGCACGCTGGTGAAGCTCTGGCCCACTCCGACGGCGAGCAGCGTGACCAGCGCGCCCATCAGGCCCACGCGGGTGCGGTTGAACTCGGTCAGCGTTCTCATTGGGGCGTGCACCTTCCGGTCGGCTGCCCGAAGAGCTTGATGGTGCGTACCGGGCCGCCGGGCTGTAGCCCGTCGACTTTGATCGAGATGTCGCACAGGTAGAAGTTGTAGAAGTCGCCGTAGATGCCACCGGCGCGGCCGATGACACGGAAGGCGCCCGGCAGTTTGGCCAGCACGTCATCGAGCGTCGGCAGGTCGTCGATGAGGGGTTGCTGGATGGCCTCAAGGTGCCCGAATGTGCTGTGCAGCAATGGCCGATCCTCCGCCAGCAGGTCGGCCAGGGTTCCCGCGGCGTCGCTGATGTGCGCGGCCGCCGCGGCCAGCGGGTCGGCCCGGTTCTTCAGGCCGGTGATCAGCAATTCCAGGTTTCCGACCGTTCGGTCGAAGTCCTTCTGGTGCTTGGCGGTGGTCGCCAGCACGGTGTTGAGGTTGGTGATCACCTCGCCGATCGTCCTGTCGCGGTCGGCCAGCGAGGCGGTCAGGGCCGCGGTCTGGTCGAGGATGTCGTTGATCGTGGCGCCCTGTCCCTGAAAGACGGTGATGATCGACTGGGCGATGCTGTTGACCTTGTCGGGGTCCAGCGCCTTGAACAGCGGGCGGAATCCGCCGATCAGCGCGTCGAGATCCAGCGCCGGCCGGGTGTGCTCGAGCGGAATCGTGCCGCCGGGCGCCAGCCGCTGGCCGCTGTCGCCGCGGCCGAGCTCGAGGTAGCGGTCGCCGATCAGGTTCAGGTAACGGATCGACGCGGTCGTCGCCCGATCCAGTGGCAGTGAGCGATCCACGTTGAAGTCCACCAACACCCGAGCGTCGCCGTCGATCAGCGTCACCTTGGCGACCTTGCCGACCTCCACCCCCGACGCGCGGACGAACTGGCCGGCCCGCAGCCCGCTCACATCGGTGAACACCGCCGAGTACCCCGTGGTGCGGCCGAATCGCACCTGGCCGAACACGACGATGATCATCACCGTGAACATCGCCAGCACCAACCAGAAGATGCCGAGTTTGATGGCGGTGCCGGTGCCCCTCATGGATTCCTCGTCATGGGTTGATCGTGTTCTCCCCGTATTGGCGCCCCCAGACGTATTCGACGGCCAGCGGCTGGCCGAGCTCCAGGTGGTTGTACGGCGCGAGGCTGGCGCCGGTGTCCATCACCAGATACGGCGCCGGCCACAAATCATGGGTGATCTTCTGCCAGCAGCCCGGCCGCCCACCGGGGCCACCGTGCGCGTTCACCCGAGGCAGGTTGTCGGGATACACGTACGGATTGGGCGCCCCGATGAGCGATCCGGCCGCCGACAGCGAATACCCGTTGCCCCCGGCCGCTTTGGCGACTTCGGGCGCGGCGTCGTGGAAGTTGCGGATCGTGCAGAGCAGTTCGGGGCTATAGGTGTCGAGCAGCTCGGCGGTGGGCACCAGATCGGCGGCCCCGCGCGCCAAATACGGCCCGCCCCTGGCGAAGATGTCCGCGCCGGTGTGGCCCACGCCCACCGCCGCCAACAGCGCGGCGTCCAGGTCGCCCTGTTGCCGGGTCAGCGTGCGCGCGACGGTCAGCGCGCCCCGCAGAAAGTCCCACAAATCGGGCGAGGCGCCGGTGTACACGTCGGCCAGGTCCGCCAGCCGTCGCACGTCATACCGGATCTGCGGCATCCGCGGATTCAGCTGCGCCAGAATCTCATTCCCGTTGACGATCGACTGCCCGAACTTGCCCCCGAGCCCGTTCAGCGCCTGCGCCAGCGCCGACAACGTCGCGTTCAGCTCGATCGGGTCCACCTTCTCGGAGATCGAGGTAATCGTCTCGAACAGCGTGTTGAATTCGGTGGTCACCGACCGCACATCGATCACGTCATGCGGCGAGATTCGGCGCGGCACCGGGTTTTCCGGCGAGGCCAGCGAAACGTACTTGTTGCCGAACAAGGTGGCCGCCTCGATGTTGGCCACCACGTTGGCCGGAATCAGGCTGAGATAGCTCGGATTCACGTCCAGCGTCAGCTTGGCCGCCGGCCTGCCGTCGCGCTCCATCTCCGAGATGCCGGCCACCCGGCCAATCACCACCCCGTTGAAGGTGACTTTCGATCCGGGTTCCATGACCAGCCCCGCCCGCGAGGCCACCATGGTCAGCTCCGTCTTCGGCGTGAAGTCGCCCCGAAACTGCAGGTACACCAGCACCAGAACCAGCCCGCAGGCCAACAGCAGGACGACGCCCTCGACGTACACCCACGCGCGTCGGTTCTTGCGGGTCGCCGGTGTCGCCATGACCGCTACACCGTCAGGTTGAAGTTCGGGTCGACGCCGTAGAGCGCCAACTGGGCCAGCAGGACCACGACCACCACCGAGACCAGCGAGAAGCGCATCGATCGGCCGACGGCCTGCCCGACGCCGACCGGGCCGCCGCTGGCGGTGTAGCCGTAGTAGCAATGGGTGATCATCACCACCACCGCGATGATGACGACCTCGATCACCGACCAGCCCACGTCCTCGGGGCGCAGGAAGGTGCGGAAGTAGTGCTCGTACGTGCCGTTCGACTGTCCGTAGAACACCGTCGTGACGACCTGGCCCGACGTGAAGGCCATGTCGAGCGCCAGCGCGTACAGCGGCACGATCACCGCCAGCCCGCCCAGAATCCGGGTGGAGACCAGGAACGAGATCGACTTGATGCCCATGACTTCCAGCGCGTCGATCTCCTCGCTGATCCGCATGGCGCCCAACTGGGCGGTCGCACCGGCACCCACCGTGGCGGCCAGCGTGACACCGGCGACGATCGGCGCGGCGACGCGCGTGTTGGCCAGTGCGGCAAAGAATCCCGTGAACGCCTCCACGCCGATGTTGCCCAGCGACGCGAAGCCCTGGATGGCGATCAGCGAACCGCCGGACAGCGTCACGAAGCCGATGATCGCCACCGTGCCTCCTACGACGGCCATCGCCCCGGTGCCCATGCCGATCTCGGCGATCAGCCACAACGTCTCCCGTCGGTAACGGCGCAGCGCCCACCCGATCTCCCCGATGCTGACCCGGGTGAACCTCGCGAAAATCCCGATCTGCCAGAGCCTTCGGACGGTGCCGCCACCGTAGCGGTTCAGGCCGGCGGCCGTCCGTGGGTACCGGGCTCGCAGGACGGTTCCCGCGGATGCCTGGGCCATGTCAGCGGCCCGTCCCGAACCGCACGCCGATCGTGGTCAGCACGACGTTGACGGCGAACAGCGCGATCACGCACAGCACCAGCGTCTCGTTGACGGCGATGCCCACGCCCTTGGGACCGCCCTTGGTGGTCAGCCCCCGGTAACAGCCGACCAGGCCGGCGATCGTTCCGAACGTGGCCGACTTGACCACCGAGATGACCACCTCAGGCAAGCCGGTGACCAGGGTCAGTGTGCTGACGTAGGCACCGGCCGAAATGTGTTGAATGTAAACACCGAAGATGAACCCGCCGACCAGGCCGATGGTGATCACCGCGCCGTTGAGCAGGGTGGCGACGATGGTCGCCGCGACGACCCGGGGCACCACCAGCCGGTGGATCGGGTCGATGCCGAGCACCTCCAGCGCGTCGATCTCCTCGCGGATGGTGCGGGCACCCAGGTCCGCGCAGATCGCGGTGGATCCGGCGCCGGCTATCACCAGCACGGTGGTCAGCGGCCCCAACTGGGTGACCGCGCCCAGCGCCGCGCCCGCACCGGAGATGTCGGCGGCGCCGAACTCCGCCAGCAGGATGTTGAGCGTGAAGATGATCAGCACGGTCAGCGGGATCGCGACCGCGAGCGTGGGCAGCAACGAGACGTTCGTGATGAACCAGCCCTGCTCGATCGTCTCGCGCCACTGGAAGGGGCTGCGGAACAACGCCTTTCCGGTCAGCACGCAGGTGCGGAAGAACCCGCCGATCGCGTCGATCCCGGGCTGGAGCTGACCGCGGAGATAGTTGGTGATCACGGTGTGGGCGCTCATCGCCGGCCGCCCCGGCGGTCGAGGGCGGCGACAATCACGGTGTTGGTGCGTTCGAGCAGGTCGTGGGCGGCTTTTCGCGCGCGGGCGGGATCGCCGGCGCAGATCGCCTCGGCCAATGCGCGGTACGCATCCGGCCGCCTGCCCTCGGCGGTGATGGCCGCGCCCAACGAATCCAATGCGGGTTCATACGCGGTCCGAAATGCGTTGTACATCAACCGGAATACGATCGATCCGGCACCGTCGACCACCTGTTCCCAGAACGCGAGCGTGTCGTGTTGCCATTGCAGCGGGTCGTCCTCGGCCTCCAGGGTGCGCAGCGAATCCTCGAGCGACGCGGCAAGGTCGGGCCCGTGCCGTTCGGCCGCCAGCTCCGCGACCTTCGGGCCGATGCGCAGCCGGGCCTCGAGGATGCTGCGGAACACGGCGGAGTCCAGCTCGCCGCCGGCAAAGAGCAAGTGCGGCAGCAGGTCCAGGCCGGCGTGCCGCCGGAAATCGCGCACGGTGGTCACGCCGCCCTGGCGCACATCGACCAGGCTGGCCGCCGAAAGCCGCTTGAGCGCCTCGCGGACGGCGGGCCGGGACACCCCGAACACCTCCGCCAGCCGACGCTCGCTGGGCAGCGCCTCACCGGGCTGCATCTCCCCGCTCAGCACGCCGGTGGCGATCTGCTCGAAGACCTCTTCGGGCACGGATCGGCGTGTCACCGGCTGCAGCGCCATGCGGTGAGTGTGATTGGCCAGAGGTCTGACGTCAAGTGGTCAGACCAGCGTGTCGCCGGGTCAAACTCACGGGGTCGCCATGCGAAGCGACCCAGTCCTCTTACGCGAGGACCATCTTGGTTGCCGTGACCCGGCTGCAGCAATCGATTACGTGATCCATCGCGTGCATGATGTGGGTATATCCCGGTCGGCCGGGGAGGGCGTCGGTGAACTCGTAGGTGATGTGGGGCGCCGTAATCGGTTGGACCGTCACGAATTGCAGGCCCGCAATAGCGGCCTGCACCGCGTCGATAACGGTGATGCCGGCAGGGGCCGCTACGTTCCCTCCGGGTTTGACCGGGATGACTGAGCCGGAGCCGAGCTGACCGCCGAGAACGTCCGCCCCCGGCACCGCGGTCGCCAGTAGCCCACCGATGAGACCAGCCAGCAGGCCGGCTCCGCCTGCCCCGGCCAGGAGACCCTGGACGCCGGCCATACCGCCGAGCTGGGCCACCGGTAGTCCGCCTCCGAGCTGGCCCACGATGCCCAGCAGGTCGTGGACCATCGCGGCGCACCAGGCGAAAGGATCATGCAGCTGTTGGTCGATGGCCAGCAGGTACACGTCCTCTTCTACCCGGCCCTGACCGTTGTGCGGTTTGGTGGTGTACAGGTCGTCTCCGACCGCGCCGTTGAGTTTGCCGTTGGCGTGGTCGTGCCAGCGCTGTACATCGTTTGGCAGCAGCGTCATTCGTTGCGGCGAGATGCCCTCGCCGCCGGGGTCGATCCCCCCAGGGTAAGTGTGACCGTTCTGACGCCAGGGGTTGCCGAAGGTGAAGCCGCCGATGAAATACGGGTAGAACCGTTCCAGCTCTCCACCGGGCATCATGGCCATGTAGACCATGGCTGCGGTTACCGCGCCCTGGCTGTACCCAGCCAAGCCGAAGGTTTGGGCCGGGTGGCCGAACAGCCACGTCTTGGCGTCGTCGTAGCCCATGAGCACGCTTTCGCGGAAGCTTGCCGATGTGGGGTTGGTGGAGCCAGCCACCGGGATATAGCCGAAACTCCACGGCGCCTGAACCAGGTACTCCGCCACGTTGATGCCGGCGTTGGCTGCGCCCTGCACCACCCAAGAGCAATAGCCGGTACCGGGAGCAGCGCCGGTGCCCGAGCACGTCAGCCAGACGTGGTTGACCAGGTAGCGCCCATCGAGAGCGCGGAGCATCGCCAGACCACTCACTTGCTGTGCTTCCTGCGGGCCTGCAAGTCCTTGAACAACTCGATCACCATGTCGGCCAAGGTCCAGTCGGTGCCTTCGGCGTCGACGTAGCTGACGGTGAGAACCTCTGCCAGCACGGTGATCTCATCCAGGGTGGAGGGGGTATCCCACGACGTGCCCGCGGGGGGACCGCCCTGGCCCGCAGCACCGAGAGGACCGCGGTTACGGGCCACCTTCCGGTCACGCGAATCCGGGACACGGCGGTAGTGCTCCACAGGCCGCCACGGCAGTATCTGACCGTCCTGGATGACGGTTCCGTTGGGTAACGTCACGGGCCCGTTCGCTCGGCCGTCGAGCGCGGATTGTCCTGGGTCACCTGGCATTTCTCACGCCTTCCTCGGGGTCGGTTTTCTGGCCGCCGTCGTGGCGGGTTGGGTCTTCTTTCGGGGCGCCGCCCTTTTGGCCGGCGGCGTTGTTTTGCGACGCGCCGCCGTCTTGGCGGCCGCAGGCGCTTGGGCGAGCGCGGCATCTAAGGCGGGCTTGTACTTGGCCAGAAAGTCCACGACGCTCAGGTTGGCCCCGCTGGTGTCGGAGCCCAGTTGCGGCCAGCCGTGACCGAACCCGTCCGAACCCACGGGCCCGGCCAGCTGCTCATAGATGAGCCGTTGATAATCCGGGACTACCGTCGGTGTCACGACCGGCGGCTTGTAAATTGGCAGCACATCGCCCACCCCCAGCGCTGAGGCCAGCTGGGAGGGCGACACTCCGTCGGCGCTATTCATGTCGCAGTTGCCGAACGGTGGCGCCCCCTCGGGTAGGCCTCCTCCATAACCTTTTCCGTCGGTGTACTGGTGGGCGATCTTGAACACGTTTGGGTCGTTGGGATTGGATCCGTAGCCGGCCAAAATCATCGGCACGTGCTCGGGCTTGGTCTGCCACATGCTGCGCTCGTCACCGACGTTGGAATATCCGATCACACGGCGTTCGTCACCGAGCCAGGTGGCCAGCGCGTAGTAGATACCGTTGATTCCAGCGCTTTGGTCGCCGCCAGGATTACCCCCGGATTCCAGGTCGATCATGGCGACCATCTTTGGGTGGGGGCCGCCGTTGGAGTTGATTTGGTCCTGGAAGGTGGCCAGGGTGTCCTTCCAATTGGGTCGCCAGTAGCAGTAGACGATGAAGCCCTTCAGCTTGCCGCTGTCGGCCGCTTTCTTGCACCAGTCGTAGTTCTGGCCGAAGTTTTCATCGCGGCGAGTGCCGTCGTTGGCTGCAATAGAAAGCCAGCAATAATGCCAATCGGTCCCGTCCTCGTTGTAGGTAGCGGCGGTATAGGCGTCGGTCACCGGCGGCTGGTAATGGGACACGTCGGCAAACAGTGTGTCGCGGGGCTCTCCGTCCGGGGCGGGTCCGGTGCCGCTGGGCTGGTGAGGGATCGGGGTGCCATCCTCAACGATCGGACCGGGCAAGAACCACCAGTCATTGGCGTAGGGGTCGTCCACCGCCATCGCCTTGTCGCGCAGTACGGTGCCGCTGTCGCCGTTGGTCTCTACCGGCAGGTCACCAATCTGGCACCACGTGTGGGAGTTCATGCCACCCCCGGGGCCGTGGTGCAGGGCGATCTTGATCGCGGCGTCGGCAGGAAACAAGCCGGGGTTTGCCACCTGGATGGTGTGGAACGGGCCGTCGAGCGGGTTGGCTCGGCCGCCGTGCGACGGAGCCCTCCAGTCCTCGGTGCATAGGCCGTGGCGAGACCACTCCATCGCGGTGCCGTTGATCCCGCCATCCAACTCATCGACCACGCAACCGGAGCAGTCGGTGCCCGCCTTGCGGTTGAACGGATCCCAGTTCCCGCCATAGACGTACGGGTCACTTTCCCGGTCGATCGCGATCTGTTGCCCAAACGAAATCGTCTTGCGCCACACCGGCATCAGTCGGTCCTCCTTGACATTTGAAGTTCACCGGTTTCCCGGTGACTGCCTGGGCTTGGCTCTTGGTCAAGCAGATACGGAGCCTTGGCTATTTGACGATGAGCGCGCCCGGAAGCCAGGGGTGCCGCCGCCCCGAGCCTCGGTCGTCGCCCGGACAAGAGGCGAGTTATGTTCTGGGCGAGGATGTTTCGAAGCAATGCGCCGGTATCAATCGCCGCGGGCAACCGGTGAAGGCAAGTACCTCGGCCGTCACCACCCCTGTCTGACCGAGACCAGGTCGACGCGCGACTCCAGGACGGTCCAGTGCCCTGACCGCCGCAGTCGTCGGGCGCCATGGTCGTAGACGAGAGTTCGCCTTTGGTCCGGGCGGCGCCCACAAACTGCCCACCCGTACAGATGTGACTGGGATATTGCATGGTTGAAATTCCGCCGTCAAAGAAGGCCGTTGCCTTCTTCAGTTCGGGGCCTGAAGAATGTCTAGGCGTGAACGCGGTACCGTGCGGACAACATTGCATTGTTTTCACCCTGCAGGCTGCCTGACATAGCAATCTAGGCCCAAAAGTCCCTACTTTCAGTTAGCGGCAGCCCCGTACATCGAGGGAGTGCGATGGCAATCGACAAGCCATCACCAGTGACAGCGCTGACACAGGAACTCCGGCTCGCCACGACGATGACGGGCGGTGTCAGTCTCGCGATCTGGATGGCCGGTATCGCGCGGGAGATCAACTTGCTCTCGCAGGCTTCACAGTGGCGCAGGGTGGGGAAGACGTTTCCGACCCACAGCCGACTCACCAAAGAGTCGACTGCGTGCCTCAAGCTCTACGCCGAACTCATCGACCTGCTTGACGTGGTCGTCGACGTCGACGTGTTGTCCGGGACAAGTGCGGGTGGCATCAACGCGGCTTTGCTCGCGTCGTCGCGAGTCACGGGGTCCGACCTTGGCGGGTTGCGTGACCTGTGGCTCGATCTCGGGGCCTTGACTGACCTCATCAGAGATCCCAGAGACAAGAGCACGCCGTCCCTGTTGTACGGCGACGAACGCATGTTCGCCGCATTGGCGAAGCAGATTCCCAAGCTCGAGACCGGACCGTTTCCGCCCGCGGCGTTCCCAGGCGGCGCGCGCACCCCTTCGACCACTCTGTACATCACGACGACCCTGCTCACCGGAGAGACCAGTAGGTTCACCGACTCGTTCGGCACGCTGGTGCAGGACGTCGACCGGCGCGGTTTGTTCACCTTCACCGAGACCGACCTTGCGAAGGCCGGCGCGGTCCCGGCGTTGGCATTGGCCGCTCGCAGCTCGGCGTCGTTCCCCGTCGCGTTCGAGCCTTCGTTCATTCCCTTCACGGACGGAACCGCCAAGAAGGGCGGCGTGCCGGCTCGGCCACCCATGGCGCGCTTCACCAACATGACCCGCCCGCACTGGGTCGCCGACGGCGGCCTGCTCGACAACCGGCCTATCGACGTGCTGCTCCAGCGCATCTTCGATCGTCCCGCCTCCCGACCGGTTCGCCGGGTGCTCCTCTTCGTGGTGCCGTCCTCGGGACCTGCGCCCGACCTTGTGCAAGAGGCCCCGTCGGACAATGTCAATGAACCACTTGGGTTTGTCGATGGGCTCCTCAAGGACCTGGCCGCAATCACCACACAGTCGATCGCGGCAGACCTGCGAGCACTCCGAGCCCATCAAGATCGCATGGAAGCGCGCACCGATACCCGACTGCGCCTGGCCGAGTTCGCGGCGATGTTGCCCAAAGGATCGCGACTTCTCACCACGTCCCTTCTGACGGATTACCGGACGCGCGAGGCAACAAGACAGGCTCAAGCCCTTACCAGTGCTCTCCTGCGCCAGCTCAGCACCTGGCCGCCAGCACCGAGCACATCGAACGAAAGCATTCCCAAAAACTGGGAGGACGACCTCGCGGTCGGTAGCGACCCCGAGGCGGTGTGCCGGCGACAGATCACCGCGTCGATCCTGGAACGTTGGTCACAACCGGCCGATCAGCCACTTCCCGAGAGTGCGGCCGATCTTGCTCGGTATGGCCAACCGGCATGCGACCTCGCGAAAGGATCAGCAATCACGATCGCCCAGGCGGCATACCAGCTCGCAACATCCGACGCCGATACCGCCGCGGTCGCGAAACTTGTCGACGGGATCTTCAGGGCTTGTCAACCGCGCAAACCGCTCGATCTCGGTGAGCTCGTTCGCAAGGTGTGCACCGACCCGACTACCCGACGAGGATCACTTCGGAACGCCGCCAGCCTGCTCGCAGCGGACTATCTCGAACGATCCTCGGTGAGCGAGGACGCCTGGGACAGGCTCGGAGAGGTCTTTGTGAACGTCTACCCGACCTTGAAGCGACTTGCTGCCAGCGCCTCATCCGACGCCGGTGCTCACGCAGGTTCCTTGCTCGCACAGGGCAAAAATGCCGCCAGCCAGCTGAATACATACCTCGACTATCTGAAACCCGCAGACAACCCCAGCACCGTCGCGACAAAGTTGTTTGATCTGGCCGCCACTCAGCGGGCGATGCTTCCGGTCGAGGCGGACATCGAGCAGTCTCTGGCGCTCGTGCAAGTCAGCGCCGACACTCGCAACCTGCTTGCACCCGACTGGTACACGGCGCAGCAAAAGCTCACCGGCATGCAGTTCCACCATTTCGGCGCCTTCTATAAAAGATCGTGGCGTGCCAACGACTGGATGTGGGGCCGACTCGACGGAGCAGGATGGCTCGTTCACGTACTGCTGGACCCACGACGGGTGTGGCAGGCAGTCCAGGTCCATGACCACCAACGCAAGAAGAGCGCCGACGGGCCCGAGACCGGAGCGCAGTGGTTTCTCCGCAGACTGAAAGCATTGGGGGCGACCGACTTTCCGAGTTCGGGCTACCTCCTGTCGTCCGTCGGTGAGGAGTCGGACCAGTATCTGACTGAGGACATGCTGCTCGACGAGCTTAACTTCCTCGACGACCCATCCAAGGCGATGCCATCCAGCCTTCCGAAGACCTCGCTGTGGCTGGCACAGGCGTGGCAGCAACGAGTTCTCGACGAGGAATTGGACGTGCTGGCCAATTCGGTAATCGACCCACAACCTGGACAAAAGCCCGACTGGAGCCCGACGAGTTGTCGAACCTGGGCCAAGAAGGTGTTGGCCGCAAGCCCAGGAGACGCCAAATACGTCTTCCTCAAAGAAGATCCAGTAGCAAGCGAGACCTTCGCCAGCGACAAAGGCTCACCCCTGATGGCGCATACCCTCGCCAAAGCCGCGGCGGCAGCTTCGGGCGCGGCCGGCTCCGCACGCCAGCTGCCTGGCGTCCTCAAACCACCGCTGACAAGCTTGCGAACAATCACGCTCGGCGCATATCACGTGGTGTCGTTGACCAAAGGCGTTGCCAGGTCGATCATCATCGCCGGCGCCGTACTCCTCGTTCTGGGCATTGCGGCCGCGATTCAATCCACACCACTGCTCGGAGTCACCGGCCTCATCATGGCCGGGACCGGCGGATATCTCATCGCCCTAGGAACCTGGCAGCTCTCCAGCAGCCTGCTATTCGCCCTACTCTCGCTAACACTTGTGGGCGCGGTCCTTTCCCTGGCCACGCCCTGCGTACGCAAATGGCTGTTCGGCACCCAGCCATATGAGGGCCTGGTAGGCAAGCACGTCTATTGGCTGGGCACGCAGTGGTGGCACCCCCTGGTCGTTGTCGGACTGGTTGCTTTGGCCATCACGGTGATCGCGGCCGCCAAGCCGGCCCGCAAGTCATCGAGGGCTCTGCGCCGCCACGTCACGAAACGCCGTTGATGTCAACAACTCTCGATTTTGCGCTCAACAGTGTTAAAGGCGGTCCCTAAATCGGAGCCGACTTGCCGTTGCCGCTATCTACAGCCCGGGATGGGCAGCGTGCGGCGCGTGTGATCCGTCCACTGCTCAGGCATTTCCCTGTATTTCGAACTGAGCTGTTGGCTGGCTTCATCCCTACGCCATTTGCCCTTCGGATCTTTGAAATATAGTGCGCGCGCTGGGAAATTTGGCTGCAGCTCATACATTTCGCACGGCGCGATTGTATAGATCTTAGTAACTCGGCCAGCATCTCCCTCTACCCACACACCGAAAATTGGGCTACCGCTAGCGTTGTAGACCCACACGTTTGCCTTGTTTTTCCAGTCAGCCGTGGTGCTTGGTCCCTCGCTGAGGAACACCTTGGATGCATACGCCTCCTTGTCCGTTTGGTTCGTCGCCTGGCACGATTTCACCGACACGGTAAAAGCGGCTCCGGCAAGAATGACAGACAAGACGGAGGCCGCGCCCTGCACAGTGGCGCCGGTTATCCAGCCCCGTGACACGGCCCCTCTCCCTCGACGTCGCTGTTCAAGGTCGGTCGGGCTTGCGACCAGTCGGCGCCTCGGTGTCGAACGACACTCCGCGGCGCTTGCTGATCTCTCAGTTGATAGCACCAATCGACCGGTCCTACAAGCCCATAAAAGGGGCGGACCTGGGCCACTCGGTTGCGGTTGTCGTGACGATAGGTTGTTGACCGCACCTCAATTTGGGCACCCACCCGGTCGTGTTGTGGGGAAACGACGTTCCACGGCCGTCTAGTCGACCATTCCCTTTTACCTTGGCGCCGCTAGCTTCCCGTAAGGTCCGCGGCCACGAACCGAGCCCGATAACCACTGCTACGACACCGTCGCCAGTCCACCGAGGAGACGTCGTCCATCACCGTCAGACCATTGCACGTCGGCCGGCGGCCCACTCCCCCTGGCAGTCCCCGATTTCGTCGAGACCGAACGGGGCGCACTCGCTCGGGTCCGTCCAGCGAGAGCTATCCGCTGGCTCTGATTGATTGACATCTTTTGACCCTTGACTCAACGGCGCTCATCGACGTCAGAATTTAGTCAAAGATCTCTGTTCGGCGAGGCACGACGTGCCCAAGCCGCGGATGGAGGGGCCTTGTTACCCGGTGCAAAGTGGGTGCTGCAACACGGCAGGATCGTTGGTGCGGGCCTAATCGTTGCCGCTGCGGTTCTGCTGTTGGTGGCATTCGGTGTCGGTCACCGCATCCCGTCGGCGCTGATGGTGTGGGCGTGGCTCAGCCGGTGGTGGGTAACGATCTTGAGCGGCGTGCTTTTCGCGGGCGGTGTAACTGCCTGGGTTTGGGGCCGGAGGTCGGAAACCATTGTCGAAACCGCGCCCACCGGCCAGGCTGAAGAACAACAGCGGACCAGCCCGGCGAGTTCAAAGCCGAGACGTTCCAATGAATTCTGGTTAGCACTCGCGGGGATCGCGGCAACTCTGATCGTCGGGACAATCGGTAGCACGCTTACCTACTCAACTTCCACTCACCAGATCAAAGCCGAGTCGGATCGGGCGGCACTCAACTTTAACAGGGAACAAAGAAAGAATGCTTATGCGGATTTTCTTATCAAGTTGAGCGGCCTGGAAAATGCGGAGTACAAAGTGTCCGAAAAGTTTGAGATCAGACCATTTGATATTAACCAAGCAGAAGACCAGGTAAAAATAAATAATGAAGCATTCGATGATTTCAGCCGTGCTTCTTCAACCGTTCGACTGCTTGCGTCGCCCGAGGTGGCGGAGGCGCGCGTGGCGATTCGCGACAAACACAAGAACATACAAAACTGCATCGCCCATATAATGGCCGTCGCGCGAGCCACCCACCCCGAAAACGCAATTGGTCTGGCAATTGAGCTTCAGAGCCAGCTTGATCTCATAGGCTCCAAGTTGGTGCCGCATTTCATCGAGGTCGCAAGAATAGATCTAGGGCTTGCGGGCAATTGATCACTGAATCACGCGTGCGTTGCCGTCCTCAGTTCGTCTCGGGCTATTCGCGGACACCGACGCAGCCATAGCCATGTCTGCCGCTCCAGAAGCCAGCAGATCGGGCTCTGCGCTGTATCCCGATAACCGAATCGGTTTGGCACCCCTGTTGCCTTGGCGCCGCTAAGTCCCCGTCCGCTGCGCGGCCACGAAGAGATTGCCGGGAACCTGGTCCGCGACCTCTTTCGGGGCGCTGCGGCCGTAGCCGGCCATCAGCTCGTCGGACGGCGTCACCGTCACGTCCCAGCCGTGGCGGCGGAACCAGGCACCGACGTCCTCGCGCTCCTCGAAGTACCACAGCTCGTCGGTGCGCGGGATCTCGCGGCCAGGGTCCACCTTGGCCATCAGCGCGCGAATCCGCTCCATCCGCTCGCGGCGCCTGGCGCGAAACTCGGGGTCGAGGAACTTCGGCCCGAGCGCCTCCACCGCGACCCGGCTGCCGGGCGCGGTGAGCTGCTGGACGCGTTCGAACAGCAACTCCTGGGCCACGGCGGGCAGGTAGGGCATCAGCCCCTCCGCCGACCAGACGCTGGGCGTCGACGGGTCAAATCCGGCCCGCCGCAACGCCTCCGGCCAGTCCTGCCGCAGATCGACCGCGACGGCGACCCGGTTGCAGGCGGGCTCGGCGCCGTGCTCGGTCAGCGTCGACAGCTTGAACTGAAGCACCCTGGGCTGGTCCAGCTCGTAGACCGTGGTGCCGTCGGGCCAGGGTAGCCGCCAGGCCCGCGCGTCGAGTCCCGCCGCGAGAATCACCGCCTGGCGGATGCCGGCCTTCGTCGCGTCGAGGAAGAACTGATCGAAAAACGCCGTCCGCGAAGCCATGTAGCCGACCATCGCCTGCATCTGCAGCGGCAGCGAGGGTTCGGCCTCGATGAGCTCGGAAGGCAACGCGGGAGCGGAGTGCCAGTTCCACACGCCGTCGCCGACCGCGTCGAGGAAGACCTGGGCGAACGGGTCGGAGATCAGGGGATTCTCGCTGCGCGTTTCGGCCGCCCGCGCCGACGCGACACCCAACGCCGTCGCGCCCACGCTTTCGGTGATCTCCCACGTGTCGTTGTCGGTTCGAGCCACGGTCACTCCTTCTCGGCGGCCACGAAAAGCGTCTTGGGGGCGCCGTCCTCGACGCCCTGCGGGGGCCGGCGGTTGTAACTGGCCATCAACTCCTGGGCCGGCGTCACCGTCACCTTCCACCCATGCCGGCGCAACCAGTCCCCGACGTCCTCGCGCTCCTCGAAGTACCACAAGTCGTGGACATCGGGGATGTCGCGTTCCGGCTGGAGCTTGGCCATCAGGTCGCGCACCCGCTGCATCTCCGCACGCCGCTTTTCGATGGCGGCCTCGTCGAGGAAGTCCGGGCCGGGGGCCTCCACCGCGATCCGGCTGCCCGCGGCGCCGAGCGCGTGAACGCGCTCGAACAGCAACTCCTGGGCGGCCGCCGGCAGGAACGGCAGCAGACCCTCGGCCGACCAGGCGCTCGGCGACGAGGCGTCAAAACCGGCCTCGCGCAACGCGGCCGGCCAGTCGTGGCGGAGGTCGACCGGCACGTGCACCAGGTTGCAGGTCGGCTGCGCGCCGTGTTCCCGCAGCGTCGAGGACTTGAACTCCAGCACGCGGGGCTGGTCGAGTTCGTACACCGTCGTTCCGTCGGGCCAGGGCAGCCGCCAGGCCCGCGAGTCCAGGCCGGCCGCGAGGATCACCACCTGGAGCGCGCCCGCGCGCGTCGCGTCGAGGAAGAACCGATCGAAAAACGACGTCCGGGCGGCCATGTAGTCGACCATTCCCTGCATCCGCGGCTTCAGGTCGGGTGCGGCCTCGGCGATCTCTTCGGGCAGGTCCGGCGCCGCGAACCAGTTCCACATGCCCTCGCCGGCGGCGTCCAGGAAGACGCGCGCGAAAGGATCGCTGATCAGTGGATTTTCGCTCTCGGTTTCCGCCGCGCGGGCCGCCGCGACGCCCAGTGCCGTGGCGCCCACACTTTCGGTGATCTCCCAGGTGTCGTTGTCGGTTCTGGCCACCTCATATCCTCCACATCGCTAGCACGACTACCTAGTCGACCGTACGCGCGCCGGATGTGAACAAGCTGTCCGTCAAGTTCATGCACGCTGGCCCGGAAGTATCCGGTTAAGGTCTCGACATGCGAGTTGACGGGCGCGATATCAGCGTTTCGGGCAACTTGCTGCAACCGCTGGCCCGGCGGACCAACGACATCCTGCGACTGGCCGCGTCGGTGGTCTTCTTCGCGATCGTGATCGCCGGCTCGCTGATCACCCGCCCGCAGTGGCTCGCGCTGGAGCGGTCGATATCGGAGATCGTCGGGGTGCTGACCCCCACCCAGTCGGATCTCGTGTACCTGGCCTATGGCATCGCGATCCTGGCGCTGCCGTTCGCGATCCTCATCGGTCTGGTCGCCGGGCGGCAATGGAAGCTGCTCGGCGCCTACGCGGCCGCCGGGCTCATCGCGGTCCTTTCGCTGTCCATCGGCGGCAACGGCATCTCGGCACCCCGCTGGCATTTCGACCTGTCGGACCGGCCGCAGACGGCGCTGGCGCAGATCCTCGACGACCCGCGGTGGATCGCGATGCTCGCCGCGGTCCTGACCGTGTCGGGTCCCTGGCTGCCGGCGCGCTGGCGGCACTGGTGGTGGACGTTGCTGCTGGCCTTCGTGCCGATCCACCTCTTCGTCAGTGCGATCGTCCCGGCGCGCTCGTTGCTGGGGTTGGCGGTCGGCTGGTTCGTCGGCGCGCTGGTGGTCCTGGTGGTCGGCACTCCCGCCCTGGAGGTGCCGCTGGAAGGCACGGTGCGCGCGCTGGCCAAGCGCGGATGCATGGTCTCGCGACTGCAAGTGGTGCGGCCCGCCGGTCCCGGCCCGCTGGTCTTGTCGGCGACGTGCGAGGACTCCGGTGCGGGCTCCGAATCGGCCCTGATCGAGTTGTACGGCCCGCATCAGCGCAGCGGCGGTGCCCTGCTTCAGCTTTGGCGCAAGCTGCGGCTGCGGGCCAGGGAAACGGCACCGCTGGTGGCGTCGATGCGCCGCGCCGTCGAGCACCGCGCACTGCTGGCCATCGCGGTCGGCGACGTGGGTCTGGCCAACACGTCGACGATCGCCGTCGCCAGCCTCGACCGGGGCTGGATGCTGTACGCGCACAGGCCCGTTCGAGGAATTCCGCTCGACCAGTGCGCGAAGACCACCCCCGTCGACCGCGCGTGGAAGTCGCTGCGAGAGCTCAACGACCACCAGATCTCCCACGGTGATCTGCGCGCCCGGGAGATCACGGTCGATGACGGCTCCGTGCTGTTCGGCGGGTTCGGCAACGCGGAGTACGGGGCCACCGAGACCCAGCTCCAGTCCGACATCGCCCAACTGCTGGTAACGACGTCGGCGCTGTACGACGCGAAGTCCGCGGTGGCCGCCGCGATCGACGCATTTGGCGAGGACACCGTTTTGAGCGCGTCGCGCCGCCTCACCAAATCGGCGGTGCCCAAATACATCCGGCGGTCGATCGCCGATGCCGGCGCCGTGATCTCCGGGGCCCGCGCGGAGGTGAAGCGGCAGACCGGTGCCGACCAGATCAAAACCGAAACGATCACCCGGTTCACCCGACGGCAGGTCATTCAGTTGGTGCTGCTCGTCGCGCTGGTCTACGTCGCCTACCCGTTCATCAGCACCGTGCCGACGTTCGTTTCCCAAGTGAGCAAGGCGAACTGGTGGTGGGCGCTGCTGGGCTTGGCGATATCGGCGCTGACCTACGTGGGCGCCGCGGCCGCTTTGTGGGCGAGCGCCGACGAATCCGTGGTCTTCTGGAAGCTCTCGGTCGCCCAGGTGGCCAACACCTTCGCCGCAACCACGACGCCGGCCGGCGTCGGAGGGCTCGCGCTCAGCACCCGGTACCTGCAAAAGGGCGGGGGGCTGTCCGCGGTGCGCGCCACCACCGCGGTGGCGCTGCAGCAAGCGGTGCAGGTGATCATGCACCTGATCTTGCTGATCTTGTTCAGCACGGTCGCGGGTGCGTCGATGGACCTCTCGCACTACGTTCCCAGCGCCACGGTGCTGTACCTGATCGCGGGCGTGGCGCTGGGCATCGTCGGCACCTTCCTGCTGGTGCCGAGGCTGCGGCGCTGGCTGGCGACGGATCTGCGCCCGAGGCTGAAGGAGGTGACCGCCGACCTCGTCGAGGTTGCCCGGGAACCCAAACGATTGGCTCTGCTCGTAATCGGTTGCGCCGGAACGACTCTCGGTGCCGCGCTCGCGCTGTGGACCAGCGTGGAGGCCTTCGGCGGCGGCGCGACGTTTGTCACGTGCACGGTGGTGACGATGGTCGGCGGGACGCTGGCGTCGGCGGCCCCGACGCCGGGCGGTGTCGGCGCCGTGGAGGCGGCGCTGATCGGTGGGCTGGCCGCGTTCGGCATACCCGCCGCCACCGGCGTGCCGTCGGTGCTGCTCTATCGAGTGCTCACCTGTTGGCTACCCGTATTCGTCGGCTGGCCGGTGATGCGCTGGTTGACCGCGAACGAGATGATCTGACCTCGATCAGGGCTCGTCGGGCTCGGCCGTGACGACGACGAAAACGATTGACTTCCTGGCGGTCTCACCGACCGTGGTAGTCAGGAACACCGCGTAGTACTCCTCTGGCACCGACTGCGCCGCCGTGATCGCGACGTCGACCGCGGCCGATCCGTCGCCGCCGAACTGTCCGGACGCCGGCGCCACGGTGAGCCCGGGTTGGGAGGAGGTGCCGATGATGCCGTAGCCACCGGCGTCGTCGATCATCCGTTGCGCGTCGACCCGCACGGTGCCGGTGTGCCCCGGCTGCAGCCGCAGGATGGGCTGGGGCGCGTTGACGGTCACCGCCGAACTTCCCGCGCCGAAGGACGGCGGCGCGGAGGACTCGGCGGTGCCCCAGACCTTGTCAGGGTAGGCGGCGAGGGAGAACGCGGCCTCTCCGCCGGTGCGGATGATCGACTCCGGCAGCCAGGTGCGATCGGTGGCCCGCCCGTCGACGCTCAGGCCGCCGATGTACTTCAGGTGGTGGGGCCCCGACGCGCCGGGGGCGGACATCCGAATGAACTTGCCTTCGGGAAGCGCGATGACGATCCGGTCGAACAGCGGCGCCCCCACCGTCAGGATCGGCGTTCCCGGGGTGCTCGGGTATAACCCGAGGGCGGCCCAGACGTACCAGCTGGACATCGCCCCCAGGTCGTCGTTGCCGGGCTCGCCGTCGGGCTTCGGCCCGAACAGCCCGCGCACCCTATCGACGGTGAGCTGGGTCTTCCACGGCTGGCCGACGTAGTTGTACAGCCACGGCACCCCGAATCCCGGCTCGTTGCCGGCCCAGAGGTAGGGCGCGGCGGGGCCGACGTTGAGCTTTGTGGTGAAGCGGTCGAGCCGGTCGGCGACGGCCGCGCGGCCGCCGAGCGCGGTCACCAGGCCGGCGACGTTCTGCGGCACCCACCAGACGTATTGCTCGGCGTTTCCCTCGTCGTATCCGTCCTGGCCGAAAAGCGTGGGGGACAAAAAGAACCCGGGTCCCTCGCGGAAGAATCCCATCGCGCCGCGGGGCGAGACGAAATCGGTGCTGGGATTGAACAGGTTCTGCCAATACTGGGCCCGGGTCTGGAATTGGGTCGCGGTCGCGGCGTCGCCGAGCGCGTCGGCGAAGCGGGAAATCGCGAAATCGTCGACCGACCATTCCAGCGTGATCGACGCATCGACGATCTTGTCGCCGGCGCGGAAGTCCAACGTGTGCGGCGCGTAGCCCAGCGCCAGGTAGGTGGCGATGCCGGGCCGCTCGACGTAGCCGCCTCGGCCCACCCCGCCCTTGGTCGCCCCGTCGACCATGTAGCGCAGCGCCGTCCGGACGTCAAAGTCCTTGCCCCCGTAGGCATAGAAGTTCACGATGAGCGGGACCACGCTGTCGCCGGTCATCTCGCCGGTCGCCGAATTCGCGAGGGCCCAGCGGGGAAACGAACCGCTCTGCTCGGCGTCGTTCACCAGCGATTGCGCCATGTCGCCGGCCCGCTTGGGAAAGAGCAGTCCCTGCAGCGCGGCAAGGCTCCGGTAGGTGTCCCAGTCCGAGAAGTTCGCGTATTGGGTGCGCCCCTTTTCGACCGTGTGGATCACGCCGTCGAATCCGATGTAACGCCCGTCGGCGTCGTTGAAGGTGTTGGGGTGCAGCAGCGAGTGGTACAGCGACGTGTAGAAGGTATCCACGTTGCCGACGTTGCGGCCCGCCACCGCGATACGCGACAACGTGGCGTTCCACTCGGATGCCGCGGCGGCGCGCGCGGCGTCGAAGCTCATCCCGCCCTCGGCCTCCAGGTTCGCGCGCGCCCCGTCGATGCCGACGTAGGAGATCGCGGTGCGCACCTCGAGCGTCGAGCCGGCCGGGAACTCCAGGTACCCCCCGCTGTAGGGCGACGCCGCGCCGCGGGCGCCGGGGTAGACCGAAAAGCCGTCCCAGGAGCCGTAGGACGTGAACGGCCGGCTGAACTTCATGGCGAAGTACACCGTGTAGGTGTTCGGTTTATCGCAAAATCCGCCGCTGGTCGCCCATCCGGTGATCGTGGTGTTGTCGTCGCCGATCTGGATGCTCGCGCGCGAATTGCCCGCCAGCGACGCGCCGGAACGGACGTGCAGCAGGGCGGGCCGACCGTTGCGCGGGTAGCGAAACCGTCCGACGCCGGTGCGGGTGGTCGCGGTGAGTTCCGCGGTCACCCCGGTGCGGGGGAACCGCACGGTGTAATAGCCCGGCGCGCCTTGCTCGCTGTCGTCGTGCGCGATCTGTTCCCAGGCGTTCCACGGCTGGGCGCCGATCGGCGTGGTGGTCGGCAGCATCGAGATGTCACCGAACGCGGCGCAGCCCACCGACGCGTGGGTCATGCTGAACCCGGTCGAGCGCGGGTTGTCGTAGTTGTAGCCGGCGTAGTTGCCGACGGTGTCCGGCGAGTACTGCACCATTCCGAACGGCACCGTGGCGCCGGGGAAGTTGTTGATCTCCCCCACCGTCTCGCCGCCCGTCCCGGTCCCGATCAGGGTGTCGACGTGGGCGACGGGGTCGGTGACCAGCTGCGGCTCCCCGTCGTAGGCAATGGGCGGGGCCGCCGCGATGAAGGCCAGCAGGACGGCAGTCGCGGCGAGCAACGCGATGGGGGTCCTGCGGAGGGCGCGTGACCGCATAGCTGTCTCTTACTGCATCAGCGGCCCGTTGCGGTGCGTTTCGGGCGTGCCGGAAGGTCCCAATTTTGACTAGCAACTTTTCACCCCGACTTCGGCTAGTCTCATTCCGCGCGGCTGGCGCTGGTGCCGACCCAAAAATCGGGAGATTTGATCGATGAAACAGTTGACCGCAGCAACCATTACCGTGGCGCTGAGTGTGGCGCTCGTGGCGTGCGGCTCTAGCAACAAGTCATCGCCGTCGACGTCGACATCGACATCCACCTCGACATCCACGTCGACCTCGGCCACCACGTCGAAGACCTCCGCGACGCCGAGCGCGGGCGCCCCGACCATCGCCGACTACGTCCGCGACAACCACATCACGGAAACCCCCATCCACCATGGGGATCCCGGCCCCAACGTCGATCTGCCGGTGCCGGCGGGTTGGCAGATCAACCAGAACTCCGGCACGTCCTACGGCGGCATAGTCCTCTCGCAGCCGGCGAACCCGGCCGATCCGCCCACCGTCTCGGCGCTCTACTCGAAACTCACCGGTGACGTCGACCCGGCGAAGATCATCCAGTACGCCCCCAACGAGCTGCTCGGCCTCCCCGGCTACCAGGGCAGCGGTAACGGCAAGGCTTCCACGCTGGCCGGTTTCCAGGCCTGGCAGCTGGGCGGCACGTACCAACGGGACGGCAAGACGCGCGCCGTCGCCCAGAAGACGGTGGTGATTCCCAGCCAGGGTGCGGTGTACGTGCTGCAGCTCAACGCCGACTCGCTCGAAAGCGACCAGGGCACGTTGATGGACGCCACCAACATCATCGACGACCAAACGACGATCACCCCCTGACCACGGACGGCCTTTCGGGGCGTCGCGGTGGTGAATCCCTGCGCCGCGGCGCCCCGTTGGCCTTACGGTGTTGGCATGGCAGAACAGTCGCATGCGATAGACGTCGGGCACCCCCCGTCGGCACTACTGCGTCTCGTCAACCCCGTCCTGGGTTTCCTGCTGCGCACCCCGCTCGCGGGGCCCGCACGCAAGCAGCTGATGGTGTTGAGCTTCACCGGCCGAAAGACGGGGCGGCCGTACACGATTCCCTTGAGCGCTCACCTGATCGACGGCGAGCTCTACGCGCTGACCGGCGCCCCGTGGAAGCAGAACTTCCGCAACGGCGCCCCGGCGCAGGTCGTCTACGACGGCAAGACGACGCCCATGCGCGGTGAGCTCATCCGCGACCGCGAAATCGTCTCCGGCCTATACCACCGGTGCGCCGAGTCCTATGGGGTGCGGCGCGCACAGCGCATGATCGGATTGAACTTTCGCGACCCGCGCATACCGACCCGCGAGGAGTTCGCGGAGGCCGTCGACCGGTTGCACCTGGCGGCGGTCCGGTTGACTCCGGGCGGCTAGCGCCCTGGCGCGCGCGTGTGCGCTCAGTGACGCGCCGGCAACTCGGGGAATGGACTCAGCCGGGGCCGGCGCCGGCGGCGGCACGGGTTCGGGTGATGACCGGGCGCGGATGGCCCGCGCTCAGCAGCGTCCGTCGCAGCGTCTGCGCAACGGCGTCCGCCCGGGTCTCCGGCACCAGCGCGATGACACAGCCGCCGAATCCGCCGCCGGTCATCCGCGCGCCGAAGGCCCCCGCGCGTACCGCGGTGTCGGCGATCAGGTCGAGGTGTTCGGTGGTGATATCGAAGTCGTCGCGCATGGAGACATGCGAGGCGGTCAGGATCCGGCCGGCTTCAACGAAGTCCGAATCATTCATTGTTGCAACGAAATCCAGTACCCTGCCGTTCTCGTTGAGCACGTGGCGGGCGCGGCGGGCATCGATCGGGTTGTTGATCGCGTCCAACTCCGCGCGCCCGCGATCCCACACCTCACGCAACGAGGACGCCCCGAGGGCCGCGGCGGCCCGCTCGCACGACGCGCGCCGGGCCGCGTACTCGCCGCCGACGTGGCGGTGGCGCGCCCTGGAGTCGATCAACAGCAGCACCACGCCGTGCGCGTCGGGATCGAAGGCCACCGGCGCGACGGTGAGGTCACGAAAGTCGATCAGCAGCGCGGTCGACGGCTCCCCGAAAAGCGAGGCCAGTTGGTCAAGCAAACCCGTTGGCGCGCCGACGTAGTCGTTCTCGGCGCGCTGGGCCAGCCGCGCCCGCTCGATGCGGTCCATCTCGATGCCGGCGGCCGAGGCGATCGCGCCCAGCACCGCGCACTCCAGCGCCGCCGAGGACGACAGCCCGGACCCCATCTCCACGTCGCTGGTGATCGACATCGCGCCGCCCGGCACCGGATGACCCGCCTGGCGCAGCGCCCACACCACCCCGGCCACGTAGGCGGCCCAGTCGGTCACCTGGCCCGGAGCGGTGGTCAGTGGAAAACGCACCGCGCCGTCCGCGCGCTGGCTGCCCACGGTGATGGTGTCGCCGCCGTCGGGGGTGAAGGTCACCACCGTGCGCTGCGGCAGAGCCATCGGCAGCGCGAACCCGAGGTTGTAGTCGGTGTGCTCGCCGATCAGGTTGACCCGCCCGGGAGCGGCGTAGCGGACCGTCATCACAGTTCCCGCAACCGCTGCGCCACGGCTTCGGGGGTGACGTCGCTGATGAACGCGTCCATCGCCGATTCGGAGGCCGCCAGGTACTTGAGCTTGGTCGCGCTGCGCCGGATCGACATCAACTCGATGTGGAAGTAGCCGTCGTCCTGGTCCTCGGTAGCGGCGAACTGGTGCAGCGCCGAAATGTAGGGCAACGGGCCCGAATACATCCGGTCGAACCGCCCCAGCACGTCGAGGTAGACCCGGGCCAGGCCGTCGAGCTCGTCGTCGTCGAGTTCAACGAGATTGTGCACGAACCTGTTCGGGTAAATGTGCACCTCGACGGGCCAGCGCGCCGCGAACGGCACGAACGCGGTGAACAGCTCGCTGCGCGCGACGATGCGAGCGCCGTCGGCGACCTCGCGCGCCAGCAGATCGGCAAAAAGGTTGCCGCCGTGGCGCATTCGGTGTTCGCGGGCCCGCGCCAGCATGGTGGCCGTGCGCGGCGTCAGGAACGGATAGCCGTAGATCTGACCGTGCGGATGGGTCAGCGTCACCCCGATCTCCTCGCCGCGGTTTTCGAAGCAGAACACCTGCTCGACGCCCGGGGTGGCCAGCAGTTCGGCGGTGCGGTGCCGCCAGGCCTCGACGACCAGCCGGGCGTGCGCCGGTTGCAACGCCGCGAACGAGCCGGTGTGGTCGCTGGAAAAACAGACCACCTCGCAGCGGCCGCCCGCGGGGGCGGACACGAACCCCGCATCGGCGGGCACCGACACCGGCTGACCGGCGCCCGACAGGCTGGGGAACCGGTTTTCGAACACGGCGACGTCGTAGTCCGGGGCCGGCACCTCGCTGGTCAGGCCGGTCGGGCCGGGGCACAGCGGGCACTGGTCGGCGGGGGGCTTGTAGGTGCGGTCCTGGCGCAGCGCGGCGACGATCACCCACTGCCCCGTCGACCGGTCGAAACGCAACTGCGACTGGTCCGGGTCGCGCTGCGGCAGCGGCCTGCGGTCTTCGACCGGCGCCGGGCAGTGGCCCGGCAACGCGAAAAACAGGAGGTCACGGCCGTCGGCCAGCTTTGCCCGCGTCGGCGCTGTCACGAGGTCGAACACTAGCTTGGCCGGTTCGGCGCGGTTCGGGTAACCATGGGGTGTCCCGCCGACGAGAGGTCAGGAGATCACCGTTCTCTACGAAAGAGCCCGAAACTGGTGGATCGGGTCGGATCCCGGCCTGCTGCGGCTCCGGATGGCGACGCGGACGACGGCCGCACTGGGCTGTTCGCTGCTGATCCTGTACTTGGTGGCCAGGGCGGCAGGGCAGCCCCTGACGGTCGCCCTGCTCGGTGTCGTCATCACCATGGTCGCGTCGCGCTCCGTCAACGAGCCGGACCTCCGCCAGCAGCGCATCACCATGGCGCTGCTGCCGCTGCCCGCCGCGCTGTCCATCACCGCCGCCACGCTCCTCGCTCCGTACACCATCGCCAGCGACGTCGTCTTCGTCGCCATCGTCTTCACCGCGGTGTACATCCGCCGCTTCGGCGCCCGCGGCCGGGCGCTGGGCATGGTCGCGTTCATGTCCTATTTCTTCACTTTGTATCTGCGAGCACGGATTTCGGAGTTGCCCTGGTTGATCGGGGCGGTGGTGGTCGGGACGCTGTGCACGTTCGTCATGTGCACCTACGTCTTGCCCGACCGGCCGGAACGCGTGCTGCGCGCCACCGTCCGCGCGTTGCGGGCCCGGATGGCCATCGTCGTCGACACGACCGCCGACGCGGTGAGCACCGGCCGCCTCGACGAACGGCGTCGCCGCCGCATGCGCGCCCGCACCATCCGGCTCAACGAGACCGCCCTGATGGTGCAGGGTCAGATCGAAGACAAGGCCGACCCCGCGATGCTGTGGCCCGGGGTCAGCAGCGAACAGCTGGCCCCCTGGCTGTTCGACGCCGAGCTGGCCATCGAATGGGTCGCCACCGCGGGCCGGCGAGCGGCCGCGCTGTCCGGCCGGTTGCCGCCGGCCACCCGCACCGAACTGGTCGCGGCGCTCACCCAGCTCGCGCGGGCGATCCGCACAGCGCAGGCCGGCGGCCTCAGCGCCGCCGCAGAACGGGCGCAACGGATCCTCGACCGGCAGAGCCCAACGGCCGTGACGGACGATGATCCCGGCGCGGCCGCCGTACGCCGCCTCGCCCTGGCGATCATCAACGCCGCGACGGCGACGGCGGAGGTCCGGGCGATCGTCGAGGGCGCGGCCGCCGGGAAAGCCGGCGCCCTGCGGGCCGGCGAGAGCGTGCCGCCCACCGCGGCGGAAGCCGCGGACCCGGAAGACGCCGCCGGGGAGGGGCTGCTGCGGCCGACCACCCGGCAAGCCATCCAGGTGACCGTCGCCGCGGCGCTGGCCATCGTCACCGGCGAGCTGGTTTCGCCGGCGCGCTGGTATTGGGCGGTGATTGCGGCGTTCGTGATCTTCGCGGGCACCAACTCCTGGGGTGAAACCCTGACCAAGGGGTGGCAGCGGCTGCTGGGCACCATCCTGGGCGTGCCGTGCGGCGTGCTGGTGGCCACGCTGTTCGCCGGCGACACGGGCGCCGCGCTGGTCGCCATCTTCGTGTGCCTGTTCTGCGCCTTCTATTTCATGACCGTCACCTACAGCCTGATGACGTTCTGGATCACCACGATGCTGGCGCTGCTGTACGGCCTGATCGGCCAATTCTCGTTCGGCGTGCTGATGCTGCGCATCGAGGAAACGGCAATCGGTGCCGTCATCGGTGTCACGGTGGCGATCCTGGTGCTGCCCACCAACACTCGGACCACCATCCGCAACGACACCCGCGCCTTCCTGACGGCCTTGTCGGCGCTGATCGAGATCTCGACGGCCACCATGTTCGGCGAGGAAAAGGCCGCGAGCCCGACCGACCAGGCCCGCCAGCTCGACCGGGCGCTGCAGCAGTTCCGGATCAGCGCCAAGCCGCTGTTGGCCGGGGTCGCCGGGCTGGCCGGCCGGCGAGACATCCGGCGCGGACTGCGGATATTCGCCGCGTGCGATCGGTACGGGCGAAGCTTGGCCCGCAGCGCCGAACAGTACCGGGACGCCGCCGGCTCCTCCCCCGAGCTGGCCGACGCGTTCAGGTCGGCCGCCGCGCAGACGCAGCGGAACATCGAGGCGCTCGTCGCGGCCATCGGCGGTGCACACGCGCCGACGATCGTGTCGGTGACCGACGACCTCGACACCGCCGAGACCCTGGCCCGCCAGCAGGACGGCGACGACGCACCACGCCCCGATACCCGGCGGTTCCTCACCGCGGTGCACGCGCTTCGCCAGATCGAGCGGGCCATCATCACTGCGGCCACCAACCTGGGTGCCCGCGACAGCCCGAAGGTGCCTAGCCCGGTGGCGAGTTGAACCTCACGACGCGGCCCGCATTTTCCCGAGGATGTTCGCCAACCGGATGACCGCCAGCGTCAACATCCCTTGCACCTCGGGCTTTTGGTCGGGGGGAAGGTTGTTGACGTCGTTTTGCACGCGGGTGGCCTGCTGCTGCAGCGCCGCCAGCCGCTCGTTTCGCTGCGGCTGGCTGAGGCCGTTCCATTGGTCGTCCAGCTCGGAGGTCTGCCGGAGCAACTCCTGCACCTCCGAGCGGGCGTCGGTGGGCGCGCCGGGCGGTGGCTGCAGCGGGTGGAAGTGGCTCAGCGCGGGTTGCGCGGTCACCTCGGCGTGAGCGGGAATCCCTATCAGGATCGCGGCGCCCAACAGGGCTGCCTCAATGACCGCCGTGATTGTCGTTGAAACGAATCGCATTTGGTGTTCTCCGGGCTAGGGCGCGAACGCGCAGATGATTCCGAGCACCCGCTCGCATTCCTCCCGGGTGCGAAAGACGGGCGGCGGTGGCGGCGGCGGAGGTCCCTCGACGATGTTGTCGGGGCAACCGCCGAAATACCCGGGCGGGCACTGCTCGTGGTAGACGTGGCACACGTTCAAGTCCCACCCGGTGGCCCTCAACCCGGGCCACACGTAATCGCCTGGGCACCATCGCATTCCGGGGCCGTGGTAGCACCCCGTTCGTGACGAGCAGTGGTCGTCGTCGGCGCGGGCGGTCCCGGCGGGCGGCCCGGCACCAACCGCCACGACCACGCCCGCGAGCACGGCGCTCGCGACAACCCACTTCAGGGCGTCGGTGGTGTACATGCGCTCACGTTGCCGCACGGCGCTTGCCGGATCTTCGCCGAATTCTTGCGAAAATCTTGCGTTGAGGGGCGCGGCTCGAACTACCGGCAAAGCCGAGCGTCGGCGAGCCGCCGGATTCGCTGGCCGCGGGGCTAGCATCTGCCCATGGGCACTCCGAACCTGCCGCCGGGGTTCGACTTCACCGACCCCGACATCTACGCCCACCGGCTCCCGATGCAGGAGCTGGCCGAGCTGCGCGCGACGGCCCCGATCTGGTGGAACGAGCAGCCGCCCGGTCAGGGCGGGTTCGACGACGGCGGCTACTGGGTGGTGACCAAGCACCGCGACATCCGCGAGGTTTCGCTGCGCAGCGACGTTTTCTCGTCGGCGAAGAAGTCGATCGTGCCGCGCTATCGGGAGGACGTGGCGGCGGGGCAGATCGAGGCGGGCCGCGCGTCGATGATCATGATGGACGATCCCGAACACAGTCGGCTGCGCAAGATCGTCTCGCGCGCCTTCACGCCGCGCGCGGTCGAGCGGCTGCGCGCCGACCTCAGCGAGCGCGCGGCGCGCATCGCCGCCGAGGCCGCCGGGGCGGGGTCGGGCGACTTCGTCCGCCAGGTGGCCTGCGAGCTGCCCCTGCTGGCCATCGCGCGCCTGCTCGGGGTGCCGGAGGAGGACCACGAGAAGCTGTTCGACTGGTCCAACAAGATGATCGGCGGCGACGACCCGGAGTTCGCCGAATACGACTCGCTGACGGCCGCCGGCGAGTTGATGTGGTACGCCATGCAATTGGCGGCCCGCAAGGCCGAAACTCCCGGTGACGACATCGTCACCGCGCTCGTCCAGGCCGACGCCGACGGCCAGCGCCTCTCCGACGCCGAGTTCGGCATGTTCGTGGTCACGCTGGGCATCGCCGGCAACGAGACGACGCGCAACTCCATCACGCAGGGCATGATGGCCTTCACCGATCACCCGCAGCAGTGGGAGCTGTTCAAGGCGCGGCGACCCAAGACCGCGGCCGACGAGATCATCCGCTGGGCGACCCCGATCACCGCGTTCCAGCGCACCGCGCTAAAAGACACGGAACTCGGCGGCGTGCCGATCAACAAGGGCCAGCGGGTGGTCATGTTCTACCGCTCGGCCAACTTCGACGAAGACGTCTTCGACGACCCGGATGCCTTCGACGTGTTGCGCAGCCCCAACCCCCATCTCGGGTTCGGCGGCACCGGCGCGCACTACTGCATCGGCGCCAACCTGGCGCGCATGACGATCGACGTGATGTTCAACGCGATCGCCGACCACATCCCGCACCTCGCCGCGGTTGACGACCCGGAGCGGCTGCGGTCGTCATTCATCAACGGCATCAAGCACTGGCCGGTCGAGTACCAGCGCAGCCCGGGGGCGACGGTGCCCGCCGCCGGCCCGCGGACCGGGAATTAGACGCTCGCCTGGGGGCTGCCCATGTCGTGGCTGCCCATATCGTGGGGGTCGCCGGTCGCGATGAAGTCCTCGATCAACTCGACGACCTGGTTCGGCGCCTCCACCTGCGCGAAGTGGCCGACGTCGGGCAGGATTTCGAGCCTGGCGTCGGTCCGGGCCTCGTGCGCGGCGTACGCGTGATCGACGGGAATGATGCCGTCACGCTCGCCCCAGATCGCCATCACCGGCAGGTCGTCACGCAGCCCCAGCCTGCTGAGCGCGCTGACCGCCTGCCCGCGGTAATCGACCACCGAGCGCAGGGTCCGCAAGAACGACTGGCGCGTCTCCCGATCCGACAGCGACGAATAGGCACTCCACAACTCGGCACCGCGCGGCGATTGAATGCCGGCGCTCCGCAACCACGACCTGAGCTGGTTGCCGACGGACAGCACCGGCTTCGGCGCGATGATCGGCAACACCAACTCCGCCCCCGGCGCCGACAGCAACCGCAGCACCCACCCGACGTCGGGACCGAGGCCGCCGCTGCTGATCAGGATCAACCGCTTGGCGTAGTCGGGGTGCTGATACACGAACTGCATCGCGACCCCACCGCCGAGTGACTGACCGACCAGGGTGGCCTGGCTCACGCCGAGTTCATCGAGCAGGTCACGAAGCCAGACCGCGAACGCGCCCAGCGAATAGTCGGTGCGAGGTTTCGCCGACTCACCGTGACCGAGCAGGTCGGGGGCGATGACCCGGAACTTCTTCGACAGCGGCGGTATCACCGACCGCCAAGTCTCCGAACTGCCGGCCATGCCGTGGATCAGCAGCAGCACCTCGCCGTCGCCCTCGTCGCGGTAGGCGACCCGGTCGCCGTGCAGCTCGAGAAATTTCAATCCGCTCATCGGCCCTGTGTACCCGCTCTGCCCGGAATTTAGGGTCGCGCCGGACGAAATCGTGACGAGAAACGCATCCGGGCCCGGTAGTGCGCGGCGCCTCAGCGATGATCTAGTGCATGACCGAACCGGTTGCAGCCCGCGTCGCCGTCTACCTCGACTTCGACAACATCGTGATCTCGCGGTACGACCAGGTGAACGGGCGCAACTCGTTCCAGCGGGACAAGGCCAGCGGCCTTGACAAGTACCCCGACCGGCGGTCCCGGGCCACCGTCGACGTCGGCGCGATCATCGACTTCGCGTCGTCGTTCGGGACGCTGGTGCTCACCCGCGCCTATGCCGACTGGTCGGCGGACGTCAACGCCGGCTACCGCGGACAGCTGGTGGCCCGCGCCGTCGACCTGGTGCAACTGTTCCCGGCGGCGGCGTACGGCAAGAACGGCGCCGACATCCGGCTGGCCGTGGACGCGGTCGAGGACATGTTCCGGCTGCCCGATCTGACCCACGTGGTGATCGTGGCCGGTGACTCGGACTACATCCCGCTGGCGCAGCGCTGCAAGCGGCTGGGTCGCTACGTGGTGGGCATCGGGGTGGCCGGCTCGTCGAGCCGGGCGCTGGCGGCCGCCTGCGACGACTTCGTCATCTACGACGCGCTGCCCGGGGTTCCGGTGCTCGAGCCCGAACCGGCCCCCGCCGACGCCGACGCGGCCAAGCCGAAGAAGCGGACCGGGCCCGCCAAAGCGGAAAAGCGCGACGAGCCGGACGAGCCGCCCGACCCGCAGGCCACCGCCACCGCGCTGCTGACGCGCGCGCTGCGGATCGGCCTCGAGAAGGACGACGTCGACTGGCTGCACAACTCCGCAGTGAAGGCGCAGATGAAGCGGATGGACCCGTCGTTCAGCGAGAAGTCCTTGGGTTTCAAGTCATTCAGCGATTTCCTGCGGTCGCGGTCCGACCTCGTCGAGCTGGATGAAAGCTCGACGACCCGGATGGTGCGGCTGCGCGCCGAGGACTGAGCGCCTCCCCTACGCTGACGACCGTGACGCAGGAAGTCGTCCAGCCGGGGCGCTGGCTGACCCGCAACGTTCGGGTGCTGTCCGGGGTCTCCTTCCTCCAGGACACCGCCAGCGAACTGCTGTATCCGCTGTTGCCGATCTACCTCACGGCCGTGCTGGGCGCGCCGCCGTCGGTGGTGGGAGCCGTCGAGGGTGTCGCCGAGGGCGCGGCCTCGCTGACCAAGCTCGCGGCGGGCCCGCTGGGCGACCGGTTCGCGCGGCGCCCGCTGATCGCCACCGGTTACGGCATGGCCGCCCTGGGCAAGGTGATCATCGCCGTGGCCGCGGCCTGGCCGGGCGTGCTCGCGGGCCGCGTCGTGGACCGGCTCGGCAAGGGCATCCGGGGCGCGCCGCGCGACGCGCTGTTGGTCGACGACGTGGACGAGGCTTCGCGCGGCCGGGCGTTCGGCTTCCACCGCGCGATGGACACGTTGGGCGCGGTCGTCGGTCCCCTGCTCGGGCTGGCGGGCTACGAGCTGCTCGACCACCGAATCCCGCCGTTGCTGTATGTCGCGATCGTGCCCGCCGTGCTGAGCGTGGCGCTGGTGTTTTTGGTGCGCGAGCGCACCCGTCGCGGCCCCCGGCCGCAGCGGCAGTCCATGTGGGCCGGCGTGCGCGCGCTGCCGAGGCGGTACTGGCGGGTGACCGCTTTCCTCGTGGCGTTCAGCGCGGTGAATTTTCCCGATGCGCTGTTGCTGTTGCGGCTCAACGAGATTGGCTTCTCGGTCGCTCAAGTGATTCTGGCGTACGTCGGATACAACGCGGTGTACGCGCTGGCCAGTTACCCGGCCGGGTCGCTCGCCGACCGCGTCGGCCGACCGGCGTTGTTCGGGCTCGGTGTGGCGTTCTTTGCGATCGGCTACACGGGGCTGGGTCTGACTACCGACACGGTGACCGCCTGGCTGCTGATCGGCGCCTACGGCGTGTTCACCGGGTGCACCGACGGCGTGGGCAAGGCCTGGATTTCGGCGCTGGTCGACCGGGAGCATCAGGCCAGCGCGCAGGGCGTGTTCCAGGCCGGCACTGGCCTGGGCGTCCTGGTGGCGGGGTTGTGGGCGGGTTTCCTGTGGGGTGCCAACGGCCAACTGCCCCTGCTGATTTCGGGCATCACGGGCGGCGTGTTCGCGGTGGTGCTGATCGGCGCTGCGCTGGTGAGGCGCGAGCCACGGAACGGGGAGCGCAGCTCCGTCGGTTGACGTTGCCCGCCCCGCACGAAAAGGATGGTCCGGTGATCCTCGCCGTCGACCTCGGCAAGACATCCTGCCGGGCCGCGGCGGGCGGCCGGCGGGCCGAGGGGCCGGGCGCGCCGGGGCTGGCGACGCCCGGCGGCGTGCGGGCCGCGGAGGCGGCGATCCTGGCCGTCGCCCATGAATTGGCGCCCGAGCCGGGCCCGGTCGACGAGGTGATCGTGGGCGCCGCCGGGGCGCTGGCGGCACCCGACGCGGCGCGCGAGCTCGGCAACGCCCTGCTCGCCGCGCTGCACGCCGAGCGCGTCGCGGTGACCGGCGACGCCGTCATCGCCCACGCGGGCGCGCTGAACGGCCAGCCGGGCATCGTGCTGATCGCGGGCACCGGCGTCGTCGCGCTCGCCATCGGCGCGGACGGCGCGATGCGCACCGCCGACGGCTGGGGCCCGTGGCTCGGCGACGAGGGCGGCGGCGCGTGGATCGGCGCCGCGGGGTTGCGCGCGGCGCTGCGCGCCCGCGACGGCCGCGGCCCGGCCACCACACTGCTCGACGCCGCCCGCGCGCGCTTCGGCACGCCGCAGACCTGGCCCGCACAACTCGCCTCGGCCGCGGCGCTGGCGTCCTTCGCCCCCGACGTGCTCGCCGCGACGGGCGACGCCGCCGCCCGGGCGATCGTCGACGCCGCCGCCGCGGCGCTCGCGGCAACCGCCCGCGCGGCCGGGGCCGGCCCGGTGGCGATGGTCGGCGGGCTGGCGGGAGTCGAGGCGCTGAGCGAGCGGCTCGACCTCGTCCCGGCCGCCGGCGACGCGCTCGACGGCGCGCTGCGGCTGGCGGCGATCCATGAACCGCACGTGATCCGCGTGCGCGCCGGCTCGACAGCCCTTGCCCCGCACGGCCTCGACGCGCTGGCCACCGAAGCCTGCCGACCGGGCCTGGACGACCTGGACGCGCGGCCTATCGGCGAGGTGGTCGCGCTGCTCGTCGCCGCCGAGGGCGAGGCGCACCGCGCGGTGGTCGCGGCGGTTCCGCGGATCGCGGCGGCGGCCGAGGCGATCGCCGCGCGGCTCGAGCGGGGCGGCCGCCTGATCTACGCCGGCGCCGGCACGCCCGGGCGCCTCGGCGTGCTCGACGCGGCCGAATGTGCGCCGACGTTCGGCACCGACCTGGTGCGCGGCGTGATCGCCGGCGGCCCCGCGGCGCTGACCGAGTCGGTCGAGGGCGCCGAAGACCGGTTCGACGCCGCCGATCTCGCCGACCTGGCCGCCGCGGACGCGCTCGTCGGGATCACGGCGTCGGGGCGCACACCGTTCGTGCTCGGCGCGCTGCAGCACGCGCGGGCGGTGGGCGCGCTGACCGTCGCGATCGTCAACAACGGGGGCAGCGAGGCGTCTGCCGATGTGGTGATCGAGTTGCTGACCGGGCCCGAGGTGCTCGCCGGCTCCACCCGGCTGACGGCCGGGACCGCCCAGAAGGTCGCGCTCAACGCGCTGTCGACGAGCGTGATGATCGCGCTCGGCCGGGCCTACGGACCGCGCATGGTCGATGTGCGCGCGAGCAACGCGAAGCTGCGCCGCCGCGCGGTGCGGATCGTCCGCGACGCGGCCGGCGTCGACGAACGGGCCGCGGCCGCCGCCCTCGCCGCCGCGGGCGGTCACGCCAAGACCGCCATCGTCGCGCTGCTCGCGGGCGTCGACGCCGCCGAGGCCGCCGCGCGGCTCGACCGGGCGCGCGGACACGTGCGGGACGCGCTGCGCGGTCGCGGTGTCAGGCGTTAACCATCGCGCGACCATCGCGCGAGCAGACGCAGAATCGCACGATGCTGCCCGCGAAAGCGCGATTCTGCGTCTGCTCGCGACACTCAGGGGCACGGCGCATGCTCGGATGCCCACGGGTGGGCCGATTCCAGTTGCGCGGCAACGCGAATGAGCACATCCTCACGTCCGTAAGCGGCGACGAGCTGGACGCCGATGGGGAGACCGTCGGCGCTGCGGTGCAGGGGCAGGCTGATCGCCGGCTGCCCGCTCATGTTGAACGGCGGGGTGAACACGGCGAACTGCCCGGCGCGGCGCATCGGCGCGTTCGGATCGCCGGGATCGTTCTCGAATTCGGCGAGCGGCAACGGCGGTTCGGCCAGCGTCGGCGTCAGCAGCAGGTCCCAGCCGTCGGCCCACCACTCCTGCAGCTCCCGGCGGAAGGCCCACCCCGCCGCCTGGGCCGCCGCGTAGTCGAGCGCCGTCAGCCGCTTCGCGTGCCGGACGAGCGCCCAGTTGACCGGCTCGAGGTCGTCCTCCGTCACCTCACGTCCGAGCGTCTCGCCGAACCCGCGGGCCGCCATCGCCGTCTGCGTCGCCCACATCGCCATGAACCTAGGGGTCAGCGACGTGTCGGCGAGGCACGCCGGCCAGGCCGGCTCGACGGCGTGGCCGAGCCCTTCCAGCATCGAGGCCGCGGCGCGCGCCGCCGCGGCGCAGTCCTCGTGCAAGAAGTCGCCGCGTGGATGCACGTCCAGCAGCCCGATGCGCAGCCGGCCCGGGTCGGCGCCGACTTCCTCGGCGTAGGGCCGCCGCGGCGCCGGCGCGATCACCGAGTCGCCGACGCCTGGGCCGCGGACGGCGTCGAGCAGTCGCGCCGTGTCGCGCACTGAGCGGCTGACGCACAGTTCGACGCCCAGCCCGGACTCGGAGCGGGCCGGGCCGACAGTGATCCTGCCCTGGCTCGGCTTGAGCCCCACCAGCCCGCAGCACGACGCCGGGATCCTGATGCTGCCGCCACCGTCCGAGGCGTTGGCGATCGGCACCAAGCCGGCGGCCACCGCGGCGGCGGCGCCGCCGCTGGACCCGCCCGGTGTGCGATCGAGCGCCCACGGGTTGCGGGTCGCTCCCCAGGCCACCGGCTGGGTGGTGGGCAGGGTGCCCAGCTCGGGGCTGTTGGTCCGCCCGGCGATCACCAGGCCGGCCGCCTTGAACCGGGCGACCAGCGTCGTGTCGGCGGTGTCGAGCTTGGCCGCCTCCTTCAGCGCGGCGTTGCCGTTGGACAGGGTCTGACCGGCGAAGCTCGTATACAGGTCCTTGAGCAGGAACGGGACGCCGCGAAACGGGCCGTCGGGCAGGTCGGGGGAAGCCGCCACGGCTCGGGCGTGGTCGAACCACTCGATGACGACCGCGTTCAGCGCCGGGTTGGCCCGCTCGATCCGCTCGATCGCCGCCTCGAGCAGCTCACCCGGCGTGACCTCGCCGTTGGCCACCAGCTCCGCCTGGTCGGTGGCGTCCATCCAGCGCGTTTGTTCGGCAAGGCTGCTCATGGCTTTCGGTGTACCACGTGTGACCAAGACCGCCGCACCCAAGTCGCGGTCGGCCCTCGCCCGCCTTACGCTCGTTGGTTACGCGAACTTAACGGGGGTTTTGTCGATGGGCGGGCGCACGGGGCGGACTATGTCCACGCTCGGGCGTGCCCTGATCGTGGCGGCCGTCGGCGTCGGCGTCGGCGCCTGTTCGGAAACCGTGGGCCCGCCCGCCGCCACGCCGACGACCACGATGTCCACCGCCAGGACGACCGCGTCGTCGGCTCCGGCGCCGCCTTCGGTGACGGGTCCGCTGGAAAAGGACTGGAAAAGCTACGGCGGCACGGCGTTCTTCGGTTGTCCCGAGAAGTTCTCCCAGAGCAAATCCGTGCTCGACGACATTCGGCCCAAGGTTTTCGATACGAAGACTGGGCAGTACATGGCCCCCGGCGCCCCCACGCTGCCCGCCGGCGAGAACGTCACCGGCGGCATCTGCGCACTGGCGGGGACGGCCGACGACATGCGGGTCGTCTACGTGCTGACCACCGCCACCAAGACCACGGCCTTCGCCTTCGATCTGAAGACCAGCCAGCCGCTGGTGACCAAGGAGCTGCAGCCGCCGGCCCCGGACCTGAAACTGACCGCGCCGAAGGAATGGGGTCTGGCCGCGACGGCCTCCGGAGTGGCGTGGGTGAACGCCTTCACCGATGGGCACGGAGCCGCGACGCCGCCGCGGACCGTCATCCTGTCCGCCGCCGACCTTTCGATGATGTGGAACGACCCGCAGCCGGGTCGCGTGTGGCAGGACGTGCTGGCTTTTCAACGCAACACCGACCCCGCCAAGACGTCGGGGGCCGAGCTGCGCCGCCCGAGCGGCGAAGCGATCTACCAGGACAACGACATCACGACCGTCGACGGTGAATTATCCGACGGCCCGGACAAATTGGTGAAGATCACGCACCGGGATTCGGACAACCCCCCGGTGGTCTCCACGATGTTCTATGACCTGAACACCAAAGCCCCGATCAAAATCGGTGATACCGACCGGATTTCGGGCGGAGGGCTGGCCGCCACCCTGTCGGACGGAAAGCTGTTCGTCGATGGCCGCAACTCGGACAATTCGCAGTTCGGGTTCGGGGTATGGGACCTGCGAACACAGCATTGGGACTTGCTGAAGACGCGCGAGGACGCGAAGAAGATGTCGATCGCCAAACTGGCGTTCTTCGAAAACCATCTCTACGTCACCAATGTCGGCAATACGTTCGCCGTTCTCGCCCTGCCCGGCACCGACCCGATCTCGACCACCTGGTCGGTCCGCCCGTTCGCGCGGATCTCGGGTTGGACGCTGGTCTGCCGCGGCGAGAACGCGGCGGCCCTCAACGGGGACTGCAAGGACATCGTGATGGTGCAAGACCAGGACGGCCACTTTCCCGGTCCCTGGTTCTGAAACTTCGCCGCCGTCGGGCAAGAGAAATGCTTGACCGCATATACCCTACCGGGGTACAGTTCTGCCCATGAACGAGACAGGAAAGTACGCGGGTAAATCCACCGGCTGCGGGTGCGGCGACTCCGCATGCACCCAAGGGGCGGGCTGCAAGTGCGGTCACCCCGATTGCACGTGCAACGACTGATCACGCGAGTTGAGGCCCCGACAACCGTCGGGGCCTCAACTTGATCAGCGATCCCACTCGGCGGTGGGTCGTCACCGCACTCTTTCGGCGTCAGCGTGTTGACGTGTTCGTATGCCCTTGTCGCCCAACGGTGTAGCTGGACGAGCGCCGTCAACCACCTGCTGCACATGGCGGTGTCGGCGGCAACGATCGTGGTGGCCTGGCACGCCCACTCTCCCTCGCGGTGCCCGGGCTCGACAGGCGCCGATCCGCCCTTAGGTCCAGCCGAGGGCCTGCGGCACCATGTAGAGCCCGAAGCCCATCACCACCAGGCACAGGGTCCAGGCGATGTATTTGCGCGGGCCGCGCATGCGCCACTCCTCGGGCAGTGCGCGCGCTTCGAGGGCCAACAGCAGGCCCAGCACGATAGGCAGCAGCAAGGCGTTCATCACCTCGACGTCGACGGCGAGGTTGACCAGGTCGACGCTGGCCAGCACGAGCACGGCGCCTATCACGTGTGCTAGCCCGTAGGTGATGTAGAACTTGGCGGTGGCCCGGTTGGGACGCTGGTTGAGCGTGTGCTTCCAGCCGAAGACCTCGGAGAGTCCCCACGCCCCGGCCAGCGACGACACGATGGCGGCCACCAGCGCCGCGCCGAGCATGCCCAGCCCGAACAGGACGGTGCCGCCGACGCGGCCCAGGTAGGGCGTGAGCGCGTTGGCGATGTCACCGACGGTGTTCAGCGCTCCCTGCCCACCGTGGGCTCCGATGGTCGAGGCCACGGTGACGACGACCGAGATCATGATCAGTTGCGTCAGCACGGCGCCGGCGGCGGTGTCGTGCCGGGCCTGGCGGATGGTGGCGACCGACAAGTGCTTGTCGACCACGGCGCCCTGTTGGTAGAAGACCATCCAGGGCATGATGACCGCGCCGACGTTGGCCGCGATCAGCAACAGATACGACGAGTTGCCCAGCGGCATCGACTTCAGGCCATCCACAAGGGCCTTGGGCTCCGGACGCGCCATCAGCATGGCGACCAGGAAGGCCAGTTCGGCCGAACCGATGACGAGGCCGATCCGTTCCACGCGCCGGTAGCTGCCGGTCAGCGCCAGCGCCAGCAACGCGGTCGTCGCGACCGGGATGCTCACCCACCGCGAGACGCCGAAGAGCTCGCCCACCCCCGCGACGCCGGCGAACTCGGTGAGCAACGCACCGATCGCCGAGGCGAACAGGGTGAACGCCGAAATCCACGCCCAGAACCGGCCGAAGCGTTCCCGGATCAGCGCACCGTGGCCCTTCTTGGTCACGACGCCCAGGCGCACGGTCATCTCCTGCACCACGTACAGGATCGGCATCAAGATCAGCTGCGGCAGCACCATCCGATAGCCCCACTGCGCGCCGGACTGCGACGCGGTGATCAGCGAACCCGCATCGGTGTCGGCCAGCATCACCACCAGGCCGGGGCCCCACACCGTCAGCAGGCCCCACCGCAGCCACCGACCACGACGGGACGCCGCGGCGGACGACTCGTCCGACGCGTCCGCCACCGGTGCGGTTGTTTCGGTCACTCGACAGGCTCCTTCGTGCGACGGCGGTGGACAACACCACGGGTCTCGGACAGAGTAAGGCTAACCTAACAAACTCCCTCCGCCGCCCCGGTTCGGACGGCGCGAAAGCCACGGAACTCGCCCGACCGTACTTTTTGGTATCCGGCCACCCCGATAACACGCCGACCCGAGCAGCAAAGAGTTTCGCAGCGGGCGGCGCGGTCACTACGATGATTCGACAGCCCCAGCAAAGGGGCACCGAGGACGCAGATGGGCTCCACGTGACCGCTCCGGTGCTCGACATTGACGGCCGCATGGTCGACCGAGAGCAAGAACTCACCGAACTCCGCGCCGCGGTAGACGCGGCGGGGCGCGCCGGCGGCGAGTGCGTCCTGCTCAGCGGGGTGCCGGGGGTCGGCAAGTCGACACTCGTCCAGGCGTTCGGCGCCGAGGTGTCCGGGCGCGACTGCGTGTTCGCCTTCGGGAGGTGCCGCGACGGCGCCCCGGCGCCGTACACGGCGGTGGGAGATGCGCTCGGCTCGCTCGTCCGCGCCATGGAGGCCACCGGGCCGCCCGAACGGGACCGCTGGCGCGCCGACATCGTCGGTGGGATGTCGTCGATCGCCGGGATCCTCGGGGAGCTGGTGCCCGACCTTGCTCGACTTCTCGGCGGAGCCTCGCAGGTGCCAGAACTCGATGCGGCGGATTCTCGTCGCCGGCTGCACCGCGCCGTCATCCGGCTGCTGTCCGATACCGCGACCTATCGGCCGGTGGTGCTGGCCATCGACGACCTGCAATGGGCCGATCGCGACACGCTGCTGCTGTTGTCCGAACTCTTGACCGTATCGCTGCGCAACGTGCTGGTTCTCGGTGCTCATCGGGCGGGTGAATTCGATGCGGGCTCAGCGGGTTTCACGGGTGCGAGCCCGCGCAGCATCGAGCTCAAACCGCTCGCGCGCGAGGACGTCGAGGAACTCCTCGCCGCGGTGGCCGGTCAGGGCGTGGAGCTGAGCGATGTGGCCGCCGAATTCCAGCACCGGACCGGGGGCAATCCGCTCCAGGTGCGTCAGCTGCTGTACCGCGCGCAACGCGAAGGGGCGCTCACCCCCGTCGGCGCCGGCGGGCGTCCCAGTTGGGACCTGCGCGTCCTCGCGTCGATGGAGGTCACCGCCACGGCCGCCGAATTCCTCGGCCGCTATCTCGAGCAGCTGCGCCCGAGCGATCGCGCGGTGCTGCGTTCGCTGACGTGCATGGGCGGCGAGTTCGACCTCGACGACGCCACGGCGGCCGCCGCGCAGCCGCCCGACGTGGTGGCCCAGGCGCTCTGGGCCTGCCTCGAGCTTCGTCTGCTCGAGGCCATCGACAGCAGCGGCAGGCGGATCACGAACGCGATCAGTCGCGACGCCCGCTACCGCTTCAGCCACGACCGGGTGGTCGAGGCGGCCCGGGACGGCCTGTCCGAGGACGCCAAACGCGAGGCACACCTGCGGATCGGCCGGCGGCTGGTCGACCAGGGGGACGAGCGGTTGTTCGATGCCGCGCGCCACGTCGGCATCGGCGGGCGGGGGCTCGCCGACGACGCCGAGCGCGTCCGGTTCGTCGAGGTGCTGCGGCGCGCGGCGCGCAAGGCGAAAGCGCAGGCCTCGTTCCCGTTAGCGCTCGAGTACTGCCGGAACGCTTTGGACCTGCTCGGCCCACAGCGTTGGTCCACTCACGGTGCCATGACCCGCGAGTTGCAGCTCGACGCCGCAGAGGCCGCGCTGCTGGTCGGTGACGTCTCGGCGCTGCATGCGCTGCTCGATGAGGCCGAGCAGGTGCCGCACGAGGCGGCCGATCACGCCCGCCTCGCGTACCTGCGGGTCAAGGGGCGGGTCGCCGAAAACCGTTTGCAGGAGGCGCTCGAGATCGGGCTGCGGGCGCTCGACGAGCTGGGTGAGCCGCTGCCGGCGGACGCGGGAAAGCCCCGAATGGCCAACGCGCTCGTCCGGATGCGGCTGACAATGCGCCGCTGGAACAACGAGCGGCTGCTTGCGCTGCCGCACTGCGATGACCAGCGGGTCATCGCACTGCACCGGATTCTTGCCGAGCTGTGCAACATGGCGGTCCGAGTCCGGCCCAACCTCTTGCCCCTGCTCGTGCGAAAGCAACTCGATCTCACGCTGGCCCACGGCCACACGCCGTCCTCGCCGCTGGTCATTGCCGGGTACGGGATCGTGCTGGTGCTGCTCGGTGACCACGAGGGCGGCCAGCGCTTCGGCGAGGTAGCCATGCTGCTTGCGGAGCGCCCGGAATTCCGCGAGGCCCGGCCGCAGACGGTCTTCATGCATCTGGACTACATCCACCACTGGCGCCACCCGCTGCGCAACGGCCTGGGCGAGCTTCGCGACGCCGTCGAGCAGGCACTCGACCAAGGCGACCAGGAAAACGCCGGGCTTCTGGTCGCGGTCCTGCTGTCCCAATCTTTCTGGGCCGGTCGCCCGCTGCCGGAGATCGACGCCCTCGCCAGCTCCCTGATTCCCCACATCCGTTCCCAGCCGGTTCCCGGCGCTCTTTGCCAGGCAATGCAGCAGCTTTGCCTCAATCTGATGGGCCGCAGCGCCGATCCCTTCCTGCTCGCCGGCGAGAGCGGTTACGACGAGCGAGAAGTGCTGCCGGCGGCCCGCAGCGAGGGCGACGAGGTGGCCCTGGGCGCCGCCGCGACCATGAAGCAGGGCCTGCACTTCTGGTGCGGTGACTACGCGGGCACGGTCGCCGCCACGCCGGAGGCAATCGAGCACATCGGTGGGATGGCCGGCACCGCGGTGTCCCAACTCATCTACCTGATCGGCGCCCTCAGCATGATCCGGCAGGCGCCGCGCGACCGCTCGACCGTCCGGTTCGTGCGCCAGACTCTCGCATCGCATCGCAAGTGGGCGGCGGACGCGCCGGAGAATTACGCGGCGTCACACGCACTGCTCCAGGGGGCGTGGGCGCGAGCGCGCGGGCAGCAGGCCAAGGCGGAACGCCACCTGCACCAGGCGATCGAACTCGCCGAGCAAAACCAGCTGCCGATGATCGGCGCGTACGCCCACGAGGAGGCCGCGGCCCTGTATGGCGACACCGGGCGGGCGCCGTTCCGGGAGCACATGCTGCGGTCGGCGTATCAGCGCTGGCTGACTTTGGGTTTCACGGTGCGCACCGACTGGCTTGCGCGCGAGCACCCCTGGCTGCTGAGGCGCGATCTGACGAAAGGTTCGGCGGGCATCGACCCCGTCGGCGCGCATCAGCTCCTGCGGGCACTGTCGGGGGCGCGGACCTCGGATGCCTTGGCCAACATCATTTTGGGCTCTGCCGCCGACACGACCGGTGCCGGCCGCGTCCTGTTCCTCACCGGCGACGCGGAAAACCTGGCCGTCCGGGCCGTCCACGACCACGGCCAGATTTCGCTCGTCGACGGGCCATGGACCGAGGTGTCCTACGACAGGGACATCGTGCGCCGCGTGCTGGACGGCGGCGCCCCGGTCAACGTCGCCGCCGACCGTCAGGCACCGACCCCGGCGGTCCTCGTCGTTCCGATCACCCTGCACGACACGGCAATCGGCGTGATTTACGCCGAGCGGGACGTGCCGGACGGCAACTTCGACGCCGACCATGAGCAGGCGGTCGCGTTCCTGGGCGCCCAGGCCGCGGCGCCCCTGTGGAACTTCCAGCTCGAGGACCGACTGCGGGCCGCCGACGAGCACCGACAGTCCTTGATGGACGTGCAATCCAGATTCGTGCCCAATGAACTGCTGCGCATACTCGACATCGATGACCTTCGCCGCGTCCGCGCCGGCTACCGGGTCGAGCGCGAGATGACCGTACTCATCAGCGACATCCGGGGATACACGACCATGCTCGAAGACATGGACGTCGCGGAGGCGAGCAATTTGGCAATGGGCTTTCTGCGTGCCGTCGAGCTCCCGATCATCAGTTACAACGGCATGATCCAGGACGTGCGAGGGGACGAGATCGTCGCCGTTTTCGACTCCGAGGCCGACGCGGTCCGTGCCGGACTGGGCATGCTGCGCTCCCTGCGCGAGCACAACCGGGAGCGGATAGCGCACGGCTCCGAGGAGCTGCGGGCGGGCATCGGCATCAACACCGGCGCGGTGGGGGTCGGGCTCGTCGGCGGCGTGAACCGCATGGTGCTCACCATTATTGGCGATGCGGTGAACCTGGCCGCCCGCGTCGAAAGCACCAACAAGCGCTACGGCTCCGCTTTGCTCATCTCCGATCGCACGTATAAGCGCCTCGCTGTTTCGGATCAGTTCGACGTTCGTCGCATGGAGCGCGTGATGGTGGTCAACCGCCGCCGACCGGTGACGATTTACGAGGTGTACGACGAAGATTCGACCGAACTTCGCGCCGCGAAACGTGCGGCGCAGCCCGCGTACGACGAGGCCTTCGCGCTGTTCGATGCCGGCGATGTCGACGGCGCGCGGGCCGCATTCGAACGATGCCGCGACCTGCTGCCCGAAGACCCCGTTGCGCCGTTGCACATAGCCCACTGCGACGCAATGGCGCGTGGTGAGATGTCCCCCGGTCAGGAGATAGCCCTGCTGAATAAGTAATGCGCTACTCGACTTTAAAAAAACCGCATAAAAGAGCTATTCGATTGCCGATCTCATCTGCCATGATTTGCTCGACAGTCAGGAGGGTCACCCCCATGGTGTACTTCAGCGCTGAGCATTTGGCCCTTGCCAATCAGGCGGTCCGTGAGACGTTCGGGCAGTGCAGCATTGCCTGGCAGGCCATCCCGCATTGGGACACCGGTGACCCTGGTCAGATCAATGTCGCCAATGGCCTGCTGGGTGCATCCGCGGGCTTCCTACCCCTCGCTCCGCCTCCGCCTCCGCCTCCGCCGCCAACGATCCAGCTGACGGTCGCCGAGGCGATTGCGCCGACCCCCGATGCGCTGCTCACCGGAGCGATGGCAGCGACCGAGACCCTCGCCAGCGCCTTTGACGCCGACGTCCTCAATGCGTGCTACAAGGCCCCGACGGCCCCAAATCTCGTCGCCATCCCGAGCACCGCCGGCAGCAACCCCCAGGACCTGCAAAAGGCGCTGATCACCTCCCGGGTGCTCGTCGAAAACACCGGGTACCGGGCGCCGTCCTGTCTGATCACCAACACAGTGGGGCTGTTGTACCTCAACCAGTTAGCCAACGGCTATTACAACATCCTTCAGCAGACGCTCGCTGCGGCAAACATCAACTCGCTCTACCGATTCGATATCGACGGCGGTAGCACGCAGAAGAAGGCCCGAATGGTCCTTATCGGCCGTCGCCGGCGGATCGCTCAAGGCGCGGCGCCGGAGGCATCCCCCGGTGAGGAGCCGGTAGACCTCGCATGCAGTGTCCTCCCCAGCCTGGAGGTCGACGGCGAAACCAGCTCGGGCGGAATCCAGCTCTCCCCCCGGATCCGTTACGCGACAAGGATCACCGATGCTACAGGCCTCGTCGCCCTCAAAGAGTGAATCGCGCGACGGCGGTACGAACCCGATAGCCTGCAACCCGCTCGACGACTACCTCGCCCTGTGCAAGGACGCCTGCGACGGCGAGATCGACCGGCTGTACGGCGCGGATGCGCGTGGGTCCAACGGCCTCTACGACCTGATCCTCGACTACCCGATGCGCGGCGGCAAGGCGCTTCGGCCGGCGCTGAGCATCGCCACCTGCCTCGGTCTCGGCGGCCATCTCGAGGCGATACTGCCGACCGCCGCGACGCTCGAGCTCTACCACAACGCGTTCCTCATCCATGACGACATCGAGGACGAATCATGGTGGCGGCGCGGCAAACCCACGCTGCACATCGACCACGGCGTGCCGATCGCCGTCAACGTCGGCGACGCCATGCTGTCGCTCTCGCTACAACCGCTGCTGGACAACGTGGAGCGCGTCGGCCTCGGGCCCGCCCTGCGCATCCTGCGCGCCATCGCCAAGATGACGCGTCTGACCGTCGACGGCCAGGCGCTGGAGCTCGAGTGGGTCCGGTCCAACACCTGGTGGCTCGGTGACGCCGACTACCTCAAGATGGTGGAACTCAAGACCAGCTGGTACTCGTTCATCACACCACTGCAGGCCGGCGCGATCGCGGCCGGCGCCGCACCCGAGCGGTTGGCGCCGCTGGAGGCGCTCGGCCGGCATCTGGGAGCGGCCTTTCAGATCACCGACGACCTGCTGAACTTGCGGGCGGACCCCGAGGAGTACGGCAAGGAGATCGGTGGCGACCTCTGGGAGGGCAAGCGAACCCTGATGCTGTTGCACACCTTGCGCAGTGCCGAACCGACGGACCGCGATCGCGCGGTGCAGCTGCTCGCCAAGCGCCGCCCGAGCACGGACGGCGAGTTAGGGCTGACCCAGCTACTGGACCGGCTTACCGCCCACGGTCAGTTGTCCCAACCCGGTAGGGCCGAGATCGAGGCTCGGCTGCAGGGACGCCGGCCCTCGGAGTCGAAGAGCCTCAACGACATTCGCTGGCTCTACGAGTTGATGCACCGTGTCGGCTCGCTGAAGCACGCGCGGGAGGTCGCCGCGCAGCAGGCCCGCGAGGCGGCCATCGTGCTTGCCGGGCTCGACTGGCTGCCGCACAGTAGGCACCGCGACGCGCTGGCCGCCCTGGTGGACTACGTACACGGGCGGACCCGATGAACCCCGAAGGCTTGCTCGGCATGCTGGCGGAGCTCGAGCGGATCCGCGAGCTCACCCTCGACCTCGTCGAACAACAGGCCCCGCAGTTGCAGCCGCCCCCGCCGGACGAGGCCGGCGAGATGGAGCGCTCGGTGTTCGACCTACTCCTCGGGGCGCGCCGTGCGGTCCTCGGCAATCCCGCGGCCGCCCGACGGCTGCACGATTTACTCGTCGCCGAGGGCCGCCGCTACGCAAACACACCCCGCGGGGCGCGGCTGCGCGACGCGTTGGCCGCCTCGGAAGCGGTGGAGAACCTCCGCCGCGTCTGGGAGATGGTGAGCCTCAACGTTCTCGGCGGTCCGGCCGGGCCCGACGCCGTTCCCGACGCCTGGGCGGATCTGATGGCCGACGCCGTCATCGGGCGCGGCCTCGACGATTCCATTCTGGATCGCCTGCGGCCCGAGGGGTTCGCATGACGCTCACCGATCCTCGTGAAGCGCTCGCCGACCAGAGCGATTTCATCGGCTATCTGGTTGGCCTTGCCGGCGTCGCCCGGGTGGTACGCGGCTTGGCCGCCGCGGGCGAGGACCGAGCTGGACACCCCCGCGACCCTGACGACTTCGTGCACCTCCTGCTCGGGTTTGCGAGCCTCGGCGCGGCGATCGAGGGATTCGCCGGTTCGACCGTGGCCCAGCAGAATCCGACTGCCGTGCCGCCCGCCGGCCCGACCACGCGGTGGCTCCGATGAGCGCGGTCCTGGCCCGCAGCGACTTCCTCCGCGCCCCGGTGCTGGCCGCCGCCCGGCCCGCAGGTTTCAAGGAGTGGCAGCACTTCGTGGTGCACGGACGTGGCGTACGGCTCTTGATCAACTTCAGCCTCAACAATGAAGTGCTTGCCAGAGACGAAGTCCGGCTTGCGCCACGCGTCATCGTGATCGCTCACGACGAGAACTGGACCGGCGCCATCGAGCGGTTCGACGGGTGCGCTCTGAACGTCTCGGCCAATCTGGGCGAACTGACCATCGGCGCCAACCGGATGACCATCACGCCCGACGGCTATCACGTGGCAATCGACCTGCCCGACAACGGCATTCGGGGCGAATTGCACTTCACCTCGGCAAGCCGGCCGTTCGTGGTCCGCAACGAACCGGCGGGTGCGGGCCGCGTCAGTTGGCTGTTCGTACCGAGGCTGCGTGCCGACGGATGGCTACGGATCGGCGACCGAGAACATCGGATGGATAACGACCTGGCCTATCACGACCACAACTGGGGCCGATTCCAGTGGGGCGACGACTTTGGTTGGACGTGGGGCACCATTTTGCCGACAAGACCCGGGGACCCGTGGTCGATGGTATCCGTGCACATCACCGACCGGAGGCGACTGCGCTCTCTGTCCCGATCGCTCTACGTGTGGCACCACGATGAGCCCGCCGCGATATTCCGGCATGCGGCGGTGCAGGCGCGCACGCACGGCCTGCTCGACCGCGCGGCCGACTGCACCTTGCCGCCCGCGATGCGGCTGCTGCTAGGCGGCGAGGTGCCGGGGGTGCCGGAGCGGATCGAGATCACCGCGACACGAGCGGGCGACAGGGTGCACGCCGAGTTCCGCTCGCGTTCTTATGCCCGTCTGGCCCAGCCGAGCGAGGTACGCCTTGACCGATCGACCGTGCTCTGCGAAGCCGACGGTGCCGTCCGGGCGAGCGGCACAGTGAATGGCGAGGACTTCGACTTCGCCGGGACCGGTGTATTCGAGTTCCTTCATGGCTGAACGGGTTTCGTCGCTATTGCGGCGTTCGGTCGAGCACCTGGAGGACGAGGTGCCCGAAAGCTACCGATTGCTGGTCGCCGAGATCGGCCCGATGGTGGCCGAACTCGACGTCGACGGCGAGGTGTTTTCGCTGCGCGGTGGTGAGCGACTCCAGGTGTCCGACGGTGCGGCGCAGACCCCCTCCGTCCGGATCGTCACCTCGCGAGCCGGCATTCTCGATCTTCTCGATGCCAGGGTGGGGCTTGACGAGGCCGTGGAGGCGGGCACGGTTTCGGTTCAGGGGTCCCTCGACGACGTCCAGCGTGCGCACGACTCGCTGCTGGCGTACGTGCACGCCGCCGTCCGGGCGTCCACGCAGCCCGGTCTGCTGTCCGAACTGCGGGAGGGCGCATGAGCGAGCAGATCTGCGCGCCGGCATCCTGCGCACGACGTCCCACCGTGGCCGTCCTCGGGGCGGGCATCGCGGGCCTCACCGCCGCGCAGGAACTGGTGGAACGCGGTTTCGCGGTCACGGTGTACGAGGCGCGGCAGGACGAGCGCAACGGCTTGGGACCCGAGCCGGCCGGGACCTACCCGCCGGTAAAGCTCGGCGGCCTCGCCGCGTCTCAGTACTCGACGGTGGGCGCGGAGGGCGGAAGCCAAGCCGAGCTGCGTCCCTTCCCGGGCCGGCGCGGCCGGCCGCTCGCCCCTGGGCGAGCGGTTGCGGGTGAACACGGCTTCCGCTTCTTTCCCGCGTACTACTTACACACCTGGGACATGTTCCAGCGCATCCCGGTGTACCAACGCAAGGGGAAGGCCGGCTGGACACCGACTTCTCGCACCGTTTACGACAACGTCCGGCGAGTGATCACCCAGGGCATGACGGTTGCCGGCAAGCCCTCCCTCGTCTTTCCCCGCGAACTCCCCCGCAGTCCTGCCGAGTTTCTCGGCATCCTCGGCCAGATCGCCGGATTGGGCTTCACCGCCGGGGATCTCGCAACCTTCCAGAGCCGCGTGCTCCGCTATCTGGCCACCAGCCCCTTGCGACGCGCCAGGGAATTGCAGAACCTGTCCGCCTACGATTTCTTCGTCGGGTACGACAGCGCGACCGGGGCCAGGCAATTCTCCTATTCGCCGGATTTCGACGCGCTCCTGCGCAAGATGCCGCGGGTCCTGGCCGCGTTCGACTCGCGTTGGGGCGACGCACGGACCAACATCACCACCTATCTTCAGCTGTACCTCAACATGGACCGCCACGACGATAAGGCCGACGGCGTGCTCAACGGTCCCACCACCGAGGCGTGGTTCGACAACTGGTACCACCACCTCGTCGCGCTTGGTGTACATTTCGTGCGCGCTGCGGCGAATCGCCTCGATTCTTTCGCCTTCGACCCGAGCCAGCCGCCCCATCTCCGACCCCGGGTGCAGATCACGTTCGCCGACGGTACGCGGGTGACTCCGGACTACACCGTCGTCGCCATCGACGCCCCCGCAGCCGAATACATCACCTCTCCGCTGCGCGCGGCGGGCACCGGCGGCACCGTGGGCAGGCTCGACGGATTCACAACGCTTGCCCCCCCACCCGAGGGTCCGCTGCAACCCGCCTCGACTCGGCCCCAGCAGCGACGGAATCCCTACGACATGGATGAGCTCGGACGGGTGCCCTGGGATCGGTTCCAAACGCTGTGCGGCATCCAGTACTACTTCGACACGGAATTCCAGCTCCTCCGAGGACACATGCTCTACGCCGGTACCGAGTGGGCGCTCTCTTCGATCAATCAGCATGGATTCTGGGAGAAGCAACCGATTCTGGACCGCGACGGCCACGTCGCGGTGCTCTCCGTCGACGTCGGGGATTTCAATAATCCCTCCCGGCACCTGGGCAAGGCGGCCCGCGACTGCAGTCCTGATGAAATCGCCGCGGAGGTGTGGCGGCAGATCGTCGCCGCCCTCACGAGCAACGACGAATCCCTTGCGGCGAGAACCATGCCGTGGCCCGCGTGGTACGCGCTCGATCGCGGCCTGAAGATGGCCGCCGGCCCCGGCCAGGGCCAGGGTCGCGTGGTGCAAAACGAAACGCCCTACCTCGTTCCCATCGTCGGGGACTGGACCAACAGGCCCAGCAGCGACCCGTGGAATCCGCACGGCACGTCCTGGACTAGCGCGCCGCCCGAGAACTGGTGGCTCGAAGACCTCGAGCTGCGGAACGTCTGGCAAGCCCGCCACGGCGGCTATCAGGTGCACAACAATTCCGTGGTCTTCGCGGGCACATGGAATAAGACGTTCACCCGGATGACGTCGATGGAAGCCGCGTGCGAGTCGGCCCGGCACGCCGTCAACGCCATCCTCGACCACTACATCTGGGTGGCCTCTGGCGGCCTCGATCGCCGGCAGAAGACCACGCTGGATTGGGAGTTTCCTTACGGCTTCCTCGACCAGGGGCTGTCGAGCCCGATTCGTATGCCGACGCCGGCCGGCGACTACTGCTACGTGTTCGACATCGAAAACCGCGAGCCGGCCGACACCCGTTTACTGCGTATGTTGGACTCGAAATTTTGCGAGCAGTCGCTGCCCCACCCCCTGGACGCGCCGGCCGCAGTTGCGCTCGGCGTCCTCAATTCGCTTGTCCCCCCACCCGCTGGAGGTAGGTAATGTTCACGCCCGCAATGGATTACAACCAGCAGTTGCTCGCCTATCTGCAGATGTTGCGACAGCTTCTGGACCAGTGGATGGCGATGGCGGCGGCCGGAATGGCATTCCCGACCGCGCCGCCCGCCATGCCCCCGCCGCCGTTCATGGCGCCGGGAGGTCAGTTCATCCCGCCCACGCCGCCGTCCACCGCGTCCGCGCCACCGACGCCGCCTGCGCCGGCCGGTTACGCCCAACAGCTGTTCGGCTATCTCCAAGCATGGCGGCAGTACCTCGAGCAGATGGCGAGCGCGAGTCCGGGCAGCAACCCCCTCAACGACGGCGGCAAGCCCCCGAGCCCGCCGAATGGAAACAGTGCGCCCGGCAACGGCGCCGGGGGCGACACCTCGGTCAGCAGAGCCAGCGCGGGATCCGGGCCCACGTTGCCGCCGAAACTGTTGAACCTGCCGCCCACCAACCTTGGGGGCACCCAGATCACGGCGACCGAAGTCGGGGGGACCAGCCCCATCGCCCCGTCCGGCCAGGCGGGGCCGCTATACGGCATAGCCCCTACAGGCAATTCCGGGAGCCAAATTTCGGGTCCCGGCTTCGACCCCGGGACCTTCTTCGGCCCGGGACCAAATGAACCGCAGGTACTGATTCCGCCCCGCAACCCCTTGGAGACCGCCGGTCCCCCGCCCCCGGCTACTCCGGTCCAACTGCCCCGTCCGCAAGCCCCGCCGGGGATGCTCACCCAGCCAACGGCGGGTTCGGCTTTTCAAAGCGCAATGGAACGCGTCGATCTCACGGGCGTGCCGGAGGTCGCGCCGAAATCGCTTTTCTCCACTCCCGGCGCTGAGACGCCTCACGACCGTTGAGGCAAGGTGAAACGGCCGCTCAGCAGTGAGTGCCCCAGCACTGGAAATTGGGGCAATAGGACGTATGCGCCAGGCTCACCATGGAATGCACGTCCCCGAACGTGATGTTCCTCGGGTCCAAGGTGGCGTGGATGTTCTGGGCGATCTGGTCGTACGTCCAACCCCACATGATGTCGTCGCAGATGAGGCGCCCCGTCGCGGTGAGAGCGTCGTCGTGATCCGGCGGCCAACTGAAGCCGGCCGCGCGCAGTCGGGCCAGGTACGCGTCGTCCGCGGGGTCGGCGGTCGCAACCGCGGCGCTAGAAACCAAGGCAGCGCAGGCCACGACGGGAATGCTCAGCATGGCCAGCCAACGAGGTGAGGGCATTTGATGCGCTTCCTTTCTTTGGCGTTCACGATGAACCCAGAAGAATAGGCAGCGCCGGGAAAAAGCAGATTATGAAGAGCTGAATATTCGGATTTTTGGGACTTTTGGGGAAGGCCAGATTTCCGCGAAACCGCTTACGCGGCGCGGGGGCCACGCGACGGGTCCCCCGAAGTCACCCTCAGCTCGCCATCGCCGGTCAACGCGGGGCGGAGCGGGGTCACCGGGGCCAGCTCCTCGTCCTTTCGCGCGAAGCGGCGCCCGACCTTGTGGTACAGCCACGAAATCGCGGCCACGACTGCGACGACGGCGGCCAGTACCGCCAGAGCCTCCCCGAAGGCGATCAGCATGATGATGCCGCCGAAGATCCAGAACGCGACGGCCTCCGCGTCGTGGGTGTCGCGGAACGCGCCGAGGGTGAGGTGCCGCATGTCTGCCTCCCGAGGGAGTAGGGATTATTGCCAGCTAGAACGCCGGCGCGGCGCGAGGACTGCCCGATTTGCGGCGATGGTGACCCATTTCACGGCGCGGAACGCCAAAATGGGGACTGATCCTTGGTGGCAGGTACAGGATTCGAACCTGTGTAGGCGTAAGCCGACGGATTTACAGTCCGCTCCCATTGGCCGCTCGGGCAACCTGCCGCCAGACAGGTTACAACGAACGGGTAGACAAGGCACAAACGGCTAGCACCGGAGGAAGGGACGCATCGGATGGCTGACTCATCGTTCGACATCGTCAGCAAGGTGGACCGCCAGGAGGTCGACAACGCGCTCAATCAGGCGGCCAAGGAGCTGGCCACCCGATTCGATTTCCGCGGCACCGACACCAAGATCGCGTGGAAGGGCGACGAGGCCATCGAGCTCACCTCGTCCACCGAGGAGCGGGTGAAGGCCGCGGTCGACGTGTTCAAGGAGAAGCTGATCCGCCGCGACATCTCGATGAAGGCCTTCGACGCGGGCGAGCCGCAGGCCTCCGGCAAGACCTACAAGGTCAGCGGCACCCTCAAGCAGGGCATCGACAGCGAGAACGCCAAGAAGATCACCAAGCTCATCCGCGACGAGGGGCCCAAGAACGTCAAGACCCAGATCCAGGGCGACGAGATCCGCGTCAGCAGCAAAAAGCGCGACGACCTGCAGGCCGTCATCGCGATGCTGAAGCAGGCCGACCTGGACGTGGCCCTGCAGTTCGTCAACTATCGGTAGCGGGAAGCGAGGTTCTTCGATGACGGTGACTCCGCAGCAGGACGACCGCTTCGACGTCATCATCGTCGGCGCGGGCATCTCCGGCATCGACGCGGCCTACCGGATCGCCGAGCGCAACCCTGGCCTGACCTACACCATCCTGGAGCGGCGCGCGCAGATCGGCGGCACCTGGGACCTGTTCCGCTACCCGGGCGTTCGCTCCGACAGCAGCATCTTCACGCTGTCGTTTCCGTTCGAGCCGTGGACCCGCAAAGAGGGCGTGGCCGACGGCGAGCACATCCGCGAATACCTGACCGCCACCGCGCGCAAGTACGGCATCGACCGCCACATCCGGTTCAACAGCCATGTGCGGTCGGCGGATTGGGACTCGTCCACCGATACCTGGACGGTCACCGTCGAGCAGGACGGCGGCGAGAAGCGCTACCGCGGGCGGTTCCTGTTCTTCGGCAGCGGCTACTACAACTACGACGAGGGCTATACCCCCGACTTCCCCGGCATCGACCGCTTCGCGGGCGCCGTCGTGCATCCCCAGCACTGGCCCGAGGATTTGGACTACACCGGCAAGAAGATCGTGGTGATCGGCAGCGGCGCCACGGCCGTCACGCTGATCCCGTCGCTGGCGGAACGCGCCGAAAAGGTGACCATGCTGCAGCGCTCGCCGACGTATCTGATTTCGGCGTCCAAGTACGGCAAGGTCGCCGCCGTGGCCCGGATGCTGTTGCCCCGCAACGCCGCTCACCTGGTGATCCGGATGTACAGCGCGCTGACCGAGGCGGTGTTCTTCTTCCTGTCCCGCAAGGCACCGGGTTTCGTCAAGTGGCTGCTGCGGCGCAAGGCGATCAAGAAGCTGCCCGCCGGCTACGACGTCGACGTCCACTTCAAGCCGCGGTACAACCCGTGGGACCAGCGGATGTGCCTGATCCCCGACGCCGATCTCTACAACGCCGTCAGCGGCGGCCGCGCCGAGGTGGTCACCGACCGCATCGAGGGCTTCGACGCCACCGGCATCGCGCTCGAATCGGGCCAGCACCTCGACGCCGACATCATCGTCACCGCGACCGGCCTGCAGCTGCAGGCCCTCGGCGGGGCCACCATCAGCATGGACGGCGTCGCGATCGATCACCGCGACCGATTCGTCTACAAGGCCCACATGCTCGAGGACGTGCCCAACCTGTTCTGGTGCGTCGGTTACACGAACGCGTCGTGGACGCTGCGCGCCGACATCACGGCGCGGGCGACGGCAAAACTGCTGGCGCACATGGCCGCCCACGGCTACACGCACGCCTATCCGCACCTGGGCAACGAGCCGATGGACGTCAAGCCGTCCTGGGACATCCAGGCTAACTACGTCAAGCGGTCGGTGCATGCGCTGCCCAAGTCGGGCACCAAGCGGCCGTGGAATGTGCGGCAGAACTATCTCGCCGATGCCCTCGATTACCGGTTCGACCGGATCGAGGAGGCGATGGTGTTCGGCCGGGCGGCCGACCGCGCACAGCTGGCGGGTTAGCGGTTGGCTCCCTGAGCGGATTCGTCACCAAGTATCGCTTTGCCGCAGCTCGGACAGAACTTTTCGGCGGGGTGGTGTTCGGCTCCGCAGCCCGAACAGAAATGGGGTTCCGCCGGCTCGTGTGTCGGTGCCGCGCCGATGAGCCGGGCAGCACCGATTTTGATGCCCGCCCGTGCAGAGACCCGTTTCTGGGTGCCGCGACGCTTGCCCGAAATCAGCCGCAACCCAGGCGCTTTTGCCGAGGTGTCCAGGTGCCAACGGTTTCGCACCGTCATGAAGGTCAGACCGGCGGCGGCGGCGAGCACCAGAGCGACGCTACCGACGATGTACCACACCAGGCGCGCGCCGCTGAGCACCGAGAAATCGCCGTGCTGTTGGCGCAGGTTGGCCGCGCTGGTGCGGAGATCTACCAGCCCCGGGTAGTCGGGTGACATCGACAGGGTCTGGTCGAAGTCGTCGATCGCCTCGCTGTATTGGCCGGCGTAGTAATGCTTGAGCCCTTTGCGGTAGTACAGGTCGGCGGGTCCCAGCGCCGCCTTGACGCCCTTGCTGGCCAAGATCGCCGCCAGCCCTTCGGCGGGCGCGACGAAGTTGAACGGTTGCGGTTCGCCGAGGGGGGCGAAGCTGTTCACGCCGATCACCTTGCCGTCGAGCGCGACCGTCGGGCCCCCGCTCATGCCCTCCGACACCGGGGCATCGATCTCATACTCCGCGGCCGACCCCATCGTCGACTTCTTGCTGACCTTGCCGCTCTTGTTCGTCGGGTCCAGCGAGGGGCCGGTGACGTTCTCGGTGCTCTGCGAAAAGCCCACCGCTAGAACCGAGGTGCCGATGCTGACGTCGGCGTCGACGGCCAGCTCCGACGACGGCAGGTTGTGCTTGTCCACCTTGAGAAGCGCGACGTCGCCCTTGCCGAGCGGCCGGAAATCCACGACGTTGGCCGCGACCTTGCCCGCGACCGTGGTGCCGGTGCCGTACGTCAGCGCGAGGCTGACTTCGGGGCCCCGGTCGGCGGTGTTGCCCTCGACCTTCGCATTCTTCTGCAGCCATTCCAGCGCCGCGGCCGGACTCCGCGCCTCGGGCGCGTCGGGGAACTGGGTGATGTATTCCTTGGCCGCCCGTTTGAGGATCAGCAGCTTGGCGGTGTCCGGATCGACGCAATGACCCGCCGTGGCCACCCAACCGTCGGGATTGATGACGAACGCGGTGCAGGCCCAGACGGCGATGAACGGCATGGTGGTGCCCGGGCCGAACTGAGACAGGATCTGGCCGTCGGGCAGCCGGACCGCGCCGTAGCTCTGGCCGGCGAGGTACATGACGGCCGGACGTATCATTGCCGCCGCCTTCTCCTCCGGGTTGGCCTGAGGATGGCCGCCGTCGGCGGCCGCGACGCCCGGGGAACCGACCGAAACCGCGATAGCGGCCGCGGCCAGCAATACGCGGCCCCGTCGCGCGTGTCCGGTCATGAGACCTCCCTTATGGCGGACCTGTCCTTGTGACGATCCGGCAGATCGGGCCGGGGAGGTAGGGACCGAAGTCACCTGCCCGGGGGCCGTTGGGTTGGACTGAGGTGAACTGCTTCTCAATCTCGGATGTCGGCAATACGCTGGTCGCCATGGCAGCTGACAAGCGCGAACCCCGAGTCGTTGTCCTCGGCGGAGGTTCCTGGGGAACCACCGTGGCGTCCATCTGCGCGCGGCGCGGGCCGACGTTGCAATGGGTGCGCTCGGAAGCGACCGCTAAGGACATCAACGAGGACCACCGCAACAGCCGCTATCTCGGCAACGACGTCATCCTGAGCGACACCTTGCGCGCCACCACCGACTTCGCGGAAGCGGCCAACTGCGCCGACGTCGTGGTGATGGGCGTGCCCTCGCATGGCTTCCGTGGCGTGCTGACCGAGCTGGCCCGTGAGCTGCGGCCGTGGGTTCCGGTGGTGTCGCTGGTCAAGGGCCTCGAGCAGGGCACCAACATGCGGATGTCGCAGATCATCGAGGAGGTGCTGCCGGGTCACCCGGCGGGCATCCTGGCGGGCCCGAACATCGCGCGCGAGGTGGGCGAGGGCTACGCCGCCGCGGCCGTGCTGGCCATGCCCGACCAGCACCTGGCGACCCGGCTGTCGGGGTTGTTCCGGACCCGGCGCTTCCGCGTGTACACCACCGACGACGTCGTCGGCGTCGAGATGGCCGGCGCGCTGAAGAACGTCTACGCCATTTCGGTCGGAATGGGCTACTCGCTGGGCATCGGGGAAAACACCCGCGCCCTGGTGATCGCGCGCGCGCTGCGGGAGATGACGAAGCTCGGCGTGGCGATGGGCGGTGATCCGGACACCTTCCCCGGGCTGGCCGGCCTCGGTGACCTGATCGTGACCTGCACCAGCCAGCGCAGCCGCAACCGGCACGTCGGGGAGCAATTGGGCGCCGGCAAGCCGATCGACGAGATCATCGCGTCGATGAACCAGGTCGCCGAGGGTGTCAAGGCCGCCAGCGTGATCATGGAGTTCGCCAATGAATTTGGCCTGAATATGCCGATTGCGCGCGAGGTCGACGCCGTGATCAATCACGGCTCGACCGTGGAGGAGGCCTACCGCGGCCTGATGGTCGAGGTTCCCGGCCACGAGGTGCACGGCTCGGGGTTCTGAGTCAACCAAACAACTCGTAACGAAAATATTTGCATTCGATATGGGGCAGGCCCGTCGGCTTGACCTGCGGTTTGACGGCCCCATACCGTCGAACGAGGTAGCCGGGCTGTTGCCGGACGATTGGCGCAGTCGTAATGGATTGCGCGCCAACGAGCTACGCCGACGTAGCGAAGCCCCCGCTCACACTTAACGACGGAAGCGACCGATGCAAAACATCGAACAGCTCGGTGATCAAGCAATTCCTCAGGCCCGCAACGGATCGCGGCGCGACCGGATCAGATCGCTTGTCCGCCATGACCTGCCGTCGTCGCTCGTGGTGTTTCTGGTCGCGTTGCCGTTATCGCTGGGAATCGCGATCGCGTCGAACGCCCCGGTGCTCGCGGGCCTGATCGCCGCGATTGTCGGCGGTATCGTCGCCGGGGCCATCGGCGGATCACCGTTGCAAGTCAGTGGGCCGGCGGCCGGCCTCACCGTCGTGGTCGCCGATCTCATCTCCGACTTCGGTTGGGGAATTACGTGTTTGATCACCGCGATCGCGGGCGTGCTGCAAGTTCTGTTGGGACTCAGCCGCATTGCGCGGGCGGCTCTGGCGATCTCCCCGGTCGTCGTGCATGCCATGCTGGCCGGCATCGGGATCACGATCGCGCTGCAGCAGGCCCACGTATTGCTGGGCGGGAAATCCAAAAGCTCGGCCTGGCACAACCTCATCGGCCTGCCGGGTCAGATCATCGACTCGCACCGGCCCGGCGTGCTGCTGGGCGCGCTGGTGATCGCCATCCTGGTGGCCTGGCGCTGGGTTCCGGCCCGGTTGCGCTTCGTCCCGGGTCCGCTGGTCGCCATCGTGGTGGTGACGATCATCTCGTTGGTCTTTCCGTTCCACGTGCGCCGGATCGAGATCGATTCGTCGCCGCTGGAGGCGCTGCGCCTGCCCGACCTGCCGGACGGCAACTGGGGCGCGGTGGCCATCGGGGTCATCACCATCACCCTGATCGCCAGCGTCGAGAGCCTGCTGTCGGCGGTGTCGGTGGACAGGATGCACAACGGACCGCGCACCGATTTCAACCGCGAGTTGATCGGGCAGGGCACCGCGAACATCGTGTCGGGGACCATCGGCGGGCTGCCGATCACCGGCGTAATCGTCCGCAGCTCAACCAATGTCAACGCGGGCGCTCGGTCCCGCGCCTCGTCGATCATGCACGGGCTTTGGATCCTGCTGTTCACGGTGCCCTTCGCGGAGCTGGTCGAAGAGATCCCGACCGCGGCGCTGGCCGGGCTGCTGATCGTCATCGGCATTCAGCTGCTGAAGCCGGCGCACATCGAAACGGCAAGCAAGCACGGGGATCTCGCCGTCTACGTCGTGACCGCCGTCAGCGTCGTCTTCCTCAACCTGCTGCACGGCGTGCTGATCGGGCTCGCCCTGGCCATCGCGTTGACCGGATGGCGGGTGATCTGGGCCAGAGTGGAGGCCAAACCGGTCGGGCAGGACTGGCAGGTGCTGATCGAGGGGCCGGCATGTACCTTCCTTGCCCTGCCCCGGCTGACCCGCGTGCTGGCGTCCATCCCCGCCGGTGCCGTTGTGACGGTTGACCTTTCGGTGAACTACCTCGATCACGCCGCGCATCAGGCGATCGACGACTGGCAGCGCCAGTTCGAGGCCAACGGTGGCACGGTCGTGGTCCGGGGCATGCTCGAGACGGGGCACTTCGCGGGGAGGGCGCGCGGCGGCGTCGACGATCGACGTGCGGCCTAATCGAAGCCGGAGAGCCCGAAGGTGTCGCTCGGCGTGCGACCGCTGAGCTTCTGAACGATCCACTGGTTCATCGAAATCCCCTGTTCGACGGCCTCCAGAGCGAGGCGGGCATGCAGCTCGGCGGATGTTCTGACGCTGAACGTTCCGCCGTAGTTGCGTTCGGAAAGCGGTGTGGGGATGGGGTCTCCGCAGGCGCGCAGGCTCTCCAGATGTCCGGTGAGCGCTTCCTCGACGGCGGCGACGGCCTGCGGGGCGGTCGCCGCCTGGCGACTCAGGTATGGCAGTTCGACGCACACACCGACGTATTCGTGGTAGTGCCGCGACCATTCGGCGCGGAAGGTGCAGCGGCCCACACCTGATGTGATACCGCATGCGCTATCGATTTCGCGAGTCACTCATCCCCAAGGAGAGCCGGACTCTGCGGACCCTATGACTCGCCCCGAATTCGGTGGCACATGCGCTACCAACTTGGAGGGTCGATGCGACGCCGGATCAGCCGCGCGCCATCTCCTCCAGCCGGCGGATGCGGTCCTCGATCGGCGGGTGCGTCGAGAACAGCGACCCGATCCGCTCGCCCGCGCGGAACGGGTTGGCGATCATCAGGTGCGCCTGGCTGGCCAGCTGCGGCTCCGGGGGCAGCGGCGCGAGCTGAACCCCGCCGGAGATCTTGCGCAGCGCCGACGCCAGGGCCAGCGGGTCGCCGGTCAGCACGGCACCCGACTCGTCCGCCTGGTACTCGCGCGACCGGGACACGGCCAACCGGACCACCGTCGCGGCGATCGGACCCAGCAACGAAACCAGCAGCATCGCAAAAGGGTTGCCGCCGTCGCGGTTTCCGCCGCCGAAGAACATCGCCATGTAGGACAGCGCGGTGATCACCGACGCCATCGCGCCGGCGATACAGGAGATCAGGATGTCGCGGTTGTAGACGTGCGACAGCTCATGGCCCAGCACGGCGCGCAACTCGCGCTCGTTGAGGATCCCCAGGATGCCGGTGGTGCAGCACACCGCCGCGTTGCGCGGGTTGCGCCCGGTGGCGAACGCGTTGGGCGCATTGGTGTCGCTGATGTACAGCCGGGGCATCGGCTGGTGCGCCGAGGTGGCCAGCTCGCGCACGATCCGATACATCACCGGAGCCTGCAGCTCGGAAACCGGCTGCGCATGCATCGCCCGCAGCGCCAGCTTGTCGCTGTTGAAGTACGTGTAGGCGTTCATGCCGATGGCGAACAGCACCGCCAGCCACATCGCCGTCCTGCCGAACAGCGAGCCGACAAACACGATCAACGCGGACATACCGACCAACAAGGCGAAGGTCTTCAGCCAGTTGGCCTGCGGATGCCAGGTCATCATGTCCTCCTTGGAGCAATACCTATCGCTCATTGAACGCCTGAAACGGCCGTGGAGGTTCCGCCGGGTCCGCGGGGCCGTTAACCGTGCCGGCTCACCGTGTAGCCGATCAGCGTCTCCATCGCGCGCCGGCCCGGGACCTCGGGCAAAAGGGCCAGCTCCTGGCGCGCCTGCTCCGCATACTGCGCCAGGAAACGCTTGGCCTTGGCCATCCCGGGTGACGCACGCAACAGCGTCAACGCTTCGGCCACCGCCCCATCGTCGGTGACCGGCCCGGACAGCAGCTCGCGCAGCCGGGCCGCCTCGGGCCCCGGCTCCCGCAGCGCGTACACCATCGGCAGGGTGTGCACCCCCTCGCGGACGTCGGTCCCGGGCAACTTGCCGGACTCGTGCGAGTCGCTGTCGATGTCGATGATGTCGTCGGAGATCTGGAACGCGGTGCCCACGATGCCGCCCAGGCGGCTCAGCCGCTCCACCTGCTCGCCGTCGGCACCGGAGAACATCGCTCCGAACCGGCCCGCCGCCGAGATCAGGCACGCCGTCTTCTCGTACACCACCTTCAGGTAGTGCTCGACCGGATCCGCCCCTTCGGCCACCGCCTGCAGGCCCCGGGTTTCGCGCATCTGCCCGGTCACCAGCTGCGCGAACGTCTCGGCGATGAGCCGCACCGCCTCCGGCCCGAGCCGCGACACCAACCGCGACGCCGTCGCGAACAGGTAGTCACCGGCGAGGATCGCGACGCTGTTGCCCCAGCGCACGTTGGCGGTGGGCGTGCCGCGGCGCACCTCCGCCTCGTCCATCACGTCGTCGTGGTAGAGCGTGGCCAGGTGCACCAGCTCGATGACGGCCCCGGCGATCGTCACCTCCCCCGCGTCCGGATCGGGCCCGATCTGCGCGGACAACACGGTGAACAGCGGCCGGAACCGCTTGCCGCCGGCCTTGAACAGGTACGTCAGCGAGTCGGTCATCACCTCGTCGGCGCTGCGCAACTCGTCGTCCATGAGCTGCTCGATCCGGCCGACTCCCACGCGCACGGTCTCGGCGAAATCGGCATCCCCGAAGTCAATGCCCGCCACCACCGTCTCCGGAGTCCTCACCCGACCAAACATACTGGTGAGCATGGAGACGAGAGATATCGGCGCCGACCTGGTGGTGGTGGGCGCCGGCCCCGCCGGCTCGGCGGCGGCCGCCTGGGCCGCGCGCGCCGGTCGCGACGTCCTGGTCATCGACTCCGCCGGCTTCCCCCGCGACAAACCATGCGGCGACGGGCTGACCCCGCGCGCGGTCGCCGAACTCGAACGACTCGGGCTGGGCGACTGGCTCGACACGCGCATCCGGCACCGCGGGCTACGGATGAGCGGATTCGGCGGCGACGTGGAGATCGACTGGCCGGGCCCGTCGTTCCCGTCGACCAGCAGCGCGGTGGCCCGCTTCGAGCTGGACGACCGCATCCGCAAGTGCGCGGGGGACTCCGGGGCCCGGATGCTGCTCGGGACCAAAGTGGTTGGCGCGCATCACGACTCGTCGCGACGCGTGGTGTCGCTGACGTTGGCCGACGGCACAGAGGTGCGGTGTGGCCGGCTGATCGTCGCCGACGGGGCCCGCTCGTCGCTGGGCCGCAAGCTGGGCCGGCGCTGGCATCAGGAAACGGTGTACGGCGTGGCCGCGCGCGGCTATCTGACCACGCCCCGGGCCGACGACCCCTGGCTGACCTCGCACCTGGAGCTGCGCTCCCCCGACGGCGCCGTGCTGCCGGGCTACGGCTGGATCTTCCCGCTGGGCAACGGCGAGGTGAACATCGGCGTCGGGGCGTTGTCGACGTCGAAGCGGCCGGCGGACCTGGCGCTGCGGCCGCTGATCTGCTACTACACGGACCTGCGCCGCGACGAGTGGGGCTTTTCCGGCGAGCCGCGGGCGGTGGCGTCGGCGCTGCTGCCGATGGGCGGCGCGGTCTCCGGGGTGGCCGGCCCCAACTGGATGCTCATCGGCGACGCGGCGGCCTGCGTGAACCCGCTCAACGGCGAGGGCATCGACTACGGCCTGGAGACCGGGCGGCTGGCCGCCGAACTGCTGGACTGCCGCGACCTGTCGCGCGTGTGGCCCGCGCTGCTGCAGGAGCACTACAGCCGCGGGTTCTCGGTCGCGCGACGGCTCGCCCTGCTGCTGACCTTTCAGCGGTTTCTGCCCGCGACGGGCCCCGTCGCGATGCGCTCGACGCGGTTGATGACGATCGCCGTGCGGGTGATGGCCAACCTGGTCACCGACGACGACGCCGACTGGGTGGCGCGGGCCTGGCGCGGCGGCGGGCGCTTCTCGCGGCTGATCGATCGCCGAACGCCGTTCAGCTGAGCCACATTTCCACAGGCCGGCGGCGGTTTGTGCGCACTATATCAACCTTCTTGACATATATCAGAGCCATTGATATACCTGGGGGCATGACTCAACCAGTTGATTTCGAATTCGAATCCGCCTACCGCGGCGAATCCGCGCAGTTCGGCGAGGGCACGCGCCCGCCGTGGAGCATCGGCGCCCCGCAGCCGGAGCTGGCCGCCCTGATCGAGCAGGGCAAGTTCCGCGGCGACGTCCTCGACGTGGGCTGCGGCGAAGCCGCGATCTCGCTCACCCTCGCCGAGCGGGGGGTCACCACGGTGGGGCTGGATCTCTCCCCCACCGCGATCGACCTGGCCCGGCGCGAGGCCGAGAAGCGGGGCCTGACCAACGCCACCTTCGAGGTGGCCGACATCAGCTCGTTCACCGGCTATGACGGCCGGTTCTCCACGATCGTCGACTCGACCCTTTTCCACTCGATTCCGGTCGAGGCGCGCGAGGGCTACCAGCAATCGATCGTGCGCGCCGCGGCGCCCGGTGCCTCCTACTACGCCCTGGTCTTCGACAAGGCCGCGGTGCCCGAGGGCCCGATCAACGCGGTCACCGCGGGCGAACTGCGCGCGGTGGTGTCCAAGTACTGGGTCGTCGACGAGATCAGGCCCGCGCGCATCTACGCCAAGCTGCCGGACAGTTTTCCCGGCTCGCCGTGGGTCGACGTCCGCGACGAGCCCAACGGCCTCAAGTCGGTCGGCGCCTGGCTGCTATCCGCGCACCTGGGCGTGTAAAACAACCGGGTGTATAGTCCGGCTAATGAAGGCTTCGAGGCTGGCTTCCCTGATCGCCATGGCGGGCGCCGCCGTCGCACTGGCGGCGCCCGCGCAGGCCGACGACTACGACTACGTGTTCAAGCAGACCGTCAACCATTTCGGCGTGTACGGCCCGCAGGACCAGCTGGCGTGGCTGGGCAAGATCAGCTGCGAGCGGATCGGCAGGGGCGTGGACGGCGATCCGTACAAGTCGGCAAATTTCATCCAGCACAACCTGGCGCTGGGCACCAGCCAGGGCCAGGCGTTCCAGTTCCTGGGCGCCGCGATCGACCACTACTGTCCCGACCAGGTCGGTTTCATCCAACGCGCGGGCCACTGAGCCCGCCTGGGCCTGACTAGGCCGGCTTGTATCCGGCGTGCAGCGCCACGATGCCGCCGGTCAGATTGCGCCAGCGCACCGCCGACCACCCGGCCGCTGAAATCCGGTGCGCCAGCGCGGGCTGATCGGGCCAGGCCCTGATCGACTCGGCCAGGTAGACGTAGGCGTCCGGGTTGGAGGACACCGCCCGCGCCACCCGCGGCAGCGCCCGCATCAGGTACTCCTTGTAGACGGTCGCGGACAGCGCGTTGGTGGGCGTGGAGAATTCGCACACCACCAGCCGACCACCCGGCCGGGTGACCCGGAACATCTCGCGCAGCGCCGCCTGATGATCGGCGACGTTGCGCAACCCGAAGCTGATCGTGACCGCGTCGAACACGGCGTCGTCAAAGGGCAGCTTGGTGGCGTCCCCGGCGACCTTCGGCACGTCCCGCCCGGCGCCGGCCGCCAGCATCCCGACCGAAAAATCGGCGGCCACACACCAGGCGCCGGACCTGCGCAGCTCGACGGTGGAGACCGCGGTGCCCGCCGCCAGGTCCAGCACCTTCTGGCCCGGACCGATGCGCAGCGCCGAGCGGGTGGCTCGCCGCCAGTACCGGTCCTGGCCCAGCGAGAGGACGGTGTTGGTCACGTCATACCGGCGGGCGACGCCGTCGAACATCGACGCGACGTCCCGGGGATTCTTGTCCAGCGCCGCGCGACTCACGACGTCGACGCTACCCGGGCGGGATCGGTCAGTATTGCCGGTAACGCCGTTGGACGTGTTCTTGGCGCACCCTGATCTGCTCTCGGCGCTCCGCGGCGGAGACGACGCGGGTGGCCGCGGGGAGGTGTTCGCGCACGGCGGCGAGCGGCACCTTGGTGACCGAGGCCTTCGGCAATTCGGGCGGGGGCGTGGAGTATGTCCACCGCAGGGCCAGGAAACCACCCGGGCACCCGGCCGTGTCGAGCCAGTTCGGCACCCCGGGGTCGCTCCCGGCCACGACGTAGCGGATGGTCCCGTCGGGATCCGATTCGCACTGAAATCCGTTGAGGCTGCTGGTGTGGTTGGCGTAGTCGAGCGACTCGCCCCACAGGTTGGACAGGTGAAAGCCCATGTAAGCGGGCGGCACCGGCACGACGACTTCGACCAGCAGGGCTTCGTCCTCGGCGAGGTCGTAGACGCCGCCCGAGTACACATTGGTACTCTGCCCGCCGCCCATCGCGAGGTTGGCCAATGCCGGCTCGTTCAGGTCGTTGCGCGGCATCAGGGTGAACCCGTCGCCGTTCTTGTCGCCGTGCGCCTCCAGCACCAGGTCATAAAACTGGTTCCAGAACGTCATCTGGTTTTCGACGATGGTTCCGACGCGCCGGAGGTTGCGCGCGACGGAATCGGGGTCGGGCCGTGCGGGCTGGGCGCCCTCCTTGCCGATCTGCACGATGTGCAGGTCGGGCGACGCTTCGTGCTCCCAGTCGTGAAAGAGCATGCGGGCGATCAGGTATCGCGCCGAGGCGGTCCGGTCGGCCGTCGACGTGGCGATGAAGTTTCCCGAGTGATCGGCGGGGCGCCGCGGCGCCAGCAGGATCTCGAACCGGCCGTCGTCGTCCACGAGCAGATCCGAGACGTCCAACGACCCGGTGATGGCGCGCCCCCCGGGAGCGAGCTCGGCCAGGCTGCCGGTGTCGCCGGCGTAGACGCTGTGGGCCTCAAAGATGATGTACTGCGGCGCTTTCGGAACGAGGCGCCCGCGTATCCGGTAGCTCTTGGTGCCGTCGATGGACGCCGAGAGGTACAGGGCGTCGGCGTTGTCGATGGTGGCCTTGTCCACGGGTTGGATGGCACGCCGGAAATAGGGGAAATCGGGATCTTCGCAGAGGCCGCGCTCGATGGCGCTGAACACGAAGCCCAACAGGTAGCGGTATCCATCGGCCAGGCTTTGTTCGGTGACCGGCGGGGCGTGCTGATCGGTGGAGTCGACGGCGTCGCGGGCCCGGGTCAGCGCGTCGATCATCTCGGCAAAGGCGCCCCGCAGCGCGAGTTGGCTTGACTCAGTGGACATGTGCGCCCTCTCCTTCGATATCCCACCGGTATTGCTCGAACAGCTCGGCCAGGCGGGTGTGGATCTCCCGCGGGTCGAGCCCGAATTCCTCGAGGCTGTAGCGGTGGGCCGACTCGTGTCCGGTCCCGGCTCCGGCGGCCGCAAACGCCGCGGCGGCCACCGGCCCCAGGTCGAGCCCCAGCTCGCCGTAGATCCGGCGCATCGTCGCCTCGGGGCGGGCCACCAGCTCGCGATAGTCGACGACGGCGGATCGGACCTCGGGGTGGGCGGCCAGCACGTCGAGCGGGCGCAGGTACGCGTCGAACGACTGATCGGCGAGAACGCGCAGCGATTTCGCGATCAGCTGCTGGTCACGACCGCGCAGGTCCCACTCGCTCTTCAACAGCTTGAGCAGGCTCGGGATGGTCTCATCGGGATTACGCAGAGGCACAATGAATCTCGCGTCCGGAAACGTCTCGATCAGCGCTTCGACGCGACCGCAGAAGGTGGGGTTCTTGCTCAGGTGGGTCCCGCCGCCGTTCAGTGCGATCTGCCGCCGGACGCATTCGGAGTAGAAGCCCATCACCCGCCGGCGCTTGCGGTCCGGCCACTGGTCGACGTGGTAGAAGTCCAGCTCGCCCATGAAGGGAAACATGACGATCCAGAATCCGGAGCACAGCGACCAGGTCAGAAAGAAGTCGTCTTCCTCCGGGACGAAGAAGCCGGTCTTGTGCATGTCGTCGGTCGGCGCGAACCGCTGCTCCTCGATCGCATCGAGGCGACGGCGCAGGCGCCCGCCGAACACCGCGGCGTCGAGTCGAAACAACAGGCGCAACAGGCGTTTTTGCAACAGCGACGGGAAGAACAGCTCATACATCAGCGCGTAGCTGAACTGCGGATCGGCGGCCATCAGCCGGTGCAGATACGTGGTGCCGCTGCGCGCATGGCCGACGCAGAACGTCGGGGCGGTCACCCGGGTGCGCCGCAGCGACGGGAATAGGAGCGGGTCGAGCGCGAAGCAGGCCGCATGGATGGCCGCGACTCCGGGCACGCCGACCAGGAAGGCGAAATAGCGAATCCACGGCTTCGACGCCGGTGGGTCGCGGCGTAACAGCCGCAGCATCGTCCGATAGTTGGCCCAGTCGAAGTAGAAGGACGCCGCGCGCATGACCTCTCCCTTCGTCCAGGCCAGCGGGGGTCAAACTATCCATTTTTATTTGACTATGTCAAGGGTATCCGGATACCGTGCGGGTGTGACGGCGGCGCGCAAGCTGGATTCGGTGGACTCGATCAGCGCCACCCTGGCGCGGGTGGTGCGGCTGAGCGCCAGCCGCGCCGCCTTCGCGCGACAGGCCTCGGCCGCCGATACCGAACTGTCGCAGCCGTCCTACCTTCTGCTGCGCGTCCTGATCGACCAAGGGCCGCTGCCGATGGGGCAACTGGCGCGGATGGCCCACATGGACGTCGGCATGGCCACCCGGCGGGTGCGAGCCCTTGCCGACGCCGGACTGGTCGCGCGGCGCACCGACCCCGACGACGGAAGGGTCTCGGTCGTCGATGCCACGGCGCAGGGTCGGCGCGCCGCCGGCGCGCTCCACGAGGTCCGGCGCGATCATCTGGCGCGCGCGCTTTCCGGCTGGTCGAGCGACGAACTCCGGCAATTCGATCGGCTCTTGACCAAGTTCCTCAGCGACACCACTAGAACGCCGATCGACCACGCCTGACGCGCCCGCTCACTCCCCCTGCGCGTAGCGCTTGGCGAACATCCGCCGCCGCGAAAAGGGCGACAGCACAGCCTCGTAATGCCCGAGGAGCTCGTCGCAGATGACCGGCCAGCTGCGGCCGAGCACGCTGCGCCGGGCGGCGGGAGCGTAGCGGTGCCGCTCCGCGAGCAGGTGCGCCACCGCTTCGGGCAGCCGCGCCTCGAACTCGTTGACGTCCAGCAGCAGCCCGGTGCGATACGGGGCCACCAGGTCACGCGGGCCACCGGCGTCGGGGGCGATCACCGGCAACCCCGATGCCAGCGCCTCCTGCACGACTTGGCAGAACGTCTCGTGCTCACCGGGATGCACGAAGACGTCCATGCTGGCGTACGCCGCGGCGAGCTCCTCGCCGTACAGCGCTCCGGTGAAAACCGCTGCGGGCATTGCCGATTGCAGTTTGCGTTGATCGACGCCGTCGCCGACGATGACCAGCTGCACGGAGTCGTCGGCGGTCAGCGCGGCCAGCCGCTCGACATGCTTCTCCGGCGCGAGCCGGCCCACGAACCCGACGATCGGCTTGCCGGCCGGCGACCACCGCCGCCTGAGCTCCTCGCTGCGGGCCGACGGCGCGAACCGCAGCACGTCCACCCCGCGCGCCCACCGGTGCACCCGCGGGAACCGGTGGGAGACAAGCGACTCCATCGTCACGCTGGACGGAGCCAGGGTGCGGTCGGCCAGGCTGTGCAGGTGCCGAAACCACGCCCACGCCGCGCGCGTGGTCATCGGGATGCCGTAGCTCGCCGCGAAGCCCGGGACGTCGGTTTGATACACCGCGACCGTCGGCACGCCGAGCCAGCGCGCCGCTTTCACGCCGCCGTAGCCGAGCAACGCCGGCGAGGCCAGGTGCACCACGTCGGGGTCGAATCCGCGCAGCACGCCCACCATTCGGGGCATCGGGAGCCCGAGCGGCAGCGTGGTCACCTTGGGGAACATCCGCGACGGCACCCGATGCACCCGGATGCCGTCGTGCACCCGATCCGCCCGGGGCTGGCCCGGCGGATTGTCGGGGGCGATGACCAGGGCTTCGTGTCCGGTGCGACGCAGATGCTCGAGGACGCGCAGCACCGAGTTGCTGACACCGTTGACATTGGGGAGGAAGGACTCGGCGACGATGGCTACGCGCACGACACCACCATCTCAGCGTCGGCTGTCGGAAAGGTTGCCTACGGGCATACGTCGTGCGAAATCTGCTGGTCGGGCGCCTTGGCACGGCGGTCCAGCCACCTGTCCAGCAGCGCCAGGCCGGCCAGCGCCACCGCCGCGGCCAGCCAGGCCACCACCGCGATGGATCCCGCCGGAATGATCGCCAGCCCCGCGTTGCGGTGCTGCACCCGAACCAGATTCGGGTCGTTCTTGTTGTATTCGACGTAGATCCGCATCCCCGTCGCCAACTCGGACGGATACAACACGCCCAATTCGGGGCGGTAGGTGACCCGCTCGGGCGTGACGAATTCGATGGTGGAGCGCCGCGGCCCGGCGCTGAGCACCTCGGCCTGCGCCACGCCCATGTGGTGCCGGATCGCCAGATCGTTGCGCCAGGCGCCGGCCACCAACAGCACCGACTGCAGCGTGACCAGCCCCGCCAGGATCAACACCGCAATCCGCGCCCACCGCAACGCAATCCGGGCCCGCGTCGAGGGCGGCTCGTCGCTGCGGCCATGAATCAGGATGCGCAGCAACACTTTCGGTGAGGTCACGGTGTTGGACGTCTCATAGGGCGGCCTTGATGGCCGCGTGCAGCTGGCGCAGCGAGGAGCGGTCCGCCTTGACCTCCAGCACGCGCATGCCGATCCCCGGTTCGTCGAGCGCGGCGGTCAGCTCGTCGACCTCGATCTGCCGGCTCTCCACGTGGTAGGCGCGGCACAGCGCGCCGACGTCGACGTCGTGCGGGGTGCCGAAGATCCGCGAGGACACGTCGGAGAACCTCGGATCGCCCTGCTCGAGCAGTTCGAAGATGCCGCCGCCGTTGTCGTTGGACACGACGATCGTCAGCCGCTGCGGTGTCGGTTCGGTGGGGCCGATCAGCAGCCCGGAGCTGTCGTGCACGAACGTCAGGTCGCCGATCAGCGCGACGGTGCGGCCCTCGTGCGCCAGGGCGGCGCCGATCGCGGTGGACACGGTGCCGTCGATGCCGGCGACCCCGCGGTTGGAGCGGACCTTCAGGCCGTGGGCGTCCAGACCGACCAGCGCCGCGTCGCGGACGGGGTTGGAGGCCCCGAGCACCAGCTGGTCGCCCGGCCGCAGCGCGTCGGCCACGGCCGCCGCGACGTGCAGCCCGGTGGTCAGCGGGTGCAGGGCCAGCTGGCCGCGCACCGCGGCGATCGCGTGCCGGTTCATCTCCGCGCAGCGATGCAGCCAGGCGGGGTGGGGCGTCCCGGTGGTGACCGCCCGCGTGCCGGTGGCCTGCGAGTTGCCCGAGACGTCGGGCCAGCGGGGCCCGGTGGTCAGCGCGTACACCGGCACCTTCGGGTCGGCCAACAGCGCCGACACCGGCCGGTGCAGCGTCGGGCGGCCGAGCATGATCACCTGCTTGGGGCGCAGCAACGGCAGCGCGAGCGGGTGCAGCGGGTTGGCCGGGGCGGGCGCCGTCGGCTCCGCGACGGTGGGCAGCTGGTCCAGGTTGGGCTGGGCGCCGGCGCCGTGCCCGGCGATGACGACCGTGTCGGGCGTCAGGTCGATGTCCAGCGGCTGGTCGAAGGTGACCGGCGGCGTGTACGTCCACGGCTTGCCGCCGGGGCGGCCCGGCGGGGTCGCGGCGGCGTGCGGCTCGGGATCGGGCACCAACGGTTCGCGCAGCGGGATGTCGAACTGCACGGGGCCGGCGTTGGCGGTGCGAGATCCCGTGGCGGCCGCCAGGACTCGGCAGGTGGCCGATCGCCAGGTGGCGTTGAGCGAATCCAGCCGCTCGGGCGCATCCTCGGCCAGGCCCAGGCTGATGGTGGCGCGGACCTGGGTGCCGAAGTAGCCGAGCTGCTCCATGGTCTGGTTGGCCCCGGTGCCCAGCAGTTCGTAGGGCCGGTTGGCCGACAGCACGATCAGCGGCACCCGCGCGTAGTTGGCCTCGACGACCGCCGGGCCGAGGTTGGCCACGGCGGTGCCCGACGTCATCGCGACGCACACCGGCGCCCCGGCGCTGATCGCCAGCCCGATGGCCAGGTAGCCGGCGGTGCGCTCGTCGATGCGGACGTGCAGCCGGATCCGGCCGGACCGGTCGGCGTCCTGCAGCGCGAAGGCCAGCGGCGCGTTCCGTGACCCCGGGCACAGGACCACGTCGCGGACGCCGCCGCGAATCAGCTCGTCGACGACGACGCGGGCCTGTGTCGTCGAGGGGTTCATCTCTACAGCGTGTCACAACCCGCTGATCGGCCGCCCAGCGTGGAGTTGTTGCGCCAAATCGCCCTGATTTCGGGCAACAAGTCGACGTTGGCGCTCGCAGGCTCAGGCGCCGGCGAAGAACTGCAGCGCCGCGGCGTTGACGGCCTCGGGCCGCTCCAGGAAGCCGAGATGACCGGCGTCGGGTATCTGCAGGTACCGGCCGTTGGGCATCGCGTCGGCGACCTCCCGGCCCAGGTAGGGCGGCGTCACGATGTCCTCGGAAAAGCCGAGCACCAGCACCGGCGCGGCGATGCTGCGATAGGCGGCCAGCCGGTTGGTCTGCGGGGAGACATACATCTGGGCGCGCAGACCCGGGGTCTGCTTGATCGGCCACGTGGTGAACATCGCGATCCAGTCGGCCACGGCCGCCTCGTCGTTGATCGTCTTGCGCGAAAAGCTCTCCAGCAACCGGTTTCTGGCGTCGAGCCCGGGCGGCAGCTGGACCCCGGAGGCGTGCAGCTCGACCTCGGCCTCGTGGAAGAACTGGCGGGCGCGGTCCAGGCGGCCGCGGGTGGCCATCAGCACCGCCGAGCGGACCAGCTCGGGCCGCGACACCATGAGTTCCTGCGCGATGAACGCGCCCATGGAGACCCCGACGAGCCGCGCCGGGGCGGCGTCGAGCGACTCGATCAGCGCGGCGGTGTCGGCGACCATCGTCTGCGTCGTGAAGCCCTCGGCGTTTTCCGTCTCGCCCACCCCACGGTTGTCGAAGGTGATGCAGCGGTACCCGGCGGCCAGGAAGGCCGGGACCTGATGGGGGTGCCAGGTGCGCCCGGCGCCGCCGCGGCCGGCGATGAAAACGACGGGCTCACCGGACCCGCGGTCGTCGTATGCCAGGTTGATCACCCGGAAGACGGTACAAGGAGCCGATGGCAGGCCTTGATCCGGTCGATCCACCACTGCCGCCGCTCGGGCGGCGCGGCCAGCGCCCGCAGCCGCGCCGGGTCGGGCGTCACCGGCCCGACCGCCAGGTAGCCGTCGACCGGCTCGGCGACGTCCGCCACGTCGGCCGAGAACAGGCCGCCGGTGCCCAGCCCGCACGCGTGGCGCAGCTGCGGCAGGGCCGCCGCGGCGGTCAACCCGTGGCTGATGCCGACCGCCGAGTCCAGCGCGCTGGAGACCACCACCGGGATGTCGATCTGGGCGGCGATGGCGAGCAGGGCGGAGACCCCGCCCAGCGGGGCGACTTTCAGCACGGCGATGTCGGCGGCGTGGGCGCGCACCACCGCGAGCGGGTCGTCGGCCTTGCGGATGCTTTCGTCGGCCGCGATCGGCACGTCGATCCGTGCGCGCAACGCGGCGAGCTCGTCGACGCTGGCGCAGGGCTGTTCGAGGTACTCCAGGGGCCCGTCGGCGGTCAGGGCCGCCGCGGCCCGCGCCGCCTGCTCGACGGTCCAGCCGCCGTTGGCGTCCACCCGCACGGTCGGCACCAACGCGCGCACGGCGTTGACCCGCGCCACGTCGTCGGCCAGCGTCTGGCCCGGCTCGGCGACCTTCACCTTGGCCGTGCCGGCCCCCGGGAACCGGGACAGCACCTCGCTCACCCGGGCGGCGGGCACGGCCGGCACGGTGGCATTGATGGGGACGCGCCGGCGCAGGACGGGCGGCGGCGGCCGGTAGGCACCCTCGACGGCGGAGGCGAGCCAGTGCGCGGCCTCGGGCGGCGCGTATTCCAGGAAGGCCCCGAACTCGCCCCAGCCCGCGGGGCCCTCGATCAGCGCGACCTCGCGGGTGGTGATGCCGCGGAAGCGCACCCGCATCGGCAACGCGACCACATGCAGGCGGTCCAGCAGATCGGACAGCGGCGGCCTCACTGGCCGTGAACCTGGCGCCCCGCCAGAAACGTCGCGCGGACCTCGAGGTCGGCGATCCGCTCCGGCGGGACGGTCCGGGGATCGGCGGAGAGCACCACCAGATCCGCGTACTTGCCGACCTCCAGCGAGCCGATCACGTCGTCGGAGAACAGCTGCCAGGCGGCGTCGATGGTCTGCGCGCGGATCGCCTGGTCGACGGTCAACCGCTCCTCGGGCGCCAGCACGCGGCCGCTGGGCGCCGTGCGCGTGACGGCCACGCTGATGTTGCGCAGCGGCTCCTCGGGCGTGACCGGCGGGTCGTTGTGCAATGAGATCCGCATGCCGGTGGCCACCGCGGAACCCGCCGGCATCCAACGGGATCCGCGCTCGGGTCCGAACAGGCCGTCGACGAGGATGTCGCCCCAGTAGTGGATCTGATCGACGAAAATGCTGCAGGTGACGCCGAGGGCGGCGGCGCGTCGGAGTTGCTCGGGCCGGATGGCGCCGACGTGCTCGAGGCGCAGCCGGTGGTCGGGGCGCGGATGGCGCCCGATCGCTTCTTCGTAGACGTCGAGGATGGTGTCGACGCCGGCGTCGCCCTGCACGTGGCAGGCCATCTGCCAGCCCAATGGGTAGTAGGCGCCGACGATTTCGCTCAGCTGTTCGGCGGTGTAGTTGGCGCACCCGCAGGAGCCGGGCGTGATGCCGGCGGAGCGGGTGGCGGCGGTGTCCAGGTAGGGGAAGGACAACGCGATGTTGCCGATCCACGGGGAGCCGTCGACCCAGATCTTGATGCCGACCTGGCGCAGCATGTCGTCGCCCTGGCCGGGGGTGGCGGTGGGCATCTGCGGGTTGGACACCTCGTAGGTGCGCAGCCGGACCGTCAGTTCGGCGCGCATCGCCTCGACCAGGGGCCCGAAGTTGGGGTCGAACGCCATCTCCGAACACGTGGTCAGCCCGGCGCGGTTGAGCCGGGCGCACTCGTCGCGCAGCATCGCCGGGTAGCTGTCGGCCTGGATGGCGCCGCCCAGCAGCGGAAACACCGCGGCGATTTCCTCGGCGGTGCCGTCGAGCTCCCCGTCGGCGCCGCGGCCGTACTTGGCGCCCTTCGGGTCCGGGACGTCGCGAGTCAGGCCGTTGAGCTGGGCGGCTCGCGAATTGAAGAAGGCCTTGTGCCCGGAATTGTGGATGATCACCAGCGGCCCGTCGGGAGCGATCTCGTCGAGCCAGGCCATCGTCGGCTGTGGAAGCCCGGGCTGCAGCAGGGCGTCCCAACCGTTCAGGTAGGCGCCGGCGGCTCCCCGCGCGGCGGCCTCGCCGCGGATCGCGGCGACGACGTCGCCGGCCTTCGGCACCGTGACCGGCCGGATGTCGACGATCCGGTCCGACAGCGCGACGGCCTCCATCAACGGGTGGCCATGCGCCTCAACGAATCCCGGCATGACGCAGCCGTCGCCGAAGTCGATGGACCGGGTGTTGGGGCCGGCAAGATCGGCGACGTCCGAGCGGGTGCCGACGGCGACGATGCGGCCGTCGGCCACGGCGAGGGCCTCGGCCGTGGGCCGCGCCTCGTCGACGGTCAACACGGTCCCGGTGATGACGAGGTCTGCCTGCCCCATGTGCACGGATGCTAGCGGTCGGAGGGTCCGGCTGACCGGAATTGCAACACGTTCTAGTCTTGCCCCATGAGTGACGATCTGTTGCGCTACCCGACCCATAACGGCCACATGTTGGTGGGCGCGCTCAAGCGCCACAGGAACAAGCCGGTCCTCTTCCTCGGCGACACCACGCTGACCGGCGGGCAGATGGCCGACAAGATCAGCCAGTACATCCAGGCCTTCGAGGCGCTCGGCGCGGGCACCGGCGTCGCCGTCGGGCTGCTGTCGCTGAACCGCCCCGAGGTGCTGATGATCATCGGCGCCGGGCAGACCCAGGGCTACCGGCGCACCGCGCTGCACCCGCTCGGGTCGCTGGACGATCACGCCTATGTGCTGTCCGACGCCGGCATCAGCTCGCTGATCATCGACCCCAACCCGATGTTCGTCGAACGCGCGCTGGGGCTGCTGGAAAAGGTGCCGTCGCTCAAGCAGATCCTGACCATCGGCCCGGTGCCCGAGGCGTTGAGCGGTGTGGCGGTGGACCTGTCGGCCGAGGCGGCGAAGTACGACCCACAGCCGCTGACCGCCAAGGAGCTGCCGCCCGATCAGGTGATCGGCCTGACCTACACCGGCGGCACCACCGGCAAGCCCAAGGGCGTGATGGGCACCGCGCAGTCCATCGCGACCATGACGATGATCCAACTGGCCGAATGGGACTGGCCGGAGGAGCCGCGGTTTTTGATGATCACGCCGCTGTCGCACGCCGGGGCGGCGTATTTCCTGCCCACCCTGGTCAAGGGCGGCCAGATGTACGTGCTGCCCAAGTTCGACCCCGCCGAGGTGCTGAAAACCATTGAGGAGAAGCGGATTACGGCCACGTTCCTGGTGCCGTCGATGCTGTACGCGCTGATGGACCACCCGGATTCGCACACCCGCGACCTGTCGTCGCTGGAGACCGTGTATTACGGCGCGTCGGCGATCAACCCGGTGCGGCTGGCCGAGGCGATCAGCCGATTCGGCAAGATCTTCGCCCAGAACTACGGGCAGTCCGAGGCGCCGATGGCCATCACCTACCTGTCCAAGAAGGATCACGACGAGAAGCGCCTCACGTCCTGCGGGCGTCCCACGCTGTTCGCCCGCGTGGCCTTGCTGGGCGAGGACGGCAAGCCGGTGCCGCAGGGCGAGCCGGGCGAGATCTGCGTGAGCGGGCCGCTGCTGGCCGGGGGGTACTGGAACCTTCCCGACGAGACGGCCAAGACGTTCAAGGACGGCTGGCTGCGCACCGGCGACATGGCCCGCGAGGACGAGGACGGCTTCTACTACATCGTCGACCGGGCCAAGGACATGATCGTCACCGGCGGCTTCAACGTGTTCCCCCGCGAGGTCGAGGACGTCGTGGCCGAGCACGCGGCCGTCGCGCAGGTGTGCGTGGTGGGCGCCCCGGACGAGAAGTGGGGCGAGGCCGTCACCGCGGTGGTGGTGCTGCGCGCCGACGCGCCGCGCGACGACGCCGCGATCGAGGCCATGACCGCCGAGATCCAGGCCGCGGTCAAGGAGCGCAAGGGGTCGGTGCAATCCCCCAAGCGGGTGGTGGTCGTCGACTCGCTGCCGCTGACCGGCCTGGGCAAGCCGGACAAGAAATCGGTGCGGGCGCAGTTCTGGGAGGGTGCCGGCCGCGCCGTCGGCTAGGGATCTCCGACGTCAGCGAGCGATGCCGGCCACCAGTAGGTCCAGCATGCGACCCGTCTGCTCCGGCGAACCGCTGACCAGGAAGATGCCGATCAGGCTGGACACCACGTCGTCGGCCCGCACATCGGGGCGCAGACTGCCGTCGTCGGCGCCGGCCCGCAGCAGCATGTCGACGGCGCCGACGATGCTGTCGCGGGTCTGGCTGGGCTGCATCGCGCCGGAGTCGAAGATCGCGTGCAACGACTCGGCCATCTCGCGCTTGGCGGCCACGAAGCTGGCGTACCGGTCCATCCAGCGCCGCAGGGCGGTCTTGGGCGGATGCCGCGTGAGCAGCTGTTCGGCCGCCGCGGCCACCTCGGCGAGCTCGGCGCGGTAGATCGCCTCGACGAGGGCCTCCCGGTTCGGGAAATGGCGGTAGAGCGTGCCGATCCCGACGCCGGCGTCCCGCGCGATCGACTCCAGCGACACCGGTCGTCCCCGCGCGCCGGCGAACGCCGCGGTGGCCACCTCGAGGAGCTTCTCGCGGTTGCGGCGCGCGTCCGACCGGCTCGGCTGGGCCAAAGCGGAGGTACCTCCGGTTCTGCTAGGCTGGGGGCAAGCGGAGGGTCCTCCGCATCATTCCCAGTGTCTCAGACGGGAGCACCATGACAACCTTCCCCACCGTTGACCGCATCGGCTATGGCGCGATGCAGCTGTTCGAGGCCACACCGGAGGGCGCGGCCGGCGTGCTGCGGCGCGCGGTCGAGCTCGGCGTCAACCACATCGACACCGCGTCGTTCTACGGCCCCGGCGAGGTGAATCGCCGAATCCGGGCGGCGCTGGCCCCCTATCCGGACGACCTCGTCATCGTCAGCAAGGTCGGTGCGCGCTACACCGGGGAACAACCCATCCCCCTGACCGCCGCGCAGCAGCCCGCCGAGCTGCGCGCCGCGGTCGAAGACGACCTGCGCCAGCTGGGCCTGGACCGCGTTCCGGTGGTCAACCTGCGACGCATGGACCTCGGCCCCGGCGTCGCCGCCGAGGGTGACCAGATCGTGGACGTCGACGACCAGCTCGCCGAGATGATCGCCCTGCGCGACGAGGGCAAGATCGGCGCGATCGGCATCAGCGCCGTCCCCCTTGACGTGGTGCGGCGCGCGTTGCCCGCGGGGATCGTCTGCGTGCAGAACGCCTACAACGTGCTGGAGCGCTCCCAGGAAGCCACCCTCGACCTGTGCAGGTCCGAGGGCATCGCGTGGGTGCCGTATTTTCCGCTGGGTTCGTCGTTCCCGGGCTTTCCGAAGGTCGCCGACCAGCCGGTGGTGGCCGAGATCGCCGGCGCACTCGGCGTCACGGGCGCCCAGGTCGGCCTGGCCTGGCTGCTGGCGCACGCGCCGAACACGTTGCTGATTCCGGGCACGCGGTCCGTTGGGCACCTCGAGGAAAACCTCGGCGCGGCGCGCGTCACCCTGGACGCCGACGCGCTGGAAAAGCTGGACGCCCTCGGCGCGACGGAGCCCCAGCCCCATGGTGCGGAGCCGTTTCAGAGGTAACGTCGCTGCCGTGGGCAGTGACAAACCGGTCCGGCCGCCGTGGTGGCTGAAGCCGGCCAACAAGGTCTTCATCCAGATGTCGCGGCTCGGAATGAGTTTCGGCGGCGAGAGCCCCGTCGTGCTGACGGTCAAGGGGCGCAAGTCCGGACGGGACCGCTCGACGCCGGTCACCCCGATGACCGTCGACGGGAAACAGTTCGTCGTCGCCGGGTTTCCCGGTGCCGACTGGGTGGCCAACGCCCGCGCCGCCGAGCGGGCGACCCTCGCCCGCGGCCGCCACGTCCGCCAGGTGCGGATGGTGGAGCTGTCACCCGACGACGCCCGGCCGATTCTGCGGGCCTTCCCGACCGAGGTGCCCACCGGTGTCGGGTTCATGAAGCGGGCGGGACTGATCACCGACGGCCGGCCCGAGGAATTCGAAGCGCTGGCGGGCCGCTGCGCGGTGTTCCGACTGGACCCGGTCTAGTGCGGCGGGTAGCGCTCGCGGTGCCGTTGCTCGTGGCCGCGTGCCTGTGCGGGCCCGCGCCGCGGTCGCTGGCCACGACGGGCTGCGCGCCCGGCGGCACGGCCGCCCCGCCCGGCGCGGCCGAGCGGAAGGTCAGCGATCTGGACTGGGACGGTCAGCCGGACACGTTGTGGGTCGGGCAGTTTCGCGACGACTCGGGCCGCACCGCCCGGGTCGTCGGCATCACGACGGCCAGCGGCGCCAACTCCGACGTGCAGGTGCTGTCGGCTAGCCCAATCCCCTTGACCGCCTTGGCGATCGATGCCCAGCAGGACGGGCAGCACCAGGTCATCGTCAGCGACGGCCGCGGCGCGCACCTGTACGTGTTCGCCGACTGCCGGCTACAGACCGTCTCCGACAACCAGGGCGCACCGTTCCTGTTCGACCTGCAGGACCTGCGTGGCAACGGCACCGGAATCGGATGCGGCAACCTCGGCCCGCCGATGCCCGGCCGTCACCTCATCGGGTTGCGGGCCGCGGCTCAGGACGGCCAGTGGACGGTGCGCCGCACCGAGATCGACCTCAACGGCGCGCTGGCTACCATCGGACAATCCGACACCCTGGCGGCCACCTCGGCGCAGGACCCCGCCGTGGTTTCCGCGCAGACCATCAGCTGCGGCGACCTCACCATCAGCAAGGACGGAGTTCGACAGCCTTGAGTGCCAACCCCTTTGATGCGCAAGCCTGGCGGCCCGTCGACGGGTTCGGCGACCTGACCGACATCACCTACCACCGGCACGTCGACGACCCGACCGTGCGGGTGGCGTTCAACCGCCCCGAGGTGCGCAATGCGTTTCGGCCCCACACCGTCGACGAGCTGTACCGGGCGCTGGATCACGCCCGGATGTCACCCGACGTGGGTGTGGTGCTGCTGACCGGCAACGGCCCCTCGCCCAAGGACGGCGGCTGGGCGTTCTGCTCCGGCGGCGACCAGCGCATCCGCGGCCGGTCCGGCTATCAATACGCCAGCGGGGAAACCGCGGACACCGTCGATGCCGCGCGCGCCGGGCGGCTGCACATCCTCGAGGTGCAGCGGCTGATCCGGTTCATGCCCAAGGTGGTGATCTGTTTGGTCAACGGCTGGGCCGCCGGAGGCGGGCACAGCCTGCACGTGGTGTGCGATCTCACCCTGGCCAGCCGGGAGCACGCGCGCTTCAAGCAGACCGACGCCGATGTCGGCAGCTTCGACGGCGGCTACGGCAGCGCGTATTTGGCCCGGCAGGTGGGCCAGAAGTTCGCCCGCGAGATCTTTTTTTTGGGCCGGGAGTACACCGCCGAGCAGATGCACCGCATGGGCGCGGTCAACGAGGTCGTCGAGCACGCCGAACTCGAGCGGGCCGGCGTGCAATGGGCGGCCGAGATCAACGCGAAATCCCCTCAGGCGCAACGCATGCTGAAGTTCGCGTTCAACCTGCTCGACGACGGGCTGGTGGGCCAGCAGCTGTTCGCCGGGGAGGCCACGCGGCTGGCGTACATGACCGACGAGGCGGTGGAGGGCCGCGACGCGTTCCTACAGAAGAGGCCGCCGGACTGGACGCCGTTCCCGCGCTACTTCTGAGTGGCGATCGGGCGCCCGCCTAGACTCGCCCCGTGAGCAAGAGTCCCCTGGGCAGGTTCCGAGACCAGCTGGTGCTGGCGACCATGCGACCGCCCGCATCGCCGCAAATCCTGGTCAACCGGCCCGCGATCAAGCCGGTCGACCTCGACGGCAAGCGGATCCTGGTGACCGGGGCGTCGTCGGGCATCGGCGAGGCCGGCGCCGAACAGCTGGCCCGCGCGGGCGCGACCGTGGTCCTGGTCGCCCGCCGCCAGGACCTGCTCGACTCCGTGGCGGACCGGATCGCCGGGGAAGGCGGGGCCGCCATCGCGATCCCGTGCGACATCTCGGACATGGACGCCGTCGACGCGCTGGTGGCCGATGTCGAGAAACGCCTCGGCGGCATCGACATCCTGATCAACAACGCCGGCCGGTCCATCCGCCGGCCGCTGGCCGACTCGCTGGAACGCTGGCACGACGTCGAGCGGACCATGGTGCTCAACTACTACGCGCCGCTGCGGCTGATCCGCGGGCTGGCGCCCGGGATGCTCGAGCGCGGCGACGGCCACATCATCAACGTCTCGACGTGGGGCGTGCTGTCGGAGGCCTCGCCGCTGTTCTCCGTCTACAACGCGTCGAAGGCCGCGCTGTCGACGGTGAGCCGGGTCGTCGAAACCGAGTGGGGCCGCAAGGGCGTGCACTCCACCACGCTGTACTACCCGCTGGTGGCCACGCCGATGATCGCCCCGACGAAGGCCTACGACGGGATGCCCGCGCTGACGTCGCACGAGGCCGCGGAGTGGATGGTCACCGCGGCGCGCACCCGGCCGGTGCGCATCGCGCCCCGCATGGCGATCGCCGCCAAGGCGCTGGACACGTTCGGCCCACGCTGGGTTAATACCCTGATGCAGCGGCAGAGCATCCAGCCCAACCATGAAACCGGTACTTGAGCCGAAACCCGCCGGTGCACGTGATAGACACGACGCTATGGAGATCCTGGCCAGCCGGATGCTGCTCCGGCCGGCGGACTATCAACGGTCACTGAGCTTCTACCGCGACGAGATCGGGCTGGCGATAGCCCGCGAATACGGAGCGGGCACCGTGTTTTATGCGGGACAGTCTTTGCTGGAGCTGGCCGGATACGGCTCCCCCGACCATTCCCGGGGTCCCTTTCCGGGTGCGCTGTGGCTGCAGGTCCGCGACGTCGCCGCGACCCAGGCCGAGCTGCAGGGCCGGGGGGTGCCGATCGCCCGCGAGGCGCGCCGCGAACCGTGGGGCCTGCGCGAGATGCACGTCACCGATCCGGACGGCATCACGCTGATTTTCGTCGAGGTTCCGGGGGATCATCCACTGCGCCGCGACACCCGCGGTGATTGAGGGAACGCGAGGTTAACTAACGGCTAACATCTGACGGCAAGTCGAGGTACACCTGCGTTTCGCGTATCCGTCCGTTCGACAATTTAAGCCCCCTACTACGAGAATCAGGCGCTGTGAACATCGATTTGTTCCTCCTCGTCATTGTCGTAATCACGGCACTCGCTTTCGATTTCACCAACGGCTTCCACGACACCGGCAACGCGATGGCGACGTCCATTGCCAGCGGCGCGCTGGCGCCCAAAGCGGCCGTCGCGCTGTCCGCGGTGCTGAACCTGGTGGGCGCGTTCATGTCGACCGCCGTCGCGGCCACCATCGCCAAGGGCCTCATCGACGGGCACATCGTGACGCTCGAATTGGTGTTTGCCGGCCTGGTGGGCGGCATCGTCTGGAACCTGCTGACCTGGCTCCTCGGCATCCCCTCGAGTTCGTCGCACGCGCTGATCGGCGGCATCGTCGGCGCCACCCTCGCCGCGGTGGGCGCGCACGGGGTGATCTGGAAGGGCCTGGTGTCCAAGGTCCTCATCCCGGCCGTCGTCGCCGCGATCCTGGCCATCCTGGTCGGGGCGATCGCGACCTGGCTGGTGTACCGGATCACCCGCGGCATCCCGACCAAGCGCACCGAGTCCGGGTTCCGGTACGGCCAGTGGGGCTCGGCGTCGCTGGTCTCCCTGGCGCACGGCACCGGCGACGCGCAGAAGACGATGGGCATCATCTTTTTGGGGCTGATGTCCTACGGCGCGGTCAGCAAGACCGACGCGGCGCCCCCGCTGTGGGTGATCGTCTGTTGCGCCCTGGCCATGGCCGCCGGCACCTACCTGGGCGGGTGGCGCATCATCCGCACCCTGGGCAAGGGCCTGGTGGAGATCAAGTCGCCCCAGGGCATGGCCGCCGAATCGTCCTCGGCCGCAGTCATTCTGCTGTCGACCCACTTCGGCTACGCGCTGTCCACCACTCAGGTCTGCACCGGTTCGGTGCTGGGCAGCGGGCTGGGCAAGCCCGGCGGCGAGGTGCGCTGGGGCGTGGCCGGCCGGATGGTCGTCGCGTGGCTGATCACGCTCCCGTCCGCCGGGTTGGTCGGGGCGGTCACCTACTGGACCGTGCACCTCATCGGCGGTTACCCCGGCGCGATCATCGGGTTCGGGCTGTTGGTCGCCGTGTCCACGGTCATCTACATCCGGTCGCGGCGGGTCAAGGTCGACCACAAGAACGTCAACGCCGAATGGGAGGGCAGCCTCACCGCCGGCCTGGGGGGCGCGGGCGAACAGCCACCCTCCGATACCAAGCCCAAGGTCGGCACCGGGGCCTCGCCCCGGTCCGGCTCGGACGACGACACGGTGATCGCGGGGAACCCCTCATGAGCCACTTCGGCGACTGGTTCAACTACCAGGCCTCCCTGAAGATCCTGGTCTTCAGCATGCTGGCCGGCGCCGCGCTGCCGGGCGTGTTCGCCCTCGGGCTGCGGTTGCACGCCATCGGCGGCGGCCAGGTCAGCATCGACGGCGGCACGCAGCACAAGAATCCCGCGCTGCTGGCGGCCGCCTGGCTGATCTACGCGGTGGTGGTCGCGGTGATCGCCTTCGCCCTGCTGTACATCTCGCGCGACTTCGTCGCGCACCAGATCGGGCAGCCATTCCTCGGGGCCAAGCCACCGCACAAGTAACATCGAATCGTCCACCCAGCCGAGGCCCCGCGGGGGAGGAATTGCGAAGTGAACGGATTCCTGAGTTCGATCGTCTCGTGGCTGCGCGCTGGGTACCCGGAGGGCGTCCCGGCGACGGACACCTTCGCCGTGCTGGCGTTGCTGACCCGCCGGTTGAGCAACGACGAGGCCGTCGCGGTGGCCTGCGAGCTGATGGAGCGCGGCGAGTTCGACCACATCGACATCGGTGTGGCGATCACCCAGATCACCGACGAGCTGCCCGCACCGGAAGACGTCGAGCGGGTGCGGGAGCGATTGGCCGCCAAGGGCTGGCCGTTTGACGACGCCCGCGACGCCCAGGACCCCGCATAGCCCTCCTGCGTGCGCTCGGCGTCCCCTCGGGTTCCGCCGCCGCGGTGCTGCTGCCCGCCCTGGAACGGCTGCTGGACGGCCGTGATGCCGCGCTGGTCGCGCTGCCGCCCGGCGACGACGCCACGCCGCGCGCCCTGCGAGTGGGCGAGCCGATCGACGACGACGTGGCCCTGGTGGTGACGACGTCGGGAACCACCGGTGCACCCAAGGGCGCGCTGCTGACCGCGGCCGCGCTGACGGCCAGCGCGGCGGCCACCCACCACCGCCTCGGCGGCCCGGGCGCCTGGTTGCTGGCCCTGCCGCCGCACCACATCGCCGGGCTGCAGGTGCTGGTGCGCAGCGTGCTGGGCGGCTCGACACCGGTCGAGCTGGACGTCTCCTCCGGCTTCGACGTCGATGAATTGCCCGGTGCGGTAAGGCGATTGGGCCCCGGCCGGCGGTACACGTCGCTGGTCGCCGCCCAGCTGGCCAAGGCGCTGGCCGAGCCGTCGGCCGCGGCCGCGCTCGCCGAACTGGACGCCGTGCTGCTCGGCGGCGGACCGGCGCCGCGGCCGATCCTGGACGCCGCGGCGGCGGCCGGCGTCGCGGTGGTCCGCACCTACGGGATGAGCGAGACCGCGGGCGGCTGCGTCTACGACGGTTTCCCGCTGGACGGCGTGCTGCTGCGGGTTGGCGACGACGGCCGGATCGTCATCGGCGGCGCCACGCTGGCCAAGGGCTACCGCAACCCGATCGACCCCGACCCGTTCGCCGAGCCGGGCTGGTTCCGCACCGACGACCTGGGCGCCCTGGACGGGGCCGGGGCGCTGAGCGTGCTGGGCCGCGCCGACGACGCGATCAGCACCGGCGGGTTGACCGTGCTCCCCGGCCCGGTCGAGGCCGCGCTGTGCACCCACCCCGCGGTCGGCGACTGCGCGGTGTTCGGTCTCCCCGACGACCGGCTGGGGCAGCGGGTGGTCGCCGCGATCGTGGTGCGCGACGGCAACGACGCGCCGACGTTGCGGGCGCTGCGGACCCACCTGGCGCGCACGCTGGACGCCACCGCCGCGCCGCGCGAGCTGCACGTCATCGAGGCGCTGCCGCGCCGCGGCATCGGCAAGGTGGACCGGGCCGCGCTGGTCCGCCGGTTCGCCGACGCGGGCGATCAATAGGCTGGTCGATCGTGAGGGTCGCGCGACGGGAGTTGGCAGCCGTCGCGGTCGGGGCGGTCCTGGTGACGGCGGCGTTCGTGCTGCCCCGCCTGCACTGGGGCGTGCGGCCGCGGCTGGACGTGGGCCAGGAGCGGTTCGGCACCCACACCGGGGCCTCGCCGATCTTCGGGGCGTGGGAGATCCACGCCAGCTGGGGCACCGGGCCGGCGATCCTGATCGCCCTGGCCGCGGTGGTGTGGGGACCGACCGTGGCGCAACGCCTTTCGTGGCGGGCGCTGACGCTGGGCACCTGGGCCACCGCCTGCGCGTGGGCCTTTGCGCTGGCGATGATCGACGGCTGGCAGCGCGGCTTCGCCGGGCGGTTGACCACCCGCGACGAGTACCTGTCGCAGGTGCCGACGATCACCGACATCCCGGCCGCCATCCGCACGTTCTCCAGCCGCATCGTGGACTACCAACCGAACTCGTGGACCACGCACGTCTCCGGGCATCCGCCGGGCGCGCTCCTGACGTTCGTGTGGCTGGACCGGATCGGGTTGCACGGCGGCGCCTGGGCGGGGCTGCTGTGCCTGTTGGTGGGTTCCAGCGCGGCGGCGGCCGTGGTGGTCGGCGTGCGCGCGCTCGCCGACGAACCAACGGCCCGGCTGGCCGCGCCGTTCGTCGCGGTCGCTCCGACGGCGATCTGGGTCGCCGTCTCGGCCGACGGGTACTTCGCCGGGGTCGCGGCCTGGGGTCTGGCGCTGGTGGCCGTGGCGGTCCACCGCCACGTCCGGTTCCCCGCGCTGCTCGCGGCGGGGGCCGGACTGCTGCTGGGCTGGAGTGTTTTCCTCAGCTACGGCCTGGCGTTGCTCGGCCTGCCGGCCCTGGCCGTGCTGGTTTCGGCGTCCGATTGGCGCGCGGTGTTGCGCGCGCTGGGCCCCGCGGCGCTGACCTCGCTGGCGGTGGCGGTGGCGTTCGCCGTGGCGGGGTTCTACTGGTTCGACGGCTATACCCTGGTGCAGCAACGCTATTGGCAGGGGATCGCCAAGGACCGGCCGTTCCAGTACTGGAGCTGGGCCAACCTGGCGTGCGTGGTGTGTGCGATCGGGCTGGGCACCGTCGCCGGGATCAGCCGGCTGTTCGACCCCGCGGCCATCCGGCGCCGTTCCGGATTCTCCCTGGTGCTGCTGGCGATGCTGGCCGCCATCGCCCTCGCCGACCTGAGCATGCTGAGCAAGGCCGAGGTCGAACGGATCTGGCTGCCGTTCACCGTCTGGCTCACCGCGGCGCCGGCGCTGCTGCCGGTCCGGTCGCACCGGTTGTGGCTGGCGGTCAACGCGATTGGCGCCCTGGTCGTCAACACCGTCATGGTCACCAACTGGTAGCGCCCGCCCAACCGGGCCTGGGGCACCGTTGCGGGTAAGCCATTATTTCAATGGCTATTGAAATAGATCCGGTTTGACGGCATAGTTGGCATGCGGACGGATCGATCGGTCGCGCAGCAGGAGGTCACTTGACGTCTAAAGTCCCGCCGGCCAAGGTCGCGCGAGCGGTTGAACGGGCCCGCCACCACCTGTCCCGGCTGCGCCAACGCTCCGCTCCGCCCGCGGCGGCGATGATGGAGCTGATCCTGAACGCGTGGGTGGCGCAGGCGATCACGACCGCGGCGGATCTTGGCGTGGCGGACGCCCTGGCGGCCGGCCCGCTGTCTGGCGCGCAGCTGGCGGACCGGGTCGGCGCCGATGCCGAAGCCCTGCAGCGACTCATGCGCGCGTTGATCGGGATCGGGATTTTCCGCCGGGGCGGCGACGGGCGCTACGCGCTCAACCCGCTCGCGGCGACGCTGCGCACCGACGCGCCCGTGTCGATGGCGGCGATGGCGCGCTGGGTCGGGTCGCCCCAGCATCGCGAGCACTGGAGCCACCTGACCGACGCGATCCGCACCGGGCATCCGGTGGTCCCGGCGCTGCGCGGCAAACCGGTTTTCGAATACCTGACCGACGAAGCCGAGCTGGGTGGGATCTTCAACGCCGCCATGACCAATGTGTCCGAGTTCGCGACCGTGCCGTTGACCGCGGCCTACGACTTCAGTGCGTTCGGCACGATCGTCGACGTCGGTGGTGGACACGGTCGTCTGTTGGCGGCGATCCTGCGGACGGCTCCGGGTTCGCGCGGCGTGCTGTTCGATCTTCCGGAGGTGCTGGCGGCCGCCCCGGAGTTGTTGCGTCAGTACGGCGTCGACGACCGCGTCCGGATCGCAGAGGGCTCGTTCTTCGAGTCCGCCCCGGAGGGCGGCGACGCGTATGTGCTCAAGAACGTCATCCACGACTGGCCCGACGAAGACGCGGTCCGCATTCTGAAGAACGTCCGCGCCGCGGCCCGCACCGGCGCGCGACTTCTGCTCTGCGAGTTCGTCATTCCCGACCACGACCGCGACTTCCACGGCAAGTGGGTGGACATCGAGATGCTCGTCGTCGCCGGCGCGCGCGAACGCACCGCGAACGAGTACCGCCGGCTGTGCGACCAGGCCGGTTTCCGGGTGAACCGCATCGTCGACACCGTCTCCCCGCTCAGCATCGTCGAGGCGAGCGCAGTGTAGCCGAGGCCTTCACCGCCGTTTCGGCGCCTTGGCGGGCTTTTGCGACCGTGGGTCCAGCCCCAGCTCGTCGGCGGGGGCGGTCAAGAACCGGTGCACGGCGGGCCCCACCAACCGCACCACGTCATCTACCCCGAGCGACGACAGGGGCGGCACCCGCATGACGTACCGCAGCATCGCGGTGCCGACGAGGTTGGTCGCGGCCAGCATCGCGCGCAGTCGCGCGTCGTCGCCACCGCCCAAAGCGCTGGACACCGCGGAGAGCAGATAGTCGTGCAGGAAAACCCGAAACGCGTCGTTGGCATCGCTGTTCGACGTCGCCGACTGCACCATCGAGGCCATGCTCGCGGCCGTATCGGGCTGCTCCCAGATGCCGAGGTACGCCCGCACGACGCGGCAGCCCAAGTCGTCGCCGGGCTGGGCGATCTCGGTCGTGAGCAGGTCGGCCGGCAGCACCAACGTCATCGACTCGCGAAACAACGCCGCCTTCGAGCCGAACAGATAGAGCACCATCGCCGGATCCACGCGCGCATCGTCGGCAATCGCTCGCAGCGTCGTCTTGTCATAGCCGCGCAGAGCGAACTGCCGCTTTGCCGCGCCGAGGACCGCGTCGCGCGACACCGGCTCGCCTTGGCGTCTGCCGCGCCGCTTGATCGTTTCCCCAGGTGGCGACACGTGCGAACCCTATCATTTCAACATTCATTGAAAAGGTAGCGCCGCGGATGGCCCGGGGCGCAGCGGCGAGCGCTAGAGGCCCGCCGCGCGGGTGACCCGAGCAAAGCGGCTCGCCGGCCCGCAGGCGTCGCGGACCACGACGATGTCGTCGACGACGTCGACGTCGGCCAGATGCTGCACCTCCACCACGTCAATCCCGTTGTCGCGCAGAGCCTTCAGCGTGAGCTCACCGGTGTCGGGCCGCGACATCGGCACGCCGCGCAGGCATTCGGCCATCGCCGGCATTCCTACCCCGAGCGCCCACCAGCCGCCGTCGCGGGCCAAACCCAGGATCGCCGGCGCCTTCAGCAGCCGGCCCGCACAGTCGGCCAGCAGCTCGGCGGTGACCTGCGGGGTGTCCATCCCGATCTGCAGGATGGGAAGCACCCCGGAGCGCGAGCCCGAATCGGCGTGGGCGTTGGCGAGCCGGTCGGCAAAGTCGTTGCCGCGCTGCGGGATCACGGCAAACGACTCGAGCCGTTGCCGGAGCTCGGCGGCCCGGGCCGCGGCGTCCAGATCGCCGGTGAGCGCCACCACCCGCGCCAACACCGGCGCGGCGGCCACCGCGTCCAGTGTGTCCAGCAGCGCGGCGGCGGCGATGTCCGCGGCCACGCGGTCCCCGACCGTCGCCGCGAGCCGCGTCTTGGCCCGGCCGGGCTCGGGCGCCTTGGCGACCACCAGCACGGTCACCGGCAGGGCGGTCACGAAATCACCTTCCAGAAGTCCAGGACCGCGGTGACACTGCCCCGCAGCGAGCCGCTCACCTTCGACTTGCCGCCCGTGCGCGGGCCGTAGCTGACGTCGAGCTCCACCACGCGCCAGCCGGCGGCCGCCGCCCGGACCAGCAGCTCCAACGGGTAGCCCGAACGCCGGTCGGCGACACCGAGATTCAGCAGCGCCTCCCGGCGAGCGACCCGCATCGGCGCGATGTCGTGCACCGGCAGGCCGTGGCGGGTGCGCAGCCGCCAACTCATCGCGACGGTCCCGACCCGCGCGACCCACGGCCAGTGCAGGCCGGGCACCGGTCGGCGCCGGCCGATCACCAGGTCGGCGCCGGCGTCGAGCGCGTCCACCAGCCGGGGCAGGTCACCGGGGTCCATCGAGCCGTCGGCGTCGATGACCGCGACGATCGGGGTCCTCGCGGCGACGACGCCCGCGTGCACCGCCGAGCCATACCCCGGGCGCGGTTCGGCGACCACCTGGGCGCCGTGCCGGGCCGCCACCGCGGCGGTTTCGTCGGTGCTGTTGTTGTCGACCACCAGCGCCCGATAGCCGGCGGGGATCGCCGCCAGCACCCCCGGAAGCGACTCCGCTTCGTTGAGACAGGGCAGCACCACCGTGACCGCGTCGTCGGGCATGCGCCGGCCGCGATCAGTGATGGGTGGTGACCGGCGGCGGCTTCGGGGTCACCGGCTGCTGCGGGGTCACGGGTTTGGGGGCCACCGTCTGCGTGGGCTGCGGCTGCACCGGCTTCGGTGCGACGGTCGTCGGCGCGGCGGTCGTCACCTTCGGCGCGACGGTCGTCGGGACGGTGGTCGTCACCTTCGGGGCCTGCGTAGTCGTCGGCTGAGTCGTCGTCGTCGGCTGGGTGGTCGTGGTCGGCTGGGTCGTCGTCGTCGGCTGGGTCGTTGTCGTCGTCGGCTGGGTCGTTGTCGTCGTCGGTGGTGTCGTGGTGGTCGACGGCGTCCCCGTCGTAGTCGTCGTGGTCGTCACCGTGGTGGTGGTCGTCGTCGGCGTCGTGGTCGTGGGCCCATTCGGGTACGGGTAGTACGGGGGCCGCCAGCCCGGGTAGGGAACGATGACCGGAACCGGCATGGGCACACCGGGATCCGGGTTCGGCACGAAAGCCGGAACGGGCGCCGGCGCGCCACCACCGCCGGGCGATGCCAGCTGCGGTGGAATGTAGCCGTTGGCGTCCGGAACGACGCCGCCCTGGAACCCTGACCAGGGCGCGTCGGGCGGCGGCGGGGGCACCGGGGCCTGCTGCTGCGTCGGCAGCAGCGGCATGAATTTGCCCGGGGCCGCGTTTTGGTGCCCGATCACCGGCTGCGCACTCGCGGTCGGACGAACGGCGATGGCCACCGCGGCGGCCAGCGTCGCGAATCCGATGACCGCGAAGGCGATGACGGCGTTGCCGAGCACCAGGGACCGCCTGCTCAACGGCATCCGGCCGGTCACGCCCTCGTCGTCATCGAAGCCTTCGGCGTCGTCGTATTCGGGCCCGAACTCGTCCGCGCCGAGCGGCTCACCCTCGTCGGCCATCGAGTACGCCAGCTGCGGCTCCTCGGCGGGCGCCCCGGCGACGGGCGAAAAGGCGGTCTGGTCCCCGGGCAGCCCGGCCGCCGGGGCCATCGCGGTGGCATCCCCGGCCGCCGCCCCCGCCAGCGGCACGGCGGCCAGCGCCGCACCGCGCGCGAGCGCGAAGGTGGGATCCTCGGGAATCTCCACCCGCATGGTCGACGCGTCGCGCAGCTGATCGGCGACCCCGGCCAGGTTGGCGGACGCGCCGACGAGATAGAGCTCGGTCGGGGCGCCGGGCTGGTCGGTGAGCCGGGCCATCATCGTGTCCAGCGCCGCGGTGGCGTCCGGGCCCGACGCTCCCGCCAGGGGCTGCGTCGCCAGCATGGTCGGCGGCGCGTCCGGGTCGGCGTTCGCGTCCACCACCGACAGCGTCGCCGTCTCGTCGTCGACCACGAGCACACCGCCGGCGCGCCCCGCCGCGCGCATCAGCGCCGTCACCGCCTGCGACTCCGAGAGCACCGCGACGTTGGGGACGCCGGAGTCTTGCAGCGCCCGGCGCAGCTGGTCGGCTTTGGCGGCGTCGGGCCAGCACAACCGGGTGGCCACCAGGCGGTGGTTCTCGTCGGCCAGCAGCCGACTCGTCCCGGCCACGGTCTGGGTCAGCGTCTCGACCGGGCGGTCGGCCAGGTCGACGACGGATTGGTCGAGCACGTCCGAACCTTGCGCGCCCGACCCGACAAGCGCCAGGCGGGCAACGGGACCGGTGACCGCGACCCCCAAAACGACGTCCATCCAGGCTCTCCTTCGGCCGGCTACCCCACAACCAGCATGTCCCGGCATCATTACACTGCGATACCGTCGGCAGTAACAGTCATTCGGGCGAGACGTTCGCCTGTGAGCGCAGCGTAACCGGCTTGGCAAACCGCAAGGGTCACACGTTCTCAGCACTGCCGCGTCGTCCGAACGGAGATTATGTTTCCAAGTAAGCAACGAAGTCGGCGCGGCAGGGGGTTCCCCCGCCCCGCAAGCCACGTTGCGCCGCAAGTGACCGTCCTCGACCCCCGGGGGGAACCGTGAGTCAGACCGGCGACGACGCCCCTACCGGCCCCATCCGCGGGCAACTCGGGCCGCCGCCGACGGGCCGCCGCCCCGCCGCGGCCGGCGGCGTCCAGGCACCCACGCGGCGGCGGAACATCGCCGGCGACCTGACCGCGGCCGCCTTGCTCGTCGTGGCGCCGCTGTTGCCGTGGAACCTGTACTTCGGGATGGGAATCCCGGGCAGCAGCAAGCCGCTGCTGGTGGTGCTGTTCGTCGTGACCCTGCTGGCCCTTCTTTCGATCGCCCTGGCCGGCTCCTGGAGGTCGTCGGGCGCCAAATTCAACGCCGCGCTGGCCGGCCGGCTGCGGCTGGCGCTCAACGCCCCCTACGCGCTGCTGGTCCTCGGTTTCGTCGCGTTCGACGTGTTCGAGACCGTCCGATTCGGCGGCACCGTGAACGTCCCCGGCGGCGTCGGACCCGGGGCGTGGCTGGGCATCGCCGGCGCGGTGCTGAGCGCGCGACCGGTGGTCCGGGCGGCGGACGACGGGGGCGACAACGGCAGGCCCGTCCGCGTCATCGGCTACGCGTCGATGGTGGGGGCGGCGCTCAGCTTCGGCTTCAACCTGTTCTGGCGGGTGCGCTACGCGCTGCAGAGCGCGGGCGGTTCGGATTTCGGCAAGCAGAACATCGCGGTCATCGCGACCGCGGTGGTGTACGGCGTGGTGGCGTTGATCGCCGTCGTGGTCGGGTCGCGGTGGCTGCTGCGCAGCACCAGGGCATCGCGGCTGGCGACGGTGGCGCTCGGTGTGTCGACACTGGTCGCCGGGATCCTGGTGTGGATCGTGCCGGCGGGCCGCGACATCGACGCGTTCCACGGCATCGCGCAGAACACCTCGACGGCGGGGGTCGGGTTCGAGGGCTACCTGGCGTGGGCGGCCGCCGCCGCGATTTTCGCGCCGCCCGCCCTGTTGGCCCGGCGTCATCCCTCGGCGACGGAGGAGAACGCGTGGCGCGCGGCGGCGCGAAATGGCTTGCTGCTCATCATCGTGTGGTGCCTGGGGTCGATGGTCATGCGGATCACCGACCTCGCCGTCGGCGTGGCCCTGAACTACCCCTTCTCGCGCTACGACAGCATGGTGCTCGCCGCCTTCGACCTGACCACCGCCCTGCTGGCGGTGTGGCTGCGGATCAACCTCGGCAATGACGCGGTGTCCGCCCGGCTGATCTCCTCGCTGTGCGGGCTGGTCGCCACCCTGAGCATCACCCGCGTCGTCGTGGGGGTCGCGCTGGCGCCGCGCTTCGAGGAGTCGCCCAACGCGCCCGCGCCAAACCCGGTGTACGGCAACAACCTTGCCCAACAGATCACCAGCACCTTCGACGTCGCGCTGTGCGTGCTGGCCCTGTGCATCCTGACCGCCGCGGTCATCAGCGGGCAGCTCGGCGCGCGCCGGGTGCGGCGCCGGCGGCGCCGCGCCACCCACGCGCGTGGCGGCTCGGCGGGCACCCACCCGGGCCCGGCCGCACCGACCACGCGCATCCCCGTGGGCCGCGCGGCCCCGCCGTCGGCGGCGGCGACGACGCGCATCCCGACCGGCGCGCCGCAACTGGCCGGGTCGCCGCGAATCTTCCGTGGCGACGACTCCGCGACGCGGCAGATCCCGGTGCAGAAGCCGCGGATCTTCCGGCCGCCGAACGACCCGCGTTAACGCAAAGGCGCGTAAGCGAACTCGCGCAATCCCGCTAACGGTTCGACGGCCGCGCGGAAGCCCAGCACCTCGGCGGCGCGGGTGGGATCGGCCACGATGTGGCGCACGTCGCCGCTGCGGTATTGCCCGGTGACCACCGGGGACAGCGACCCGTCGCGGGCCTCGCACAGCGCGGTGGCGACCTCCAGGATCGAGATCGGCCGCCCGGAGCAGACATTGAACGCCGAAAAGCCGCCGGCGTCCGCGGACACCGACGACACCGCGGTGAGGTTGGCGGCGGCCACGTCGTCGACGTGCACGAAATCGCGCATTTGGCCGCCGTCCTCGAAAACCCTTGGCGGCTCGCCCTTTTCCAGCGATGAGCGGAAGATCGCGGCCACGCCGGAATACGGGGTATCGCGCGGCATCCCGGGCCCGTAGACGTTGTGGTAGCGCAGCGCCACCACCGAGCCGCCGGTCGCCTCCGCCCACGCCAGGGCGTAGTGCTCCTGCGCGGTCTTGCTGGCCGCGTACAGGCTGCGCGGCCGCAGGGCGGCATCCTCGTCGACCAGCCGCCACGTCGTGTCGAGTCCGCAGACCGGACAGCGGTTTTCGAAGATCCCGGCGTCGAGGTCGGCGCGCCGCCGCGGCGGCGGGTCGACCAGCCCGTGCTCGGGGCAGGCGTACTGGCCCGGACCGTAGACCACCATCGACGACGCCAGCACCAAACGGCGCACCCCCGCGGCGAACATCCGCGCCAGCAACACCGTGGTCGCGAAGTCGTTGTGACCGCCGTAGGCCGGCGCGTCGGCGGCGTCGACGCCCGCGCCCACCATCGCCGCCTGGTGGCAGACCAGGTCCACGCCGTCCAACAGCGGGGCCAGCGCGTCGCCGTCGCGGACATCCACCCGCCGGCATCCCTGGGGCAGCACCGCGTTCGGGCCGTGCGCGGCGGGCAGCAGGACGTCGACGGCGACCACGTCGTGACCGGCCGCCCGCAGCGCCGCGTCCACCCGCGACCCGATGAAGCCGGCCGCCCCGGTCAACAGCACCCTCATGGCAATTCCACCGGCAGGGTGACGCCGGTGTGGGGCTGGCAGTGGGTGCAGGTGCGCTCGGCGGCGACGCGGTGAATCGCCGCGCGCACCAGCTCCTTGAAAAGCCCCATGTTTCGTTCGAACTGGGCGAACACGTCGACGGCCCTCACGCCCTCGCCAGCCGCGATCCCGGCGTCCAGATCCGTGACCAAAGCGATTGCCGCGTAGCAGATTTCGAGTTCGCGGGCCAGCACCGCCTCCGGGTAGCCGGTCATGTTGACCAGGCTGAACCCGGCCGAGGCGAACCACCGGCTTTCGGCCCGGGTGGAAAATCGCGGCCCCTGGATCACCACCATGGTGCCGCCGTCGACCACGTCGGGCAGGCCGGTGGCGGCCGCCCGCAGGGTCGGGCAGTACGGATCGGCGAAGTCGACGTGGACGGCACCCGAGTCGAAGTACGTGTCGGCGCGGCCGCTGGTGCGATCCACCAGCTGGTCGGGCACCACCACCGCGCCCGGGCCGTTGGCGGGGTCCAGGCTGCCGACCGCGCACGGGCCGAAGACCCGCCGCGCGCCGAGCTTGCGCAGCGCCCACATGTTCGCCCGGTACGGCACGGTGTGCGCCGAGAACTGGTGGGTCGCGCCGTGCCGGGGCAGAAAGGCGACCTCGTGGTCGCCGACGGCGCCCACCGTCACCGCCGCGCTGGGCGGCCCGTAGGGGGTGTCGACGTCGATGGTGCGGACGGACGATTCGAAGAACGTGTAGAAGCCGCTGCCGCCGATGACTCCGAGCATCCGCCCATTGTGGTGCATAGGGCAGGATGCCCTGGTGGCCAGTTTCGCGCAGTGGGTCTCCGGCGCCCGGCCCCGGACGCTGCCCAACGCGGTGGCGCCGGTGGTGGCGGGCACGGGCGCCGCGGCGTGGCTGGGATCCGCGGTGTGGTGGAAGGCGCTGCTCGCGCTGGCCGTCGCGCTGGCGCTGATCGTCGGCGTCAACTACGCCAACGACTACTCCGACGGGATCCGCGGCACCGACGACGACCGCGCCGGGCCGGTGCGGCTGGTGGGCTCGCGGCTGGCGACCCCGCGCTCGGTGCTGGCCGCGGCCGTCACCAGCCTGTCGGTGGGCGCGGCGGCGGGGCTGGCCCTGGCGCTGCTCAGCGCGCCCTGGCTGATCGCGGTCGGCGCGGCCTGCATCGCCGGGGCGTGGCTGTACACCGGCGGGTCAAAACCCTACGGCTACGCGGGGTTTGGCGAGGTCGCGGTGTTCGTGTTCTTCGGCCTGGTCGCCGTGCTGGGCACCGAATACACCCAGGCGCTGCGGGTGGACTGGGTCGGGCTGGTGCTGGCGGTGTCGATCGGCGCGCTGTCGGCGTCGGTGCTGGTGGCCAACAACCTGCGCGACATCCCCACCGACGCGCAGTCCCGGAAGATGACCCTGGCGGTGCGGCTGGGCGATGCCCGCACCCGGGTGCTCTACCAGGGGCTGCTGGCCACCGCCGGGCTGCTGACCCTGGCGCTCATGGCGGCGACCCCGTGGTGCGCCGTGGGACTGGTGGCCACCCCGCTGGCGCTGCGCGCGCTCGCCCCGGTGCGCTCCGGCCGCGGCGGGCGCGAACTGATTCCGGTGCTGCGGGACACCGGGCTGACGATGGTGGTGTGGGCCGTCGCGGTGGCGGCCGCGCTGGCGCTCGCGCACTGAGCCTTTCGTCAGGGCTTCGCGTGTGCGTTCAGGGTTTTGGGTGTGAACTGGCGGTCGGAGCGGGGCGATTTCCCCGCCCTGCGCGCACACTCAAAGCCCTGGACGCACACCCGAAGCGGCGCCGTTGCGAAGCTAGGCCCCGGGCTCCCCGGGCTCCCCGGGCTCCCCGGGCTCCTCGTCCGGTACGGCTTCCCCCCGCAGCCGGGCATGCAGCTGTTCGCGCTCCCGGCGCCGGCGTTCGCCGCTGATCGCCAGCGCGGCGGTGGCGCGCCGGCGCAGCGGGGCGAACAGCCAGATGCCCAGGGGCATCGCGATGATCAGAGCGAACAGCACCGCCACCACGACGGGGAACTGGGCGACCCCCAGCAATCGCGCGGCCCCGTAGATCGCGCCGCTCAGCGCGGCGACGAGCAGCAACCGCGCCGCCGCGTAGAGCAAGACGTCGACGACCACCCGATTGCGGGCGCGCTCCCCAGTGCTGTTGTCGCTAGGACCTTCTGACACAGCTCGAGACTACGGCGCGGGTATATTCGCTCGGAGGAGGTGTTGAGTGCTCTACCTGCTGCTCGTCCTGATCCTGGGGACGCTGATCTACGTTGGCTGGCGCGCGGCGCGGTCACAGGCCCACCGGCCCAAGACGCGCGTCATCGGACCCGACGACGATCCGGACTTTCTGCGGCGGCTAGGCCACGGGGACAAACCCCTGTAGAACCCCGCTAAGCGACTCCCGGGTTGCGCTGATCACCGGGGAACCCATCGGCGACGACCGCCGCCAGCTCGGTGAGCGCCTCGCGGGTTCCGCGCCGCAACCGATCCAGCTCGATCTCGGCGCCCTCTTCCAGGTGCGGGTCGAACGGGATCAGCCGCACGGCGCGGCAGCGGCGCGAGAAGTGATCGATCACCTTGTTCATGTCGACCTTGCCGGTGCGCGGCCGCACGGCGTTGATGACCGCGATCGAGTTGCGGACCAGGTCCTGATGCCCGTGCGCGTCCAGCCAGTCCAGCGTCGCCGAGGCGCTGCGCGCGCCGTCGATGGACCCCGACGCGACCACCAGCAACACGTCGGCCTTCTCCAGCACCGAGGACATCGCCGAGTGCAGCAGCCCGGGGCCGCAGTCGGTGAGCACCAGGCCGTAGAACCGCTCCAGGATGTCCAGGACGCGGGCGTAGTCGTCGGCGCTGAACGCCTCGGAGACGGCCGGGTCGGTTTCCGACGCCAGCACCTCCAGCCCGCTCGGGCCCTTCGAGGTGTAGCGGCGCACGTCGCTGTAGCGCTCGATGGCCCCGGCGTCGTGCAGCAGCTGCCGCACCGTCGCCGCCGTCTCCAGCGGGATCTTCTGGCTCAGGGTGCCGCGGTCGGGGTTGGCGTCGACGGCCACCACCCGGTCGCCGCGGATGGCGGCGAACGTCGACCCCAGCGTCGCGGTGATCGTGGTCTTGCCGACGCCGCCCTTCAGCGACAGCAGCGCGACCCGATAGCAACCCCGCAGGGGGCGGTTGACCTGGGCCACCAGGTTGTTGTGGCGCTGGGCGCGCGGGCTCTCGCCCAGGTTGATCAGGTGACCGGACAGGTCGTAGACCAATCGGCGCCAGCCCTCCGAGGGCGGCGGCTTGACCGGCCGCAACAGCATGCCGGTGGACAGCTCCGGGTAGGGCGTGTGCGGCAGGTGCTCGGGCCGGTACGGGGGCGCCTGGGCCCCTGGGACTTCCGAGGCTGGCGCCTCAGATGGCCCGTTGTAGTAGGCGCCGTAGGCGGTCGGGTCGACGCGCGGGATGCCCGTGACCGGTGTGGAATCCCAGGGCGGCATCCCGCCGCGCGCGGGCGCGGGGCCTGCCGCGGTGGACGGTGCCGCCTCTCGCCTCTCCGGCGGGGGGACGCGCCGCTCGGTGCGGAATCCGGCGAAGGCGCGGGTCGGCGCTTCGCCCGAGTCCGCCGGCGGCTCGCTGGATTGCTGCGCTGGGGGCAGCTCCGTGGTCTGCGGCTCGGGCGCCCCCACGCCCGTCGTTGGATGGTCGGACACCTGCACTCCCCCTTGTTGCGATTACTGAGGTCGGTCGCTCACTGTCACCCCACGCCCGCATACGAATGCAGGCCCACGGTCACCAGGTTAACGAAGAACAAGTTGAAGACCATGGCGACGAATCCCACGACGTTGATCCACGCCGCCTTCCTGTCCCGCCATCCCGCCGTCGACCTGGCGTGCAGATACGCGGCGTACACCACCCACGCGATGAAGGACACCGTCTCCTTGGGGTCCCAGCCCCAGTACCTGCCCCAGGCTTCCTCGGCCCAGATGGCGCCGAAGATGACCCCGAAGCCGAACACCGGGAACGCGAAGATCGTGGTGCGGTAGGCGACGCGGTCCAGGGTCTGGGCGTCGGGCAGGCGCTGCACCATCCGGGCCAACGCGCCCTCGGCCTCGGGGTCGCTGAGCCGCGACGTGCGCAGCAGGAACAGGATGCTGGAGATGCCGGCGACCATGAACACCCCGGAACCCAGGCTGACCACCGACACGTGGATGGGCAGCCAGTAAGACTGCAGCGCGGGCATCACCGGCGCGGCGTTGGTGTAGAGCCAGCGGCCGGAGACCGTGAGCAGGATCAGCACCGGCACCAGCAGGAACACCCACAGCGGGCGGTACTGCGGCCGGCGCAACACGATCGCGCCGGCGACCAGGCCGCAGCAGCAGGTCAGGTTGATGAACTCATACATGTTGCCCCACGGCACCCGCAGGGTCGCCAGGCCGCGCAGCACGATGCAGACCAGCAGCAGGCCGATGCCGAGGTAGACCACCGCCAGCCCGGCCCGCCCGACCCGCTCGTCGAACGGGCGCGCCTCGCTGTCCTCCACGATGCCGGGCACGGCGCTGTCGGCGGCCACCGAGCCGGCCAGCACCCGCCGGTCCGCGCGGCGGCTGCCGGCGTAGGCCAGCTCGAAGGCCAGCAGCATCATGGCGACCACCAGGGCCACCACCGCCGAGGTGAACGCCCAGTCGGAGTAGCGCGCCAGCGCGATGTTGACGTGCAGGGTGTTCATGTGACGTCCACCTGAGAGCTCCTTCTGGACGCGGCGGTGTCGGGCTCGCCCAGCCCGTGCAGTATCTGCCCGGTCAACCGCTCGAACTCGTCGCCCCACCCGGAATTGTCGGTGCGCGCCAGCCCGCCCAGTTCGACGTTCACCGTACCGGCCCCCGGGGTGAGCCTCACCCACACCCGACGGCGGCGCACCAGCAGCGACACCAGCAGCCCCGCCATCATGGTGGCGGCGAAGACCAGCACCCAGGTCTGGCCCGGGTCGTGGGAGACCTGCAGGTTGACGAACGGCACGGCCCCGTCGAAGCGCACCACCGTGCCGGCGGCCGGGCCCTGGTCGAGCCGGATCTCCTGGCCGGCGCGCAGGTTGACCCGCTTCTCCTTGGTCAGCCGGCCCTGCTCGATCAACCGGGGATCCAGCGAGAACAGCGACTGGGGCCGCCCGGTGTCCAGGCCGGTGTCGCCGCGGTAGATGTCGACGGCCACCGCGGGGGCGTTCAGCGCCGGGAAGCGCGACGACAGCAGCGTCCCGTCGAGTTGCTCGGTGGGCGCCAGCAGGCCCTGGATCGCGATCTCGTGCTGACGGCGTTCGGCCGCGTTCGGATAGCTGCCGGCGGGCGGGTCGATCCGCGCCACCCCCGAACTGAGCAGGGTCTGCGGGTTGTCGGGCCGCCATTGCACGGTCGACGTGCGCGTCTGGCCGTCCGGGAAGGTCACGGTGAAGGTGGGCGCGTAGCCGTGGCCCTGCAGGTACACCCGGTCGCCGCCGACCCGCAGCGGGTGGTTGACCTCGAGCAGGTAGTGCCGCCAGCTGTTGGCGGCCAGGTCGCGGCCGCTCTGGTAGTCGATGTCGGCGGCGAACGAGGTGGCCTGCCCGGACGGCAGGTAATGGGCCTGAAAGTCGTTGACCCGGATGCAGATCGGGTGCAGCGACGTGCCGTCGACGGTGTTGCCGGCCCGGAACGAGTCGAACGCCGCCGGGGAGGCCGAGCAGAAGCCGGGGCCGCCGTCGGCGATGACGATGACGTTGCCCTCGTAGCCGAAGAGCTTGCCGACGGCCACGGCGACCAGCAGGCCCAGCAACGAGAAGTGGAAGACGATGTTGCCGAACTCGCGCAGGTAGCCCTTTTCCGCCGACACCTCGACGACTTCGCCGTCATGCCGGACGGCCGTGCGCCAGCCGCGCAATCGCCCGACGATCGTGTTCGCCAGGGCGTTGAGGTCCGCGGGGTCGCCGGCGACCTCGGCGCCGGCGTGCCTGGGCAGCCGGGCCAGGTTGCGCGGGGCCGGCACCGGGGTGGCGCGCAGGCTGCGCGCGTGCTCGATCATGCGCGGGGTCAGGCAGCCGACCAGCGAGACGAACAGCAGCACGTAGATGGCGGTGAACCAGAAGCTGGAGAACACGTCGAAGGCCTGCACCCGGTCCAGCCACGGTCCGATCACGCGATGGGTGGCCAGGTACTCGCCGACCTTGCCGGCGTTCAGGCTGCGCTGCGGCAGCAGCGCGCCGGGGATCGCGCCCAGCGCGAGCAGGAACAGCAGCACCAGCGCGGTGCCCATCGAGGTCAGCGCGCGCCAGGTGTTGCGCGCCCGCGCGCCAAGTGCCGCGAGCAGCTCTACGGGTGCGCTCAAATCGGGAGCCTCACGTCGGACACGAACGCGTCGCGCAGCCAGGAGATGAAGTCGTTCCACACCCCGGTCACCAGCAGGGCCCCGACGGCGATCAGCAGCGCGCCGCCGAAGATCTGGATGGCCCGGGTGTGCCGCCGCAGCCAGCCCAGCGCACCCACCGCCCCCGCCGAGCCGAACGCCAAGAGCACGAACGGGATGCCCAGGCCCAGGCAGTAGGCGATCACCAGCGCGACGCCGCGCGCGACGTTCGCGCCGTCGGTGGCCGAGGCCACGGTGATCACCCCGGTCAGCGTCGGCCCCAGGCACGGCGTCCAGCCCAGCGCGAACACCGCGCCGAGCACGGGCGCCCCCGCGACCGTCGTCAGCTGGCGCGGGCTGAACCGGGCCTGGCGCTGCAGGGCCGGGATCAGGCCCACGAACACCAGCCCCATCACGATGGTCAGCACGCCCCCGGCCCGCTGCAGCGCCAGCTGGTTGGTGATCAGGGTGGTGGTCATGCCGAGGACCGCGACGGTGCCGAGCACGAACACCGTGGTGAAGCCGGCGACGAACAGCGCCGCGGAGCCCGCGACCCGCCACCGGACGGAACTCGCGGGGCGCCACAAGTCGTAGTGCGCACCGGGCGGCGGCTCCTCGTCCACCCCGACGACGGCGGCCAGATAGGACAGGTAGCCCGGCACCAGCGGCACCACACACGGCGAGGCGAACGACACCAGCCCCGCCAGCAGGCACGCGCCCAGCGCCAACAGCAGCGGCCCGGCGGCGGCGATCTGGGTGAAGCCGGTCACTGTCGGGCCACCCGCTCGACGATGGGCTGCAGGTCCGCGGCGAGCAGCTCGCGCAGGAACACCGCGGCGACCCGGTGCTGGCGGTCCAGCACCAGGGTGGACGGGATGACGGTGGTGGGGTACTTGCCGCCGAACGCGATCAGGGTGCGCATCGCGGGGTCGTACAGGGACGGGTAGCTGACGTGGTGATCGTCGACGAAGTCGAGCGCGGCCTGGCGGTTGTTGTCGCGGACGTCGATGCCCAAAAACGACACCCCGGCCGCCCGGGTGGCGTCATACACCTGCTGCAGCTGGCTGACCTCGGCGCGGCACGGCCCGCACCACTGCCCCCAGACGTTGATGACGACGACCTGCCCGGCGAAGTCGTCGAGCGATCGCGTGTGGGCCGGATCGGCCAGGTCGGGGCCCGACAGCGGCCCCGGGCGCCCGCGGCTGGCGGGCGGGTCGTAGTAGATGTCGGTTTTGCCGCCGGGCGAGACGAACTCGAAGGTGCCACCCTGGGCCACGGCGTCGCGACCGGAGCAGCCGACGAGCAGGGTCGTCAGCACGACCCCGGCCACCGCCAGCCGCGAGATGGTCATGGCGCCGCTGGTTGGAAGTACTCGATGTCGACCAACCGATCGCCGTCGTAGATCAGCGTGGTGATCGAGCACAACCCGCATTCGCGCCGCCGCGGGTCGTGCCAGAGCCGCTTGCCGCTCAGGTGCAGCCGCAGCGTCCACACCGGCAATTGGTGGCTGACGCACACCGCCTCCTGGCCGGCGGCGCGGGCGCGCGCCTTGTCCACGGCGGTGGTCATCCGGCTCGCGATGTCGGTGTAGGGCTCGCCCCACGAGGGGGTGAACGGGTTGCGCAGCTGCCACCAGAACCGCGGGTCGCGCCACGCGCCGTCGCCCGGGCCGACGCGGCGGCCCTCGAAGAAGTTGGCCGATTCGATCAGGTCGGGGTCGGTGTCGACGGCCAGCTCGTGCTTGGCGGCGATGGGCGCGGCGGTCTCCTGGGCCCGCTGCAGCGGGGAGGCGACGACGGCGACGATGTCGCGGCCCGCGAGCGCCTCGGCGACCGCGTCGGCCTGCGCCCTGCCCTTCTCGGACAGGTGGAATCCGGGCAGCCGCCCGTAGAGGACGCCGCTGGGGTTGTGCACCTCGCCGTGGCGCACCACGTGCACCCTGGTCTCCTCGGCCATCAGGGCTTGTCCTCCCGGGCGGCGGCGGCGCGACGGGCCGCCTCGGGCAGGGCCGCGGCGACGCGCTCGAATGCGGTGTCGTCCAGGGCGGTCGAGACGAACCACGCCTCGAAGGCGCTGCACGGCGGGTACACCCCCGCGTCCAGCAGGGCGTGGAAGAACGGCGGGTACCGCCACGTCTGGCTCACCCGGGCCGACGCGAAGTCGGTCACCGGCGTTTCGGAGAAGAACACGCTGATCATGTTGCCGCCGCGTGGAATCTGGTGTGGCACACTCGCTTTCGTCAGCGCCTCGGACAGCAGGCCGGCCAGGCGGTCGGCGTTGGCGTCCAGCGCCGCGTAGGCCGCATCGTCGGCGGCGCGCAGCGTGGCCAGCCCGGCGGCCATCGCCACCGGGTTACCCGACAACGTGCCGGCCTGATACACCGGCCCCAGCGGCGCCAGCCGCCCCATCACGTCGGCCCGCCCACCGAACGCGGCGGCCGGCAGCCCACCGCTCATCACCTTGCCGAAGGTGAACAGGTCGGCGGCGACGGGATCGATTCCGTACCAACCACTCCGGCTGACGCGGAAGCCCGTCATCACCTCGTCGACGATCAGCAGCGCACCGTGCTCGGCGGTGATCGCGCGCAGCGCCGCGTTGTAGCCCGGCGCGGGCGGGACGACGCCCATGTTGCCGGGGCTGGCCTCGGTGATCACCGCGGCGATCTGGTCACCGAAGTTCGCGAACGTCCGCCGCACGGCCTCGATGTCGTTGTAGGGCAACACGATCGTGTCCGCGGCGGCCGCACCGGTGACCCCGGGCGAGGACGGCAGGCCCAGGGTCGCCACGCCGGAGCCCGCGTCGGCGAGCAACGCGTCGACGTGGCCGTGGTAGCAACCGGAAAACTTGACGATCTTGGCCCTGCCGGTGAACCCGCGGGCCAGCCGGACGGCGCTCATGGTGGCCTCGGTGCCGGAGTTCACCAGCCGGATCCGCTCGACCGGGGCCACCCGCCCGATGATCTCGGCGGCGAGCTCGCTCTCCGCCGGCGTCGGCGCCCCGAACGACAGGCCGGACGCGGCGGCCGTGGCGACGGCGTCGACGACGGCCGGGTGGGCGTGGCCCAGGATCATCGGGCCCCAGGAGCAGACCAGGTCGACGTAGCGGTTGCCGTCGGCGTCGGTGAGCCAGCACCCGCGCGCCTCGGTGATGAACCGCGGCGTGCCCCCCACCGCGGTGAACGCGCGCACCGGGGAGTTCACCCCGCCCGGAATCACCGCGCAGGCGTCCTCGAACAACTTCGCCGACGCCGCGGTGACCCCGGTCGCGGCCGGGGCGGGCGCGGTCGCCTGGTCACTGCTACCCATGCCGACCAGTGTCCCAGCCTCCGCGAATCGTTCAACTACAGGGTGTAGCAGATGTGGCCGTCAGGCGTCCTGCCGGTCGGCTTGCTGGGCGGCCAGCAGGTCACGCCGCGCCGCCTCGCGCTCCATTTCGGCCGCGCGGCGGTGGGCGGCGACGTCGCCGCGGCCCTCCCGGACCGCGAGCTCGTGAATTTGGGCGGCGCGTTCGTGCGCGGCGCCGGCCGCGTAGTGCCGATACGCCGCGCGTTGATGGGCCGCCTGGTCCCGCTCGTGGGCGCGGTCGGCGTGCTCGGCGGCACGCCTGACGTCGTGCTCCGTGACGACCTTCCGGGCGGCGAGTTCCGCCCCCCGGCGCAGCAGCTCCTGCGCCCGCTGGGCGGCCTCCTCACCTGGTGAATCGGCCATGAAGTGACACTACGCTTGCGCGGGTGACACGTCCGACGGCCGTCGACGTCGCCTCGGCGAGGGTCGCCGCGGTCCGCGACGACCCCCCCGGCCGGCTGGCGCTGATGCGAAAGCTCTACGAAGTCCCGCCCGACGCGGACCGCGGCCATCTGCCGTATCGGCAGGCGGCGGCGGCGTTCATGCGATGGCAGCTGCGACGGGGGCTGCTCAACCCGGTCGACGGGCCGGCCCCGGGCAGCCCCTGGTGGCGTGCGGTCAACGAGCGCCTGCTTCGGGACGGGTGGGAAGCCCGCGCTCTGGCCTTCGGCCACGCCGGCGCCCCCAGCACTCGTGGAGTCGCCGCGTCGCTCGAGTTCATCCGGCAGCCGTCCGCGCCGCGGTGGTATCGGGCGCACAACATCAGCGTGGTCAGCGCATACCTCGACCACCACCTCCTCGCGTCCGGCGAGTCCCGCGTCGAACGCTTCTTCATCAACCTGGTGCTGATGCGCGTTCTCTACGCCCACGCACTGGTCGCGGCGCCCCGGCTCGCGCTCGGCTGGCTGGGCTTCGCCGGTCGGCCGCTCGGCGACCCGCGCCTGGGCATGACCGGCATATTCCTTTCGCTTTCCCGGGTCCTCCCCGACCGCTATCCGCTCGGAGACGACCTCGCGCCGTACCTACGGGCCGAGCACGGAATAGCGCACCTCCTCGATGTCGGGGTCATCTCCCCGCGACTCGAACTGCTCTACGACTGGTCCGCTCGCGACCTCGCGATACCGGGGCTGCGAGCGCTCCTCGACGACCAAACCCCTTGCTACGCATGGCCGGCGCGGGACCATGAGCCGTGGCGTCCGCCCCCGTCTCGGGCGGCGCGGCTGGCGCGCAGGGTGGTGCCCCCGACGCCTCGTACGCCTTGATGTCGGGCCGGGTGAGCGGGTTGGATGGAAGGCATGGAACTTCCCCAGGGGCTCGCACGGTTCAATCGGCACGTCACCAATCCGGTCCAGCGGCTGTGGGCGGGCTGGGCCCCGACGTTTTGCATCCTGGAACACGTCGGACGGCGCTCCGGAAAGCCGTACCGCACTCCGGTTACCGTGTTCAGCGCCGAGGTCGACGGCAAGCCGGGGGTGGCGATCCTGCTGACCTACGGCCCGGACCGCGACTGGCTGAAGAACCTCTCCGCGGCCGGGGGTGGGCGGATGCGCCGCTACGGCAAGACGTTCGGCGTCGCGAACCCGCGGGTGGTCAGCAAGGCCGACGCGGCGGCCCACGTCAACCGCGGCTGGCGGCCGATCTTCAAGAGGCTGCCCTTCGAGCAGGCCGTGTTGCTCAGCAAGACCGGCTGACGCGGCTCCGGGCCCGGGCGATGAGGTAGAGCCCGATCACCACCGCCCACGACAGCAGGCTGAGCCACAGCTGGCTGCGCGCGGCACGGTCGAACGCCATCTGCACGAGCACGGCGGTGATCCCGGCGAGGGTCAGGACCGACAGCACCGGGAAGAACCACATCTTGACCCGCAGCGTCTCCTGGGGCGTGCGCCTGCGCAGGATGATCTGCGAGAGCGCGATCAACCAGTACACGAACAGGATGACGGCGCCCGACGAGTTGAGCAGGAAGAGGAACACCGAGCCGGGTGCCACCCACGCCATGATGACGCAGCCGAAACCGATCGCCGACGAGCTCAGGATGGCCAGGTGGGGGACCCCGCGCCGGCTGAGCGTGACCAGCCGGGCCGGGGCCTCGCGCCGGTCGGCGAGCACGAAGAGCATCCGCGACGCCGTGTACAGGCCTGAGTTCAGACAGGACAGCACCGCGGTGAGCACCACCGCATTCATCACCTGATCGGCCCCGCGCAGGCCCATGTGCCGCAGCGCGGCGACGTACGGCGAGGCGCCCGGTTCGACCGAATTCCACGGCTGGATCACCACGAGCAGAAACACCGAACCGACGAAGAAGATCCCGATGCGCGCGACCACCGACCTGGTCGCGCGCTGGACGGCGAGTTCGGGATCACGGCTTTCGGCGGCGGCGATGGTGACGATCTCCGCGCCGACCATGGAGAAGATCACCACGACGATGGCCGCGAAGACCGCGCCGACGCCTTTGGGGAAGAAGCCGCCGTGGGAGGTGAGCTGGGAGAAATCCGCGTGCCGGCCCGGCCACAGGCCCAGCGCGAACAGTGAGCCGAGGGCCAGAAAGACGGCGATGGTGGCGACTTTGATTCCGGCGAACCAGAATTCGAATTCGCCGAAGGATGACACCGAGAACAGGTTCGTCGCGGTCATCAGCACCATCAGGCACAGCGAGAGCAGCCACAGCGGCGCATGGAACCAGTAGCCCAGGACCTTGCCCCCGGCGACGGCCTCGAACCCGACGACGATCACCCAGAAGTACCAATACAGCCAGGCCACCGAGAACCCCGCCCAGCCGCCCAGGGCCCGCGCCGCGTAATCGGCGAACGACCCCGTTGAGGGGTTGGCGGCCGCCATCTCACCCAGCATGCGCATGACCAGGACGATCAGCAGGCCGCACAGCGCGTACGTCAGGAACGCGGCGGGCCCGGTGTCCTTGATCACCACGCCGGAGCCGACGAACAGGCCGGCGCCGATCACCCCGCCCAGGGCGATCATGCTGAGCTGCCGCTGCGACAGTCCGTGCCGCAGTTGGGTGGTGCCGGTCATTCTCTCAGCCCTCCCGGCGCCTCGGCGTCGCAGTCAGTCCAGGCGGGTGGCCACCACCGACCACACCGGAAGGTGCACCCGATGGTTTTCCAGCAGCGGGTCGATCACGCTCATCCGGTGCACCAGGGGCCGCATCCGCTGCAGGATCTCACCCTGCTGCTCGGACGCCATTTTCTTCATGGCTTCGAAGGTCTCCGGCAGCAGGCGGGCCTGATAAGTGGTGACGCCCAGGTAGTCGATGCGCCATCCGGTGTCGCCGAGCACCTGCTGGAAATTTTCGGCCGGCACGGCCGTCCACTGCAGGCCGTTGACGTTGTGGGGGCTGAACTCGAACATGTACAGCCGGGCGCCGGGTGTGGTCGCGCGGTGCAGCGCCTGCGCATACCGCATCTGGGTGGCCCCGTCGTTCAAGAAAACGTGATAGAACGCGCTGTCCACCACCGTGTCGAAGCGGCCCTCGAAACCGTCCAGCCTGGTGGCGTCGGCCACCTGGAAATTGACGCTTACTCCGGCCCGTTCGGCGTTCCGTTTCGCCAGCTCGATGGCGGAGGGGGAATCATCGATCCCGGTGGCCGAATACCCTTGCGCCGCATAGTGAATCGCGTGATAACCGGGGCCGGTGCCCGGGTCCAGCACCTCGCCGCGGATCCCGCCGTAGGCCACCAACTGCTGGACAGCCGGCTGCGGGCCACCGATGTCCCAGGGAATGCGCCCCTCGGTGTGTTCCGCCTCGCCGTACAACGGCTCGAAACCGGCAACGTTGGCGTCCGTCATTGACTCAGCCTAACCAGGAACGCGGTCGTCCACCCGCAAGTCGGCTCAAAGATACAAGTCGCGGTCGCGGACGGCTAGTGCGCGGACGCGATCGCGAACGGCGTCGCCGGTGCCGGTTGCGCCTGGCGGTTGGGACGCTCCCACAACCCTTTTCGCTCGAGCAGCGGCAGCACGCCCTCACCGAACCAGTAGGCCTCCTCCAGGTGCGGATAGCCCGACAGGATGAAGTGACTGATACCCAGCCGCGAGTACTCGACCAGCCGTTCGGCCACCTCGGCGTGCGAACCGACCAGCGCGGTGCCCGCACCGCCGCGCACCAGGCCCACCCCGGCCCACAGGTTGGGGCCGACCACGAGCCGGGCGCTGTCGCCGCCGTGCAGCTTCAGCATGCGGCGCTGGCCCTCCGATTCGCTGCGCGCCAGGCTGGCCTGCACCCGCTCGACGTCGGCGGGGTCGACGGCCGCGAGCAGCCGGTCGGCCTCGGCCCACGCCTGTTCGGAGGTGTCGCGGCTGATCACGTGAATCCGCAAGCCGTACTGCAGGATCCGCCCCGCATCGGCGGCCAGCCCGCGGACCCAGTCGAGTTTCTTGGCGACGGCGGCCGGCGGCTCGCCCCAGGTGAGGTAGACGTCGGAGTAGTTGGCCGCGACCGGCCCGGCGGCCGCCGACGAACCGCCGAAGAACACCGCGGGCGTCGGGTCGGGCGGGTTGTTCAGCTGCGCGCCCTCGATGCGGATGTGGTCTCCGGCGAAGGTCACCGGCTCCCGCGACGTCCACAGCTGGCGCACCACGTGCAGGAACTCGGCGGTGCGGGCGTACCGCGACTCCTTGTCCAGGAAATCCCCGTAGGCCCGTTGCTCGTGCGGCTCCCCGCCGGTGACGACGTTGAGCAGCAGCCGCCCGCCCGAGTGCCGCTGGAACGTTCCGGCCATCTGCGCGGCCAGGGTGGGGCTGAGCAAGCCGGGCCGGAACGCGACGAGGAACTTCAGCGTCTCGGTGCCCTCGATCAGCGTCGCCGTCGTCAACCACGCGTCCTCACACCACAATCCGGTCGGTGTGAGCACCGCCTCGAAGCCGTTGTCTTCGGCGGCCGCGCAAATCTGGTGCAGGTAGCGCAGACTCGCGGGCCGGTCGCCGTGCATCGCCGTGCCGTGCCCGCCCGCGACCAGGTTCCGCGAATCCCCGTACGTCGGCAAAAACCAATGAAACGCCAGACTCATGCACCCTCCCGTGTGGGCCCCTCATCGACCAAAGCTGCATCGTCCGGGAGATCGGCCGGGCGCGCGAGGGTTGAAACCTTCGAGATTGCATCCGGCCATCGGCGCCGAAAGTCACCTCTTCGTGACCGACAGATCACGCCAGATCACACAATGCTTCCAATACGGCGTGGCTCGGCAGGTGAGGCGCGCTTCGCACGGCATCATTGCGATCATGCCTGACCTGACACGCCGGGCGGTGCTCCGGATGGGTGCCGGTGCCAGCCTGGGAGCCGCTGGCGTGTTCGCCTTAGGCGCCCTGCTGGACCCGGTCACCTCGCACGCGGCACCCGCGCCGTTCGAGCCGTCGGCGGCCGGCAGCGCCCTGCCGAACAGGTTGACCGGCTCCTTCGTCTCCGCGGCGCGCGGCGGTGTCAAGACCAACTGGGTGATCGCCCTGCCGCCGGGGCAGAAGGCCGAAGCCGGGTCGCTGCGCCCGGTCATCGCGCTGCACGGCAAGGACGGCGACGCGAACATGATGCTCGACTGCGGTGTCGAAAAGGCGCTGGCCCAACTGGTCAAGGAGGGCAAGCCGCCGTTCGCGGTGGTGGGCGTCGACGGCGGCGCCAACAGCTACTGGCACCGCAGGGCCTCCGGCGAGGACCCCGGCGCGATGGTGCTCGACGAGCTGTTGCCGCTGCTGTCGTCGATGGGTTTCGACACCACCCGGGTGGGCTTTTTGGGGTGGTCGATGGGTGGCTACGGGGCGCTGCACCTGGGCGCCAAGCTGGGCCCGTCGCGCACGGCCGGGATCTGCGCGATCAGCCCGGCGCTCTACACCTCCTTCACGGGCAGCGAGCAGGGGGCGTTCGACAGCTACGACGACTGGGTGCAGAACAGCGTCGTGGGCCTGCCGGCGCTGAACGCGATTCCGCTGCGCGTGGACTGCGGCACCTTCGACCGCTTCTATTTCGCCACAAGGCAATTCGTCAGCCAACTGAAGACCCCGCCGGCGGGCAGCTTCTCCCTGGGCGGACACGACATTGGCTACTGGCGAACGCAATTGCCCGGCGAGCTGGCCTGGATGGCGACCTAAGCACGCAGATGACAGTCCGGCAGGAGGAACTCGCCAGCGGCCCACGTCGAGTGGAGCGGCGAACTTCCCGGAAGGGATTTCGCCCGGACATCGAGGGCCTGCGCGCGGTCGCGGTCATCGCCGTCGTGCTCTACCACGCGGGCATACCGGGCTTCGCCGGCGGCTTCATCGGTGTGGACGTCTTCTTCGTCATCTCCGGCTTCCTCATCACCGGGCTGCTGTGGCGCGAGGCCACCGCCACCAATACCGTTCGCCTGGGCCGCTTCTACGGCGCACGGGCCCGGCGTCTGCTGCCGGCCGCGACCACCGTCGGTGTTGTCACCGCCGCCGTCGCGGCCGTCGTGCTGCCGCCGCTGCAGGCGCGCAGCGTCTTCGTGGACGGCATCGCCAGCGCGCTGTATGTGGGCAATTACCGGTTCGCCACGCAGGGCACCGACTACCTGGCCGCCGACGCCCCCTCGCCGTTCCAGCACTACTGGTCGCTGGGCGTGGAGGAGCAGTTCTACCTGGTGTGGCCGCTGCTCATCATCGGCACGGCGTGGGTGCTGGGGCGGCTGCGCCGCGGGGCCACGACGGGGGCCGGGCCGTATGCGGCGGTCCTGGCCGTGGTGGCGGCCGCGTCGCTGGCGGCGGCCATGGTGTGGACCCGCACCTCGCCCGCCTGGGCGTTCTTCTCGCTGCCCACCCGGGCCTGGGAGCTGGCGGCCGGTGGCCTGGTGGCCCTGTCGATTCGGCACTGGCGCAAGCTGCCCCTGCTGCCCGCGGCGATCGTCGGATGGGGTGGCCTGGGGCTGATCGCGCTGACCTGCACCCAGCTGGGCCCCGCCACCCCCTACCCCGGCACCGCGGCGCTGCTCCCGGTGCTGGGCACCGCGCTCGTGATCGGCGCCGGCACCGTGACCGGCGGCCTCGGCGTCGGCCGCGTGCTGTGCCGGCCCGCGATGCGGGCGATCGGGCGCGTGTCGTACTCGTGGTACCTGTGGCACTGGCCGGTCCTGCTGCTCATGCCGCAGCTCCTGGGCGAGCCGGCCGGGTTGCCGGCCAGGCTGAGCGCCACCGCCGTGTCCGGCGGGCTCGCGGTGATCACGTTGCACGTGGTCGAAAATCCCGGCCGGTTCGCGGCGGCGCTGCGCCGATCGGTGAAGGCCAGCCTCGCCGCGGCCGCCGCCGCCAGCGCCGCCGCGGCGTGCGCATGCGTGCTGCTGCTGGCGATGACCCCGTCGCCCGTCGGCCACGGGGTGGCGGCCCCGAAGGCCAACATCGTCGCGCTACCCCCGGCGAACCTTCCCGCCGTCAGCATCCAGGAGGCGACGGTCCGCGCGGCCTTCACGCAGGTGCGCGACGCGGTCGCGGCGTCGGCCGGCCTGCGCGCCGTCCCGTCCAACCTGGACCCGCCGCTGGCCCAGGCGCCGGCCGACAAGGCGCCCGTGTTCGTCAACGGCTGCGTGCGCTCGTGGCGCGATGTCGGTCAAAGCGAGTGCGCGACGGGCGATGCCGCCTCGCCGACGACGGTGGCCCTGGTCGGCGACTCACACGCCGCCATGTGGGAACCGGCGTTCCGGCGGGTCGCCGAGCAGCGGCACTGGCGGCTGGAGACGCTGGCCAAGGTGACCTGCCCGCTGCAGGAACTTCGCATCACCAGCCCGTATCTCGGCCGCGAGTACACCGAATGCGTCCAGTGGCGCGGCCAGATCATGGACCGGCTGAAGGCCGAGCGCCCGCGCCTGGTGGTGCTCGACATGAGCCGGCGCTACGGGGCGGACTTCGGTTTCACCTCGTACGACCCGGCATGGATCGACACCCTGGGCCGCACCGTCGAACAGCTGCGCGGCACCGGCGCGACCGTGCTGGTGCTGGGGCCCGCCCCCGATCCCCACGGACCCGCGCCCGCCTGCCTGTCGGGCCACCTCGACGACGCCACCGCGTGCGCGCCCGCCCGCTCGGCCGCACTCGACGACGCCGGTCTCGGCGCCGAGCGGGCGGCGACCACCGTCGCCGGCGGGCAGTACGCCGATCTGACCGACCTGTTCTGCACCCCCGACCGCTGCCCGGTGATCGTCGGCAACACCCTGGTTTTCCGGGACGACAACCACATCACGACCCAGTACGCGCAACTGCTGGCGCCCGTCATGGGTGCGCTGACGGACCGCGCGCTGGCGGATGGGTGACGCGTAATGAACTTCTCGCCGGAGACGAACGTCATATCAGTGAAAGGTGTTTGGAGGTTTTGAGATGACTCCGCTGCTGCTGATCTGCATTGCGGCCATCGCGCCCGTCGCGGGCGTTGGCCTGATGCAGTTGCAAACGCGCCTGGAGCAATGGGACTACGAGCGCCACGCGGAAGACTAGCCTAAAGCCCTTGCGCGCCTGAGGCTTTGGCTGGTCACCGCGACAGCTGCATGCCGATGAGCGGTGCGATCCTGTCCGCCAAATACTGATGCCCCGCGTCGTTGGGGTGCACACCGTCCGGGCCGATCAGGTCGGGCCTGTCGACGAACCAGCGGTCGCCGAGCGGGTCGACGAATGCCGCCCCGGCCTCCCGGGCGGCCGCGTTGAGCACGTCGCGAATCTGCAGGATCGATTCGGGCACGTCGGCGGTCGGCCACGGCGGGCCGATCACCAAAAACCTGGCGGACGGCGCGAACCGGCGCGCCAGGCTGAAGGCGCCGCGGGCCTTTTCGCCCACCAGCGCGGGATCCACACCCTGGTCGTTGCGCGAGCCGAAGAACACCACCAGCGCGTCGCCGGGCTTGACGGCCCTGGCGGTCAGATCCTCGAAGATGCTGCCGTGGTCGCCGGGCACGACGTAGCCCGCCCGCCCCTCAGCCGCCACGTCCGCGGCGATCCGCACGCCCCGCTGGGCAAGCGCGTGCCAGGCCAGCGCGGTCCACGAGTTCGGGCCCAGGCCGCCCTCGTCGGTGCCGGTGGTGTACGAGTCGCCGACGACGGCGACGTGGTTGAGGCGCGAATCCACCGTCAGCGGTTCGTAGGCCCGCGCCCGCACCGGGTGCGCCGGGGCCACCAGGACGCCACAGACCGGGCCCAGCGCCAGGGCGAGGCCGACGATGACCGTGGTCAGACGGCTCACTGGTACCTCCCCCGGAAACTGCATCGTCACGCGCCGCATCCAAGTCAACGGAATCGTACGGGGAAACGGCGCGAACTAGCGTCAAATCGCGGCTAGCCGCTCCGGCCATGGTATGCGACCGATCCCGGGCGCCGCACCCGCCGCGCGGCGAGGCGAACGTCACACCGCGCGGGCCGAAACCGCTTCCAGCCCACCGTCGATCGGGTGCAGCTTGCTGCCCGCCTGCTCGTCGTCCGTGGTCTTCTCGTCGGCGGGTCGGATGTTGACCATCCGGCGCATCCAGCGGCGGGCGGGCTCCTCGACGAAGTGGTACATCAGGGCCGACAGACCGACGGCGATCGCGAGCAGCCCGAGGATGTTCCATTTCCACGGGTTGTCCTGCTGCCATGGCGTGAGCTCGAACTGCGTCACCGCCCATCCCCACGACGTGTGCACCAGCTCATGGACCATGTACAGGCAGAACGAGATCTGCCCGCCGTAAACCATCGCCCGGGTCGACAGCACCCGTGGCAGGCTGCCCACGCCGATGGCCAGGGTTATCACCAGCGGAACGAACAGCACGTCGACCACCCCGCCGCTGTCGTTCTCAACGATTCCGGATATCGGGTGCGCGTGAAACCAGTACAGGACGCCGACCATGGCGGCCAACAGCAGCAGGGAGGTGTACCCCGCGACGCGGCGGCCGCGATCGGTCAACCGCAGCCTGCGCACGGCGGCGCAGGCCAGGGCCCCGGCGGTGAACTGCGTGACGATTCGGGGCAGCCAGCTCCACGGCGTGTAGAAGTGGCCGCTGGTCAGCAGCATGACCACGGGCGGCAACGACGCCGCGAACGCCAGCAACATCAGGCTGCGCGCCCGCGTCGCCTGCTTCATCCGCAGGATCACCAGCACGAGGACGCCGAACAGCAGGTAGGCGAGCCACTCGGCGCTGATCGACCAGGCCGGGCCGTCCCAGCTGGAGTCGTCGAAGAACGGCACGAACCACAGCTGCACCAACAGGATCTGGCGCACGTAGCTGACCGCGGTGAGCTGGCCGGCATCGGGCGACGGCACGTGACCCACGTGCAGCGTGAAGATCACCCACAGCGCGGCCAGGTGCAGGGTGACCAGGTACACCGGCCACACCCTGGCCAGCCGCAGCCACAGGAAGTGCAGGGTGGCGCGCGTCGACCACGAGCGGCCCATCCGGTCGAGGTAGTTCCATGTCAACACGAACCCGCTGAGGATGAAGAACAGGTCGACGCCCTGGGCCCCACAGTTGAGCACCGGCGCGAGGGCGTCGCGGAAGTCGGGCGAAATGTCGCTCACCATCGGCCGGAAGTGAAACAGCACCACCCACACCGCGGCGACGATGCGCAGTCCCGTCAGGGCCTTGATCTCTCCCCTGATCTCTGCGCCCCGCACGATGCTCTTTCCGTCTGGACTCACGTTTCGTATCCGACTTGGTCCGGCTGACCGGGCGATCACAAGCCCCCCGACTGGCAACCGGCAACGACGAAGCCTAGCAGCGAACCCCGCGCCACGGCGTGATGGGCCGTGGCGCGCCCCGGGGACAAAACGCCCGCGACGTTGCTTAAACCGGCGCCAAACCCCCCGAAATTGGCTTCTTAGCAAAGAGTTAGAGGCGGCTTTCGGTCTCCTTACTTTTAGCGGGCACCTTTAGGTAACAGGCTTGAAGGGATTGGGGAGCTCATGACAGTCACCACCGTCGCGACTCGGCACGGTTACGGCACCTTCGATTGTGACGGTGCCCAGATCCGCGCCCACTGCCGTCACCTGGCGACCGTGGTGACCATCCGGGGCGACATCGACGCCGCCAACATCGACCGGGTCAGCGAATACCTCTGGCGTTTCACCCTGGGGAGCAACCCGGTGGTGCTCGACCTGAGCGAGGTGGGTCACTTTGCTGCGGCGGGCGTCTCGATGGTGCAGCGGCTCGACGAGGACTGCCGCGCCGCCGGGGTCGAGTGGACCTTGGTCGCCAGCCCCGCGGTGATGGGGCTGCTGGGCGGCGCCGGCGAGCTTCCGATCGCGCGCTCGGTGCGCGAGGCGCTCCGCAACCTGGCCGAAGCCATCGTGAGCCGCCGTCAGCTCGTGCTGCCGCTGATCAAGAAGACGGCGTAACTTTCCGGGCGTCCCGGGTCCGCAACAGCCGGGCGATTCCGACCACCGCGAGCACCCCGGCGGTCGTCACCAGCACCAGCGTCAGCAACAGCAGCTGAGGGTTGTACACCAGCGACGTGGTGATCGGCTGCCCGTCGGCGATCGGCGCGACACTCACCGTGTGGCGCGCGTGCACCCAGCTCACGCCCGCGCCCACCAGCGCGGCGCAGGCCAGGATCAGCTTGAGGTACGCCCGGAACCGGGCCTTCACGAAAACGGCCCGTCGTCGAAATCCTCGTCGGCGACGTCGGATCCGGCGGGCTCCACCCGCTCCTGGACCAGTGGGGTCAGCGCCGCCCGGAGATGACGATGGCGACGCGCCCAGGCCTGGGCGGTGCGGTCGCCGGTGAGCTTGAGACCGATGCCTATCCGGTGGCGCGGCACCCCGGCCAGTTCGCCGAGCGCCCGCGAGGACTGCCATTTCGCCAGCTCCTTGCCGGACGCCTCGTGGTGCTGGGGCTCGGGATACACCTTGAGGATTTCGCGCACCAGGATGGTTTCGGTGCCCTGGCGCAGTGCGTCCTCGGTGAGCTCGACCGAGACGTGGATCCGCGCCGCCTTCACCTGCAACCCGACGAACGCCGACACCAGGACCAGGAAGATGGCCGGGACGACCAGCGACACCGGTGCCCCGCTCCAGATCTCGATCAGGACCATGGCCGCCGCCGACGCCGGGCCCAGTGCCACCCACCACCAGCTGGCGCCGGGCTCGTAGAACAACGGCTTCGGTTCGGCTGTCACGACAGCCAGCCTGCCGCATCCGCGGCCCAATAGGTGAGCACGACGTCGGCCCCGGCGCGCCGGATGCTCGTCAGCGACTCCAGCGCGGCGGCGCGCTCGTCGATCCAGTTGTTGGCGGCCGCGGCGCAGATCATCGCGTACTCCCCCGACACCTGATACGCGGCGACCGGCACCGGCGAGACCTCCGCCGCGGCCGCCAGCACATCGAGGTAACCCAATGCGGGCTTGACCATCACGATGTCGGCGCCTTCGTCCAGGTCCAGCCGGACCTCGCGCAGCGCCTCCCGGAAGTTGCCGGGCTCCTGCTGGTAGGTGCGCCGGTCCCCGGACAGACTCGAGCTCACCGCTTCGCGGAAGGGGCCGTAGAACGCCGAGGCGAACTTCGCGGCGTAGGCCAGGATCACCACGTCGGTGTAGCCGGCCGCGTCCAGACCGTCGCGGATCGCGGCCACCTGCCCGTCCATCATGCCGCTCGGCCCCACCACGTGGGCGCCCGATTCCGCTTGCGCCACAGCCAGTGTGACGTAGCGGGCCAGGGTGGCATCGTTGTCCACCCGGCCCCGGGCGTCCAGGACCCCGCAATGCCCGTGGTCGGTGAACTCGTCCAGGCAGGTGTCGGCCATCAACACCGTGGCGTCACCGAGATCCTTGGCCAGGTCGCGCAGCGCGACGTTGAGGATGCCGTCCGGATCGGTGCCGGCCGAGCCGGTCGAGTCCTTGTCCTGCTCGCGGGGCACGCCGAACAGCATCACCCCGCCCACCCCCGCGGCGACGGCCTGTTCGGCGGCCCGGCGCAGCGAATCCCGGCTGTGCTGAACGACGTTGGGCATAGATGGGATGGGTCGCGATTCCGATATCCCGTCGGCGACGAACATCGGCAGCACCAAATGCCTTGGCTCCAAAGACGTTTGCGCGACCAGGCGACGCAACGCCGGGGTCGAGCGGAGCCGGCGCGGACGCTGCCGCGGGTAGGTACTCATCGCGAGTCGCAACCGCCAGCGTGCGCAAAATGCCAGCCCGGGCGGCGTGTCGGTGTGCAAACACGCACGCTCGCGGGCGGGAGGGGCCGCACTAGCGCCTGCGGCTCTTCTTGCGCGGCGGCGGCAGCGCCCCCTCGGCGCGCAACCGCGCGGCGTGCTCGGCCAGGGCGTCGACGAGCGGGCCCACGGCGGCGGTGTCCGGCTGCACGTCCACTCGCAGACCGAATTCCGCGGCCGTCTCGGCGGTCTTGGGGCCGATGCAGGCGATGATCGTGCGCGCGTGCGGCTTGCCGGCGATGCCCACCAGGTTGCGCACCGTCGAGCTGGAGGTGAAGCACACCGCGTCGAAGCCACCCGTCTTGATCATCTCGCGGGTGGCCGCCGGCGGCGGCGCGGCGCGCACGGTCCGGTAGGCGGTGACGTCCTCGATCTCCCAGCCGCGCTCCCGCAGCCCCTCCGCCAGCGTCTCCGTGGCGATGTCGGCCCGCGGCAGCAGGACCCGGTTGACCGGGTCGAAAATGCTGTCGTAGTCCGGGAAGTCGTCCAGCAGCCCGAGCGAGGACTGCTCGCCGGCCGGCACCAGCTCGGGGCTGATCCCGAAGGCCCGGACCCGGTCGGCGGTGGACTCGCCGACACAGGCGATCTTGACTCCCGAGAACGCCCGCGCGTCCAGGCCGAACTCGCCGAACTTCTCCCACACCGCACGCACCGCGTTGGTGGAGGTGAACACCACCCACTGGAAGCGGCCGTCGACCAGACCCTTGACGGCGCGCTCCATCTGGGCGGGGCTGCGCGGCGGCTCGACGGCGATGGTCGGCACCTCGATCGGCAGCGCACCGTAGGACGTCAGCCGCTCGCTCATCTCGCCGGCCTGATCCTTGGTGCGGGGCACCAGCACCGTCCAGCCGTACAGCGCGCGGCTCTCCCACCAGTTCAGCTTCGCCCGGCTGGCGACCGTCTTGCCGATGGTCACCACCAGCGGGCCGGTCATGGGGCCGGCCGGGTCGTTGCCGCCCAGGACGGCCGAATCGGTCAGGCCGCCCAAGGTGGTCTCGACCGAGCGCTGCTGGCAGGTGGTGCCCTGCGCGGTCACCACGCACGGGGTGGCCTCGGCCAGCTCGTGCTCGATCAGGGCGCGGGCCGCGTCGGCCAGGTGCGAGGCGGTGGCCTGCAGGATCAGCGGGCCGGGGGCCGCCGCTAAAGCGTCCCAATCGACATGTGGGTCGCGGACGTCGGCGACCGTGTGCGACGAGCCCAGCGGCAACCCCGCGTAGGTCGGCACGGCGCTGGTGGCGGCCAGCCCGGGCACGATCTCGATGTGCAGGTGGCTGCGCGCGACGGCGTTCACCTCGGTGATCACCGCGTCCAGCGTCAGCGGGTCACCGGCCACCAGCCGCACCACGCCGACCCCCGAACGAGCCTCGGCGACAAGGGTTTTGGCAACCTCGGCGGGCTCACCCAGCGCCGGACGGACGTCCGGACCACCGGAGATCACCGCCGGTGCGGCCTGGCCGGCGTCGCCGGCCCCTGGGCCATTGCCGTCGGCGTTGCCGTCCGGGCCGGCCGGCGCGGGACCGGAGACCGGCGGCAGGTCCTTGCCGATCAGCGCGAGCACGGGTTCGGGCACATCGGGGTCGGTGAACACCAGGGCGGCGTTGGCCAGCACCGTGGCCGCCCGCGTGGTCAACAGTCCCGGATCGCCGGGGCCCGAGCCCACGAACGTGATGTGGCCCGGTCTCGGCTTACGCCCTCGCGTCGTCATTGTCGCTCCCAAGTGACTCTCTTCAGTTTCCTCGCGCGGGGTCTTGCCGCGCTCCCCCAATCAGCTCTCCGGCCCCCAGCTCGAGCAGCTCGGCGGCGACCGAGAGCCCCAGCTCTCGTGCCCGACCGGGGGTGCCGATGCCGGACGCGCGGATCACGTCGGACCCGTCCAGCGCCGCCACGCAGCCGCGCAGCGACAGCTCTTCGAAGACCCGCCCCTCTTCATCGATGGACTCGACCACCTCGGCGATCGCACCCACCGGTGCCGAGCAACCGGCCTCCAGTTCGGCCAGCAGAGCTCGCTCAGCGGTGACCGCCGCGCGCGTGTCGGCGTCGTCCAACTCCGCCAGCACCGCCGCCAACTCGGCGCCGGCGCGGCACTCGACGGCGAGCGCGCCCTGAGCCGGTGCTGGCAACATCTGCACCGGCTCTAGCGTCTCGGTGACATCGTCGAGGCGGCCCAGCCGGGCGAGACCGGCCCTGGCAACCACGATCGCGTCAAGATCACCACTGCTTACCCTGTTCAACCTGGTATCTAGGTTGCCTCGTAGGGGGCGGATTTCCAAACCGAGACCCAATGCTCTAAGCTGCGCGGCCCTCCGCGGCGACGACGTGCCCACCAGCGAACCCGCCGGCAACTCCCCCAGCACCAGCCCGTCGCGGGCGACCAGCGCGTCGCGAGGGTCGTTGCGCGGCGGGATCGCGGCGATGGTGAACCTCGGGTCCTCGGCCGTCGGCAAATCTTTGTGCGAGTGCACCGCGGCGTCGACGCGGCCATCGTCGATGGCCTCCCGCAACGCGGTGGTGAAGGCGCCCACGCCCAGGGTCTGAATGGGCGCCGACGACCGGTCGCCGGCCGTGCTGATGGTCACCAACTCGGCCGGATGGCCGTTGGCGATCAAGGCGTCTCTGACGACACCGGCCTGGGTGGTGGCCAACAGGCTGCCCCGGGTGCCTATCCGGATCACGTGCGCCAATCGGCTACTCGCCGGACTGTTGAGGCGGGCCGCCGTCGAATCCGCTTGTTACCGTGGGCAATTCGCTGGCACCGACGGCGGCTACGGAGTCTATGGCGGTCTGGTCAAGTTCGAAGAGTTCGCGCAGCGCCTCGGCGTAACTGTCGCCGCCCGGCGCGCTGGCGAGCTGCTTGATCCGCACGGTGGGGGCGTGCAGCAGCTTGTCCACCACGCGGCGCACGGTGCGCGCCACCTCCTCGCGGTGGGCGCTTTCCAGGCCGGGCAGCCGGTTGTCGAGGCGCAGCAGCTCGGCCTCGACGACGTCGGCGGCCCGCTGGCGCAGCGCCGTCACCGTCGGGGTGACCTCGGCCATCCGCTGGCCCGCCAGGTAGGTGGCGACCTCGGCCGCCACGATGTGGCGCGCGGCGTCGACGTCGGCGGCGGCCGCGTGCGCCGACGGCTCGCGTTGCACGCGGTCCACGTCGACGACCCAGACCCCGGGCAGCCCGGCGACCGCCGGGTCGACGTCGCGCGGCATGCCCAGGTCGCAGATGACCAGCGGGTGGGCCGCCTCGTCCCGGCGGGCCGCGGCCAGCGCGTGGTGCACGTCAGCCAGCGTGACCACCGGACTGACCGCGCCGGTGCAGCTGACCACGACGTCGGCGTCCGCCAGCGCGTCGGCCAGCCGGTCCAGGGTGAGCGCCTCGGCCCGCACGCCGGACTCGCGGATCTTGCGGGCCAGCCGCTGCCCGCGGGACGCCGAGCGGTTGACCACCGCGACGTGGGCGATGCCGGCCCGGATCAGGTGCGCCGCGGACAGCGCGCCCATCGCCCCGGCGCCGATGACCACGGCGGTCTTGCCCGCCAGCCCGCCCAGCCTGCGCTCGGCCATGCCCAGCGCGACCGACACCACCGAGGCGCCGGCGGCGTCGATGGCGGTCTCGGAGTGCACCCGCTTGCCCACCGACAGCGCCCGCTGGGCCAGCTCGTGCAGCACCCGGCCGACGGTGCGGTTGGCCTCGGCGGTCCCGTAGGCGCGGCGCACCTGGCCCAGCACCTGCTGCTCGCCGATCACCGCGGAATCCAGGCCGCTGGCCACCGCGAACAGATGCTCGACGGCGGCCTCGCTGTAACGCACGTAGGCGTACTTGGTCAGGTCGCCCATCGACATCCCGGAGTGCTCCGACAGCACCTGCCCGACCACCGCCAACCCGCCGTGGAACGCGTCGACGACGGCGTAGACCTCGACCCGGTTGCAGGTCGAGAGCACCATCGCCTCGGTCACCAGCGGCGACTGCAACACCCGATCGACGATTTTGACCTGATCGGATTCGTCGATGCTGAGTTGTTCCAGGACGGAGACCGGCGCACTGCGGTGCGAAACCCCGAAGAGCAGGACGCTCACGGCAGCATCACCTGGCCAGCTCCCTTGCTTCCCCAGTAACTGAACTGCTGTCCACGGTAATCGTTAATCAGCTGGGCTACCAAATAACTGGTGCCCGCTACCGGGCGAGGTCGGCGCGCAGCCGCGGCTCGTCCACCTCCCAGTAACTGTGCTCCCGGCCGTCCAGCAGCACCACCGGGAGGCGATCGCCGAACTCCGCCCGCAGTCCGGGGTCGCCCGCCGCCGCCGCGGCGTCGACGTCGGTGGTGGCGAGCTCGAAGCCCAGCTCGTCGGCCAGTTCGACCAGCCGGGCGTGCACCCGCGCGCAGATCGTGCAGCCGTCGCGGGTCAGCAGCTCCACCCTCGGTCGGCCTGGGCCCTGCGTCATGGCGACCAGTGTGGCACCGGGTGAATTGTGGGGCCAGGCGGCGGCGGTTACGTTGCCGCTGTGGCTGCCGAGGACGCGGTGCGGGTCGACCCGCTGGCGATGCGCGGCTTCGCCGAGGTGCTGGCGGGTCGCGCCGAGGAGCTGCGGAATCAGTTCGCGGAGCTCAACGCTCAGGTCGGCGAAATGCTGGGCGGCTGGCGCGGAACCTCGGGAGGCGCCTACGCCTCCGCGTGGGAGCTGTGGCACCGCGGCGCCGGCGAGGTCGAGGTGGGCCTGTCGATGTTGGCGCGGTTGGTCGGCCGGGCCGGCGGGCACTACCAGCAGAACGAGGCGATGTCCGCACACGCGCTGCGCGGGGTGCACCGTGGCTGAGGCGTTTCGGGTGGATCCGCGGGCGCTGGCCGATGCGGTGCAACGGATGTCGGAGTTTGCCCGCCACGCCGAAAGCATGCTGGCCGAAATCGATGCTCTGGTCGGCACTTTGCACTCCACGTGGGCGGGCAGCGGCGCGGCGGCCCACGCCGAGGCGCATCGGCACTGGGCCCGCGGTGAGGCGATGATGCGCGAGGCCCTGGCCCAATTGCGGGCCGCCGGCGAGACGGCCCACGGCAACTACACCGGTGCGATGGCAACGAATTTGGCGATGTGGCCCTGATCTGACGCCTCGGGCGCGCAAACCGTTTCGGACCTTCGCCGGATAGGGTTGATAGCGGTCATCCCACGACTACCGGGCGGCACGCGAGCTAGGAGGTTGGGCCTTGGTTTCATCGGCTTCCTCTGGGTCGGGCGGCGCGGACCCCAATGGCCGCGCCGACCCGAACGCGCTGGTCGACAACGCGAGCGCCGAACGCGCTCTGGAGGATCTACGGGCCAGCGCCGCCGACGAAGGGCGCCCGCAGCCACCGATCGACCTGACCGCCGCCGCGTTCTTCGACGTGGACAACACCCTGGTGCAGGGCTCCTCGGCGGTGCACTTCGGGCGCGGGCTGGCCGCGCGCAACTACTTCACCTATCGGGACGTGCTCGGATTCATCTACGCCCAGGCCAAGTTCCAGCTGCTGGGCACGGAGAACAGCGACGACGTCGCGGCCGGCCGGCGCAAGGCGCTCGCCTTCATCGAGGGCCGCTCGGTCGAGCAGCTGGTCTCGCTGGGCGAGGAGATCTACGACGAGATCATCGCCGACAAGATCTGGGCCGGCACCCGCGCGCTGACGCAGATGCACCTCGACGCCGGCCAGCAGGTGTGGCTGATCACCGCCACCCCGTACGAGCTCGCGGCGACGATCGCCCGGCGGCTGGGGCTGACCGGCGCGCTGGGGACCGTCGCCGAATCGGTCGACGGCGTTTTCACGGGCCGGCTGGTCGGCGAGATCCTGCACGGCCCCGGCAAGGCCCATGCCGTGCGCTCGCTGGCCATCCGCGAGGGCCTCAACCTCAAGCGCTGCACCGCCTATTCCGACAGCTACAACGACGTGCCCATGCTGTCGCTGGTCGGCACGGCGGTCGCCATCAACCCCGACGCACGGCTGCGGGCCCTGGCCCGCGAACGAGGTTGGGAGATCCGCGACTTTCGCACCGCGCGCAAGGCCGCCCGGATCGGGGTGCCGTCGGCGTTGGCCCTGGGCGCGGCGGGCGGCGCGCTGGCGGCACTGGCGTCAAGGCGCCAATCGCGCTGATAGGCTGCGCCGCTGAGACGTAATCGAGCGGGGAGCACAGCGGCATGACCATCCCAGAATCAGCCCAAGACCTCATCGGCAGCCATTACCGGGCACCGGATTATTTCCAGGTCGGGCGCGAAAAGATTCGGGAGTTCGCGCAGGCGATCAAAGACGAGCACCCGACGCACTACAGCGAGGCCGACGCCGAGGCCGCCGGCTATCCCGCGCTCTTGGCGCCGCTGACCTTCCTGGCCATCGCGGGGCGGCGTGTGCAATTGGAGATTTTCACCAAGTTCAACATCCCGATCAACATCGCCCGGATCATGCACCGCGACCAGAAATTTCAGTATCACCGCCCGATCCTGGCCCACGATAGGCTGTACTTCGACACCTACTTAGACTCAGTGATCGAGTCCCACGGCGCGGTGATCGTTGAGATCCGCAGCGAAGTCACAGACGCCGAGGGCAAGCCGGTCGTCACCAGCGTCGTTACGATGCTGGGGGAAGCCGCACACCAGGACGCAGGCGCTGAAGAAACCGTCGCCGCGGTCGCATCCATATCAGCCGGAAAGTAGGGGCGATTCCAATGGCACAGAGCGAATCGGGTGGCACCCACCTGAAGCCGCCGGTCGAGGCAGTCCGATCCCATTACGACAAGTCGAACGAGTTTTTCAAGCTGTGGCTCGACCCGTCGATGACGTACAGCTGCGGTTACTGGGAAGAGGGCGCCAAGACGCTGGAAGAGGCCCAGTACGCCAAGCGCAAGCTCGCCCTGGACAAGCTCAACCTCGAGCCCGGCATGACGCTGCTCGACATCGGCTCCGGCTGGGGCTCGACCATGCGGCACGCCGTCGAGGAATACGACGTGAACGTCATCGGCCTGACGCTGAGCGAGAACCAGTACGCCCACTGTGTGGCCGAGTTCGACAAAATGGACAGCCCCCGCCGCAAAGAGGTGCGGATCCAGGGCTGGGAGGAATTCCCCGAGGACGAGCGGATCGACCGCATCGTGTCGCTGGGTGCGTTCGAGCACTTCGCCGACGGAGCCGGCGACGCCGGCTACGAGCGTTACGGCGTCTTCTTCAAGAAGTTCTACAACTTGCTGCCCGACGACGGCCGGATGCTGTTGCACAGCATCGTGGTGCCCACCGCCGAGGAGGGCAAGGCTCTGGGCTTGAAGACCACGATGAGCTTGCTGCGATTCATCAGTTTCATCCTGAGGGAGATCTACCCGGGCGGCAGGTTGCCTCAGGTCGAGCAGGTCGATCGGTACTCCACCGAGGCCGGTTTCAAGATCGACCGCCATCACTTCATCGGCAAGAACTACGTTCCGACGCTGACGGCCTGGGCGGACGCTCTCGAGGCACACAAGGACGAGGCGATCGCTCTCAAGGGTCAGGAGACCTACGACATCTACCTGCACTACCTGCGGGGCTGCTCGGACCTGTTCCGCGACGGCTACACGAACGTGTGCCAGTTCACCATGGTCAAGTAGCGAAAAGGCTCAGCCGAAAAAGATATTGCGACGGCCGGCCAGCAGACGGTACAGCGTCTGCTGGATCGTCTCGCGCACCTGATCGGTCAGCTCGAAGGTGACCATCGGGTCCTCGGCGTCGGACGCCGCATAGTCGTTCGTGTAGATCGGCTCACCGAATGCGATGCGCCACTTCGACGGCAGCGGCACCAGGCCCGCGGGCCCGGCCAGCGGGAACAGCGGGGTGACCGGGAAGTACGGCAACCCGAACAGCCGCGCCAGCAGCTTGACGTCGGTGAGCATCGGGTAGATCTCTTCGGAGCCGACGATCGAGCACGGGACGATCGGGGCCTTGGTGCGCAGCGCCGCCGTCACGAAGCCGCCGCGCCCGAACCGCTGCAACCGGTAACGGTCCTCGAACCGCTTGCCCAGACCCTTGTAGCCCTCGGGGAACACCGCGGTGAGTTCGCCGGCGGCCAGCAGGCGATGCGCGTCCGTCGTGCAGGCCATGGTGTGGCCCGCCTTGCGGGCGGCTTCGCCGACCACGGGCAGGTCGAACACCATGTCGGCGGCCAGCAGCCGCAGGTCGCGCTGCGCCGGATGCTCGTCGTGCACGGCCACCGACAGCATCAACCCGTCGAACGGCAACACCCCGGCGTGGTTGGCCACCACCAACGCGGCGCCCTCGCTCGGCAGGTTCTCGACGCCGCTGACCTCGACCCGGAACCACGACCGGAAGAAGAAGCGCAGCAAAGGCCGAACGATCGCGCTGTTGAAGTGCGGGTCGAACCCGAACTCGTCGACGGTGTAGTCGCCGGTGAAGCGCTGGCGCAGGAAGCCCGCGACCGCGGCGACCTTCTGCGCGAGGTCGTTGAGCGGCGCGTCGGGGGCGGAAGTCGCGCCGGCGGCGCGGCGGTGTTCGTCGATTTCGCGAACGACCGCGGCGATCTGTTCGGCCGACGCCCGGCCGCGCGGATCCGAGAGCAAGGAGGGATGTTGACGGGACGACTCAGCCCGCTGATCGGCTTTACGCCGCGCTGCTACCCGACCCCGATTCGTATGCAGTGGAATGACGTTCGCTCTGGTTTCGCCAGCCACGATACCTACCTGCCCCCACCCCATGGAATTGCATTTCGGCTTCCCCAGCGCTGCGCTAATGCTATGGCGCGACCCTCCAGGGAGCGTACCCGATCGGGGTCGATTATGGGAGTCAGGCCACGGCCGCGGACGTAGTCGTCGAACGCCTCGGCCGTCGTCCATTTCGGCTGGTAGCCCAGTTCCGTGCGCATTCTCGTGGTGTCCATGACGCGGCCGTAACTCAAATAATCAAACTGATCGCGAGTGATCTCGGTATAGCGGTTAGCCCGTCTCAGCGAATCCAGCGCCCACACGCCAAAACCGGGCACCGGCACGGGGATTCGGCCCGCCCGCCGGATCGCCTGGGACAGCATGATGATGCCGTCGGCGCCGATGTTGAACGTGCCGGCCTTGCCCGCCATCGCCGCGCGCTCCAGGGCACCCAGCGCGTCCTGCTCGTGCAGCAGCTGCAATCGCGCGTCGCGGCCGAACATGGTCGGGACCAACGGCCCGGCCAGATAGCGCGACAGCGAGGTGTCCATCGCCGGGCCGATCATGTTGGCCAGCCGCAGAATCGTCACCGCGATGTCGGGCCGGCGCCGCCCCAGCCCGCGCACGTAACCCTCGATGTCGAGGCTGTCCTTCGCGAACCCTTCGCGGAAGGGCCGGCGGCTGCTGCTGTCCTCGGTGAACATGACGGGGTCGTGCGCGCTCGACCCGTACACCTCGGAGGTCGACTTGAGGATCACGCGACGCACCGTCGGCGCCTTCTGACAGGCCGCGAAGAGTTGCATCGCGCCCATCACGTTGATTTCCTTCAACGCCGCGCTGCCGCCGGATCGCGGCGCGTACGACGCCGCCGCGGCGTGCACCACCGTGTCGACTTCGCCGTTGCGAATCACCTTGGCAATGAACGGATTACGAATGTCGGCGCGGACGAACTCGGCCCGCCCCATGCGGCGCAGCATGTCCTTGCTGGGGGCGATCGCGTCCACCGCAATGACCCCCTTGATCAAGGGATTCTGCGCGAGCCGGGCAGTCAGGTAGCCGCCCAGAAACCGGCACGCGCCGGTGACGAGCACGACTTTGGGGTAGTGCACGGTGCCGGAAGTTCCGGCACCTTCCCCGCTCGACTGATCCACCCAAACAGCCTAACGGGCGGCGAGACAGCGGCGTTATGACGACGCGGCGGTCGGCTGGGCTTACTTGGGCTTACTTGCCAAGTTTTCTGCGCTGCACCCGGGTGCGACGCAGCAGCTTGCGGTGCTTCTTCTTCGACATGCGCTTGCGCCGCTTCTTGATTACTGAACCCATGAACTCCGCTATCTGACCGGTGACCTGCTCCTACTTGACCCGGACACTTTACCCGGCAGTCAGCGTGGAACACCAAACCGGCGGCGCAGGGCGGTGGGTCAGCCGGCGTCGAAGTACGAAGTCTCCAGCATGTCGTGCACGGCCTTGGCGTGCACCCGGAAGGAGCGCCCGACCCGAACCGCGGGCAGCTCGCCGTTGTGCACCAGCCGGTAGACCGTCATCTTGGAGACGCGCATCAGTGCTGCCACCTCCGCGACGGTCAAAAATTGTGTCCTGGCCTGCTGGCCATCGCCGGAACCGGAGTCCCGCCCCTTACCAGCGGAATCTCGTGCCGATGGCCCGTTCGTAGACGTCATCGCAACCCAATCGTGTCAGGCCCGCGCAATGCCAGCGGCTTCCCCTCCGCTGGCACCCACACGTGCATACAAAGAGGAGAATAGCGGGACTAGTGGGGTTAATGGTACTGGTGAGGGACAATCAGTCCGGAAATCATGAATTATTCGGATGTAATTCTTAGCTGCTCAGAGCGCCTTTTTGCGGCCTGAACGGCCGCGTCGACGGCCACCCGCAATCCCCCTCGTTCCAGTTCGCGCAGCGCAGCGGCGGTGGTGCCGCCGGGCGACGTGACCGTCGCGCGCAGCTGCGCCGCCGTGGCGTCCGCGCGCGCCCCCAGCGCCTCGCGCTCGACCGATCGATCGGAATCCATCCGCTCGAGCAGCATCGCCGCCGAGCCCGCCATCGTCTGCGCCGTCAGGTCGGTGGCGACCGAGCGGCTCAGTCCCGCCGCGACCCCGGCGTCGACCAGGGCCTCGACCATCAAAAAGAAATAGGCCGGGCCGGATCCCGACAGCGCGGTCACGGCGTCCATCTGGGATTCGGGGACGGTCAGCACGCCGCCGACGGAGTCGAACAGGGCCGAGACCTCTTCCAGCTGTGGTTCGGTCACGAAGCGGCCCTTGGCCAGAGCGGTCACCCCGGCGCCCACCAGCGCCGCGGCGTTGGGCATCGCGCGGACCACCGGCGTTCCGGCCGGCAGCTTGGATTCGAAGTAGCCGATCGTGATGCCCGCCGCGACGGTGACGAAAACCTGCTCGGCGCTGTCGGTCTCGGCGTCGGCGGCCGCACGGGCCAGCTCCCCCATCACGGCGTCGACGTCGGCCGGCTTCACCGCCACGACGACGAAGGTCGCGTTGTCCACCGCGTCGCTGACCGACGCCACGCGCACCGCATAGGTCTCGGCCAGGTACTCGGCGCGGTCGGGCATCCGCTCGGCCACCACCAGGTCCTTGACCTGCCGGCCCGCGCGCAGCAGGCCCGACAGCAATGCCTCGCCGATGCTGCCGCCGCCGATGATCGCGATTCGTGCCATGGCGGAAAGCATTCCAGACACCGCCCGCTAACGGGCGGCGGGCACCATCGCCAGTTGCCGGGCCTGCACCACCAGGCGGCCGAGGTGATCGACGACGATGTGGTCCTCGTCGAACCAGTCATGGCCGATCTCCATGCAGGTCGCGATGATCCGCAGCCAGCCGTCGGCGGGCAGGGCGCGCAGGAAGGCCGTCAGCTGGACGGTGGGCGCCCAGCCGGTGCGGTCCACCGCGAAGGTCACCGGCGCCGACAGATCGCCGCACATGAGCGCGAACAGCGCGTCGGGAGCCACTCCGCGGGGGCGCGCCCACATCTGGATCATGGGCGGGTGCCCGTCGCTGGCCCGCATCGTCGACAGCAGCGGGCGCACGTCGCATCCCTCGCCCAGATGCACCAGCCCGGCCAGGGGGTGGCCGGGCCCGATGGGCTCGACGTCGTCGGGCGGTTCGGGTGCCATCAGGTCCAGCACCGGGTTCGCCGACAACAGCGGGGCGGCGTGGCCCCCGGGGGGAAAATGCTCCGGCTGGCCGAGGTTGACCACGGCGTGCACCGCGGTGCGCTCGCCCTGCATGAGCTCGACATCGACGACGCTGATCCGGCGGCCGCGCTTGCGGAAAGAGGTCTCCAACCGCATGGGCCCCGGGTCCGGCGCGGACAGAAAGCTCGCCGACACCGCGACCGGTTCTAAAACCGGCTCGGGTCCCTCCGGCTGCCCGCCGCACGCGGTGCGGGCGGCATTGGCGCACAGCGCCAGCATCGCGCCACCGTGCACCTTGGGTCCGATGGTCCAGTGCTTGTCGAGTTCGCCGTCGAATACGCCGGGGCTGACCTCCCGCAGGGTCATTGCGGTGGTGAATAACGCCGTCAAGGTTCTCCCGAGTTCTTCCTGGGTGGTGCGGGCAGGTCAGCGCAGCAGGTGGGTGCGGGCGAACTGCAACGACTCGGCCAGCATGCTTTCCCGCTCGCTGGCGCTGCGCGCGCTCGACGTGGACACCTCCAAGATCACGTGGCCGGAGAAGCGGCCACCGGCCAGCATCTGGCACACCTCGGCGGTGGGCTGCGTGCCGCGCCCGGGCACCAGGTGCTCGTCGGCGGGCAGGCCGCTGCCGTCACACAGGTGCAGGTGGGTCAGGCCCTCGCCCATCCGCTCGGCCATGTCCAGGGCGTCGGAGCCCGCGGTGGCCGTGTGGGACAGATCCAGCGTGTAGTTCGCGTGGTTGCCGTCCAGCGGGTCGTAGGACGGCGCGAACGCCGAGATCGCCGGGCCCGGTCCACCGCCGCGCCTGCGCATGCGTTCCAGGGACTGCCCCGCGCCGAAGAAGCGATCGGCACGGAACGGGAACATGTTCTCGACGGCGACGTTGACGTCGCTGGATGCCTCCAGGGCGGCGACCTGGTCGCTGAACCCCTCCGCATAGCGGCGTTGCCAGCGAAACGGCGGGTGCACCACCACGGTCTGCGCGTCGAGCTGTTCGGCGGCCCGCACGCTGCGATCCAGCTTGAGGATCGGGTTGGCGCCCCACACCCGCTGCGAGATCAGCAGGCAGGGCGCGTGCACGGACAGCACCGGGACGCGATAGCGGCGGGACAGCTTCTTGACGGCGGCGATGTCCTGGCTGACCGACTCGCTCCACACCATCAGCTCGACGCCGTCGTAGCCGAGCCTGTCCGCATACTCGAACGCGGCTTCGGCCCGCAACGGGTAGACCGAGGCCGTCGACAGGCCGACTTTGATTGCTGGGCGCAATGGTCTGGGTGGGTTCTGGGGGGATCCGGCTAGCCCGACTGTAACGACAGGGCGAGCGGCCCGAGCGTGATCAACGCGCCCACCGCGACGGCGATCAGCGTGCTGGCGATGTCCTCGGTTTTGCGCACCACGCGCACCCCCACCACCAAGCCGAGGATGACCAGCACCGAGAGCACCAATGCCACGATGCTGTTCCAGCGCCACAGCTCGTCGAACGCGACGAACAGCCCGGCGCCGAACGCGACCGCCAGGATCGACTGGAACACGATGAGGCAGCCGCGCCACAGCGCCCCGAGCCGGCCGGGCGCCTCGCGCGGCACCTCGCCGGCGCGCTCGGCGGCGACGCCGAGGCGGTCGTCGTCGGGTTCCTCGTCCGCGGACGGCGCCGCGCCGCGCCGCCGGGCCACCTCATCGGCGAGCGTCTGGCCACCGAACAGCGTGGAATCCGAGTGCAGGAAGGAGCGCACGAAGGCGGAATCCTCGGACGCGGGTTCGGCCTCGCGCACCTCGGAGTCGGTCACGTCTACCGGGATGTCGGCGTAGTGGTCCAGCGGGTCCGGGCTCATGTCCTCGGCGCCGGACTGGGCGGCGTCGGTGGGGGCCTCGGTGTGCGGCAGGGGCCGGGGATAGGCGCTGCGCTCCGGGCCGGTCAAACGTTGGGGTTGGGCCGGTGACTTGGGCCAGCGCGGCTCGGGCTCGGCCCAGTACGTGGACGCGGGCGGCTGCTCGCGAGCCTCCTCGGGGGCCGGCGCGGCGGCCTGCACGGTCCCGTGGGCCGCCGCTTCGGTGGTGTCGTGGTCGTCGTCGTCGTCGCGGATGACCGGAATCTCACCGGTGAGCTCGGCGACCGTGACCGCGTCGCTGTCGCCGCGCCGACGGCGCCGCCGCCGGGTGACCGCCGGGGCGCCGATCGTTCCGTTCCTGGCCAGCAATTCGGCCACCGAGATCGGCCGGGTGCCGGGGCTCTCGGTTTCGGAGTGTGGTCCGGTCATGATTTGTCGCCTCTCGATCGGTTCGCGTTCCGATCAGCTTTCTGACCTCCAGCATCGCGCACCGAACTACCGAAGAGCGCCGTTCCATCGGCTTCGCTGTCGAGTTTGCGCAAGATGAGACCTTCCCGTAACGCCCACGGGCAAATATCCACGGCTTCGATCGACAGCGCTCGCATGCTTGCCTCGGCCACCAGGGCACCCGCCACGATCTGCGGTGCCCGCTCGGCGCTCACTCCTTCCAGTTCGGCCCGGTCAGCCGTGGTCATCCTAGAGATGAAAGCTATGAGTTGCCTGAGCCCGTTTTCGGTCAGCGTCCTCTTGGCCCGCGGTCCCGCCGCCGAGGGCGCGGCCCCGGTGAGCCGCGCCAGCGAACGGAACGTCTTCGACGTGGCGACCGCGAGGTCGGGGGCGCCGGCCTCCAGGACCGCCACGGCCGATTCCGCCAGCTCGGCGTCCAGCCAGTCGCGCAGCATCGCCACCCGGCGCCGTCCGGGCGGGTCGTCGGGCAGCCATTCGCGGGTCAAGCGGCCAGCACCCAGCGGCAACGACAAAGCGACCTCGGGCTCCTCGTCGACGCCGCTGGACAATTCCAGCGAGCCACCGCCGATGTCGAGGTTGATGATGCGCCCGGCGCTCCACCCGTACCACCGGCGCACCGCGAGGAAGGTCAGCCGCGACTCGTCGACCCCGGTCAGCACCTGCAGCTCGACGCCGGCCTCTTTGCGCACCCGGGACAACACGTCGTCGGAATTCTCGGCGTCGCGGACCGCCGAGGTGGCGAACGCCATCAGCTCCTTGCAGCCGGAGCTGTCCGCGATCTTGGCGAACTCCTCGATCGTCGAAACCAACTTGTCCGCGCCGCGCTTGGTGATCTTCCCGGAGCTGTCGATCGACTCGGACAGCCGCAGTGTGGCCTTCGTCGAACTCATCGGCGTCGGGTGCCCACCGCGGTGGGCGTCGACCACCAACAGGTGGACCGTGTTGCTACCCACGTCGAGCACGCCTAACCGCACAGAAACAACCTAGCCGGGTGACGATGCGCGCCGCGCAGCGGCGCGAGGTGGGGGCCGGCATTCCGCTCCGGCCGGAGTCCTCTCGCGTCAAAGTGCCGGCAAGCGAAAACGTGGTCTAACGTTGGCGACGTGGCGGATTCACACCCGGAACCGGGTCAAGAGGTCGAGTTGGACTTCGCCCGCGAGTGGGTGGAGTTCTACGACCCGGACAACCCCGAGCACCTGATCGCGGCCGACCTCACCTGGCTGCTCTCGCGCTGGACCTGCGTCTTCGGCACTCCCGCCTGCCGCGGCACGGTCGAGGGCCGCCCGGACGACGGGTGCTGTTCGCACGGGGCGTTTCTGTCCGACGACGACGACCGCGCGCGACTCGACGACGCGGTCAAGAAATTGACCGACGAGGATTGGCAGTTCCGGGAAAAAGGGTTGGGCCGCAAGGGCTACCTGGAGCTCGACGAGCATGACGGCCAACCCCAGTACCGCACGCGCAAGCACAAGGACGCCTGCATCTTCCTCAACCGGCCCGGCTTTGCCGGCGGCACCGGATGCGCGTTGCACACCAAGGCCCTCAAGCTCGGCGTACCGCCGCTGACCATGAAACCCGACGTCTGCTGGCAGCTGCCGATCCGCCGCAGCCAGGAATGGGTGACCCGGCCCGACGGTAGCGAAATCCTCAAGACCTGGGTCACCGAATTCGACCGCCGCGGCTGGGGTTCCGGCGGCGCGGACCTGCACTGGTATTGCACCGGCGACCCGGCCGCACACGTCGGCGCCAAGCAGGTCTGGGAGAGCATGGCCGACGAGCTGACCGAGTTGCTCGGCGCCAAGGCCTACGCGGAGCTGGCGGCAATGTGCAAGCGGCGCAGCAAGTTAGGGCTCATCGCCGTGCACCCGGCCACAAGGGTTGCCGAGTAGCGCGGCCCGCACCCTTCAGCTGGCTTGGGTTTTCTTGTAGGACAACACCATTCGCAGGGCGCTGGCGTTGAGGTAGCCCTCCACCGCGGCGGCGGCCGCCTCGGCCTGGCGCGCCAGCACGGCGTCGGTGATCGCTTGCAGGTCGGCCACCACCGGCGCGGCGTCGTCGTAGGCCCCGGTGAGTTCGTGCTCCCGCCCGCCGAACGCGTGCTCGACCCAGCGGTACAGCAACCCCAGCGCGCGGTTGCGGGTGGCGTGAATGAGCACCCGGAAGTAGGCCAGGTCGGCGGCCTGGCGCGCCGCCGAGTGGTCGGCCTCGCGCACCGCCGCCAGCGCCGCGCGCAACGACTCGGCGTCCTCCGGCGTGCCGCGCAGCGCCGCCAGCCGGCCGATCAACGGGCCCAGCGCCGCCCGGATCTCCAGCAGTTCGGCCAGGAAGTCGGGGCCGAGTTTGCGAACCAGCGCCTCCACAACGGCCGGATGCGTGAGCGCCTCGGGGTCGCAGACCACGTTGCCGCTGCCATGGCGGGCCTCGATGAGGCCCATCTGCTGCAGCCGGGCCAGCCCTTGGCGCAGCGACGTGCGGTTGACACCGAGATGCTCGGCCAGCTCCCGCTCGGGCGGCAGGGTCGACCCGGGCGGAAAGGCGCCGTCGAGGATGGCGTCGGCGATCGACGCGGCGATCTGTTCGTCGACCCGTTGGCGGTCCGGCGGCTGCAGCAGACTTGACTGGTTCATTGGCTCAACCAATATAGTGGACCGATCGGGGCACCGCGCAGGCAACGCGCATGCGTGTCCCCACCGGAGGAGCACATGGACGACGAGCTGCGATCGGCCTCCGCCCCGCGCTGGCGCGGCAAGGCGGGCCGCCTGGAGGTCTGGTACGCCACCCTGTCGGACCCGGCGACCCGCGCCGGGCTGTGGATCCACTGCGAGACGGTGGCCCCCGAGCATGCGGCCGACTCCCCCTACGCGCACGGCTGGGCGACGTGGTTCGCGCCCGACGGCCCGCCCCGCACCGAACGGTTCGGCCCCGAGCCCACCGAACCCGCATCGGGAACCGACTGGTTCGACGCGGCAGGAGTGCGGATGGCGCCGGAAAAGCTGGCCGGGCGCGCCGGATCGTTCGCCTGGGACCTGTCCTGGAAGGACGCCGGCACGCCGCTGTGGACGTTCCCCCGGGCGGCGTGGGAACGCGAGCTGCTGCCGGGAGCCCAGGTGGTCATCGCGCCCACCGCCGATTTCACCGGCTCCTTGACCACCGCGGATGGCGCGGTCCGCGTCGACGGCTGGCGCGGCGGGGTCGCACACATCTACGGGCACGGCAACGCCAAGCGCTGGGCATGGGTCCACGCCGACCTCGGCGACGGCGACGTCATGGAAGTCGTTGCGGCGGTCTCCAATAGGCCGGGCCTGCGCCGGCTGGCGCCAATGGCGTTCGCGCGGTTCCGCATCGACGGGAAGGATTGGCCCGCAAGCCCGTTGCCGTCACTGCGGATGAAAACGACGCTGGGCCTGCGGCATTGGCAGCTGGAGGGGAGCATCGGCGGTCGCCGGGTGCTCATCCGGGTCGACCAGCCACCGGAGCGGTGCGTGAGCCTTGGATACACCGACCCCGACGGCGGCCGCGCGGTGTGCACCAACACCGAACAGGCCGACGTCCATATCGACATCGACGACCGGCACTGGTCGGTGCTGGGAACCGGGCATGCCGAGGTCGGTCTGCGCGGTGCCGACGCACCCGACATCAACGAAAGGATCCCGTCGTGAGCTTCGTTCTCGACCCACCGCTGCTGTTCGCCGCCGGAGTGCTGATCGAGCGCCGGCTGCCCCCGGACCAGCGGGACCTCGCCGAGGCCGCCACGCTCGGCGTCTTCTTCGGCGGTTCGTTCGGCCTTTACAACAACGTGCCCGGCCTCGGCGTGCTGTGGCGGCCCTTCCGCGCCGCCAACGGTCGCGACTTCATGTGGAACAGCGGCGTTTTCAACGTCAACACCGTCGAGGCGGGCCCGCGGCTGCACGCCGCGGCGGGCGCCATCTTCGCCACCTATCCGTTCTTCATCAAACTGGGACGCCGGCTCGGCCGCCGCGGATGAGCCGTCTCGCCGCGTCGTTCGGCGCCGCGCTGCTGCCCGAGGAGTGCGGCGGCCCGGCGCCGGCCCAGCTTGCCGCCCGCGTCGACCGCTACCTCAAGCGGCTGCCCCCGACGTCGCGGCTGGCGATGCGGGCCGGGTTGCTCTCGCTGGCCGCGGCGAGCTACCTCACCACCGGCCGCCCCCTGCCCCGGCTCGCTCCCGGCGACCGGGAGCGGGTGCTGCGGCGGGTCGCCGCGCTCGGCCCCGACGCCGGCGCGGCCGTGGAAGCCATGAAGGCGATCGTGTTGCTGGCCAACGGCGCCGAAACCTATGCGCCGGAACTACTTTCGCGCGCCCAGGATCAGGACATGGCACGCCCGGATGCACCGCTGACCATCACCCCGTCAGCCGAGAGCGGCTCGGTGGTCACCGCCGACGCGGTCGTCGTGGGATCCGGCGCCGGCGGGGCGATGGTGGCCCGCACGCTGGCGCGGGCCGGCCTGGACGTCGTCGTGATCGAGGAGGGCCGGCGCTGGACGGTCGGGGAATTCCGGAGCACCCACCCGATCGACCGCTACGCCGGGTTGTACCGCGGGGCGGGGGCCACCGTTGCGCTGGGGCGCCCGTCGGTAGTGCTGCCCATCGGCCGGGCGGTCGGCGGCACCACCGTGGTGAACTCGGGCACCTGCTACCGGCCGCCGGCCGCGGTGATGCGACGCTGGCGTGACGACTTCGGCCTTCCCCTGGCCGATCCGGACCGGCTCAACGAGCGCCTCGACGACGTCGAACGCACCCTGCGGGTGGCGCCGGTCCCGCTGCAGATCATGGGGCGCAACGGGCGGCTGCTGCTGGATGCCGCCGCGACGCTGGGCTGGCGGGCGGCGCCCATCCCCCGCAACGCGCCGGGCTGCGAGGGCTGTTGCCAGTGCGCGATTGGCTGCCCGCGCAACGCCAAGTTCGGGGTGCATCTCAACGCGTTGCCGCAGGCGTGTGCGGCCGGGGCGCGAATCATCTCCCAGGCCCGCGTCGAGCGGGTGCTGCACCGGCAAGGGCGCGCTCGCGGGGTGCGCGCCCGCCGGCCCGACGGCACCGCGCTCGACGTCCTCGCGGACACGGTCGTCGTCGCGGCCGGCGCCACCGAGACGCCGGGGCTGTTGCGGCGCAGCGGTTTTGGCTCGCACCCACGCCTCGGCCGAAACCTCGCGCTGCACCCGGCGACGATGCTGGCCGGCCGGTTCGACGACGACGTGGTCGCCTGGCACGGCGTGCTGCAGAGCGCGGCCGTGCACGAATTCCACGAGTCCGACGGCGTGCTGATCGAAGCGACCTCCACGCCGCCGGGGATGGGGTCGATGGTCTTTCCCGGCTACGGCGCCGAGCTGCTCGGCTGGCTCGACGGTGCGCACCGGATCGCGACGTTCGGCGCCATGGTGGCCGACCGCGGCGTCGGCTCGGTGTCCTCGATCCGCGGCGAGACGCTGGTGCGCTACAACATCGCGCGAGCCGACGTCGCCAAGCTGCGGGTTGCGATCGAGGCCATGGGCCGGCTGCTGTTCGCCGCGGGCGCCGTCGAGGTGCTGACCGGGTTGCCCGACGCGATGACGGTGACGACGCTGCCCGCGCTGCGGGAGGCGCTGAGCCGAAGCGACGCGAGGAGCCTGCACCTGGCCGCCTTCCATCCCTCGGGCACCGCGGCCGCGGGCGCCGACGCGCAGCTTTGTCCCGTCGACGAAACGGGGCGGCTGCGCGGCGCCGACGGCGTGTGGGTCGCCGACGCGTCGATCCTGCCCAGCTGCCCGGAGGTGAACCCGCAGCTGTCGATCATGGCGATGGCGCTGGGGGTGGCCGACGAGATCGTCGACGCCCGCACGCATTGAGCGTGAATCCCGGTCGCGACACGCCGGTGGGGTTGGCCCTCAGTGCACACCCAACGCCCGCGACGCACACTCGATGCGTGCCGATCCCCGACTTCATCGTTGAGCTTCGCCGCGCCGTCGGCACCGCGCCGTTATGGCTGCCCGGCGTCACGGCGGTCACGATCCACGACCGGAAAGTGCTGCTGGTCAAGCGCGCGGACAACGGCGCCTGGACGGCCGTGACCGGGATCGTCGAGCCCGGGGAGAATCCGGCGGACTGCGCGGCCCGCGAAGTGAGCGAAGAAACCGGCGTCAGCACGCGGGCCACGCGGCTGGTGTGGGTGCACGTGACCCGGCCGGCCGTGCACGCCAACGGCGACCGCGCCCAGTATCTGGATCACGTGTTCCGCATGCAGTGGCTCTCGGGTGAGCCCTTTGCGGCCGACGACGAGTGCACCGCCGCGGCGTGGTTCGACCTCGACGGGCTGCCGCCGATGACCGAGGACATGCGCCGGCGCATCACGTTGAGCGCCGGCGACGACGAGCGGACCGTCTTCGATACGAGCGGTTAGCCCTCGAGCTTGTAGCCCAGCCCCCGCACCGTCACCAGGTGCACCGGGTTGGCCGGGTCCGCCTCGATCTTGGACCGCAGCCGCTTGACGTGGACGTCGAGCGTTTTGGTGTCACCGACGTAATCGGCACCCCACACCCGGTCGATCAGCTGCCCGCGGGTCAACACCCGCCCGCTGTTGCGCATCAGGTATTCGAGCAGGTCGAATTCCTTGAGCGGCAACGTGATCGTGTCGCCGTTGACCGACACGACGTGGCGTTCGACGTCCATCCGGACCGGCCCGGACTCCAGCACGCCGTCGCTGATCTCGGAGTCGTCGTCGCCACCCCGGCGCAGCACCGCGCGGATGCGCGCGATCAGCTCGCGCGCCGAATAGGGCTTCGTGACATAGTCATCCGCGCCCAGCTCGAGGCCGACCACCTTGTCGATCTCGCTGTCGCGCGCGGTCACCATGATCACCGGCACGCTGGAGCGGGCGCGCAGCTGCTTGCACACGTCGGTGCCCGACATGCCCGGCAGCATCAAGTCGAGAAGCACGATGTCCGCGCCGGCGCGATCGAACTCGGCAAGCGCCGCGGGGCCGTCGGTCATCACCGTGGCCTCAAAGCCCTCCTTGCGCAACAGGAATGCCAGCGGATCGGCCAGCGACTCCTCGTCTTCCACGATCAGCACACTGGTCATCTACTCAGTTCTTCCTCTCGTTGTGACCTGGTGGGCCGCACCTCACGGCCCAGCGGTTGTTCGGGTTCGTCGTCGTTGTCCTTGTACGCCGGGATCGACAGGGTGAACGTCGACCCGGTGCCCGGCTTGCTCCACACGCCGATGCTGCCGTTGTGGTTGGCCGCAACGTGTTTGACGATGGCCAGGCCCAACCCGCTGCCGCCGGTGGCCCGCGAGCGCGCCTTGTCCCCGCGGAAGAATCGCTCGAAGACCCGCTCCTGGTCTTCCAGGGGAATGCCGATACCACGGTCGGTCACCGCGATCTCGATGTTGTCACCACGGCGGCGGCGGCTGAGCGAAACCGGCGATCCCGGAGGCGAATAGGCGATCGCGTTGGACACCAGGTTGGCCAGCGCGGTCACCAGCAGCGCTTCGTCGCCCAGCACGCGCAGGCCGCTGGGCGCGTCGGTGCGGAGCTCGATGTCGGCGTTGTCGGCCGCCACCTTGTGGCGCGCAATCGCTTCGGACACAACGGTGTCCACCTCGACCTCGGTAACGTTGGGCAACGGATCGGCACCCTGCAGCCGGGACAGCTCGATCAGCTCGGCGACCATGTCCCCCAGCCGGTTGGCCTCGACGAGAACCTTTTCGGCGAAGCGGCGGACGGTTTCGGAGTCGTCGGCCGAGGCCAGCAGCGCCTCGGCCAGCAGGGCCATGGCCCCGACCGGTGTCTTGAGCTCGTGGCTGACGTTGGCCACGAAATCGCGCCGGGTCGCCTCCATGCGGGCGTAGTCGGACTGGTCGTGGACGAAGACCACCGCGAACCGGCGGTCCTCCTCGCTCAGCAGCCGCGCCTGCCCGTGCACCGAGAGGCCCGACCGGCCCGGTCCGCGCTTCGCCGGCCGCAGATCGAACTCGACGTCGACTCCGGTCAGCGCCTGCTGCGCGGCCTGCCAGGCCTGATTGTCGAGCTGGCGATCGCGCACCAGGCCCAATTCCTTGGCCCGCTCGTTGAGGTAGACGACGTCGCGGTGGGAGTCCACCACCGCGGCTCCCAGCGGCATCAGCGCGACGATGCGTTGCAGCATCTGGGCGACGGTGATCCCCGTCCATTCGGTGGAGGATTGCTGGCGGCGTTCGACCGCCCGCGGCGCCAGCCGGACCCCGACCGCAACCCCTGCGGCCAGCGCCAGCACTGACAAGACCCCGGCCAGCAACAGCGCCGAGAACACAGTCACATACAAAATCCTACAAATCTGGTGAACGCTGCCCTAGCGGAGCGAGGCCAAAATCGGACAAGTCACACCTTACGCAACAGGTGTTCCGCTTCCGTTCACTCGATGTTAGGCAAACAGGCCTTTAAACCCCGTGCGGGGCCGCGAACCGGGTCACGCCCTGCCCTGGCTGGCAACCGCCGCGGCGCCCGCCGCGGCGGCCTCCGGGTCGAGGTAGGTACCGCCCGGCAGCACCGGGCGCAGGTCGGCATCCAGGTCGTAGCGCAGTGGAACGCCGGTCGGGATGTTGAGCCCCACCACCTCGTCGTCGGACATCCCGTCCAGGTGCTTGACCAGGGCGCGCAGCGAGTTGCCGTGCGCGACGATCAGCACGGTCTTGCCCGCCCGCAGGTCCGGGACGATGACGTCGGTGAAGTACGGCAGGAAACGCACCACCACGTCGGCCAGGCATTCGGTCAGCGGGCCGCCGCCGATGTTGGCGTAGCGGGGGTCGGTGTCCTGGCTGAATTCGCTGCCCCGCTCGATCGGCGGGGGCGGCGTGTCGTAGCTGCGCCGCCACGCCATGAACTGGTCCTCGCCGTAGCGCTCCTTGGTTTCGGCCTTGTTGAGACCCTGCAGGGCGCCGTAGTGGCGTTCGTTGAGCCGCCAGCTGCGCCGCACCGGGATCCACAGCCGGTCGGCGGTGTCCAGCGCCAGGTGCGCGGTGGTGATCGCCCGCCGCAGCAGCGAGGTGTAGAGCACGTCGGGCAGCAGGCCGTGTTCGGTCAGCAGCTCGCCGCTGCGCACCGCCTCCGCCCGCCCCTTTTCGGTCAAGTCGACGTCCACCCACCCGGTGAACTGGTTGCTTGCGTTCCATTCGCTCTCGCCGTGGCGCAGCAGCACCAGCGTGGCCGTGTCTTTCATGTCGGCTAGCTTATTCGTCGTCTTCGTCGATCAAATGGGCGAACGCCTGCAGGTTCGTCAGCGACTCCCCGCGAGACACCCGCCACTCCCACTCTTTCTGAATCGACGAGCGAAAACCCAACTCCAGCAACGTATTAAAGTCGGAATCCACCGCTTCGAGCACCTGCCCGAGCACCCGGTCGATCTCGTCGGCGTCGACCGAGGCGAGCGACATGCGGCCCACCAGGTAGATGTCGCCGACGTTGTCCAGCGTGTACGCCACCCCGTACAGGCGGCGATTGCGCCTGAGCAAAAACCGGTAGACGCCCTCGTGGTTCTCGTCGGGCTTGCGGCACACGAACGCCTCCACGCGCACCGAATGCTCCCCGATGCTCAGGATGGTGTTGGTCTTGAGCTTGCGCTCACCGGGCAGTTCGACCACCAGGCCCGGCGACCCGCCGTGCGCCCCGGGGAATTCCGAGTAGGTCAGCCCGCTGGTCCGCAGCGTGTGCTCGATCAGGGCCTGCACGGTCGTATTCACGCGCCCACCCCGCGGCGGGTGGTCCACCGGCGCGGCTTGCGCATCGCGGCCCGGTCCGGTTTCGCGCCGTACCGGCGCTGGCGCAGGGCGGTGAAGTCGCCGATCGCGCGCCGGTAGCTGGCCAGCAGCGCGTCGGTGGTGTTGTCCCAGGAGAAGGTGGCCGCGTGCGCGGCGGCCGCGCGGCTCATCGCGTCGGCCCGCGGCGCGTCGAGCCGCAGCAGCCGATTCAGGGCATCCGCCCAGTCCCCGACGTCATGCCCGGACACCAGGGTGCCGGAGATCCCGTCGCGCACCGCCACCGGCAGGCCGCCGACCGACGCGGCCACCACGGGGGTGCCGCACGCCTGCGCCTCGACGGCGACGAGCCCGAACGACTCCGAATAACTGGGCACCGCAACAAGATTGACCGCCTGAAACAGGGTGGCCAGGTCCGGCCGGGACTGCGGCGGCAGGAACGTGACCCGGTCGGCGATGCCGAGTTCGCCGGCCAGCCTTGCCAATCCGTCCGGCGAGGCCAGGCCGCTGCCCGACGGGCCGCCGGCCACCACGATGCGCAGCCCGGGCAGCTTCGCCGCGGCCCGCAGCACGATATCGGGCGCCTTCAGCGGCTGGATCCGCCCGACGAAGGCCACCAGGTCGCCGTCCAGCGGCAGCCCCAGCGCGGCCCGGGCCGCCCGGCGATCACCCGGGCGGAACACGTCCAGGTCCACCCCGGGGTGAACCACATCGATGCGCCCCGGATCGGCGTTGTGGATCGAAATCAGTTGCCGGGCTTCGTCATCGGTGTTGACGATCAGCCGGTCCGCCTCGTCGACGACCTGCTGCTCCCCCACCGTGCGCAGCGGCGGCTCGGGCGCGTCCCCGTCGGCCAGGGCCGCGTTTTTCACCGCGGCAAGCGTGTGTGCGGTGTGCACCAGCGGCACCGCCCAGCGGTCCCGGGCCAGCCAGCCGACCTGCCCGGACAGCCAGTAGTGGGAATGCACGATGTCGTAGTGCCCCGGTTCGTGTGACGCCTCGGCGCGCAGCACCGCGGCCGCGAACGCGCACAGCTGCGTCGGCAGGTCGTATTTGTCCAGGCCCTCGAAGGGCCCCGCGACCACGTTGCGGACCAGCACGCCCGGCGCCACGTGGGCCACCGGTGGATCGGCCGACGCGGTGGCCCGGGTGAAGATCTCCACCTCGATGCCGCGCCGCGCCAGGTGCAACGCCGTCTGCAGCACGTAGACGTTCATGCCTCCGGCGTCGCCGGTACCCGGTTGGGCCAACGGCGAGGTGTGCACCGCCAGGACCGCTACCCGGCGCGGGTCGCTGCGCCGGAGGACGTCGTCGTGCCGCACTCCTTCATCTTTACAGGACGGGCCGCGCCCCGGCCGAAGGACGCCGTTCGCGCTAAGCGGACGACTCGTCGGCGGCGACCTCCCGCAGCCGGGACTGCAGCGCACCGGCGCGCCGCATCGCGCCCAGCGGGTCCGCGTACAGGCCGCCCAGCGACACCGCCCCGGCCCCGGCCTCCTGCACCCGGTTACCGAACGCGGTGACGCGGATATCGCGCGGGGGCAGCACCGAGCGGCCGGCGAACGCCTCCTCCACCTGGCCCATCGCCTCGGGGTATTCGGTGAAAGCCTGGCCGCCGACCACCAGCTCGTCGGGGTTGAGCATGTCGCGCAGCAACGCGACCGCCTCGCCGAGTACCCGGGCCCGCTCGGCCAGCAGGTCCTTCGCCGGCTGATTGCCCGACCGGGCCACCCGCAGCAGGTCGGTCATCGCGGTGGCCCCGGCGATGCGGGTCGCCGGCGGCACGTCGGGCAGGATCTTCAGTCGCCGCGCGGCGGCCAGCACCGCCTCGTCGCTGACGGTGGACTCCAGCTGGCCGGTGCCGCCGAGCAGCTCGGAGTGGGCGGGCAGCGCCGCGATGGTGCCCGGCCCGCTGGTCGGGCAGTGCACCCGCCCGCCGATCACCAGCGAATAGCCCACGGTCTCGCGGGCGTAGACGTACAGGCTCGTCGGCGAGCTCGGCGCGAATCGGCGCAGGCCGAGCAGCAGCTCGGCGCCCGCCATCGCGTCGACGTGCGAGGCCACCGACAACGGCAGGCCCAGCGCGTCGGCCAGCACGGGGCCGACGGGCGCCTGCCGCCACCCCAGGCGGGGGTGGTCGACGAGGCCGGTGGCGCCGTCGACGGTGCCGCCGATCGCCACCCCGACCCACAGCGGGCGGCGCCGGTGCCAGCGTTGCAGGTACTTCGACGCGCTCTCGGCCAGCGACGCCAGCGCGGGCCCGGCCGGCGACCGCGGCGTCGGGGTCTCGACGGTGTCCAGCGTGCGGCCGAACAGGTCGGTGGCCACGATGCTGGTGGTGCGCGCACCGATGTGGATGCCGAGCGTCACGAACGGTTCGTGGTTGATCTCCACCGGCACCCGCGGGCGCCCGATGGCCCCGGAAACGGCCAGGTCAGCGCGTTCCCGCAGCAGGCCGGCGTCCAGCAGGGCGATGACCTGGCGGTTGACCGTGGCGATGCTCAGCGAGGTGACGGCCGCAATGACGTCGCGGCCCACGGGGCCGCGCAACCGGACGGCCCGGAAGACGGACGCCGCAGCCGAGTCCGAGATGTGTAGCGCCGGCGGCAGGATCTGGCGGTGCATCCGCGGGTGGCCTTTGCGGCTGAGGGAATGGTGGCTACGGGTAAGGGTAGTGCGCATGGGTGTCCTTTTGTGCGAGTTCCTGATGGCCGGCTTCGGCCACACCTGAAGGTCAGGAGCGGCAAAGTGCGCGGCAACAACACGCACCCGCCGCGCACAGACACGCGGCGGTGTTGTTGATCAGGGCGCCAAGGAGCACCCCGAGAACTTAGCACGTTCACTAGAGTTGTTCCGTGTGAACGCAGCTGGGGGGCAGCAACGGGTCGCGGTGGTTACCGGCGCCAGCTCGGGCATCGGTGAAGCGACCGCGAAAACCCTTGCGGCACAGGGATTCCACGTGGTCGCGGTGGCGCGCCGAGCGGACCGGCTCACGGCGCTGGCCGACGAGATCGGCGGCACCGCGATTGTGGCCGACGTCACAGACGACGGTGCGGTGAACGCGCTGGCCGCCCAATTGAGCCGGGTCGATGTGTTGGTCAACAACGCCGGCGGCGCCTGGGGGCTGGAATCCGTCGTCGACGCCGACCTCGGGCACTGGCAATGGATGTGGGAGACCAACGTCCTGGGCACGCTGCGGGTCACCCGCGCGCTGCTGCCCAAGCTGATCGATTCCGGTGACGGCCTCATCGTCACGGTCACCTCGGTCGCGGCCATGGAGACCTACGACGGCGGCGCCGGCTACACCGCGGCCAAGCACGCGCAGGGCGCGCTGCACCGCACGCTGCGCGGTGAGCTACTGGGAAAACCCGTGCGGCTCACCGAGATTGCGCCGGGCGCGGTCGAAACCGAGTTCTCGCTGGTGCGCTTCGACGGCGACCGGCAGCGCGCGGACGCCGTCTACCGGGGGCTGACGCCGTTGGTGGCGGCAGACGTCGCCGAGGTGATCGGGTTCGTCGCGTCGCGGCCGTCCCACGTGGACCTGGACCTGATCGTCATCAAGCCGCGCGACCAGGCCAGCGCGACGCGGTTCAACCGCCGGGACTAGGCGATGTTGTCGTCGTCGTCGTCGTGGTGGTGGGCGTGCCCGACAGCGTCGGCGCGTTCGACGGGGTGACCGGCGCGGTGACCGGAATCTGAGTGGCCGGCGGGTGGGCCGTCGGGGGCGGCAGCGCGGACATCGCTACCCAGGTGTCCCAGTCGACGGCCCAGTCCCAGATGTCGCCGTCGGAGTAGGACAGCTGGATCGAGCTCCCGGTGACCTCGACCGGGTCGCCGTAGATCGCGGTGCGGTAATACTGCTCGGCGTCGGACGTCGACAGGTTGATGCAGCCGTTGGTGACGTTGCTGTTGCCCTGCGCGCCGGAGCTGGCCGGGTTGGCGTGGATGAACTCCCCGTTGTTCGAGATCCGCACCGCCCAGCGTTCGTGGGCGTTGGTGTAGCCGGCGGCCGGGTTGGACATGTAGAAGTCGGCGTACTTCTCGGTCACCACGTGGATGCCGTTACGCGTGACGTTGCGCGCCTTGTCGGCCTCCCCGTAGCTGCAGGGGAAGTCCATGACGACGCCGGCGTCGGTGACGACCTGGATGCGGTGCGAGGTGACCTCGGCCTTCACCACCTGGCGGCGACCGATCTGGATGTGCAGCGAAATGTCGTCGGCGCCGAAGGCGCCGTCGCCGAACGGCCGCCCGTAGAACTTGGCGTCGACGTTCACGGTGGTACCGGCCGGGTAGTACTCGCGGGTCCGGTAGTGCACGCGCGCACCCTGCGCCTCGTCGGGCAGCCAGGCCCAGCTGCCCTCGACGGGCGGGTCGGTGGTGACGGTGAGCGCCTTCTCCACCGACGCCTTGTCGCTGATCGGCGAATCGAACTGGATGATGATCGGCGCGGCCACGCCGACGGTCTGGCCGTCGGCCAGCTGGAACGCCCCACTGATCTTCTTGCTCGGCGACACGGTGGTGAACTTGCCGCTCACCGGGACCGCCTTGCCGTTGTGGCCGACGGCCGAGCCGCTCCACGTGTAGGTGGAGTCGTAGCCCAGCGGCTCGGTGGTGGTGTAGACGGTGCGGTCCTGATTGAAGGCGCCGGCGACCACCTTGCCGGACGAGTTGGTCAACGCCACCTTCTGGAACCAGCCGTCGGTCACCTGGACGCTGATCGGCGCGATCGGCACCACGTCGGCCGCGGCCGGGGTGTCCAGGGCCGGCGCGAACTTCAGCTGCGGCGCCGGCGGCTCCTTCTTCTCGGCCTGTTTGTTGGCCACGGTGCCCGCGCAGGCGGCCAATACGCTGGGGGCAAACACGCCGAGTCCCAGGGCCGCCAGGGCCAAGCGCCGGTTGACCGGCGGAGGGGAACTGGAAGTGCTCACGACAATTAAAGATACCGTGAGAAAAGCCCCCCCCCCCGCCACGACAATTCAAGCCCGGCGCCGGGATTCACGCTATTTGCGGCTACAGCCTGCAACCGAGCAGGACAGGCTCCGGTTCCAGTGTGATACCAAACACAGCGCGGACTCCGTCACGTACGGCCCCGGCCAGCGCGATCACGTCCGCGGCGGTGGCGGCCCCGCGGTTGGTCAGCGCGAGCGCGTGCTTGGTCGACAGCCGGCACGGCGCTTCGGGGCCGCCCGGGTCCGGCTCCGGATACCCCTTGCCGAAGCCCGCGCGCTCCACCAACCACCCCGCCGCCAGCTTGATGCCGTCCGGCGCCGGGTAGTGCGGAACCGGTCCCGGGACACGATCGGCCAGCCGCTCGCAGACCTCCGGGGACACCACCGGATTGGTGAAGAACGAACCCACGCTCCAGGTGTCGTGGTCCGAAGCGTCGAGCACCATGCCCTTGCGGCCCCGCAGCCTCAGCACCGCCTCGCGGACGGCTTTCGGGTCGGCGCGCTCGCCAGTGGACACGTTCAGCGCGGCCGTCAGCTCGCCGTAGCGCAACGGCGCGCTGCGGCCCGAGGGGTCCAGTGCGAACTCGACTTCGAGTACCACGGAAGGGATTTCGCGCCCCGACCGGTTGGCCCGCTTGAACGCGCTGGTGCGGTAGCCGAAGCCGAGCTCCTCGCCGGGCACCCAGCGCACCGCGCCGGTGCCCCGATCCAGCACCCGAACCCGGGTGATGGTGTCGGACACCTCCGCCCCATAGGCCCCGACGTTCTGCACCGGGGTGGCCCCCGCCGAGCCGGGGATGCCGGACAGGCATTCCAGCCCGCCCAAACCGCGTTCGATCGCGGTGAGCACCACGTCGTCCCAGACGGCGCCCGCCTCGGCGCGGACAAGGTTGCCGTCGACGGTGATGGCGTCGTTGGCCAGGCGCACCGCGGTCAGATCCGTCAGCGTGTCGGCGAGCACGAGGTTGGAGCCGCCGGCAAACACCAGCACCGGCCCGCCGCCGGATTCGGCGTCCAGCTGCCGCAGCACGGCAACCACCTGCTCGGTGCTGGCGCAGGTGATCAGGCGTCGCGCGACGGGCCCGACCCGCAACGTCGTCAACGGCGCCAGCGGCACCGCCTCGGCGACGAGCGCTCCGGCGAAGAGCGAACCCGCACCGGTCGGTTTCATGGCCCGTAACGGTAGCCTGGCCAGCTATGCCGCGTTCATTCGACTTGTCGGCCGATTACGAGGCGAGCGTCGAACAGGTTCATCGGGCCTTCCACGAGGAGGACTATTGGCGGGCCAGGCTGGCCGACATCCCGGTCGACGAGGCCAGGCTGGAGTCGATGCGGCGCGGCGGCGAGTCCGGGGACGACGGCACCGTCGAGGTGGTCACGCTGCAGGTGGTGCGCAGCCATAACTTGGCCGCCGTGGTCAAGCAGCTGCACCGGGGCGACGTCCGCGTCAGACGCGAAGAGACGTGGGGACCGATCAATGACGGCATCGCCTCGGCGTCCATCGCGGGCACGATCGAGGGCACCCCGGTGCACGTGTCGGGCACCGGGGAGCTGTCTTCAACCCCCCGCGGTGCCCGGATCGCCTACCGCGTCACCGTGCAGGTGCGGATCCCCCTCATCGGCGGCAAGGTGGAGCGGCTCATCGGCGCCCAGTTGGCGGAGCTGGTGGCCATCGAACAACGCCTGACCGCGGAGTGGATCGCCGACAACGCCTAGGCTGGCGCGCATGCGAATCGCCTTGGCGCAGATCCTCAGCGGCAGCGATCCGGCGGCGAACCTGCGGCTGGTCCGCGAGTACACGCGCGAGGCCGCCGACGCGGGCGCCGCGCTGGTGGTCTTCCCGGAGGCGACCATGTGCCGGTTCGGCGTCCCGCTGGCGCCGGTCGCCGAGCCGGTCGACGGGCCCTGGGCGGACGGCGTGCGCGGGATCGCGACGCAGGCCGGGATCACCGTGATCGCCGGCATGTTCACCCCCGCCGGCGACGGGCGGGTGATGAACACGCTCATCGTGGCCGGGCCCGGCGCGCCCAACCGGCCGGACACCCACTACGACAAGATCCACCTCTACGACGCCTTCGGCTTCACCGAATCGCGCACCGTCGCGCCCGGCCACGAGCCGGTGGTGGCCGACGTCGACGGGGTCCGGGTGGGGTTGAGCGTTTGCTACGACATCCGCTTTCCGGCGCTCTACACCGAGCTGGCAGCGCGCGGCGCGCAGCTGATCGTCGTCTGCGCGTCCTGGGGCTCGGGACCGGGCAAGCTCGACCAGTGGACGCTGCTGGCCCGGGCCCGGGCGCTGGATTCGATGAGCTATGTCGCCGCCGTCGGTCAGGCCGACCCCGGCGACACCCTGACAAAGTCGGGGTCCGGTGCGGGCGCTCCGACGGGTGTGGGCGGCAGCCTGGTGGTCTCGCCGCTGGGCGAGGTGGTCGCCTCCGCCGGCGAAAACCCGCAGCTCGTCGTGGCCGACATCGACGTCGACGAGGTGGCCAAGGCCCGCGAAACCATTGCGGTGCTGCAAAACCGCTCCGACTTTGCTCGGACGGATAGGGCAGAATCGGTGGGGTGACGAACCCACAAGGCCCCCAGGGACCACCGAACGAGGGCCCGTCTACCTGGGCCCGTCCCGGCAACCATCCCTTCGGCCAGCCCCCGACCGAGCGGCCCACCGAGCGGATCGGCACTGGCGGCCCGGCCCAAGCCCCGCCGCCCGTCGCTCCCAGCCAGCAGACCGCCCAGACCGAGCAGTTGGGCGTCGCGAACCCCAACCCGCAGCGTGCGGGCTACGCCCCGCCGCCCATCCCGCCCGCGGGACCGACGGAAAAGCTGGCCGCCCCGAACGAAGAGCCGGCACCGGTGAAAAGAAAACGACGCTTCCTTCGCGACCCGCTGTCCATCCTCTTGATCTGCATCATCGTGTTCGCGCTGCTCATCGCGGCGCTGATCGGGGGCGAGCTGTACGTCCGTCACGTGGCCGATACCAAGGTGGCCCAGGCGGTGGCGTGCGAGGTGAAGGACCAGGCCACCGCCTCCTTCGGCGTGACGCCGCTGATGCTGTGGCAGCAGATGACCAAGCACTACACCAACATCTCGGTGCAGACCGCCGGCAACAACATCCGCGACGCCAAGGGCATGAAGCTCAACCTCAACATCCGCGATGTCCGGCTGCAGTCGACAGCCAACTCGAAGGGCACCATCGGCTCGCTGGACGCCACCATCAGCTGGACCAGTGACGGCATCAAGCAGTCGGTGCAGAACGCGATCCCGGTGCTGGGTCCGTTCGTCACCAACAGCGTCACCACCCATCCGGCGGACGGCACGATCGAGCTGAAGGGCATGCTCGACAACATCACGGCCAAGCCGGTGGTCTCCGGCAACGGGTTGGAGTTGCAGATCGTCAGCTTCAACGCGCTCGGCTTCACCATGCCGAAGGAGTCGGTGCAGTCGACGCTGAACGACTTCACCGCGAACTTCACCAAGAACTACCCGCTGGGCATCCACGCCGACAGCGTGCAGGTCACCGATACCGGTGTGACAAGCCACTTTTCGACGCAGAACGCCAGCATCCCGAACGACAACAGCAACGACCCCTGCTTCGCCAACCTCTGAGCCCGGACGCGTCGGACGGCGCTAGCGGGCCTGGCTGAGCCCGTCGAGCACGGCACGGCTTCCCGATAGCCCGAGCCGGGTCGCGCCGGCGTCCACCATCGCAAGGGCGTCGGCGGCGGTGCGGATGCCGCCGCTGGCCTTGACACCCAGCCGCCCGCCGACGGCCTCGGCCATCAGGGCGACGGCCCGCACGGACGCCCCGCCCGCGGGGTGAAACCCGGTGGAAGTCTTGACGAAGTCGGCACCGGCGTCCTCGGCGGCGCGGCATACGTCGGTGAGCGTGCGCGCGTCGGCCCGGTCCAGCAGCACCGCGGACTCCACGATGACTTTGAGCACGGCCCGCGGCGCCGCGGCCCGCACCGCCTCGATGTCGGAGCGCACGGCCGGGATGTCGCCGGCCAGCGCGGCACCGATGTCGATGACCATGTCGACCTCGCCGGCGCCGCCCGCCACGGCCCGCGCGGCCTCGTGCGCCTTGATCTCCGACAGGTGCTTACCCGACGGGAAACCCACCACCGCCGCCACCGGCATCGGGGCATCGGCGGCCAGCGCGGCGAGCGCCTCCAGGGCGGCCGGCACCATCGACGGCGAGACGCACACCGCGTACACGCCCAGTTCGGTGGCCTCGGCGACCAGCGCCGCCACGTCGGCCCGGGTGGCCTCGGGTTTGAGCAGGGTGTGGTCGATCAGGGCCGCCAGCTGGGCCCGCGTGGGGTGGCCCGCCATCAGAACGCTTCTTCCGGGCCGCCGGGGTTGCATCCGGTGGCCACCATTTCCGCGTCGTCGACCACCGGGCGCCAGGGCTCCAGGTTCCAGCTGGTCTTGCCCGGTTGCGCCAGCTCGGCGAACTGCCAATGGCAGACGAACTGCGCGCGCATTCCGGCGGTGTCGGCGTCCGGCGACAGCGCGAGCACCTCGGACCAGGCCTCGTCCGCGTCCGCCGCGACGAAGGGCCGCCTGGCGGCCAGCCGTCCCGATGGGGTCGGAAAGACCCGCAGGCTGGGCAGGCCCCGCCAGTGCGCCCACTGGGTGTGGTCGATGAAAGGCGGCGCGGGGGTGGCGTCGGCACGAGCGGAAGTCGCCACCGCCAAGGGGGTCAGCAGGGCGACCGCCACCGCCGGCGCGGCCAGCAGGGCCCGCATGCCGCTAGCGCGACTTACCCTGAATCTCCAGCAGTTTGGGCCGCACGTCGACCAGGTAGACCCCGGCCGCGCAGGCGGCGATCGCCATCCCGAGCACGCCGAAAACGAAACTCAGCAGCGATGTCAGCAGCACGGCCAAGCCGAGAATCACCAACCACACCGGCTTGGTCAGCTTGTCTGCGGCGGTATAGGCGTCGGGCCGCTGCAGCGCCGCGTGGACAAACGCGTACACCGCCGTCAGGGCGACGGCGATCTGCAGGGCGAACATGACGATGGTCACGGCGTGGGTCACCCATCAAGGGTATGCGGGCGGCCCGCAAAACGTCGACTCCGAGTCGCCCGCTGGTGTCGATCGCCGGCCCGGCAGAGCCGGGGCGCAGCGGGTCGGCACCATATGGGGGGCGACTCGGAGTCGAGGGTCGTGGCACCGAGCATCGGCTCGGCGCACGAATTACTTCTGGGTGACCTTCTTGGCGGACGCCTTCTTGGCCGGGGCCTTCTTGGCCGCCGCCTTCTTCACGGGCGCCTTCTTGGCCGGAGCCTTCTTGGCCGGGGCCTTCTTGGGCAGGTCGATGCCGACCAGCTTGGCCGCCCGCTCACCGACCGCGCGGGTCTGCGATGCGACGGTGCCGAGCGCCTCCTGGGTCAGCTCGACGGCCTGGTCCACGTAGCCCTCGGCGCGCGCGGAGGCGTCCTCGAAGGGGCGCTGGCTGCGCAGCCGCTCCAGGGCGGACTCGCCACGCTCGACCAGCTCGTTGTACCGGCTGGTCGCGGCCTCCAGGTAGCCCTCGGCGGCCTTGCGCAGCTCCTCGGAGGTGAACCGCTCGCGCAGCTCGGTGAACTGCTCGGGCAGGTCCTCCTGCAGCTTCGACAGGCGCGCGCGGCGCTCCTCGACCCGGCTGCGGGTCTCGGTGCGGGTCTCTTCGGCACGCTCGCGGATGTTGGCGATCAGCTCGTTGACGGTGGCCAGGGCCAGGTCGGCGGCGCCCAGCGCTGCCAGCAACGGGGCCCGCAGGTCCTCGACGTTCGGGTTTTCAGCCATGGTGTTTCCTTTCATGATTTCTTTTGTTATCGGGGTTACTGATTGCTACTGATTGCTGTGTGGAAAGAAGGGGCAAGCGTCGGTGTCCTCGGGGTGGGTCGGAGAGGACTGGTCAAGACCCGCGTATTGACGTGGCACTCAACTTGCCGGGGAACCTCCTGATCGATCGGGTCGGCTGATCGAGTTCGCATCGCGGTCAGGCATCACCCAAGGTCCGGCCATCAAAACCCCTTCCCCTGGGTAACCAGGCGGCCCGGCAGATATACGTTCAGGCGGCCGCTGGCGCGATACGAAAGCCCTCCGTCGGCAGGCTGGCCGCCGACGCCGTGGCGGGCGATCACTCGTCGCTGTCGGATTCGCTCGGACACTCCTCGAAAATCGATTCGTTCTGCTGGGTGAATGACGCGTAGATCTCCAGCAGGATCTGCTTCTGCCGCTCGGTGATCGACGTGTCGGTGATGATCGCGTCGCGCACCTGACTTTTGTCGCTGGGCTCGAGGATCCCGGCCCGCACGTAGAGCACCTCGGCCGAAACCCGCAACGCCTTCGCGATCTGGCTCAGGACGTCGGCGGACGGCTTCCGCAATCCGCGCTCCACCTGGCTCAGGTAAGGGTTGCTGACACCCGACCGCTCGGCCAGTTGGCGCACCGAGACCTGCGCGTTCTCCCGCAGATCCCGGATGAAACTGCCGATGTCGGAAGCCGCGGTGGTCACCTTGGCGGAGAGCTTCTCCTCCGACGGCATCGCGTACTCCCTGGGTTGGGCCTCATCCTTACGCGACCAAGAGTACGGCCAAGTGCTTGCTATTGCAAGCACTTGTTAGCACCCCTAGAAAAGCAGCTGCGCGACGGCGTAGATGATCAGCCCCGCCAGCGACCCCACGACGGTGCCGTTGATCCGGATGAACTGCAGGTCGCGCCCCACGTGCAGTTCGATGCGCCGGCTGGCCTCCTCGGCGTCCCAGCGCTCGATCGTGTCCGTGATGATCGCGGTGATTTCCACCCCGTACTGGGAGACCAGGTGCTGCGCGGCCCGCACGATCCAGTTGTCGACCTTGTCGCGCAGCTCGGCGTCGTCACGCAGCGACTCCCCGATCTGGACCACGGCGTCGGCGATACGCGTGCGCAGCGTGCTCGACGGGTCGTCGACGCCCTCGAGCACCAGCCGCTTCAGCGTGCGCCACGCCGTCGCCGCGGCGTCGGCGATCTCGTCGCGCGCCATCAGCTGTTCCTTGACCGCCTCGGCGCGCGCGATCGTCTCCGCGTCGTTCTGCAGATCGTCGGCGAACTCGAACAGGAAGCGCGTCGCCGAACGGCGCAACTCGTGATCGGGATTGCGGCGCACCTTGTCGGTGAAATCCATCAGCTCGCGGTGGATTCGGTCCCCGACGAGATGGTCGATGAAGCGGGGCGACCAGCTCGGCGAGTCACGCTCGACCACCCGCTGGATGACCTCCCCGGCGTTCAGCGACCACTGGAACGCCCGGTCGGCCAGCAGCTGGATCAGGGCCTCCTGGCGGTTCTCGGCCAGCAGGGTCGACAGCACCCGGCCCACCGGTGGACCCCATTGCGGTTCGGCGATCCGGCGCACGATCATCCGGTCGATCACCTGCTGGACGTCCTCGTCGCGCAGCAGCTCCACGAGCACCCGCAGCACCGTCGCCGTCTCGCTGGCCACCCGCGCGGCGTGCGCGGACTCCGAGAGCCACTTGCCGAGCCGGCTGGGCACCTGGGCGTCCCGCAGCTTGGTCTCGACGACCGCCGGCGACAGGAAATTCTCCCGCACGAAGGTGCCCAGGCCCTCGCCGAGCTGGTCTTTTTTGCGCTTGATGATCGCGGTGTGCGGAATCGGAATGCCCAGCGGGTGCTTGAACAGCGCGGTGACCGCGAACCAGTCGGCCAGCGCACCCACCATGCCGGCCTCCGCGGCGGCGCCGACGTAACCGACCCAGGCCGCCGTGGTGGCGTGGGCCTGCGCCCACCGGCAGGCGAGGAACAGGCCCGTCGCGCCCACCAGGAAACTCAGGGCGACCAATTTCATCCGGCGCAGCGCCACCCGCCGTTCGGCGTCGGCCTCCGGATCGGCCCCGGCGAAGGATTCGGCCAGGGACGGCCGCGCCGCCGACGGCGCGGCCGAGACCTCTCCCGGGTGTGAGGCTCTGTGTGCCACCACACCATCATGTATTGCCGCGCGCAGTTAGTGTTACTGCCCTGCTTGCGGACCTGCGCGTACGCGGCCCATGCGCCGAAACCGGCCCCGCACGCCGTAGTATCGGGAGCGTCTGATGAGTGGGAAGCGGCGAGAGTGGCAGAGCGGATCCCGGCTGTGACCGTGAAGACGGATGGTCGCAAGCGACGCTGGCACCAACACAAGGTGGAGCGGCGCAACGAGCTGGTCGATGGCACGATCGTGGCGATCCGCCGGCACGGCCGCTTTTTGAGCATGGACGAAATCGCCGCGGAGATCGGCGTGTCCAAAACCGTGCTGTATCGCTACTTCGTCGACAAGAACGACCTGACGACCGCGGTGCTGATGCGTTTCGCGCAGTCGACGCTGATCCCGAACATGGCGGGCGCGCTGACCTCCAACCTGGACGGCTTCGACCTGACCCGCGAGATCATCCGCGTGTACGTCGAAACCGTCGCGGACGAACCGGAGCCGTATCGCTTCGTGATGGCCAACAGCTCGCCGACCAAGAGCAAGGTGATCGCGGACTCGGAGCGAATCATCGCCCGCATGCTCGCGATGATGCTGCGCCGCCGCATGCAGGAGGCCGGCATGGACACCGGGGGGGTGGAAACGTGGTCCTACATCATGGTCGGCGGCGTGCAGCTGGCCACCCACTCCTGGATCTCCGACCCGCGGATGAGCGCCGACGAGCTGATCGACTACCTGACCATGCTGAGCTGGAGCGCGATCTGCGGGATCGTCGAGGCGGGCGGGTCGCTGGAGAAGTTCCGTGGGCAGCCGCATCCCTCGCCGATCGTGCCGCCGCGAGAGCCATGAGGTGGGGCCCGGATGCCTGACGTGAGCGTGGGCTCACGGCTGCGGTCGTGGGCCTACGCGCTGCGCACCACCAACCCGCCCCCGGACGGCCCGGTCGACGCCGTCACGCGGTGGCTGGTGGTCACCCGGGCGGCGGTGCTGCCGATGACCCTGGTCTCCGGCCTGGTCGCGGCGCTGCTGGCGGTCGGCAAACCCGGGCTGGACTGGCGCTGGCTGGTGCTGGCCGTGGTCGGCATCACGCTGGCGCACACCGCCAACAACCTGATGAACGACCTGTACGACACCCAGGTCGGCACCGACAGCGCCACCTACCCGCGCGCCCTGTACGCGCCCCACCCGGTGCTGTCCGGCCTCATCAGCCGCCGCACGCTGGGGCTGGCCATCCTGCTGGTCAACGTCGCCGATCTGGCGATTCTCGTCACGCTGACGTGGGCGCGCGGCTGGCCCGTCGCCGGCTTCGCCCTGGCCGGCTTCGCCCTCAGCGTGGCCTACACCGCGCCGCCGCTGCGGCTGAAGAAACGTGGCCTCGGCGAACCCGACGTCTTCGTCGTGTGGGGTCCGCTGATGGTCTGCGGCACCTACTACTCCGCGGTGGGCTGGGTGGGCTGGGATGTGGTGCTGGCCTCGCTGCCCTACGGCCTGTTGTGCACGACGGTGCTGATGGGCAAGCACATCGACAAGATCCCCTACGACGCACCGCTGGGCATCCGGACGCTGCCCGTGCTGCTCGGCGAGGCGCGCGCCCGGGCGGTCACGCTCGGCATGATGGTCGGCTTCTACGCGCTGGTGGCGGTGGCCGTCGCGGCGGGGGCGATGCCCTGGCCGGCGCTCGTCGTCGCGCTGGCGCTGCCCCGGCTGGCGAAGGTGTGGCCGTATTTCCGCCGACCGCGGCCAGACGAGCCGCCGCCGAAGTTTCCGGTGTGGCCGCTGTGGTACGCCGCGCTGGCGTGGGTGCACGTGCGCCAGGCGGGCGCGCTGCTGGTGGTGGGGCTGGCGGCGGGCGCCGTGTTGCGCGTGTTGTGACCGGTATGTGACGTAGAGCCAACCGTTGAAATGCGACTCGGACAGCCTTAACGGCTAGCATGCAGGGGATGCATCGGGGGTGAACCGGGCGCTCGGGCGCGAAGGAAGCCTGGGACCCGAGATACAGAAAGGCTTAATTCCTCATGTCTGTGCAGCTCACGCCGCATTTCGGGAACGTGCAAGCGCACTACGATCTTTCCGACGACTTCTTCCGGCTCTTCCTGGACCCCACCCAGACGTACAGCTGCGCCTACTTCGAGCGCGACGACATGACGCTTGAGGAAGCCCAGCTCGCCAAGATCGACCTGTCGCTGGGGAAGCTCGGGCTCGAGCCGGGAATGACGCTGCTCGACGTCGGCTGCGGCTGGGGCGCCACCATGCGCCGCGCCATCGAGAAGTACGACGTCAACGTCGTCGGCCTGACGCTGTCGGAGAACCAGGCCGACCACGTGCAGAAGATGTTCGACGAGATGGACACGAAGCGCTCGGCACGGGTGCTGCTGGAGGGCTGGGAGAAGTTCGACGAGCCGGTCGACCGCATCGTCTCGATCGGCGCCTTCGAACACTTCGGCCGCCAGCGCTGGGGCCACTTCTTCAAGATGGCCTACCGGGTGCTGCCGGCCGACGGCGTCATGATGCTGCACACCATCACACGGCCGACCTTCAAAGAGGCCAGGGCGCAGGGCAACCCGCTGACCCACGAGGTCGTTCACTTCACCCAGTTCATCCTGGCCGAGATCTTCCCGGGCGGCTGGCTGCCGACGATCCCGTCGGTCGAGGAGCACGCGGAGGAGGCCGGCTTCAAGCTCACGCGCATCCAGTCGCTGCGCCTCCACTACGCGAGGACCCTGGAAACGTGGGCCACCGCGCTGGAGGCCAACCGGGACCAGGCCGTCGCCATCCAGTCCCAAGAGGTCTACGACCGCTACATGAAGTACCTGACCGGGTGCGCCAAGCTGTTCCGCCAGGGCTACACCGACGTCAACCAGTTCACGTGTGAGAAATAACCGAACCTTGGGCGCTACTTCGCCAGCGTGAACTGGCCGACGTTGCTGATGCCCTTGAGGAAGAAGTTCTCGCACCCCGTCAAATAGTGCATATAGCGGTCATAGACCTCTTCGGACTGGATGGCGATCGCCTTTTCGCGGTTGGCCTCTAAATTGGCCGCCCAGATATTCAGCGTGCGCGCGTAGTGCTCGCGGAGCAATTGAACCTTTTCGATGGTGAATCCGGCCGCCGGCGCCAACTGCGCGATGTCTTCCTCCGCCGGCAACTGTCCGCCCGGGAAAATTTCCGTGTAGATGAAGCGCGTGAATCGAATGTCCCGCATGGTCAGCGAGATGCCGCGCTCGTGCATCTGTTTTTGCGAGTGCCCGAGAATCGTGTGCAGCAACATTCGGCCGTCGTCGGGAAGAATGTCGTAGGCGCGTTCGAAAAATGCGGGCCAGCGTTCCGCCTTGAACGCTTCGAAGGCGCCGATGGTGACGACCCGATCGACTTTGTCGTCGAACTCCTCCCAGCCCTGCAGTCGGATCTCGATGTTGCGCTCGGTCTGCAGCCCGGCCAACCGGGCCTTGCTGTACTCGAACTGGTTGCGGCTGAGGGTGATTCCGATGACATTGACGTCAAACTTCTCGATCGCCCGTTGCAGCGCTCCGCCCCACCCGCAGCCGATGTCGAGCAACGTCATCCCGGGTTCGAGGTTCAGCTTGCCCAGCGCGAGGTCGAATTTGGCGTTCTGCGCCTCCTCGAGCGTCATATCGTCGCGCTCGAAATAGGCGCACGTGTAGCCCATCGTCGAGTCTAGGAAGAGCGCGAAAAATTCATCCGAAAGGTCGTAAATCGATTGCGACTCTTCGTAATACGGCCTCAACGCGGTCATGGATGCCCGATATCCTCTCGTTTGTTGAACGCGAGGATGATATCGGATTAGGTCAACACCTGCTAGTTGAACCCATCAATTAGTACGAGTAAAAACCCTGGCCCGATTTTTTGCCCAACCGGCCCGCCTCGACCATGCGCAGCAGCAACGGCGGCGGGCCGTATTGCGGTTCTTTGAATTCCTCGAACATTTTGTCCGCGATCAGCTTGAGCGTGTCCAGGCCGACGAGATCGGACAGCCGCAGCGGGCCCATCGGGTGCGACAGCCCGGCGACCACCGCCTTGTCGACGTCTTCGACGCTGGCGAAGCCGGCCTCCACCATCCGGATCGCCGACAGCAGATAGGGCACCAGCAGCGCGTTCACCACGAAACCGGACCGGTCGGAGCAGCGCACCACCTGCTTGCCCAGCACGGCGCCGGCGAACTCCTCGGTGCGCGCGGCGGCGGCCTCGTCGGTGACCAGCGTGCACACCAACTCGACCAGCGGCAGCACCGGGACCGGATTGAAGAAGTGCAGGCCCAGCACGCGTTGCGGGTTCTTGGTGGCCGCGGCGATCTTCATGATCGGGATGCTCGAGGTGTTGGACGCCAGGACCGCGTCGGGATCGGTGACCACCCGGTCCAGGTCGGCGAACACCTGCGCCTTGACCGCGTCGTCCTCGATGATGGCCTCGATCACCAGCTGCCGGTCGGCCAGGTCCTTCATGTCGGTGGTGAAGGTGAGCTTGCTCAGCGCGCGATCACGCTCCCGCTCGGTCACCTTGCCGGCGCTGACGCCGCGCTCCAGCGACTTCACGATGCGGTTGCGTCCCGCCGTGATCAGCGGCTCGGTGGTCTCGAACACGGTCACGTCGACGCCGGCGCGAACGGCGACCTCGGCGATGCCGGAGCCCATCTGCCCGGCACCGACGACTCCCACCCGTTGGATCGCTGCCATTGCTCCTCCTTATATGCGCGAGCAGACGCAGAATCGCATCAACTGGGCTGCAGGAGTGCGACTCTGCGTCTGCTCGGCCGGGCGGGGCCCGGCGAACACCGCTGAAGGTTAGTGGAACTGACCCTCTTCGGTCGAACCGGTCAGCGCGGTGGTCGACGAGGTGGGGTCGACCGTGGTGGCGATCCGGTCGAAGTAACCGGCGCCGACCTCGCGCTGGTGCTTGGTCGCGGTGTAGCCCCGCTCCTCGGCGGCGAACTCGCGCTCCTGCAACTCGACATAGGCGCTCATCTGGTTGCGGGCGTAGCCGTAGGCCAGGTCGAACATCGAGTAGTTCAGCGCGTGGAAGCCGGCCAGCGTGATGAACTGGAACTTGAATCCCATTGCGGCAAGCTCCTTTTGGAACTTCGCGATGGTCCCGTCGTCCAGGTGCTTGCGCCAGTTGAACGACGGTGAGCAGTTGTACGCCAACATCTGGTCGGGGTACTCCGCCTTGACCGACTCGGAGAACTTGCGCGCCAGCTCGAGGTCCGGGGTGCCGGTCTCCATCCAGATCAGGTCGGCGAACGGGGCGTAGGCCTTCGCCCGCGCGATGCAGGGCTCGATGCCGTTCTTGGTCCGGTAGAAGCCTTCGCGGGTGCGCTCGCCGGTGATGAACGGCTGGTCGCGCTCGTCGACGTCGGACGTGATGAGCGTGGCCGCCTCGGCGTCGGTGCGCGCGATCACCACGGTGGGGACGCCGCAGACGTCGGCGGCCAGGCGGGCCGAAGTCAGCGTGCGGATGTGCTGCTGGGTCGGGATCAGCACCTTGCCACCCAGGTGACCGCACTTCTTCTCCGAGGCCAGCTGGTCCTCCCAGTGCGAACCGGCGACACCGGCGGCGATCATCGCCTTCTGCAGTTCGAAGACGTTGAGCGCCCCACCGAAGCCGGCCTCGCCGTCGGCGACGATCGGCGCCAGCCAGTTCTCCACGGATCGGTCGCCCTCGACCTTGGCGATCTGGTCGGCGCGCAGCAGCGCGTTGTTGATCCGGCGGACCACCTGCGGCACCGAGTTGGCCGGGTACAGGCTCTGGTCGGGGTAGGTGTGGCCGGACAGATTGGCGTCACCGGCGACCTGCCACCCGGACAGGTAGATGGCCTTCAGGCCGGCGCGCACCTGCTGGACGGCCTGGTTGCCGGTCAGCGCACCCAGCGCGTTGACCCACTCCAGGTCGTGCAGCTCCTCCCACAACACCTCCGCGCCACGGCGGGCCAGCGTGTACTCCTCGACGACGGTGCCTTGCAGCGCGACGACGTCCTCGGCGGTGTAGGTGCGCGTGACGCCCTTCCACCGCGGGTTGGTGTCCCAGTCGTGCTGGATCTGCTCGGCGCTCTTGGGGGTGCCAACGACAGACATTGGGCTTACTCCTTAACGGTTCTTTGCTAATCGCTAACGTCCACGCCAACCGCCGTCGGGCGGTAGCTAGTGGCTCAACTTCACTGGCGTGCTAACTCGACGATGGCACAGCTTGTTCCCGCAGGTCCACCCGTTTCATTTGCCAATTTCGGCAACGACTCCACTCGATTTTGCAAATCTTGTGAAGATGGCCGTTAACTGAACCGTTTCAGAAGCTACCCGTCAGTAACCCTATCCACGCAGGTCAGATGGGAAATCGACGCGCCGGCGGTTTTCCTAGAGAGCGAAGAGGGCGGCGACGGCTTTCGTCTCGTCGCCGACGGCGTATGTGAGCGTTGTAACAGGCCGGTCGGCCACGCCGGGACCGAACTGGTCCGTCGAGCCGGCCGGGTGGACGTGCGAGATGATCTCCAGCTTGTCGCCCAGCGCGACCGGCGCCTCGTGCTCGATCGTGGTGCGCAGCGGCCCCTGCAACAGCTCGGGGTGCGAGGCCAGGTAGTCCTCGATCACGCTCCAATACACCGCGTTGTTCATGTGGTCGAACAGGTCGATGTCGGTCACCCGGACCGGGAACTCGTGGATCTCGGTGGCGTCGTCACGGCTGCCGGGCTTCAGGTAGCCCTTCCACTTCAGGCGATTGACCGACGTCGTCTTGTGCAGGCCCGCCAGGAAGTCGTCGGCGATGCGCGACGGCATCTGGGTTTCCCTGTTGATGTTGATCCAGAACGCCTCGGATTCGATCAGCCCGCCCTTGCGCCCGTCGATGCGGACCCGCATCTCGCACCACCGGTTCGACGTCCCCGAACACCAGCGCCGACACCGCAGCATGTCCTGGAACTCGATCGGGCGGATCAGGTCCACCATCGTGCGCCGCACGATCCACAGTGGATGGGTTTCCTCGAAGCCCATCTCGCGCAGCTGGTCCTGGCCGATGTCCTGGATGTGCCTGCATGCGGCGTCCAGGCGCAGCCGGCCGGTGCGGTCGATGTCGCCCACCCGCAACGGCCATTCGCGTCCGAATACGTCGGGATGGCCGTCGGGCACCGGCATCATTATTTTGTCCAGGCTCACGGCTTGTCTCCCCGTTCCCTCCGTGTCGGTATCCCAGGTTAACCCCGGCCCCCGCTGCGAATGATGCCAAATCGCGTCTTCCAAACGCCAATCGTGACCGATCGTGCCGCCGTGCCAACTCTGCGAACCGCCCCTTTGCAGCGCCCGGTACCCTTCTTAGGTGGCCAAAACCTTCGTCGGCTCCCGCGTTCGCCAGCTCCGCAACGAGCGCGGGTTTTCTCAGGCGGCGCTGGCCCAGATGCTGGAGATCTCGCCGAGCTACCTCAACCAGATCGAGCACGACGTCCGCCCCCTGACGGTGGCCGTGCTGCTCCGCATCACCGAGGTGTTCGGGGTGGACGCCACCTTCTTCGCCTCGCAGGACGACACCCGGCTGGTCGCCGAGCTGCGCGAGGTGACCATGGACCGCGACCTGGACATCGACGTCGAGCCCACCGAGGTGGCCGAGATGGTCAGCGCTCATCCCGTCCTGGCCCGCGCCGTGGTCAACCTGCACCGGCGCTACCGGATCACCACCGCGCAACTGGCCGCCGCCACCGAGGAGCGCTACTCCGACGGCAGCGGCAGCGGGTCGATCACCATGCCCCACGAGGAGGTGCGCGACTACTTCTACCAACGCCAGAACTACCTGCACGAGCTGGACACCGCCGCCGAGGACCTCACCATCAAGATGCGGTTGCACCACGGCGACCTCGCCCGCGAATTGACCCGCCGGCTCACCGAGGTGCACGGCGTGCACATCACCCGGCGCATCGACCTCGGCGACACCGTCCTGCACCGCTTCGACCCGCACAGCAAGACGCTGGAGATCAGCAACCACCTGTCCTCGGGTCAGCAGGTGTTCAAGCTGGCCGCCGAACTGGCCTATCTCGAGTTCGGCGACCTGATCGACAGCCTGGTCGCCGAGGGCAAGTTCACCAGCGACGAGTCGCACACCCTGGCCCGGCTGGGCCTGGCCAATTACTTCGCCGCGGCCGCGGTGCTGCCCTATCGCCAGTTCCACGACGTCGCCGAGAACTTCCGCTACGACGTCGAGCGGTTGTCGTCGTTCTACTCGGTCAGTTACGAGACCATCGCGCACCGGCTTTCGACGTTGCAGCGGCCGACGATGCGCGGGGTGCCGTTCTCGTTCGTCCGGGTGGACCGGGCCGGCAACATGTCAAAACGCCAGTCCGCCACCGGTTTCCATTTCTCGTCCAGCGGCGGGACGTGCCCGTTGTGGAACGTTTACGAAACGTTCGCCAATCCGGGAAAGATCCTGGTGCAGATCGCCCAGATGCCCGACGGGCGCAACTACATGTGGGTGGCCCGCACCGTGGAGCGGCGCGCCGCGCGGTATGGTCAGCCCGGTAAAACCTTCGCGATCGGGCTGGGCTGCGAGCTGCGCCACGCTCATCGGCTCGTCTACTCGGAAGGACTCGACTTGTCCGGGGATATCGCCACACCGATCGGCGCGGGCTGCCGTGTCTGCGAACGCGACAACTGCCCGCAGCGGGCGTTCCCGGCGCTGGGGCGCGCGCTCGATCTCGACGAGCACCGCAGCACCGTCTCGCCGTACCTGGTGAAGCAACCGTGACCGGGAATCAGGGCGGTCGCATCCCGTCGGGCCGGTTCCGGGAACTGGGTCCGATCAACTGGGTGATGGCGAAGGCCGCCGCGCGCAGGATGCGGGTTCCGGAGATGCATCTGTTCACCACGCTGGGCCAGCGCCGGGCACTGTTCTGGACCTGGTCGATGTACAGCGGGCGGCTGCTGCGGGGCCGGCTGCCGGCGATCGACACCGAGTTGGTGATTCTGCGGGTCGCGCACGTGCGCGGTTGCGAATACGAGCTGCAGCACCATCGCGGGATGGCGCGAAATCAGGGCCTGGACGACGATTTGCAGGCCGCGATCTTCGCCTGGCCCGAGACGCTGGACCGCGTCGAGGCGCGCCTGACCGTGCGGCAGCAGGCGCTGCTGGCGGCCACCGACGAGTTCCTCACGCAGCGCACCGTCACCGACGACACCTGGCAGCAGCTGGCGACGCACCTGGATCGGCGTCAGCTCATCGAATTCTGCTTGCTGGCAAGCCAATACGACGGCCTGGCCGCGACCATGTCGGCGCTGGCCATCCCGTTGGACAGGCCGAGCTAGAAGTAGACGTCGGCCAGCACGGCCAGCGTCAGCGCCACCGGCAGCAGGGGCAGGCCGAAGCCGAACGCCGACCAGGCGTACTTTTTGCGCCGGCGCTGCAGCGACGCCCACAGGGTGGCGCACACGGCCAGCGCGAGCGACAGCAGCAATACCGTGGGGGCCCACTGGCCCACCGCCGCGTTGTCGTCGGCGATCGAAAAGGCCACCAGCCACAGCACATAACCGGTGGCGACGCCACCGATGACGCCAATTACGGTGTCGCTGCGAATCATTGACTCAGAAGTTGATCATGTGGCCGGTTAGGCCGTGGAAGCATTCCTGCAGGGCCTCCGACATGGTCGGGTGGGTGTGCACGTTGCGGGCCAGCTCGGTGGCGGTCAGGTCCCACTTCTGCGCCAGCGTCAGCTCCGGCAACAGCTCGGACACGTCGTGGCCGATCAGGTGCCCGCCCAGCAGCTCGCCGTACTTGCCGTCGGCGACCAGCTTGACGAAACCGCTGGGGTCGCCCAGGCCGTGGGCCTTGCCGTTGGCGGTGAACGGGAACTTGGCCACCACGACGTCGTAGCCCTCGTCGCGGGCCTGCTCCTCGGTGAGCCCGAAGCTGGCGACCTGCGGCTGGCAGAACGTCGCGCGCGGCAGCATGCGATAGTCGCCGAGGGCCAAAGTCTCTGCGCCGGCGATGGTTTCGGCCGCCACCACGCCCATCGCCTCGGCGACGTGGGCCAGCATCAGCCGCCCGGTGACGTCGCCGATCGCGTAGATGTGGTCGACGTTGGTGCGCATGTAGTCGGTGATGCCGATCGCCTTGCGCTCGGTCAGCGCGACCCCGGCCGCCTCCAGCCCGTAGCCCTCGACGTTGGGGGCAAACCCGATGGCCTGCAACACCTTCGCGGCCTTGAGCTCCTCGGCGTTACCGTCCTTGCTGATAGCGACCGTCACCTCGGCGCCGTTGTCGTTGATGGACTCGACCTTGGTTCCGGTGAGGATCTTGATGCCCAGCTTCTTGAACTGTTTCTCGATCTCCTTGGACACCTCGGCGTCCTCGTTGGGCAGCGCGCGCGGCAGGAACTCCACGATGGTCACGTCCACCCCGTAGTTCTTCAGCACGTAGCCGAACTCCATGCCGATCGCCCCGGCCCCGGCGATGATGATCGACTCCGGCAGCTCCCGGGACAGGATCTGTTCCTCGTAGGTCACCACGTTGGCCGACAGCGACGTCCCCGGAACCAGCCGCGTGCTGCTGCCGGTGGCGATGATGACGTTGTCGAACGTGACCGTGTCGGTGCCCCCGTCGTTGAGGTCGACGGACAGCGTGTGGGCGTCGGTGAACCTGCCGTACCCGTGAATCTCGGTGATCTTGTTCTTCTTCATCAGGAAGTGCACGCCGGCGACGCGGCCCTCGGCCACCTTGCGGCTGCGGTCGAACGCGATGCCGTAGTCGAACGTCGCCTCGCCGCCGATCCCAAAGGTCTTGGCCTCTTTGGTGAAGATGTGAACGAGCTCGGCGTTGCGCAGCAGCGCCTTGGACGGAATGCAGCCGACGTTGAGGCAGACCCCGCCCCAATACTTCGACTCGACGATTGCGGTGTTCAGGCCGAGCTGCGCGGCGCGAATGGCGGCGACATATCCGCCGGGGCCGGCACCGAGGACGACGACGTCATAGTGAGTCACGAGCCCCACCCTAGTGGGGCGCGCCTCCCCCTGGGACGCCGAGTGTGGGCCCTGAGCACGCGAGCCGGGGCCTAGTAGGGAATCACGCCGACCAGGCAGTGGCCCGTGTGCTCGCAGAAGTAGTAGCCGTACAGGGGCGCGGCGGCCGCGACGGACGCGAACGGCCCCGACATCACCGCGAGCGACAGCGCCGAGAGCAGAGCCCGGCCCTGCGCCATCGCCAGCATCACGCCGCCCACGGCGCACGCCACCACGTACACCAGGACCGCGAACGCCGTGGCCGTCTTGTCGCTCGAGTGATACCACCAGTAGAACAGCCCCAGCCCCACCACGGCCGACACCGTCCACACGCCGAACAGCACCAGGACCAGCTGCCACCACTTCAGGTACAGGTAGCGACCGGGAACGGTGACCGGCTGCACCGGCACGCCGCCCGCTTCGCCCTCGGCCGTCTCGGCCGCCGCGGGCGGCTCGGGCTCGTCGGGCCGCTCGGGCTCCTTCGCCGCCGGCTGCGCGCCGGTGTCGTCGTCCTCGTCGTCGAAGTTCGGGACGAACGACTGGGTGCCGGTGTCTTCGTCGAAGTCCGGCACGAACGCCTGCGTTCCGGGGTCCTCGTCGTCAGCCACCGGAGGCCACCTGCAGGGCGACGAGGGCACCGAACCAGCCCGGCGCGAGCGACAGGACGGACGCGCCCAGCATGGTCACCCAGCGGCGCCCGGAAAACAGGATCGTCAGCAGCCCGGTCACGGTGGGGATCCCGAGCACCAGCGCGATGACGACGTCGGGGCGCACCCTGGCATGGACCAGCACGGTGAGCGCGACCCCGGCCAACAATCCGACCGCGCAGCCGATCAGCATGGCGCTGGCCAGCACCCAAGGACGTGGTAGCGGGATCACGCTGACGAGGTTAGCGCGGTCATCGACCGCCGGGCCCGCATGTTTCCGGCGTGGACGCGTCGTCGAGCGCCACCACCCGGCCGCGCTCCGACGGGCGCTCGCCGCGCTCGTACGCGGCCCCGGTGATGACCCCCGCGCCCCGCAGCGCGGCGTTCTCCTCGTCGGTGAAGACGCGCCCGCGGCTGAGAAACCGCACGCCGTCGGGCGCCTCGAGGCTGAACCCGCCGCCGCGTCCCGGCACCACGTCGATCACGAGCTGGGTGTGCTTCCAGACCTCGTACTGCGGGCCCGAAATCCACACCGGCACCCCGTCCCCGACATCGAGGACGCCGAGCAACACGTCGCGGTCGCCCACCAGGAAGTCGCCACTCGGGTAGCACATCGGCGACGACCCGTCGCAGCAGCCGCCGGACTGGTGGAACATCACCGGACCGTGGCGCTCCTGCAACGACTCCAGCAGCTCGGCGGCCGCGGGGGTCACGACCACTCCGGTGGTCATCAGAAGAATCCCTGCGCCTTCTCCGAGTAGGACACCAGCAGGTTCTTGGTCTGCTGATAGTGGTCGAGCATCATCTTGTGGTTCTCGCGGCCAATGCCGGACTGCTTGTAGCCACCGAACGCGGCGTGCGCGGGATAGGCGTGGTAGCAGTTGACCCACACCCGGCCCGCCTGGATGTCGCGCCCGGCCCGGTAGGCGGTGTTGCCGTCGCGGCTCCATACCCCCGCGCCCAGCCCGTAGAGGGTGTCGTTGGCGATCGAGATCGCGTCGTCGTAGTCGGAGAACGACGTCACCGCCACCACCGGTCCGAAGATCTCCTCCTGGAAGATCCGCATCTTGTTGGTGCCGGCGAAGATCGTCGGCTGCATGTAGTAGCCGCCGGACAGGTCGCCGCCCAGTTCGGCGCGCTCGCCGCCGGTGATGATCTTGGCGCCCTCGCCCTTGCCGATTTCGATGTAGGACAGGATCTTTTCCAGCTGGTCGTTGGAGGCCTGCGAGCCCAGCATCGTCTGGATGTCCAGCGGGTCGCCTTGGCGCACCGCCTTGGTGCGGATCGCGGCCAGCTCCAGGAACTCGTCATAGATGTCGGCCTGGATCAGGCTGCGCGACGGGCAGGTGCACACCTCGCCCTGATTGAGGGCGAACATGGTGAAGCCCTCCAGCGCCTTGTCCTGGAAGTCGTCGACCCGGGCCAGCACGTCGGAGAAGAAGACGTTGGGGCTCTTGCCGCCGAGCTCCAGGGTCACCGGGATCAGGTTCTGCGAGGCGTACTGCATGATGAGCCGCCCGGTGGTGGTCTCCCCGGTGAACGCGATCTTGGCGATCCGGTTGCTCGACGCCAGCGGCTTGCCGGCCTCGGCCCCGAACCCGTTGACGACGTTGACAACTCCCGCCGGCAGCAGATCGCCGATCAGCGACATCAGATACAGCACCGACGCCGGCGTCTGCTCGGCGGGCTTGAGCACCACCGCGTTGCCGGCCGCCAACGCCGGCGCCATCTTCCAGGCGGCCATCAGGATGGGGAAGTTCCACGGGATGATCTGCCCCACCACCCCGAGCGGCTCGTGGAAGTGGTACGCGACGGTCTCCTCGTCGATCTGCGACAGCGAGCCCTCCTGCGCGCGGATCGCCGCGGCGAAGTACCGGAAATGGTCGGCGGCCAGCGGGATGTCGGCGGCCAGCGCCTCGCGGACCGGCTTGCCGTTGTCCCAGACCTCGGCCACCGCCAGCGCGGCCTTGTTCTCCTCGATCCGGTCGGCGATCTTGTTGAGGATCGCCGCCCGCTCGGCGGGCGCGGTCTTGCCCCACGCCGGGGCCGCCGCGTGCGCGGCGTCGAGCGCCTTGTCGACGTCGGCCTCGTCGGAGCGGGGCACCTCGCAGAACGTCTGGCCGGTCACCGGCGTCGGGTTTTCGAAATAGCGGCCACCCACCGGCGCGACCCACTGGCCGCCGATGAAGTTCCCGTACCGGGATTCGTACGCCATCAACGCCCCGGCAGACCCCGGACGTGCGAAAACAGTCATCTGCCCGCCTCCTCGTTCTCGGCCTCGTGTAATACACCTCACACTACCGCCGGGGCCAGAATGGCTCCCATGACGCCTGAAGACCCTTACCTGTGGCTAGAGGACATCACCGCCGACGACGCGCTGGACTGGGTGCGGGCCCATAACGAACCCACCCTGGCGAAGTTTGGCGGCGCGCAGTTCGAGCGGATGCGCGCCGAGGCGCTCGAGGTGCTCGACACCGACGCCCGGATTCCGTATGTGGTGCGCCGCGGCGAGCACCTCTACAACTTCTGGCGCGACGCCGCCAACCCGCGGGGGCTGTGGCGGCGCACCACGCTGGACAGCTACCGCGGCGACTCCCCGGACTGGGATGTGCTCATCGACATCGACGAGCTGGGTCGAACCGACGACACGAATTGGGTGTGGGCGGGCGCCGGGGTCATCGAACCCGACCACACCCGCGCCCTGATCCGCCTCTCCCGCGGCGGCTCCGACGCCTCGATCGTGCGCGAATTCGACATGGCCACACGCGAATTCGTCGCCGACGGGTTCGAGCTGCCCGAGGCCAAGTCTCAGATCGCCTGGGCCGATCCGGACACCGTGCTGGTCGGCACCGACTTCGGAGACGGCTCCCTCACCGACTCCGGCTACCCGCGCGTCGTCAAGCGATGGCGCCGGGGCACCCCGTTGACCGAGGCCGAATTCGTCTTCGAGGGCGCCCGCTCCGACGTCAGCGTCTCCGCGGCCGCGGACCGCACGCCCGGCTTCGAGCGGACCTTTCTGGGCCGAGCGCTCGACTTCTGGAACGAGGAGCTCTACGAGCTGCGCGGCCCGGAGCTGATCCGCATCGACGCGCCCACCGACGCGACCCTGTCGATTCACCGCGAGTGGATCCTCATCGAGCTGCGCACCGATTGGTATACCGGCAGCGCAACCTACACCGCGGGCTCGCTGCTGGCCGCCGACTACGACGAATTCCTGGCCGGCACAGCCGAACTGACCGTGGTGTTCGAACCCGACGCGCACACGGCCCTGAATCACTACGCCTGGACGAAGGACCGCCTGCTGATCGTGACGCTCGCCGATGTGGCCAGCCGCGTGGAGATCGTGACGCCGGGCAAGTGGCGGCGCGAACCGGTCGCGGGCATCCCGGCCGCCACCAACACCGTCGTCGTCGCCGCCGACGACACCGGTGACGAATTCTTCCTCGATTCCAGCGGATTCGTCACGCCCTCCCGGCTGCTGCGCGGCGCCGCCGGCACGCGGCTCGAGCCGATCAAATCCGCCCCGGCGTTCTTCGACGCCGAAAAGCTCTCGGTGGCTCAGCATTTCGTCGCATCGGCGGATGGTACGGCGGTTCCGTACTTTGTCGTGCGGCGCGCCGACACCGACGGCCCGGGGCCCACCCTGCTGAGCGGCTACGGGGGATTCGAATCCGCCAACACGCCGGCCTACAGCGGCGTGCTGGGCCGGCTGTGGCTGGCGCGCGGCGGCACCTACGTGCTGGCCAACATCCGCGGCGGCGGCGAGTACGGGCCCGGCTGGCACACCCAGGCGATGCGCGAGAACCGGCACAAGGTCGCCGAGGACTTCGCCGCGGTGGCAACCGATCTGGTGGACCGCGGCATCACCACCGTCGCGCAGCTGGGAGCGCGGGGCGGCAGCAACGGCGGGCTGCTGATGGGCATCATGCTCACCCAGTACCCGGAAAAGTTCGGCGCGCTGGTCTGCGACGTGCCGCTGCTGGACATGAAGCGCTACCACCTGCTGCTGGCCGGGGCGTCGTGGATGGCCGAGTACGGCGACCCGGACAACCCCGACGACTGGGCGTTCATCTCCGAATACTCGCCGTACCAGAATGTTTCGGCGACCCGGCGCTACCCGCCCGTGCTGATGACCACCTCCACCCGCGACGACCGGGTCCATCCGGGCCACGCCCGCAAGATGACGGCCGCCCTACAGGCCGCCGGCCATGAGGTCTGGTACTACGAGAACATCGAGGGCGGCCACGCCGGCGCGGCCGACAACGAGCAGATCGCGTTCAAGTCGGCGCTCAGCTACTCGTTCCTCTGGCGGACGCTCGCCGGACCAAGCCGTTAAGCTCGATGGAGACGTAGCGGATGTTGTCGAGGAAGGCGCGGATCATGAGAGCACCGAGGTTCATCGGCTTGGCGGCATTGACGGCGATCGCCCCCATCGCGGTCCTCCTCGGGAGCCCGGCGCACGCCGATACCGATCTCGGCAAGCCATGCGCGCCCGAAGGCGCGAAGGTGTGGGGCAACCCCGGCCCGATCTACTGCGCGCGCCAGGCGGACGGGCAAACGCAATGGGTGCCCATCCCCGTCGACGCCATGTGCGTGGCGTTCTGCGTCAATCACCCCTAGGGTCTGCGGCGGCCAGATCCTCGCGGCGTCTCGGACGACCGATCGCCCACGCGATCACGCCCGCCCCGATCACCAGCCCCGTGTAGCTCAGCGCCGAGGGCCACCAGGGGGCGGCCGGCGGGGAGGGTTCCTTGAGACCCGTCAGCGAAACCAGGAAGCTGCCGTTGTCGGTCGGGCCGGCCGCCGGTAACGATTGGGTCTTGGTGACCCTGATCTGCGCGGCGCTGCTGGGATCGTTCACCTGACCCCAGGCCAGCGTGGAGTCGTCGAGCAGGAAGGTGTCCTGGCTGCCGGCGGGTTGGCTGTCGTCGTGGCCCACCACCTGCACCTGGCCGACCTCCACCGTCTGGTTGTCGGCGGCGACGAGGGCGGAGACGTGTTCGTAGACGTCCGGGGGCGCCGGCGGGGTGTACGTCGGCGGCGGCGGGCCGTCCGAACCCGCCGGCGGTATCGAGGCGCCGCCGTAGAAGCTGCCCGACGCCACGTGGCTCTCACCGACCGCGGTGAACGGGACCAGACCAACGGTGGCGACATCGATCACGATCCGCCCACCGGCCGGCACGAACGCCTCCCGGTAGCCGCCGTCGTAGAAGTACCGGAAGGTCATCGCCTCACTGAGCGGGTTGTACAGAACCGGGCGGTGGTTGTCGTCGTAGTCGACGTAGTCCCAATGCCGGGGGCGAACCAGCTCCTGGTTGTCGGCCTTGATCAGGTCGACGTTGCCGCGGTGGGCGTCGACCACGTTCTGCACCTGCTGAGGGAAGTCGTACACCCGGCTGGGCGGCTCGAGCGGGCTGGCGGGGTTGATCCGCGTCACCGGTGCGGCCTTGGCCTCCGCGACCGCTTGCGGTGGCACATCGAGCCCCTTCGGCGGCGTCACGACCGCGGCGTTTCGCGACGCCCCCTGTCCCGGAGTGAGCTTCGGGGTCTGCACCGCGATCGTGGTGGGGGGCGGCGGGCTGGGCGGAACGAACTGCGGTGTGTGCACCGGCGGCGGGGGCTCCGGTGGCGCCTCCACGGTCGGCACCGACACACGGCTCGGGGAC